>NZ_JBATUH010000148.1:0-1683 GCF_049671045.1 Parvibaculum sp. | reverse complement strand
GGCTGATCGCCATGAACGCCGGCGAAATCCTCGCCACCGGTTCACCGCAGGAACTGCTGGACCGGACCGGCGCCGCCGACCTGGACGCGGCTTTCGTGGCGCTGTTGCCGGAAGAGGCGCGGCGCGACCACCACGAGGTGGTCATTCCGCCCCGCCCCGCCGGCGAAACGGCGGAGATCGCCATCGAAGCCGAGCACGTCACGGTGAAGTTCGGCGATTTCACCGCCGTCGATGACGTGAGTTTCCGCATCCCGCGCGGCGAGATCTTCGGTTTTCTCGGCTCCAACGGCTGCGGCAAGACCACGACCATGAAGGTGCTGGCCGGCCTGTTGCCGGCAAGCGCGGGCGTGGCGCGGCTGTTCGGCGGCGAGGTTGACCCAAAGGACATGGCCGTGCGCCAGCGCGTCGGCTACATGAGCCAGGCGTTCTCGCTCTACACGGAGCTGACAGTCAGCCAGAACCTGAAGCTGCACGCGGAGCTGTTCGGCATGGAGGCCGCGGCCATCGGCCCGCGCATGCGCGAACTGGCCAGCCGGTTCGATCTTGAGGACGTCATGGACGCCCTGCCGGACGATCTGCCGCTGGGCGTGCGCCAGAGACTGTCGCTGGCCGTCGCCATCATCCACGGCCCGGTCATCCTGATCCTCGATGAACCTACCTCCGGCGTCGACCCGGTGGCGCGCGACAATTTCTGGCGGATTCTGTCCGACCTGTCGCGCCGGGACAACGTCACGATCTTTGTCTCCACTCACTTCATGAACGAGGCGGGCTGGTGCGATCGCATTTCGCTGATGCACGCCGGGCGCGTGCTGATCTCCGATACGCCGGAAGCGATCACCAGGGCCTACCACGCCGACACGCTGGAGGACGCCTTCATCGCCTGCCTGGAAGAGGCGGTGAAGCAGACCGACCCGACCGCCGGACAACCGCCCGCCACGGAGGCGGGAGAGACGGAGGCGGCGACGCCGGAACACGCGAGCCATATCCGGCGCGGCTTCGATCTGCGGCGGATGCTGGCCTATTCCCGGCGCGAGGCGCTCGAGCTGCGCCGCGACCCCATCCGCGCCACGCTGGCGATCATCGGCACGGTGCTGCTGATGTTCGTCATCGGCTACGGCGTCAACATGGACGTGGAGAACCTCAGCTTCGCCGTTCTGGACCGGGACAACACCACCACGAGCCGTGATTACGCCCAGCAGATTTCCGGCTCTCGCTATTTCACGGAGAAGCCGCCCATCGCCAGCTACGAGGAGCTGGACCGGCGCATGCGCAACGGCGACATCAGCCTGGCCATCGAGATTCCCTCCGGTTTCGCCAGGGACGCGGCGCACGGCCGCCCCGTCGAGATCGCCGCCTGGATTGACGGCGCCATGCCGCAACGGGCCGAAACCATCCGCGGCTACGTGCAGGGAATGCACGCCGCCTGGCTGCAACAGAAGACGCGGGAACTGCTGGGCGCGGCCGCCAACGCGGGCGCGTTCGAGGTGGCCATCCGCTATCGTTACAACCCGGACCTGCAAAGCCTGGTGGCCATGGTGCCGGCGGTCATCCCCCTGTTGCTGCTGATGATCCCCTCCATGCTGTCGGCGCTGGCGGTGGTGCGGGAGAAGGAGCTGGGCTCGATCATCAACTTCTACGTGACGCCGGTGACGAAGCTGGAGTTCCTGCTGGGCAAGCAGGCGC
>NZ_JBATUH010000147.1:0-5085 GCF_049671045.1 Parvibaculum sp. | reverse complement strand
GCGTCGATCCATGTTCCGGGCTCGGGCTGGTTCCAGTTCTTCGCCTTGCCCATGTCGTTGACATAGATCGCGGTGACGTTCTTCGGCTCCTCCGCCAGACGCATGAAGGCGAAAAGCTGCCGCACGGACGAAAACCAGTATGGGTCCGCCCTGCCCGCGATGAAAATCTGCGCCTTGGGGCCTGCATGTTCGGGAAGCGTCATCCCGCAGAAATGCCCGACGGCGAGGTCGGACACTTCGGCAGGCGGCGGCGCCTTCTCCTGCTCCGGCCGGTCGCAACCGGACAGCACAAGGATGAGAGCGCAAACCGCAAGACTCCTCACAAGCGCGTTCAAAGCTGTTTCCTCGCAAAAAGAAAAGTCGCAAGTCCGAGCGGCGCCAGAACCCACGCAACGAGCGCCGCGATCAGCACCGAGGGCGCGAGATTGGCCTGCGATGCGATCCCCGCCATGCCCGAAAAGCGGGAGACATTCGCAAAGCCCGTAAGATTGAGCAGGCGGTAGGCATCGGTCGGATTGAGCATGAGAAGCAGGTTGAGCCGCTCGGCGGTCAGTATGCGCCCCTGATCCGCCACGAGAATGCCGAGGATCGCCATGTCGTAGATCAGCACGAAGACGAGCCAGACGCCTATGGCGATGCCTCCCGCCGTGCCGCGATCGCGCACGGCCGCGCTGATGAGATAGCCGATCGAGACGAAGGCCGCGCCGAGCAGCACGCTCGTTCCGATCATGGCGGCGAATGCCTGCCAGGCATCCGTATCGCCCTCGCCGTTCACCGCTTCGAGCGTGACGCCGGCAATGCCGTAGCCGATCAACGTGGCGACGGCGAGAATGGCGACATGGCCCGCGAATTTGCCGAGCATGACTTCCCAGCGCGAGACGGGATAGGTGAGAAGCAGGGCCATGGTGCCCCGGTCCACCTCGCCGACCACGGCATCATAGGCAAGGAGCAGCGCGATCAGCGGGATCAGAAAGATCGTGAGGCTCGAAAGGCTGACGATGGTGACGGCGAGCGCGCCGACGCGCACTTCACCCGTGGGCGCGCTGCCGAGGAAGGCGAGCGTCAACGCCAGCGCCGCCAGCAGGCATGTCGTCGCCACGACCCACCTGTTCCGCAAGCCGTCGCGGAATTCCTTGCCGGCAATGATCGCGACCGATCTCATGCGTCCTCGCGTGTCAGAAAATGCGCATACATGTCATCGAGGCCGGGCTGGTGAAGCTCGATGTCCTCGACGGAACAGGGAAGCTCCGACAGCGCCCGGATGGCGGCGATCTTCTCCGTCTCCTTACAGCGAAGTTCGTATCGCGCCTCGCCGATGCGGCTCCAGCCGGCGGGGAGCCGCGCGGCCTCGGCCGCGGCCTTCGCGCCCAGCCGAAGCTCGATACGCAAGGGAAGGCCCGCCGCCCGGCGCAGATCCGACATCGTGCCGTCCGCAACCTTCCGTCCACGGTTCATGATGACGACACGATCGACCCTGCCTTCGAGTTCGGCCAGCGCGTGGGACGAGAGAAGGATGCAGGCGCCCTCCTCTCGCAATTCGCGAAGAATGTCATAGAAGCCCTGCCTCAGGGCCGGATCGAGGCCGGTCGTCGGCTCGTCGAGAAACAGCACCCTGGGCCGCCCGAGCAGCGCCTGCGCAAGGCCGAGCCGCTGGCGCATACCCTTGGAATAGGTTCCAACGCGCCGTCTCGCCGCCTGCGAAATCCCGACACGCTCGAGCAGCCTCGCATTGTCCGCGAGCGGCTGGCGCTTCAGCCGCGCATAAAAGGCGAGCGTTTCGATGCCCGTCATCGCCGGATGAAAGGCGATGTTCTCCGGCAGATAGCCGACATCCATCCGCACATGCGCCGCCGCGCGGCTGGCCGGGTCCTCCCCAAGCACGCGAATCTGGCCCGCATCGGGGCGAATGAGCCCGAGCATCAGCTTGATGAGCGTACTCTTGCCCGCGCCATTATGCCCGGCAAGCGCGACACACTCGCCCGCCCGCAAGACTAGATCGACGCCTTCGACCGCCGCGACGCCGTCATAAGTCTTCGTTACGCTGGAAAGCTCGACCGAAACTCCACTCACGGCTTCACCTCCAGCCGGCTTGCCGCCACGATATGCGGCGGGCTCATCAATGGCGCGCTGTCGATCACGCCGCCCGGATGAATGGCGGGGAACTGCGACTGCGCCCAGCGCACGACTTCCGTCGCCGGGCTGTTGAGCAGCAGCTTCGCCGCTGGCGCGCGCCAGAGCACCTGATCGAGGATTCCATTCGGGCGATAGGCCGTGTCGGCAATGCCGTCGCCGTCGAGATCGAAGGCGGCATTGTCGCTCCAGTAGTTGCCGCGCCCCGCTACCTGCCAGTCGAGAGCGCGGGTGCCGACATACATGACCTGCGTCTGATTGCCGATGAAGGCATTTTCCGAAATCCGGTTGCGCTCCGATCCCGCCGTGAAGTGTACGCCGATCCGGCAGCCCTCGAAGAGATTGTCCTCGAAGCGGTTCTTGTTGGCGTTGTAGATGAAGACGCATTTCTCGCTGCCGCGCACGACATTGCCGCTGATCTCC
The DNA here is from genome assembly GCF_049671045.1 of Parvibaculum sp. Classification (GTDB taxonomy): domain Bacteria; phylum Pseudomonadota; class Alphaproteobacteria; order Parvibaculales; family Parvibaculaceae; genus Parvibaculum. Next base: position 2,532 of record NZ_JBATUH010000147.1, on the reverse strand, counting down.
GAGCCATTGGCGAAATTGAAGAGCAGCCCGTGCTCGCGGTCGCCATCCGAGACATTGTCGCGGATGACGAGCCGGTCGGAATACATGATGGCGTAGCCGACATCGTTGTCGATGGAGAGATTGCCGCTCACCTCGCTGTCATTCGTGTACATGTAGTGAACGGCGAAGCGGACATCGCGAAACCTGTTTCCGCGGAAGATGTTGTTGCGGCTCGTCGTGGTGAAGATGCCGTCGCGGCCGGCGCTTATGTCGTTGCCGATGACGATCGAGCCCGGCGTGTTCCAGAGCTGAACGCCATTGCCTCTCTCGCTGCGCCGCAAATCATGCCGGCCGACGATCCGGTTCTCGCGGACCGTCGCGTCGCGCGGACCCCAGAGATAGACGCCGATCAGATTGTCGAGAATGTCGTTATGCTCGACCAGAACGCGATCGGCCGTCCTGTCGGCGAAGATCGCTGCATCCATGTCGAAGAGGCTGAGGCCCGAGCCCTTGACGGTGAGATTGCGGATCGTGACATCCGGCGCCTCGATCCAGATCGCTCGGCCATCGCCCCGCCCCTCGACGATGGCGGACCGATCGTCCGGCCCTTCTATGGTGAGCGGCCGCGAGATGACGACATTGCCCGCGTAATGGCCCGGAGCGAGGCGGAGCACGTCGCGCGGCCTCGCGCGGGCGGCAGCCTCCTGAAGATTGTCGCCCGGCCGAAGCTCGATGGTGGAGGCGAGCCCCGGAAGGATCGGCACGAGACTGAGGACGGCGATTGCCGCAACCGCCGCCCTCATCCTGCCGAACCATGACGGGCCCCGCCGCACGGCGATCAGGCCGGCTTCGGATGAACGAGCATCCGGCCGGACATTTCCATGTGCAGCGCGTGGCAGAACCACTGGCAATACCACCAGTGGACGCCCGGCCGGTCCGCCTTGAAGGTGACGGAGGCCGTCGCCTGCGGCCCGATCTCCATCGCGATGCCGTAGCGCACGAGCGTGAAGCCATGCGTCAGGTCCTCGACCTCGTCCATATTGCTGACGACGATGGTTACCTCGTCGCCCTCATTGACCTCGAATTGCTCGAGGCTGAAGGTCGGCGCGGTCGAATACATATAGACGCGCACCTTGTTGCCGTCGCGAATGACGTCCGCCGCCTCGTCGAGATCGACGCCATCCTTGGCCGCCATCTTGCGCGCATCTTCCCATGTGGGGTCGTCGCGCTTCCAGATGCTCACCGGGTTCACCTTGGAGCGGTGAACGATGCAGATGTCGTGCGGCTCGGCGAAGCTCGGCCCGTCATGCACGAGTCTCATCTTGTCGCCCGATATGTCGATGAGCTGATCGTTCTCGGGCTTCAGCACGCCGGTATTGAGAAAGCGGTCCTTGGAAAACTTGTTGAGCGAAATGAGCCACTTTCCATCCGCTTCCTTCGTCTCACCCATTGAAGTGTGGTTGTGGCCCGGCTGATAGTGAACGTCGAGCTTCTCGATGATCGGATCGACCTTCTTTCCCTGAAAGGCCTGTTTCGCCTTTTCGATGTTCCACTTCACCATCTGGCTGTCGATGAAGACGGTGGTGAAGGCGTTGCCCTTTCCGTCGAAGGCGGTGTGAAGCGGCCCGAGGCCGAGTTGCGGCTCGGCGACGACGCAATCGCGCGGCTTGATCTTGTCGTCGAAGAGATCGTCGAGCTTGCGCACGTCGATCACCGTCACGGTCGGCGACAGCTTGCCATTGAAGACGACATGGATGCCATCCGGCGCCGTGTTGCAGCCATGGGGCGAATTCGGCACGGGAATGTAGCGCGTGTATTTGGACCCGTGGCGGCCGTCAATCACTGGCACGCCGCCGATTTTCTTGTAATCGCCCTTCTTCACCGCCTCCTCGATGCGCTTGATGTTGAAGACCACCGCCCAATCCTGCTCGGCCGAGGTCATCTCCGCCACCGTCACGCCCTTCTCGGAGTTGTAGCAGGTCGAGAAGGCGTATTTGCCCTGGTAATCGGCATCGCAATTGTCGAGATTGCCATCGACCATCACCTGCCAGGCGACTTCCATCTTGTCGCCGTCGATCGCGGTGAAGACGGACCAGTAGTTCTTCTTCGGGTCGTCCAGCACCTTGCCGTCATTCGGGATCGGAATGATGTGCTCGCTATTGGCGAAGACATAGCCGGTGCGGGGAAATTTCTGCGGCCGCAAGCCGTGAATGTCGGAGGCGTTCGGAATCTCGATGATCTTGTCCGTCTTCATCACATCGCAGCGGATGCGCGCGACACGGCAATTCGCCTTGTCGTTGATGAAGATGTAGCGCCCATCATAAGTACCATCCGTGAAGGACATATGCGGGTGATGCGCATCGCCGTTCATGAAGACGCCGCCGCGCGTCTTCAGAAATTCCTTCGTCCGCTCGGTGAGCCCTTCGGTCAGGATCTTCAGGCTCTCATTGGTCTGGCCCCAGCCGGTGGCGCTGCATCTGTTGAAAACGGGGATGCGCATCAGCTCGCGCATGGAGGGGATGCCGATGATGCGCACCTCGCCGGTCTGGCCGC
>NZ_JBATUH010000146.1:0-11625 GCF_049671045.1 Parvibaculum sp. | reverse complement strand
GGCGTGAAGATCACGCCGGTCCGCTCCTCATTCCGCCCGAAGCATTTCCCATTTCGACGGCATCGAAACGGCTGGTCCCGCTTCTCGATCTGTCGCGTTTCCGAACCGCAAAACCGGTTCCCACTTTTGCTGGAAACGCTTCTAACTGCTCGCGATGTAGAGGCGCATCGCCTCCGTTTCCATCACGGTTTCCGCGATGCGGTGTTTCACCACGTCGCCGATCGAGACGATCCCGACAAGTTCGCCCTTGTGAACGACCGGCAGATGGCGGAACCGACCATTCGTCATGATGTCCATCAGCTCGTCGGCTGAATCGTTGAGATCGCAGGTGGTGACGCGCGACGTCATGAAATCGCGCACCGGACGGTCGAGCGCCTCGGCGCCGGAAGCGGCGACCGCCTTGACGATGTCGCGCTCCGACAGAATGCCGAGCACCTGCTGTCCATGGAGCACCACGACGGCGCCGATGCGGCGGCTGGTCAGCAATCGCGCGGTTTCGCCAAGCGTCATGACCGGCGTGGCCGTCACGACATCGGAACCCTTGGCCTTCAGGATAGAGGCAACATTCATGGCTTCTCCTCCGTTACCGGGCTTGTCACTATGATGCGGCATTCGGTCGCATCGGGCAAGCATCACGATTCGCAAGGCCGCTTGCACCGCGAGGACGATTTTCGACGCATCCCCACCGGGAAGCACCTGATCCCGGGCTTCAAACAGGCGATAAGCTCCGAAGCGAACCGAAACGGCATCAACGATTCGACGGCAGGCAAATGTGGCAACGCGCCTATCTCCAGCGGCTGAAACATGATCTCGAACACTGGATTGAGCGCGGCTGGGTGACGCCCCAGAACGCCGAGGCCATTCTGGCGTCGGCGGGCGGGGAAGCTGCCACGCGCCGCATTCCCCAGTTGCTCGCCCTTCTCGGCGCGGTGCTGATCGGCTTTGCCGCAATGAGCTTCGTCGCCGCGAACTGGAGCGAGATGTCCAAGCTCGCCAAGCTCGTCATCCTCATCGGCGCGATGTGGGCGGCCTATGGCGCGGCCTTCGTGCTGGCGCGGCGCGAACATCCGGCCTTCGCGCAAGCGGCCGTCCTTGGCGGCCTCGCGCTTTTCGGCGCGAACATCGCGCTCATCGCGCAGATCTATCATGTCAGTTCGGACGACCCCGGCTGGCTGCTCGTCTGGTGCCTCGTCGCGCTCGCCAGCGCCTGGGCGCTGCCGTCGCGGCCGGCGCTCGCGCTTTCGCTGTTGCTCGCGATCTTCTGGTCCGCATGGATCGCGCCGCAGCCTGGCGCCGCGCATTGGGGCTTCTTCCTGCCCTGGGCGGCCGCGCTCGTGCTCACGATACGGCTGAGCTGGCTCTCCGGCTTTCATCTCGCCATCCTGACCGCCTATGTCTGGGCGATCCTCAATGCCGAGGCGCTGGCAACGGCGCTCGATTGCGGACGGGGCGAAATAGCCGCGATCTACATTCTCATCAGCATCGTGCTCTGGCTCGCCGGGCTTCGCACATCGCAAGCCTCGTTGCGTTTCGGCGGCGCCATGGAAGCCTATGGCATCGTCGCCACCTTCGCGCTCCTCTGGGTGCTCCAGGCGATGCCGCCGGAAAGCAACGGCGGCGCTCTCTGGCTCCTGCCCGCGGTGCTCGCAATGGCCTGCGCCGCGACGCTCGGCCGGGGCGACATACGAAGCGGGCGCATCGCCCTCCGGGATGCCGGCGGCATAAGCGTGATTGCGCTCGGGGCGCTGCTCTATCCGCCGGTCGCCCATTTCGTGCCGGGGCTCGTGCCCTGGGCCTATGCTGCGCTCTTCCTCGCCCTCTCGGCATGGCTCCTCGCCTATGGCTCGAACCGAAGGAGCAGGTTTGCGCTCAATGCCGGTTTCGCGGCCTTCGCCGTCGAGGTCCTTTATCTCTATTTCGAGACGCTGGGCTCGCTGCTCGGCACGGCCGCCTTCTTCGCGCTTGGCGGCATCATACTGATCGCAGGCAGCCTTCTCCTCGCGCGGGTGCGCAGGAAGCTCGTCGGAGCGGCCGGTAAGGGAGCGCAGAAATGATCGCACGGTTCGGCCGCTTCGGCGCGGCGCTCATCATCCTCGCCCTGCTGCAAACGATCATCATCGGCTGGATCGTCGCCGACCGCATGGCACTGCTGCGTTCGCCGGATACGGTGACGCTCAGGACGGAGCCCGTCGACCCGCGCGACCTCTTTCGGGGCGACTATGTGACGCTTGCCTATGGCATTTCGCGCCTCTCGCTCGAAAACCTCACCGGTGACAAATCGTTCAGCGAGGGCGAGACGGTCTATGTGGCGCTGGTGCCCGAAGGCGAGGACTGGCGGGCGGCCGGCGTCTGGCGCGACTATCCGGAGAAGCCGGACGGCAGCAAGATCATCCGTGGCCGGATCGTTGATGTCATCCGCAACGTGCCGCGCGTGCGCGCGCTGCCACGCTCGAAAAAAGTCGAGGAAGTGCCTTGCGAGGAATGCGTCCAGCTGACCGTCGTCTATGGCATCGAGAGCTATTTCGTGCCGGAGGGGCAAGGCCGCAAACTCGAAGACGCCCGCAATGCGCAGGCGCTTTCGGTCGATGTCGCGCTCGCCCGCAATGGCGAGGCGGCGATCAAGGGCCTGCGGCTCGACGGCGAACTCCTCTATGAAGAGCCGCTGCTCTGAAGTCAGGAAGCGGCGCGGAAGGCGCGATACCAGCCGCCAGTGACCACGTAGCGGGGGAATGTAACCCACTGCTCCAGAAGGATGCGGAGCAGAATATCGGCAGGGCCCCGGAAGGGATCTGGCGGCACTGCTTCAAGCCTGTGCCCCCGCCCCTGCAGCGCCAGCGACAGAACCATGGCGGCGATGCCGAGGCCCGCAGGCGGCAGCGATGCGGAAGCCGCCCCACCGACCGCCAGCAGCGAGCCCGCCATGAAGACGGGCACCGCGATGATATGGATGAAAAGATTGCGGCGCGAGGCATGGCCCTTCGCATAGACGGACCACTGCCACTTCAGCGTTTCAGTAACGGACATTCTGCACCTCAGGCCGCGTTGCGCCAGTTGCCATGAAAACCGAAAGGCACGCGCGCCGGCAGTTCCACGCGGGCGACCGGCCCCTTCGCGATGTCGCCCGTGTCGAGCACGACGAAATCGCTGAGATTGCGCGCCTCGTCATAGACGAGCGTGACGAGCCAGCCATCACCCTCCGGCGCGACGGCCGAGCGCGGCACGAATACGGGCTCCATCACATATTTTCCGGCGCCGGGCTCCCATTCGCGCCGCTGCCCGGTGACAAGGTCGATATGAACGAGCGTGTCGAAAGGCTTGCCCGGCGCGGGCGGGCGGCGATTGCCCGCATAGAAGCCATGACGGTAGGAAAGCCCGGCGAAGCGTTCGTCGAGCCGGGGAAACTCGCCGCCCATATCGGTCAGCGGTTCCTCCCTGTAGCTGTTGGAGTTGCCGTCGAGATCGAATGTCCAGCGCACGAGCATGGACGGCGCATCGGCAAGCGTGAGATCGGCCTTGCTGCCGTCGGCATCCGGAAAGAGTGGTACACGGACATATTTCATCACATCGGCGATGACGCGCGTCTTGCCGCCTTCGCGCTGCGTATAGGCGTTCATCGGGTGATAGACATAGCAAGGATCGCCCTCGAACCAGCGGATCGTATCGACGCTCGCATCGCGCGCCATGATGCCGATGCGCGTGCCGACGGAAGGGTCCCAGGCGATCACGGGACCGCCCTTCATGATCCGCTCGACGTCGATCGTCGCCGGAAAGATCGGGAAGATCACATGCTCGTCCGTGGTGATGAAATCATGCACCATCGAGGCGTAAGGCGCCTTGAACATGTCGGAGCGCGTCAGACGGCCCGAAGCATCGACCACCTGATAGGAAATGTCGGGCGAGCCGGGCCCCGCCGCCATATAGCCGAAGAAGAGCATCTCGCCCGTCTTCGGGTCGATTTTCGGATGCGCCGTCATCGGGCCCTGATATTTGCCCTCGAAAGTCCACGTGCCCCGGGTTTCGAGCGTGTCACCATCCATGGCGACGGGCGAATTGCCCTCGTCGAGCGCCAGCAGCTTGCCGCCATGCCAGACGATGTTGGTGTTGGCGACATTGTTGCGGATGCCCTCGCCGCCCGGCGCCGCCGCTTCGCCGAAGCCGGTGCCGATAAGCCTGCGTCCCGCCTTCCGCTGTGCGACATACTGCTCCGTGCGCACCCAGCGATTGCGATAGCTCGCCCTGCCGTTCTCGACATGGATCGCATGGACCATGCCCTCGCCCAGAAACCAGTGATGCTTGCTGCCCAGCGGCGGAAACATGGGGTTCGGCCCATTTCGATAGAGCGTGCCGTTGAGGGCGGCGGGAAGCTCGCCTTCGACGACCACCAGGTCCGGCGCCTCGCACTCCGCCATGACCGGGGCAAAATTGGCGCGTAGAAGCGGGTTGTCCGGAAACGGCTTCGACATGGCGGGCTCCTTTCATAACGATGCCATAACAGTGTTATAATCGGCCATTGAGCTTCGGGTCAAGCCCGGCTATCAGAGGGGACGGAGATATTGAGACGATGAGCATGGACGAGCGGGCTGACATCGCGGCAGACAGGCGCCGCCTCGCGCAGAGAGCCGCGTTGCTCGATGCCGCGAGCGAAATGCTGATGCGCGGCGGGCCGGACGCGATTTCGCTGCGCAAGCTCGCGGCGAAGGTCGGCACCTCGACCATGGCGGTCTATACGGCTTTTGGCGGCAAGGAAGGGCTCATCAACGCGCTGTTCGACGAAGCCTTCGATCGGCTCGCCGAGGCTCAGCGCGCCGTGCCGAAGGCGCCCGAGCCGCTCGTCTGGCTCCAGGGGCTCGCGCGCGCCTATCGCCGCTTTGCCCTCGAAAACCCGTCCTATTACGCGCTGATGATCAGCGTCACCATGCCGGTGAGCGAGAGCCTGCGCCACGAGGAGCCCTCCTGCACGACGCCGCCGGCGCGCGGCATCGCGCAGCAGCGCGGCTATCAGATGCTCTTCGACGCGGTGAAGGCTTGCGTCGCGGAGGGAAGCCTGCCCTCCGATGTCGCGCCCGCCATCATGGCCGATGCCTTGTGGGCGACGGTTCATGGCTTGTGCAGCCTCGAACTTGCCGGCTTTCACGCCAGCGCCGAAGCGGCCGAAATGCGCTTCTCGCTCACCTGCGGGGCCGTCCTCAAGGGACTGCTGACACCGAAGGGGCTGGCGAAATTCGAAGCGCTGGCCGCCCAGCCGCTCAAGCCGGCGAATTGACCGACGGGAACTTGCCCAGCGGAAACGGCTTTTCCTCGCGCGCAAAGACGACGAAGGCGAGGCATTCCCAGATGTACTGGATGAGGTTGCGGCTGAAGAGACGCAAATCCTCGTTCTTCTCCTTGGTTACGAGGAGCACCACGAGCTGCACGAGCCCGAGGAAGATGGCCAGGGAGAACGCGACATTGGCGAGGAAGCCGAACACGACCATGTAGACGAAACGCAGCCAGATCGGCTCCTGCTCGGTTACGCTCGAAGAGGCGGATGTATCGCTCATCGCTCATTTCCTCCACGGATGAAGCCCGGCAAGGGGCTTCCGATCATGTGGTCCTGTCCGGGCAAGATTCAATAAGGAACGCTAGAGCCGGTTGCGCCCGCTCCATTCGCCATAGCCGACATTGCCCGGCCCGCCCGAGGGCGACATGCGATAGGGATCGAAAAAGCCGAAAAACAGAAGCCCGGCGAGGAAGCCGCCGAGATGAGCCTCCCATGCGATGTTCATCTGCTCGCCGGTGACGGTGAGCCCCGTCGGCCCGAAGAGGAAATTGAGGCCGATCCAGACGCCGACGAAAATGAGCACGCGGCGGTCGGTGAGCGCATGAAGAATGCTCGCCTTGGCGCGGGGCGCCGCCCCTTGGTCCCCCATACCGCCAAGCCCGCCAAGCGCCCCGTCGGCCAGAAAGACGAAGCGCGCCGCGCCGCCCATTAGGCCCGATATCGCCGCCGAGGCGCCGACCACCGGCACCAGCGAGCCGGGATTGAGGTAGACCTGCAAGAGCGCGCCCGCGATGCCGCAGAAGAAATAGAAGAGCAGAAACCGGACCGTGCCGATGCGCCTTGCGACCGGACTGCCGAAGGCGAGAAGCCAGACACTGTTGACGATCACATGGGTCCAGCTTCCATGCAGGAAGGTGTAGCTGAAGAGCGACCATAGATCGCCCGCCGCGCCGCCCGGAAAGATGAGATCGGGATGGGCCGGGACGCCGGTGAAGCGGCCGGGAAAAAGCGCGAAGAGGACAAGAATCTCCGACTGCTGATCGTCCGTCATATGGCTGAAGACGGCATATGCGCCGAGCATGGCCACGACGAGCGCAAGCACCACTCCGGGCACATTGAAGGCGCGCGGCTCCTTTCGGCGCGGCCTCGTCTCCTCGATTTCAACCATGCGCGGCCGCCATGAGCGCCGCTTCGACGAGCGGCAGCCTGTCATTGCCGAAATACATGTCGGTCTTGTTGACGAACATTGTCGGTGAGCCGAAGCCGCCCCGCGCGACCACTTCCTCGGTATTGGCGCGCAGACGCGCCTTCACATCGTCCGACTTCATGCGCTCGGCAACCATTTTCCAGTCGAGCCCGGCCACGCCGCAGATTTCGGCGAGCACCTCCGGCTGCGAGATGTCCTTGAGCTCGCCCCAATAGGCGCGGAACGTCGCCCAGGCGAAGGGCACGAGCCTGCCCTCGTCGAGCGCGACGATCGCGGCCCGCATCGCATCGACCGCGCGAACGGGAAAGACGGGCGGCTGCCCGATCTCGACGCCGCAATAACGCGCCCAGTCGCGCAGGTCCTTGACGTAATAGCGGCTCTTCACCGGATGCGGGTTCGCGCGCTGCTCATAGACGCTTTCATTGACCGCATTGAACACGCCGCCGACCAGGATCGGCCGCCAGTCGATCACAGCGCCCGTCCGCTCGGCCAGCGCCTCGATGCGGCTGAAGGCGAGATAGGTCCAGGGGCTCGAGCAATCGAAGAAGAATTCGAGTGTGGGTCTCATCGCAGCCAAGAGTGTGCCTTTCCAGTCGGGGTCGATTGCCTTTGGCAGTTGTGGCGAGTGTCGCTCGCGCCATGGAACTCCGCAACCCGGCGGAGCGGCGCTTGCGCGCCTCCGTGCCAGCGGCGCACAGCCTTAACATTTTCCTGCCGCGCGTGTCGAAAGAGGACAATCGCCGGATGGCCGAATGGCTTGGGCGAGGACGCAATGCCGCCGGGTCACCGCCGGGGACCACGCAAAAATGGCGGAACTCCGCCGCCCATCGCGCATGGCCATGGTGGCACAGCGGTTGCACTCACTGGCTCGACTTCGGCCGCGCCCCGTAAACGGATTGCACAAGAAACGACCGGCGGCGCGCGACCGGAACCGGCAACCAGGAGACCGATCGTGTTTGCAACCCGCCTGTCGAAATTGGCTGAACAGGGACTGCCCAAGCGGACGCTTGGCGCCCTTTCGATCGCCTTCGCGCTCACGGGTTGCATCAGCCCCAGTGCAGGTTCGAACGGCCAGTACACCTCCCCCATCGGCGATGCGCCGGTCATCAACAACGAGACGCCCTATTCGACCGCGCTGCGCTGCCTCGCCACGCACATCCCGGCGAACCAGCAGGCGATCCGCATCGCCGTCGGCAATATCCGCGACTATACGGGCAAGGAAGAAGCGGACGGTTCCGGCCGCAAGCTCACGCAAGGCGCCTCGCTCATGGCCATGTCCGCGCTCGGCAAGGCCGGCGTGCCGCTCGTGGAGCGCTACGACACCTCGGTGACGGAGCTCGAACTCAAATACACGAACAACAAACTCATCGGCGACGCCGACGAGAACGACTATCGCAAGATCTTCGCGGGCGAGATCCGCGGCAGCAATTACTACCTCGTCGGCGGCATCACCGAACTCAACTTCAACATCCGTTCGGGCGGCGTGTCGGGCGCGGTCGCGAGCACCTCGGACACGGGCTGGGGCGCGGATGCCGGCGGCAAGCTCTATGTGATGAATATCGGGCTCGATCTCCGGCTCGTGAACAGCCGCACGCTCGAGGTGGTGGATTTCGTTTCCTACCAGAAGCAGATCGTCGGCCATGAGGTGAGCGCGGGCGTCTTCGACTTTCTCGGCGGCAAGCTCTTCCAGATCGGCGCGGGCGAAAGCGCGATGGAGCCGATCCAGCTCGCCGTGCGCTCCGTCATCGAGCGCGCGGTGCTGAAGATGCTGGTGCCGCTCTATAACGTCAATCCGTCGGACTGCGCGCGCTTCGGCGACAAGGGCGACCCGATGGGCGCAATCGACTATCGCCAGACGAATCCCGGCGCTGCCGAACGCCCGTCACCCGTGCGCGAGCGCGAAGCGGAACGCGCGGCCCCGGCCGCGACCGAGCAGAAGGCCGTGCAGCGCGCCGCGAGCGACCCTTACGCCTATTACAGCGAGATCGACAATTCCGGTCTTCGCGGTCAGGTGAACTGACGCACGGACACATATCCTGAAATTTCTCCGGCGGCGTCGCAACGATCTCGCCGGAGATGAAGAGCTCAGGTTGCCGGCGGCCGAACCATTCGGCCGCACCTTGAGAGCCTGCGGCCGGGCTTTGTATCGGCCGCAACCGAAGCCGCAAACGGGGGCACCGTCCGCGGCTTAGGCGACGAGTTGACTTCGGGGGGAGGGCTCGCCCTCCCCTCATTTTTCTCGTTTCGCGCCTTGCCCTATCCCTCGGCGAACATGAGCAGCAACGCTCCGGCAACGATGAGCGCGACCGCCGCGGCCTTGACCGCGTTCATCTCCTCTCCGAACACAACCATGCCGACAATGACCGTGCCGACGATGCCGACGCCGGTCCAGACCGGATAGGCGGTGCCGAGCGGCAGCGACTTCGTGGCGAGCGAAAGAAGCCACGTCGTCAGCACCATGACGGCGACATTGAGAACGGCGATGCCGGGGCGCGTGAAGCCCTCGCTCGCCTTCAGCGTGTAGGTCCAGATGATTTCGCTTACCGAGGCGGCCATGAGAATGGTCCAGGCCATATCGCATACTCCATGTTGCAATATGGCGAAGCCGTCTCCGCCAATCATTTCGGCGCGGTTGCCATGCGAGAACCGCGCCGCCGGGTCGTCCCGGTATGCAAGCTCACTTAGTTCATAAGACGGCGGCGATCAACCTTGCGCGAGCGCTTTTGCGCGCCGCGGGCCGATCATGCCCGACATCCACGAGAAACGCAGGGCCATCGCTGCCGCGCAGGCGATGAGCCCGAGCACGAAAGCGATCCACACGCCGAGCCCTTCGAGGCCAAGGCCGAAGGCAAGGAACAGAGCCGACGGGAACCCGATGAGCCAGTAGCTCGCGCCATTGATCCACATCGGGGCCTGCGCGTCCTTCAGCCCGCGCAGCGACAGGCCGAACGTCACCTGCAGGGAATCGAAGAGCTGAAACGCCGCGCCCATGCGAAGAAAGATGACCGCATGGTCGATCACATCGGCATTGGCCGGATCGCTCGCATCGACATAGAGCCCGACGAGTTCGCGCGGGAAGATCGCGAAGGCGAGCCCCGTCACCGTCATGAAGGCGAGCCCCATCACGGATGCCGTGACGCCCGCGATGCGGACGCGGGGCATGTCCTTGGCACCCGCCGCCAGCCCCACGCGAACAGTCGCCGCCGTCGCAACGCCGAGAGGCACCATGAAGGCGAGCGCGCAGGCATTGAGCGCGACCTGATGGGCCGCCACCGACGCCGTGCCGAAATATCCCATCATCAGCGTGCCGGCGTTGAAGAACATCGCCTCGAAGATCATCGACATGCCGATCGGCGTTCCGAGCCTGAAGACCTCGGCGAATTTCGACCATGATGCGCGGCCGAAGCGATGAAAGATGCGGTAGCGCGAAAGCTCCGGCGAAATGAAGACAGCGGCCAGCAGCGCGAAGAAGCTGAAGGCGAAGGAAACCGCGCTGGCGATGCCCGCGCCGATAAGGCCGAGCCGCGGGGCGCCGAAATGGCCGAAGATGAGCGCATAGGCGAGCGCCGCATTGAAGGCGACGGTAAGCCCCATGACGACGAGCGGCGCGCGCGGGCGGCTCAGCGCGTTCGCATAGGCGCGCAGCACCTGAAAGCCCAGCGTGAACGGCAGGCCGAGCAGAAGCAGGCGAACGAAGGCCCCGGCGTCGGCGCTGAGCTCCGCCGGCTCGCCGACGGCAAGCAGCATCTGCTCCGTGAAGGCGAGAAAGAGCATCATGGGCGGCGACATGAGAAGGATCGCCCAAAAGGCCATCCGCACGCTTGCGCGCACGGCGGGCGCGGCGACGCGGCGCTCCCCCAGCGTATGCGCGATCATGGGCGAAACGGCGACCGCCGGCCCCATGCCGAGCAGCCACATCGCATAAAAGAGGCTGAGACCGAGCGCGGACGCGGCGAGCGCCTCCTTGCTGTAGGCGCCGAGCATGAGAATGTCGATGGTGCCGACACCCATCTGTGCGAGCTGCGTCACGACGATTGGCCCGGCAAGACGCATCAGCGCGCGCGCTTCGACAAGCCAAACGGGCGATGCCTGTGGCGAGGCCTGCGGCGGTGCCGGGATTTCGGCGGATGTCTTCAGCAATGAATTGGTCATGGGACGGGCTTTGATCTGTGAGCCCGGGAACGGCAGAACGGTGAGGCCGATACAAAAAACCCCTCCGAAGCATTCACCAGGCTCGGGAGGGGTGGGATCCTTGGATCAGCGGACTTCTAGTCCGCGCGCTCCTCGCGAGTCGTCGGCGCACACGAGCAATCGGCAACGCCGAAACGCTCTCTCTGTGCTGTGGTCATCGACTGATCCATGGTGCCGCTCGCGTCAGCGCAGGCCCGTGCCTGCAAGGACCGCGATCGTTACGCCCCGCTCCAAAGCCCGTCAATAGACGGAGTGGGATTATGTCCGCAAGGGGCGCGATCGGCGGCGTGTCTGTGACCCCGCCGACACACATCACGCCCTCGCCGCGCCGGAAACGAAAACGGGGAGAGCACCGCTCTCCCCGCCATGTGATGCATGCGATGCGGATGCGATCAGTAGCCGACGCCGCCGCTGAACCAGGCGCCGCCATTGGTGCTGACGACCTGCTCGCCCCTGTCGGCCTTGCGGATCATGACTTCCGCGAAGCCCTGCCTGCCATTGCCCGCCATATCGGCGGCGGTCGAGGCGCCCTGACGCGGCGCGCAGGCGAGCATGCCGTTCGAGCCATGCCGCAGCGCCTCGCCCTCGCGGCATTCGATGACATAACCGCCCGTGTAATCCGGAACCTTCTGGCCCTCGGCGCCGGCCATCCGGCCGATGGTCGTGACGAGCATGTCGCCCGCAACGCAGTGGAACACTTCGACATCTTCCGTCGCGCCGATCTCGCGCATCGGCGTGCTGAAGCGCGCCGCTTCCTCGAGCCCTTTCGCGCTCACGCAGACGGCCTTCACCGGCTTCATGACGAGCGCGCCGCGAACGACCACATCGAGGCTTCCCATCGGCGTTGCCTGCGGCGCGGCCACATAGTAGCTGCCGCCGCCACCGCCCGAGCCGTTGCCATTGCCGATGCCGAAGCCGCTGCCGCCCGATCCGCCGCGGCCGGCGCCCGAGGCCCGCGCCGCAGCAC
>NZ_JBATUH010000145.1:0-3296 GCF_049671045.1 Parvibaculum sp. | reverse complement strand
GGCCCGCAAGCTCGGCCGCGAGCGCGGCATCCGAGGCAGGCTTCAGCCGCGCCGGATTGCCGTCATACCAGCCGCCATAGAGCCGCCAGATATTGTGGATGACGAATTCGGGCTCGTCGTAAACCGGCCGGAGATAGGGCTTGTTCATCAGGCTGTCGGGCAGCTTCACCCCGTGGACGATGTCATCGAGGCGGGCGCCCGCATTCATCATGTCGAGGGTCTGGCTCACCAGTGTCTCGAGGGCGGTGGCGATATTGTCGAGCACGGTGGCGATGCGCGCCCGCCCGGCGATGGGCAGGCCATGGGCGGGAAGCAGAAGCTCCGGCTCGAGCGCCGCCATTTCGCGCAGCGCCTGCGCCCATTCGAGCGGGTAGCGCTGCACCTTCTGGGGATTGCCCGCATTGGGAAAGACCCAGGTGACGAAATCGCCCGAGCAGATCGCCTTGTGCTCCGGCACCCAGGCCCAGAGATGGTCGTCGGTTTCGCCGATGGCGTGGCGCAGCTCGAAGCGCGTGTCGCCCGCGCGGATCTCCAGCCGGTCGCGGAAAGTCGTGTCGGGCTCGATCCAGGGATCGGGACCGAAGCGCCTCGGGCCCGGCGCGGCGCTGCCCTCGCCCATCCGCAATTCGGAGGCGGGCGCGAACTGGCGCGCATTGATCGTGTAGTTGTAGCCATTGGTGAGCTCGTAGCGGCGGAAGCGCGGGCTCACATTCTCATGGCCGATGATGCGGGGACGGCGCGCCGATTTCTCGCAAGCCTCGCAGACGAAGGCGCCCGTTCCGCCGACGTGATCGGCATGTCCATGGGTGTAGCAGATGTTGGAGACGGGCTCGTCGGTCCAGCGCCTGAGCGACTTCAGCACGCCGCCCGCAAAGGCTTCGAGGCTCGTGTCGAAAAGCACCAGACCGTCGCCGGTGCGGAAGACGACGACATGCGAGAACGCCTCGATCATGGCGATGCCGTCGCCAAGCTCGGAAAGCTCCGTTGTCGGACGGTTGACGAGCCCCGCCCCTTCGTAGATGTCATTGTCGATATAGCGCGCGGAAAGCGCCAGCAGGTCGGCCATGTCGTGCCCTCGCATGCGAAAGGGATTGCAGACGGAAACGGCGGGGATGGTCCCCGCCGCGTCATGGCCTGTCGATGATTTTCTCAGCTCATTCCGCAATACGGAATTCTAGGCTCAGGACTTGAGAAGCCCCGTGCCCTTGCCGATCACGCGGTCGACGAAGCGCCTGGGCAGGAGGCGGGGGATCGTCCAGTTCATGAGCCGGCCCTTGACGACCGCATAGCGCACGCTCGGGCGCTTCACCGTCAGCGCCTTCAGGATGGCGCGGCCGAGCGCCTCTGGCGGCAGGCCCGCCTTGCCGGTGGCGAGGAAATAATCGCGGAACTTCACGAGGCTCGGATAATAGGGGCTGTTCGCATAGCGCGTGACGTCGATCTCCTCGGCCTTGTCCCAGATCGCGGTGCGGACCGGGCCGGGGCCGATGACGATGACGTCGATGCCGTAGAGGAGCAGTTCGCGTCGCAGGCTCTCCGAAAGACCCTCGAGCGCGAATTTCGACGCCGAATAGGGGCCGAGAAAGGGTGCGCCCTGCACGCCGCTCACGGAACTGATGTTGACGATGCGGCCCGGCGCGCCCTTGCGCGAACGGTCGGCGCCGAGTAGCGGCGCGAAGGCCCGCGTGACGATGAGCGGCCCCGTCACGTTCACTTCCATCTGGGTGCGGAATTCATCGAGATCGAGATCGAGGAGCGGGCCCGAAACGGCGATGCCCGCATTGTTGACGAGGCCGAAAAGCGTCTCGCCCTTGAGAGCCTCGCTGACCGTGGCGGCGGCGCGGCTGACCGCCGCCTCGTCGGTCACATCGAAGAGAAGCGGCGTGAAGCGCGCGCCGAACTCCTTCTTCAGCCGCTCCGCATCGGCCTCCTTGCGGACGCTGCCAAAGACGTGAAAACCCGCCTCCGTCAGCACCTTCGTCGCGCCGAAGCCGATGCCCGTCGACACGCCCGTCACAACCACGCTCTTCATGCGCCCCTCCTCATCGCAATGACCGGAAGAGATCAAATGGTCATCCGGCATCAAGGATCAAGAACGAATTGCGCCGGTGCGGAAACGCCGCCCTGACAAGGCAGACCCTTCCGCGCCCGGCGCCCGGCTGCCCCGATCTCAGGCGATGGTGACGCCGCCATCGATGACGAGCTGCTGGCCGGTCATGAAGGCGCCGGCGGGGCTAGCCAGGAAGACGGCCGCGCCCGCGATCTCGTCTGGCATACCGATGCGCCGCAGCGGCGCGTTCGAGGTCGACTTTTCGAGGATATCGGGATTGTCCCACAGCGCCTTGGCGAAATAGGTCTTGATGAGGCCCGGCGCGATGCAGTTGGCGCGGACGTTGTGCACGCCATACTCGACGGCGAGGTTGCGCGCGAGCTGGAAGTCGGCCGCCTTGGAAATGCAGTAGGCGCCGAGAATGGGCGAGCCGCGCAGGCCGCCGATCGAGGAGATGATGATGATGGAGCCGTCCTTGCGCTCGACCATCTGCGGCAGGACCATGTGACAGAGCCAGTGATTGCTCTTCACATTGGCCGACATGATCTTGTCGAAGGCATCGTCGGGGATGTCCCTGGAGGGACCGAAATAGGGGTTCACGGCGGCATTGCAGACGAGAATGTCGACCTTGCCCCATTTCTTCATGGTGGTGTCGACGAGGCGCTGAAGATCGGCCTTGTCGGAAATGTTGCAGGGCACGGCGATGGCATGATCCGCATGCTTCGCGTTGATCTCGCCGGCAACCTTTTCGCAGGAATCGGCCTTGCGGCTGGAGACGACGACCTTCGCGCCCTGCTCGGCGAAGCGGTGAACGATCGCCTCGCCGATGCCCCGTGTCGAGCCGGTGACGATGGCGACTTTTCCCTTGAGATCAAAAAGTGACATGCGGTTCCTCCTGATGCCTTTTTTCCGGCGCATTTGCGCGGCTATTTCAGTCGTTTTCGCGTCTCTTCCGCCTTGCCAGGCTGGCGGCAGGAGGCGTGAATTGTCTCTTCTTCTACACCATCGGCTGCGGTTTCCACAGCGGACCGCGCCGGGAAGCCACGGAGCCTTTCATGCTGATCAAACGCACCATCCTTCTCGCCAGCCTTGGCGCGTTCGCAACTACCGCCTGCACGACGCAGGACCCCTATACGGGCGAGCAGAAGACGAGCAAGGCGACCTATGGCGCGGCCATCGGAGCGGCGGCGGGCGCGCTTGGCGGCGCGCTCATCGGCGGCGGCACCGGCAGCGACCGGCGCAACCG
>NZ_JBATUH010000144.1:0-3726 GCF_049671045.1 Parvibaculum sp. | reverse complement strand
CTTCGGCACCGGCGGCGGCGCGTCGGGCCGGCCGCCGGACGCGGGCGCAGTTTCAGCTACCGCGGGCTTGCGCGGAGCGGACTGGGTTTCGTTACGCCGTCCAAACACCCGTTACCCCCTGCATCAACCCTTGCGGAAAACCCGCTTCAGCAATGAGATTTTCGACGCGCTCGCCTTGGCGGGCGCGGCATCGCGTCCGCAGAGCTGCCTGGCGAGGAAGCGCAGGCCCTCGGTCGTCTTTCCCTTCGGGTCCAGCTCTTCGATCATCTGGCCGTTGTTGGAGGCCGTGCCGAAAAGCGCCGGATTGAAAGGCAGAACGAGCGTCGGCTCGATGCCGATCGCGTCGGCGAAATCCTTGACCGGAATTTCCGGCCGCTTCGGCACGCCGACCTGATTGAGGATGACATGCGGCTTGCTGTCGTTCGGGCGAGCCTGCTTCACAAGGTCGAGAATGTTCTTCGTGTTCCGAAGGCTCGCGAGATCCGGCATGGCGGTGATGACGATTTCATCGGCCGAAAGCAGAACCTTCTTCGTCCAAGTCGACCAGACATGCGGCAGATCGACGATGACGCAGGGCACGGTCTCGCGCACGATCTCGAGCACGGATTCGCAAGCCTCGCCGTCCATGTCGAAATCGCGGTCGAGAATGGCGGGCGCCGCGAAAAGGCTCAGATGGTCGGAGCACTTGACGAGCAAACGGTCGAGCAGAACGTCATCGAGCCGCTCGGGCGCCGTCAGCGCATCGGCGATGCCCTGAGCCGGGTCCTGATTGAAGTCGAGACCGGCGGTGCCGAAGGGCAGGTCGAGATCGGTGATGATCACATCTTCCTGCATCCGGGTCGAAACGCACCAGCCGACATTATGGGCGAGCGTCGAGGAGCCGGCGCCGCCCTTCGCGCCCATGAAGGCGATCGAGCGGCCGATCGGCGGCGCATCGGGATCGACATAGAGACGCGACACCGCCTCGATGATCTGCATCGGGCTCAGCGGGCTCACCAGATATTCGTTGACGCCCTGCCGGATCATTTCGCGATAGACCGACACATCGTTCAGATGGCCGATGACGACGACCTTGGTGCCTGCGTCGCAGACTTCGGCGAGAGCGGCGAGAGCGGCGAAAAGCTCGGACCCGCCCGCATCCGACTCGACCAGAATGAGGTTCGGCGTCGGCGCCTGCTGGTACTGTTCGACGGCGGCCTGGATGCCGCCCATATAGACCGTCAGATGAGCCTTCGACAGGCGGCGGTCCTCGCCGGCGCGCTGGATCACGCTGCCCGTTTCGGGATGGTCGCAGAAGGCATGGATCGTGATCCGCGGAACCGGCTTCATGACCGGCGCGGCCATGGGCTCGTCGCCGGGCATGGGCGGCGCGTCCACCATGTCATGCTTCAGTGCTGCGTTGCTCATTTGTTGACCTCACTCACTGCGGCCGAGTCGTTGTTGTCGCGCTGCGTCGCCGTGACCTCGCCCTTGCGATACTTGTCCAGGACGACGGCGCGGCGCTGGGCATCGCTCGGCGTCATGTTGCGCGGCGTCACGAGATCGGCGGGATCGGCCACCATGACCGCGAGATTGTTCTGGCTGGCGCAGCCGAAATTCGGCGGCACGCCGTTTGCCGGATCGTAGGCGTAGTTTTCGGACCAGTCTCCGCAGGGGCGCGGCGTGGCCACATAGCGCTTGTAGGAGAGAATCAGCGGCGCGTCGGCGTCGGCGTCCGTCGCCTGATAGGGCGTGTAGCTGATCGCATCGAGAGCGATGCCCTTTTCGGCGAGGAGATCGCGCACATCGACGAGCACGTTCATCGCGCTCGTGGTGTTGGACGAGCCGGAAGGTGTCGACACGGCGATGGCGCCATGCCCGCGCTCCTTGTAGGCATCGGCAAAGGCGGCGACCGCCCTGCGTTCGTCATCCGTCAGCGCCGACTTGGTGCGCGGAACGGGAATGCTGAGCGTCTGCGTATCCGCGCTCACGGCGATGGGATGGGTCTGGCTCGGCCCGTCATATGCCTCGTTCGGACCGTTGAAACCGCCACAACCGCCAAGCGCGAGGGCAAGGGCGAGGGGCAGGAGGCGCGCGGCAAGAGTTCTTTTCATCTCGATACCCGTTCCCTTCAATCCACCACGAACCCGACCGGGCCCTTGAGCTTCTTGTCCGTCGGCGCATTGCCATTGGCGCCGTAGGTTGCGTTGAGCCTGCCCATCAGGATCGTGTCCATGTCACTTGCCGGCGCGAAGCCATCCGTCGGCAGAGCGAGGTTCTTCCTGTTCGTCGGATCGACGATATAGGGCGTGACGATGACGACGAGCTCCGTCTCGTTCTTCTGATAGTCGCGGCTGCGGAAGAGCGCGCCGAGAACCGGCAGATCCTTGGCGCCCGGCACGCCGTCGATATTCTGCTTCGTCTTGTCGGACAGCAGGCCGGCCATGACGAGCGAGCCGCCCGACGGCAGTTCGAGGGTCGTCTCTGCCCGGCGCACATTGAGGCCCGGAATGGTCAGGCCCTGCGGCGAGACGAAGGCGCCCGATGTCGTGAGCTCGCTCACCTCGGTTGAAATCTTCAGGTTGATGCGTCCCTCGCTCAACACCACGGGCGTGAAGGCAAGGCCGACACCGAAGGGCTTGTAGCTCACCGTGATGTTGCCCTGCAGGTCCTTCGACACCGGGATCGGGAATTCGCCGCCGGCAAGGAACTTCGCGCCCTCGCCCGAAATGGCGGTCAGCGTCGGTTCGGCGAGCGTGCGCACCAGGCCATCCTCCTCCAGCGCGCGGATCGCGGACTGGATCGAGAGATTGCCGTTGTTGTAGCCCATGTTCTGCGCAGTGCCGGTCACGGGATTTGGCGCGGTCGTCGCAAGACCGCCAAGCGGCACGCCCTGAATGGAGAAGGGGTTCACCGTGGAAAGGCGGAGCGCGAAATTGCCGAAATCGTCGGCGGTCGAGAGATTGACGCCGAGCTGCTTGATGACGTTGCGCTGCATTTCGGCAACAGTCACCTTGAGCATGACCTGTTCCTTGCCCTCGATGGTGAGCATGTTGAGCACCTGCTCAGGCTTGCCGCCAATATAGCGCGTCGCAAGATCGCGCGCCTTGTCGGCCTCGGAAGCGTTGGCAACCGCGCCGGACAGGACGATGTGATCGTTCATCGCCTGAACGTCGATGCGGGAATTCGGAAAATAGTGACGCAGCGTCTGGCGCAGCCCCGCCAGATCGCGCTCGACGCGGATTTCGAGATTGAGAAGCTGCTGGCCCTTGTCGCCGAAAAAGAAGACGTTGGTCTGCCCGACCGTGAGGCCGATCAGATAGGTGCGCGTGGAAGTGCGAACCACGGCATCGACGATCTTCGGATCGGAAACGAGCACGTCGCGCGCTGCGCTCGGCAATTCGACGATCGCAGCCTTATTGAGACCAAGCACGATGGTGCGCGAGGTCGCGCTCGCGCCGCCACTGTCGATCTTCACGAGCTGCGCTCCGTCGACCGCCGCTCCGGCGGGAATTGGCGCTGCCAGCGCACCCGCCATGAAAAGTGCCGCCAATATGCGTCCGCCTGCGACGAGTCGCGCGCGAACGGTCTTGCCGAGATCGGCCATGACCCTGCCCCTGTTTCGATACATGCGGCCCCGATACATGCCCCTACCTCACGCGAACCGTTCTTTCGGCGCCGTAGCGCACCACGCGCACGACCGACCCTTCCGACTTCGCCACGTCCTCGTCGGGCGTGTCCTGATCG
>NZ_JBATUH010000143.1:0-6438 GCF_049671045.1 Parvibaculum sp. | reverse complement strand
CTGTTTCCGGGTTGCCGCCCGGGTTGGTTGCACGAGGCGTCCGGCAACGGGCGTCCCAGATGAATGGTCATCGCCCGCAAGGGTACAGAACCCGGCTTACAGGCCATCTGACATTGCTTTCCCGCATCGCCTGCCCCCGTCCCGCCACGAGCCCGACCTCGTGGCGCCAAACTTCACCGCGAGAGTTCGGGCCTCCCCCCGTTCCGGCCCTTTTCCACGGTTCGATGTTTTACTTTTGTTCTCAAATATTCGCGCGGTTAAATCCTGCTTCGGGACAGCCAGATACCGCGGAAAACCGCGAAATTACTAGGCTTTCCCGTTGACGCCCATGCTTTCCCATGTTATCCCATGATGTCCCGGATGGTAGCCAAGCCGACCCGGCTGGCACTCGCCGCTCGGGCGGGGAGATTGGGCGAACCCGAGGGGACCGGGTGGCCCGAAAGAGGGAATGAGTACGGCCTATGGAGTCGTTCCGGGGACGCTTCACCAACAAGATCGATGCGAAGGGCCGCGTCTCCGTACCGGCGAAGTTTCGCGCGATCACGATCGCGCAGGGGCTCGGCGGCATCGTCTGCTTTCCTTCGATCCAGGGAGCCTTTGTCGAAGGGTGCGGCCCGGCCTTCTCCGCGGTGATCGACGAGATGCTCGACCGGCTCGATCCCTTTTCGCGCGAGCGCGACCTGCTTGCCTCCGTCCTTCTTGGCGACAGCGCCGAGCTGATGTTCGACAGCGACGGCCGCATCGTCCTGCCGGAGGATCTGCGCGCCCATGCGAACATCACCGACGAGGCGACCTTCGTTGGCATGGGCCGGAAGTTCCAGATCTGGGAGCCGCGCGCCTATGAGACCTTCCGCGCCGAGGCGCTGGAGCAGGCGCGCGCGCATGGCGATCTCCTGCGCTCGCCGCTGGCTCTCGGTTCGGGTGGAGGTGCGCGATGAACGCTCAGGCGCCCCATATCCCCGTCATGCTTGCCGATGTGCTGGACGTGCTCCAGCCCAGGGATGGCGGCGTCTATGTCGACGGCACGTTCGGCGCGGGCGGCTATACGAGCGCCATACTCGGCAGCGCCGATTGCGCGGTGCTTGCGATCGACCGCGATCCGAGCGCCATTCTGCGCGGGCGCGAGCTTCAGTCGAAATTCGGTGAGCGGCTTACGCTTGTCGAGGGCTGCTTCGGCGACATGGCGCGGCTCGTCCGCGAGCTTGGCCATGCGACGGTCGATGGCGTCGTCTTTGACATCGGCGTCTCCTCGATGCAGATCGACGAGCCGGAGCGCGGCTTCTCGTTTCAGAAGGATGGCCCGCTCGACATGCGGATGAGCGGGACGGGGCTTTCCGCCGCCGATGTCGTCAACACGTTCGACGAGCACGATCTCGCGCGCATCATCGCCGTTTATGGCGAGGAGAAGCGCGCCCGCGCCGTTGCGCGCGCCATCGTGGCGGCGCGGGAGACGGCGCGTTTCGAGCGAACGCTCGCGCTTGCCGACACGGTCGCCCGCGTCGTCGGCCGCCGGCCGCAGGATCGCATCCACCCCGCCACGCGGACCTTTCAGGCGCTGCGCATCTTCGTCAATGACGAGCTGGGCGAGCTGGCGCGCGGCCTTTCCGGCGCGGAAGAGGTGCTGCATGAAGGCGGGCGCCTCGCCGTCGTCACCTTTCATTCGCTCGAAGACCGCATCGTGAAGCGGTTTTTCACCGCGCGCACGGGGCGCGCGGCGCGGGCGAGCCGTTACATGCCGGAGCGGAGCGAGGTCGCCCCTTCCTTCCGCGAGATCGCGCACAAGGCGCTGAAGGCGTCGGAAGCCGAGGCCGAGGAGAACCCCCGCGCGCGCTCCGCGAAGCTGCGCGCGGCGGAGCGCACATCCGCGCCCGCGCTGCCGCTCGATCTTGCCGCGCTCGGCATGGCGCGCATGCCCGCTCTCATGGAGGGCCATGCATGATCCGCACCTTCAACATCGTTCTCATCATCGTCGGCATCGCGCTCGCGGCCGGCCTTTACGACATCAAATATCGCGCCGAGGCGGCGCAGAAGCGCGCCCAGCGGCTCGAGCGCGATATTGCCAGCGAGCAGGAGGGCATTCGCGTGCTGCGCGCGGAGTGGAGTTATCTGAACCAGCCCGAGCGGCTCCAGCAGCTCGCGCAGCGCTACACCGCGCTCGAGGCGCTCAAGGCATCCCAGATCGGTTCCTTCAGCGACGTTCCCGTGCCGCACAAGACCGACGACTTCTATGTGCCGAGCCGCAAGCCGCTGGGCGGCTATGCGGGCTCCCTGCCGCAGGATATCGGCGCGGCGGAAAGGACGGTCAGATGATCGGCCGCCGCAATCAATCGAGCGCCCGTGGCCGCGTCGTGCTTGCTGGCTATGACGCGGTTTCGCGCGCGCGCCAGCCGCGCGGTGCCGGGCTGGAGGGCATGCGCTCGCCGTCCGAGCGGCGCATCTTCCTCGCGCTCGCCGTTTTCGCGGCCTGCTTCTCGCTCGTCGGCGCGCGCCTCATCGAGCTTGCCATCGTCGGCGGCGACAGGGGCGCCCGCGGCGCCGCGGCCGATGTGGCCGATCCGATCCACCGCCCCGACATTGTGGACCGCAATGGCGAAATCATGGCGACGGATATCGTCACGGCTTCGCTCTTTGCCGACGGGCGCGCGATCGTCGATCCGCAGGACACGGCGCGCCAGCTTGCGACCGTGCTTCCCGACCTCAATCCGGAGGCGGTGGCGGCGAAGCTCGAAACGGGCCGCGCCTTCATCTGGCTGAAGCGCGATCTGACGCCGAAGCAGCAATATGCCGTGCATTATCTCGGGCTTCCGGGGCTCGGCTTCCGCCGCGAGCAGCGGCGCGTCTATCCCAACGGGCACAACGCATCGCATGTGCTCGGCACCGTCGATCTCGACAATCACGGCACGTCGGGCATCGAGCGCTATATCGACAAGGTCGATCTGCTCGGCAAGGGCGGGAGCGGCGGCGAGCGTTCCGCGCCGATCGCGCTTTCGATCGACATGCGGGCCCAGTTCGCGCTGCGCAACGAGCTTGAGAACGGGCTTGCCGAATTCAAGGCCAAGGCCGCCGTCGGCATCATCATGGACGTCCATACGGGCGAAGTGGTGGCGCTTTCCTCGCTGCCCGATTTCGATCCCAACGACCCGATGCTGGTGACGGATGAGGCGCGTTTCAACCGGGCGACCCTCGGCGTCTATGAACTCGGCTCGGTCTTCAAGGCGGTCACGCTCGCTTCGGCGCTCGATTCCGGAAAGGTGCGGATGACGAGCCGCCTCGATGCGACCCAGCCCATCCGATACGCGCGTTTCACCATTCACGACTTCCACGCCGAAAACCGTTGGCTCACGCTGCCGGAAGTATTTATGTATTCCTCCAACATCGGCACGGCGAAGGTCGCGCTCGAGCTTGGCACGGACGCCTATCGCGAGTATCTGCGCCGCTTCGGCCTTCTCTCGCGCCCGCAGATCGAGCTGCCGGAAGCAGGCGAGCCGTTGTTGCCGCCGCGCTGGAGCGAATTGTCGACGATCACGGTTTCCTACGGCCAGGGTATCGCCGTGACGCCGATTCAGGTCGTGGCCGCGCTTGCGGGCATCGTGAACGGCGGCACCAAAGTCACGCCGACCTTCATGCGCCAGACGAACCCGCAGCCCGGCCCGCGGCTCATCTCGTCGGAAACGAGCAGGGACATGCAGGCGCTGCTTCGTCTCGTCGTCACCGACGGCACCGGCAAGAAGGCGGATGTGCCGGGCTATCCGGTGATGGGCAAGACCGGCACGGCGGAAAAGGCGGTCGCCGGCGGCTATGCGCGGCACAGGCTGATCTCGTCATTTCTGAGCGCGTTTCCGGCGAACGATCCGCGTTATGCGATGCTGATCATGTTCGACGAGCCGCAGGGATCGAAAGCGACATATGGCTATGCGACGGCCGGCTGGAACGCGGCGCCGGTGACGGCGCGTGTCGTCAAGCGCGTGGCGCCCCTTCTCGGGCTGCCGCCGATGGTGACACCGCAACCCAACGACATGATCCACGAAGCGAAGCTCGTGTCATACGAGCCGGGGAATGGAAATGCAGGCGATTAGGAATGCTGGCTGACATGCAGCTCGCGGCGCTCATGGGCTCCGATCTCCCGCCGCTCCCCGAAGGGGGGGCGACGGAGATTGCCGGCCTGACGGCGGACAGTCGCGAGGTGAAGCCGGGTTTCCTCTTCGCGGCGTTGCCTGGAACGCGCGTCGATGGAACGCGCTTCATTCCGCAGGCCATCGCGCAAGGCGCGGCCGCCATCCTCGTTTCCGCGGGCGCGGATGTCGAGGCGGGCGTTCCCGTCATCGCCGACAGCAATCCGCGCCGGCGCCTCGCGCTCATGGCGGCGCGTTTCTTCGGCAAGCAGCCGCATACCGTCGTCGCCGTGACCGGCACGAACGGCAAGACGTCGATCGTCACTTTCGTGCGCCAGATCTGGACGTCGCTCGGGGTCGAGGCGGCGAGCCTCGGCACGGTCGGCGTCGTGACCGCAAGGGGCGAGCGCCCGCTCGGCCACACGACGCCCGATCCCGTCACCCTTCAGTCCGAGCTTGCCGAGCTTGCCGATGAGGGGGTCACGCATCTGGCGATGGAGGCCTCGAGCCACGGGCTCGCGCAATTTCGCCTCGACGGGGTGAAGATCGCGGCCGCCGCCTTCACCAACATCACGCGCGATCATCTCGACTATCATCACACCTTCGACGACTACGCCTATTCCAAGCTCCGCCTCTTCGGAGAGGTCATGGCGCCGGGCGGCGTCGCGGTGCTCAATGCGGATGCCGAGCATTATGCGGAATTCGAGGCGGTGTCCTGGGCGCGTGGCCACCGGGTGATTTCGGTCGGCCATCGCGGGCGCGACATCTGCCTTCTCAGCACGAAGCCGACGGCGCGCGGACAGGCGCTCGACCTCGTCCATGAGGGCCGCAACTACAATGTGAACCTGCCGCTGATCGGCGGCTTTCAGGCGTCGAACGCGCTGGTGGCGGCCGGCCTCGTCATCGGTTGCGGGGGCGCGCCCGCGCGCGTCTTCGCGGCGCTCGAAACGATCAGGGGCGCGAAAGGGCGGCTCGAAGAGGTCGCGCATCTCCCCAATGGTGCCTCGATCTATGTCGATTATGCGCATACGCCCGATGCGCTGGTGAACCTGCTCGAGGCAATCAGGCCGCACACGGCGAGGCGTCTTGTCGTCGTCTTCGGTTGCGGCGGCGACCGCGATCCGGGCAAGCGCCCGCAAATGGGCGAGGCGGCCGCTCGCCTTGCCGACAAGGTTTACGTGACCGACGACAATCCGCGCAGCGAAGATCCCGCGTCGATCCGCGCCGCGATCATGGCCGCCGCGCCCGGCGCCATCGAGATCGGCGATCGCGCCGCGGCGATCGCGGCGGCCGTGCGCGACCTGCAGACGGGCGATGTGCTCATCGTTGCGGGCAAGGGGCATGAAACTGGCCAGATCGTCGGCACACGCACGATCCATTTTTCCGACCATGAGGCAATCGAGGGCGCGGTGCGGCAGATCGGAGGCGCGCAATGACCTCGCCTCTCTGGACACGCGCCGATGTCATCGCCGCCACGGGCGGCAAGGCCGAGGGCGGCGAATGGGCCGCCAGGGGCGTTTCGATCGACAGCCGCACCATCGAGGCGGGCGATCTCTTCGTCGCGATCAAGGGCGAGAACACCGACGGCCACGCCTATGTCGAGGCGGCCTTCAGCCGTGGCGCCGTGGCGGCCATCGTTTCGGATGTGACGCCGGCGATGCGCGCGGCGGGTCCGCTCGTCGTCGTTCCCGATGCGCTGGAGGCGCTGAACGCGCTCGGCCGCGCGGCGCGCCATCGCGCGGACGCCAAGGTCGTCGCGGTCACGGGCAGCGTCGGCAAGACCGGCACCAAGGAAGCGCTGCGGATGATCCTTTCGCAGCAGGGTGCGACGCATGCTTCGGCGGCGTCCTACAACAATCTCTGGGGCGTGCCGCTTTCGCTTGCGCGCATGCCGGCCAATACGCGCTTCGGCATTTTCGAGATCGGCATGAGCGCGCCGGGCGAGATCACGCCCTTGTCGAAGCTCGTCGAGCCTTTCGTCGCTCTCGTCACCACGGTCGAGGCGGTGCATATGGCCTTCTTCAACTCGGTCGAAGAGATCGCCGACGCGAAGGCCGAGGTGTTCGATGGATTGCAGAAGGGCGGCGTCGCAGTCCTCAACCGCGACAATCCGCATTTCGCGCGGCTCGAGAAGCGCGCGCGCGCGGCTGGTGCAGGCCGCATCATTTCCTTCGGCGAGGACGAGAAGGCGGATGCCCGCCTCGAGAAGGTCGTGCTCAAGGACGATTGCTCCTGCGTTTCGGCGACGATCTGCGGCGAGCCCGTGACCTACAAGCTCGGCGTGCCGGGCCGGCATATCGTCATGAACAGTCTCGCCATGCTCGCC
>NZ_JBATUH010000142.1:0-22192 GCF_049671045.1 Parvibaculum sp. | reverse complement strand
ACGCGGAGCGAATGGGCGAGGATCGCGCCCTCGGCCTTTGCGCTTTCCATCTCTTCGAAGATCATGTGCGGAGCACCTCCGTGATCTCGGCCATGATCGAGATGGCGATCTCGGCCGGGCTCTTCGCACCGATCGACAGGCCGACAGGGCCGTGGATGCGGGCGAAGGCCTCATCGCCGAAGCCCGCGGCGGCGAGGCGTTCGCGCCGCGCGCCATGGGTCTTCTTGCTGCCGAGCGCGCCGATATAGAAGCAGGAGCTTGCAAGCGCCACCTTCAGGGCCGGGTCGTCGAGCTTCGGATCATGGGTGAGGGTGACGACGGCCGTGCGCGCGTCGGGCGCAAGAGCTGCCATGGCTTCGTCCGGCCATTCCGTGAGGAGCGTCACATCTGGAAAGCGGTCGGCCGAGGCAAAGGCCGTACGCGGATCGATGACCGTCACGTCATAGCCGGCAATTGTGGCGATGCGCGTGAGCGGCTGGGCGATGTGGACGGCGCCGACGAGGATGAGGCGGAGAGGCGGATTGAAGGCGTTGAGGAACCATTCCTCGCCCTCGACCTCCACGACCCGGCTCTTGTCGGCCGCGAGCACTTCATGCGCTGCCTTAACAAGCGCATTTTCCCTATCTGTATCAGTCTGATACAGAAGTTTCTGAAAGGCATCAGAGAGCCTCGTCGCAAGCACGACAGGGCGCTTTGCGGCACGGTCCTTCAGAAGCTGGTTGAGGATAGAAGCGTCCATGTCAGCCCGTCACCGGCTCGACGAAGACGCGAATGCGGCCGCCGCAGGCAAGGCCCACTTCCCAGGCCTTGGCGTCGCTCACGCCATATTCGAGGATTTCGGGCTTGCCCGTTTCCAGCGTGTCGAGCGCGCGGGTGACGACATCGCCCTCGATGCAGCCGCCGGAGACGGAGCCCACAAAGGCGGCATCGTCGCGGATGGCGAGCTGGCTGCCGACAGGCCGCGGCGCCGAGCCCCATGTTTCGATGACGGTGGCGAGCGCCACGCGGCGGCCTTCCGCCTGCCAGAGCGCGGCCTGTTCCAGCACATTGTCATGGTCGAGCTTGCGATCGGGCGTTTCGCTCATGCGGCCCTCCTTTCCGGCTTGCGCGTTGCCGGGGCGCTCAGCGCGTCGATCAGCTCCGCAAGCGAAGCGATGTTGTGAACGGGCCGGAACTCGTCCACATGCGGCAGCAGCGCCCTGATGCCCAGAGCTTTGGGCTCGAAGCGATCATAGCGCAATAGGGGATTGAGCCAGATAAGTCGTCTCGACTGGCGGTGCAGGCGCGCGATCTCGGGTTCGACGCCCGTGCCCGCATCGCGGTCGAGCCCGTCGGTCACGAGGAGGACGACCGCGCCCTGGCCGAGTACGCGGCGCGCCCAGTCCACATTGAACCGGCGAAGCGTTTCGCCGATGCGCGTGCCGCCGTCCCAGTCCTCGACGGTGGAGGAGACGCGGGCGAACGCCTCGTCAATGTCGCGGTGCCGAAGCTCGCGCGTGACATTGGTGAGGCGCGTGCCGAAGAGAAAGACATGCACCCGGTCGCGGCTGTTGGTCAGCGCGTGGAGGAAATGGAGGAAGATGCGGCTATAGGCCGACATCGACCCCGATATGTCGCAGAGCACGACGAGGGGCGGCCGGCGGTGCCGATAGTCGCGCCTGCGCAGCGGTATGATGCCCCGCGCGCGGATCGAGGCGCGAAGCGTCGCGCGCATGTCGACGAGCCGGCCCATCGGCGCGGGCTCGGTGCGGCGGGCGCGCACTTCGTCGAGCGGAAGCCTCAGCCGCGCGATGGCGGACCTGGCCTCGGCAAGTTCTGCCGCCGTCATCTGCTCGAAATCCTTGTGCCGCAGCATCTCGACGGCAGAGAAGGTTTCGCTCGCGTCAATGTCGAGGCCCGCCTCGAGCGGTTCGGCGCGCCTTTGCTCGTCGCCAAAAAGCGCGTCAGCAATGCGGCGGCTCGCCTTTTCGCGGTCTTCGGTATCGGCCGCGCGGATTTCAGGCAGCATCAGCGCCATCATCCGGTCGAGAAGGCGCGGGTCGCGCCAGAAGACATGGAACGCCTGATCGAAGAGCGTGTGGTCCTCGTGCCGCTTCACCAGCGTCGCATGAAGGGTCCAGTAGAAATCCTCGCGGGACTTGAGCCCCGCCACCTCGATCGCCTCGATCGTATCGAGCACCTGGCGCGGGCCGACTTTCAGCCCGGCGCGGCGCAGGACGCGCGCGAAATGCACGATGTTTTCGGCGAGCCTACCGGGCTCCGCCATCACTCTGCCGCCCGCGCGGCGGCGCGGATTTCCTCGAGGATCTTCGCCGCCTCGCTTCCCCGGACGCGCGCAATGTCGTCCTGATATTTGAGCAGCGCGCCGAGCGTGTCGTTCACGATCTGCTGGTCGAGCGCGAGGGCATCGAGTTCGGTCAGCGCGGTCGCCCAGTCGATCGTTTCGGCGACGCCGGGGCTCTTGTAGAGGTCGAGCCCGCGCAGGGCCTGAACGAAGGCGACGACTTCGCCCGAGAGGCGCTGGTTTGCGCCCGGCGCCTTCAGCTTCAGGATTTCGAGTTCACGCTCGGCATCGGGATAGTCGACCCAGTGATAGAGGCAGCGACGCTTCAGCGCGTCGTGGATTTCGCGCGTGCGGTTCGATGTGATGACGACGATGGGAGGCGCGCTCGCCTTGATGGTGCCGATTTCCGGAACCGTGACCTGAAAATCCGACAGCACTTCGAGGAGATAGGCCTCGAACGGCTCGTCGGCGCGGTCGAGCTCGTCGATGAGGAAGACTGGCGGGCCCGCAACATCGGGCGACAGCGCCTGAAGGATCGGGCGGCGAATGAGAAACCGCTCGGAGAATATGTCCTTGCCGAGTTCGGTGAGATCCTGGCTTCCGGCCGCTTCCGCGAGGCGGATCTCGATCATCTGCGCCTGATAGTTCCACTCATAGACGGCGTTCGACGTATCGAGCCCTTCATAGCACTGAAGCCGGATGAGATGGCGGCCGAGCGCCCCGGCGAGCACCTTGGCGATCTCGGTCTTGCCGACGCCCGCCTCGCCTTCGAGAAGCAGCGGACGCTTCATCCGAAGCGCGAGGAAGATGGCGGTCGCGAGCGAGCGATCGGCCACATAGGCGCCGCGCGCAAGAAGATCGACGGTTTCGTCGATAGAATTCGGCATGGTCATGCGATGACTCTCGTCGCTTGCCGGTGAGAGGAAAAGCGTCGACGCTCGCGCGCGTCAGGTGCCTATTCGCTTCCGGCGTTCGCCTGGCCCGTCATCAGCCCGTTCATGCGGCCGAGCACGTCGCTGCCAGTCTCGTCGAGAAGGTAGGGTGCCGCCGAAATGCCGATACTGCAATAGAAGAGAATGAGCGCGCGCGCCCTTGCCTCGGCGGGCGTCGCGCCCATCGCCTCGAATTGCGATTGCACGAAGGCGGCCATCTGCCGGTCTGTCGTCTCGATGGCGGCGCGGATGCGGGGCTCGCTCACGCCCCATGCGCGCATGGCCGCGTCATACTGCACGATGTCGTCGCGCCAGAAGCCCTGCGCGAGGTGGTCGAGCCTTTCGGCCGGCGTCGCTCCGCTCAGTTCCGCCTCGGCGAGCGCCGCTGCCGGCCGCCGTTCCGCCCAGTCGGCCGCCATCGCCTCGATCAGCGCGTCGCGGCTCGCAAAGTGCCAGTAGAAGCTCCCCTTGGTGATGCCGAGCGCAAGGCAGAGCCGGTCCACGCGAAGCGCCTCGGGCCCGCTCTCGACGAGCAGCCGCATGGCCGCTTCGATCCAGTCGGCCTTGTTCATGCGGGAGGATGATTTCGGTACGAGCGTCATTTTCCGCTCGACCATACCATACCGTATGGTAGCCTTCCAGCGAGGGAAGAGACGAGGGAGGTATACATGCCGCGCCTGCGGGAAGTCGGTAAGGACGAAGCGCATCCATTTGCGAAGCGCGTTTACGCCTCGCTGTTCGGCGAGCGCGATCCGGTGAAGGAGCCGGGCACCGAGACGGGCACGCCCGGAAACTGGTGGACCGTCTTCGCGCTGGTGCCGGATGCGTTCGACCATGCGGTGGCGGGGTTCCAGTTCTATCGCAGCCCCAATCGCAAGCTCTCGCCCAGGCTGCGCGAGCTTGGCCAGATCCGCGCGGGCTGGGCGCGCGGCAGCAAATTCGTCTTCTCGCAGCATTGCAAGGCGGCGCGCGGCGTCGGCTTCACGGAGGAGCAGGTTCAGGCGATCCCGCACTGGCAGGTGGCGACCTGCTTCGACGAGCTTGAACGCGCGGTTCTGGCCTATGCGGATTGCCTCGTGCTTTCCGGCGGGCGTACGCCGGATGGCGTCTTCGAGGTTCTGAAGAAGCATCTTTCGGACGAGGAAATTCTGGAGCTAACCTATGTGACGGCGCTCTATGATTTCCATGCCGTGATCTCGAAGGCGCTGCGTCTCGAATATGACGATGTGGACGAGCGTGTCGTCGAAGTGCCCGCGCCGCAAGGCTCCGGCATGGACGTCATGCGGATGGTCGATCAGAAGTGAACCGGGAAGGAAAGCCATGGCTTATCATCATCTCGCCTTTGCGACGCGCGACATCAAGGCCATCGACCATTTCTATCGCGAGGTCATGGGCTTCGATCTGAAGAAGGTCGAAATCGGGCCGACGCCGGTCGGCGGCTGGGCGAAGCACTTCTTCTATGAAATCGAACCGGATCGTTTCATCGCCTTCTGGGAGCTTCATGGCGAGCCTTATGCGCGGGAATTCGAGACGGGCATGTCGCGCGCGGTCGGGCTTCCCGACTGGGTGAACCATGTGTCCTTCTATTCTCCGACCGAGGAGCATCTGGTCGAAAAGCGGAACATGTGGCTCGCCGGCGGCTACGACGTCTTCGAAGTCGATCACAACTGGTGCCGGTCGATCTATACGATGGACCCCAATGGCACGATGGTCGAATACTGCGTGACGACCGGCGTCTTCACCGCCGAGGACAAGGAGCGCGCCATAGCGGCGCTCACATCGGACACGCTACCGCATTCGGCGCCGCCGAAATCGATGCAGCATTTCAAGGCTGCCGATTACCGCAGGGCAGCGGAATAAGACCCGCTCAGCCCGCCGCCGTGACCGCGCGTTTCGCCATCACGGTGATGAGATGCGCGCGGTATTCGGCGCTGCCGTGAAGGTCCGAGAGTAGCCCGTCGGCGGGCGCCTTGATCGAGGCGACGGCCTCCGGGGACCAGTTCTTCGTCAGCGCGTCTTCCATCGCCTTCATGCGGAAAACGCCGTTCTGGCCCGCGCCCGTCACCGCGACGCGCACGCCCCAGGGCCCCTTCGACACAAAGACGCCGACCATGGCATAGCGCGAAGCCGGATTGGGGAACTTCGCGTAAGCCGCCTTGTCGGGATGGGGAAAGGTCACTTCCCTGATGATCTCTCCGGGCTCCAGCGCCGTCTCGAACATGCCCTTGAAGAATTCGTCGGCCTCGATGAGACGCTTCGTCGTGTGGATCTTTGCGTCGAGCGCGAGGCAGGCGGCAGGATAGTCCGCAGCCGGATCGTTATTGGCGATGGAGCCGCCGATCGTGCCCATGTGGCGGACGGCGGGGTCGCCAATGCCTTCTGCAAGCGCGGCGAGGGCGGGGATATGCTTCCTCACATCGGCCGAGGTCGCGACGTCGAAATGCTTCGTCGTCGCGCCGATCATGACGGCATTGCCTTCCGCGCGGATGAAGGCGAGCTCCTTCAGGCTGCCGATGTCGATGACGTCGCTCGGCATGGCGAGCCGCTGTTTCAGTGTCGGGATCAGCGTCTGCCCGCCCGCAAGGAGCTTCGGATCGTCGGCCTGATCGAGGAGCGTCACGGCATCGGCGAGCGATTTCGGGCGGACATAGTTGAACTGATACATGGGCTCTCTCCTATTCGGCGGCGGCGCGCGGCTTCATCTGCAATGTCTGCCAGATGCGCGCGGGCGTGGCCGGCATTTCGATTTCGCGGACGCCGAGCGCATCCGTGACGGCATTGATGATCGCGGGCGGCGAGGCGATGGCGCCGGCCTCGCCGCAGCCCTTCATGCCGAGCGGGTTTGACGGGCAGACCGTGGTGGTGAAACCGAGGCGGAAGCTCGGAAGGTTGTCGGCGCGCGGCATGCAGTAGTCCATATAGGAGCCGGTAACGAGCTGACCGGACTCCAGGTCGTAAACGCCGTGCTCGAGCAGCGCCTGGCCGACGCCCTGCGCGATGCCGCCATGCACCTGGCCCTCGACGATCATCGGGTTGATGACGGTGCCGAAATCGTCGACCGCGACGAAATTCACGATCTC
Source organism: Parvibaculum sp. (assembly GCF_049671045.1). GTDB lineage: Bacteria > Pseudomonadota > Alphaproteobacteria > Parvibaculales > Parvibaculaceae > Parvibaculum. The sequence goes on along the minus strand of NZ_JBATUH010000142.1, from coordinate 15,896 downwards.
GGGCACGCCCGTCTCGGGGTCGATCTCGACCTCGCAAATGTGGCAACCGGCAGGAAAGGTGAAATTTGCCGGATCATAAAAGGCGCTTTCCTTGAGGCCCGGTTCGATCTCGGAGGAGGGAAAGCCATGCGCGGTATAGGCGGCGAGCGAGACTTCCGGCCAGGTGAGTGATTTGTCCGTGCCCTGAACGGTAAATTTGCCGTTCTCGAAGACGATGTCTTCCGCCGCCGCTTCCATGAGATGCGCGGCGATCTTCTTCGCCTTCGCCTCGACCTTGTCGAGCGCCTTCGAGATGGCGCTCATGCCGACAGCGCCGGAGCGCGAACCATAGGTGCCCATGCCGAATTGCACCTTGTCGGTGTCTCCATGGACGATCTCGATCTGGTCGATGGGGACGCCGAGGCGCGAGGAAACGAGCTGTGCGAAGGTCGTCTCGTGCCCCTGTCCGTGGCTGTGCGAGCCGGTGAGCACTTCGATATTGCCGGTCGGGTTGACGCGGACCTCCGCTGACTCCCAGAGGCCGACGCCCGCGCCAAGCGAGCCTACGGCCGCGGAAGGCGCGATGCCGCAGGCCTCGATATAGGTCGAATAGCCAAGGCCGCGGAGCTTGCCGCGCCGCGCGGCCTCGGCCTTTCGCCCGGCGAAGCCCTTCGCGTCGATGAGCTCCATCGCCTTGTCGAGCGAGGCTTCGTAATTGCCCGTGTCGTAATTCATGATGACGGGCGTCTGGTGGGGGAAACTGCGAATGAAATTGCGGCGGCGGATTTCAGCCGGGTCGAGCCCCGTTTCGCGCGCCGCCGTTTCCACGATCCGCTCGATGAGGAATGTCGCTTCGGGCCGCCCCGCGCCGCGATAGGCATCGACGGGCGCCGTATGCGTATAGACGCCATCGACCTCGACATAGATCGCCGGCAGGTCGTACTGGCCGGAAAGGAGCGTGCCATAGAGATAAGTCGGCACCGCCGATGAGAAGGTCGACAGATAGGCGCCGAGATTGGCGATCGTCTTGACGCGGAGACCGAGGAATTTTCCATTGGCGTCGAGCGCGAGTTCCGCATGGCTCAGATGATCGCGGCCATGCGCGTCGGCAAGAAAGCTCTCGGAGCGTTCGGCCGTCCATTTGATCGGGCGGCCGACTTTCGCCGCCGCCCAGACACAGGCCGTTTCCTCCGCATAGATGAAGATCTTCGATCCGAAACCGCCGCCGACATCGGGCGCGATGACGCGGAGCTTGTGTTCGGGCGCCACGCCAACAAAGGCCGAGAGCACGAGGCGCGCGACATGCGGGTTCTGGCTCGTGGTGTGGAGCGTGTAGCCGCCCGTGCCCTTGTCATATTCGCCGATGGCGGCGCGCGGCTCCATCGCGTTCGGGATGAGGCGGTTGTTGACGAGATCGAGCTTCACGACCTTCGCGGCCTTCGCGAAGGCGGCTTCCGTTTCCGCCTTGTTGCCGAGTTCCCATTCAAAGCAGGTGTTGCGCGGCGCTTCCGGATGGACCTGCGGCGCGCCCGGCTTCTGGCAGTCGGCGAGCGAGACGATGGCGGGCAGGGGGTCGTAATCGATCTCGATCAGCTCCGAGGCGGATTTGGCCTCGGCATGCGTCTCCGCGACGATCATGGCGACGTGATCGCCGACATAGCGCACGGTATCGAGGGCGAGCACCGGATGGGGCCCGACCTTCATAGGCGACCCGTCCTTGGAATGAACCGTCCAGCCGCAGATGAGGCCGCCGAGCTTGTCGGCGGCGATGTCCTTGCCGGTGAAGATCGCGACGACGCCGGGCGCGGCAAGGGCGGCTTTCGTGTCGATGCCGCGGATCCTGGCATGGGCGTGGGGAGAGCGGAGGAAGTAGGCGTGGGTCTGTTTCGGCCGGTTTATATCGTCCGTGTAATGGCCATTTCCGGTGATGAAGCGGAAGTCTTCCTTGCGGCGGACAGGCTTGCCGATGCCTTGGTCTGTCATGTCGTCGTCCTCCCTCAACTTCATGTCACCCCGGATCAGCGCCGGGCTTCAGAGGCCGAATTTTCCGCTCAGCGCATCTCCTCCGAGGCGGCGAGGATCGCCTTCACGATATTGTGATAGCCGGTGCAGCGGCAGATATTGCCCTCGAGTTCCTCGCGCACCGTGCGCTCGTCGAGGCCGGGCTTGCGTCTGATGAGGTCGATCGCCGTCATGATCATGCCGGGCGTGCAGAAGCCGCACTGAAGGCCGTGATGTTCCCTGAAGGCTTTTTGCACTGGGTGGAGTTCGCCATTCGTCGCGACGCCCTCGATGGTCGTCACCTCGGCATCTTCGGCCTGCGCGGCGAGCATGGTGCAAGACTTCACCGCCCGTCCGTTCACATGCACGACGCAGGCGCCGCACTGGCTCGTATCGCAGCCGACATGCGTGCCTGTAAGACCCAGGGCTTCGCGTATGTAGTGAACGAGGAGGGTGCGTGCCTCGACATCGGCGCTCACCTTCTTCCCGTTGACTGTCATCGACACAACGGTCATGCGGTCCTCCCTCGGATATTTTCAGGAGTCTCCGCGCTTGTGCCGGTGGCGTCAAGCAGGCTCGGGGCGATGGCCGGAATTATCGGCCGAAGACGAGCAGCAGGCCGACCACGACGATGACGAGGATCGTCCCCCATATCCATGGCGAGAGGCCCTGGCCAGCCTCTTCGTCGGGCACCATGGGTACCCCGGTCGGGGCGATGGCGTCGTGATCGGGTGACTTGACAAGCCCCTCCTCGAGCTCGCCGACGAGTTCGGGCACCGCCTCGACCTTGGTGCCGCCAAGGGCCGCCGAAAAATTGCCGAAGAATTCGTCCGCGAGCTTCGATGCGGTGGAGTCGATGAAGCGCTGGCCGATCTGGGCGAGCTTGCCGCCGATCTGCGCGTTCACCTGATAGCTGAGAACGGTCGCCCCCTCCTCGTCGCGGAGCCGCACCACGGCCGAACCCTTGGCGAAGCCGGCCGCGCCGCCATTGCCCTCGCCGCTGATCGTGTAGCCATTCGGCGGGTCGATGTCGGTGAGCTTCACCTTGCCCTTGAAGCGGGCGCTGACCGGGCCGACCTTCGCGCGGGCGACGGCCTCGAACTCGTCATCGGCGATCTTGTCGACGGATTCAGCACCCGGAATGGTGTTGCGAAGCATCTCGGGGTCGTTCAGCGCCGTCCATACGGCTTCCCGGGAGGCAGGGATCTTGTATTCGCCGGACATTTCCATGGGCGCGTCTCCTCGCGAGGTCGTCTCGGTAATCTTATAGGTAAGTCAGCGTCAGCGTGATGCCAAGCAGAACCGCGATCCATAGCACCATTGAGCCTGTCGGCCAGGTGCGGGCGAGAATGCCTTCGGGGCCGTGTGTGCGGTAGATGGTGACGAGCGCCCGGTCGAGGCGATAGTCGGCGCGTCGCGCCGCCGCGCGCCACATCGAGCGGATGTGGTAGGCGACGAGGCCGAAGAGGCCGGGCAGCAGTCGCCTGTAGAGCCAGTCGAGATCGAGATTGATCGAGCAGAGATCGGCCGGATAGAGGCCGCGCCGGACGAGCAGCGCGAAGGCGAGGCCCGCGAAGAAGAGAAGCTGAAGCTGCGTCAGGACGTGGTCGGCCGTATAGGGCACATAGTCTGCCGGATAGGGGAGGAGCGCATAGAGCCGCTCCGGCCAGATGCCGATGCCGATGCAGAGCGCCGAGGCAAGGCCCATGGCGATGAGCATGTGCAGCGGCGCCTCCCTTGCCTTCAGGCCGCGGTCGTGGCCGAGGAACATGGCGAAGGGGACGCGCAGGCCCGTATGCAGGAAGGCGGCGACCGAGGCCGCGACGAGGACGATCCAGACGATCAGGCGGCCGCTATCGGCGCTCGCCGAAACGACGAGGCTCTTTGAGACAAAGCCCGCAAGGAACGGGAAGGACGAGATCGTGAGCGCGCCGACGACGCAGAAGGCCATGGTGATCGGCATGGATTTGCAAAGGCCGCCGAGTTCCGAAGCCTTGCCCGTTCCCGTCCGGTATATGACCGCGCCCACGCTCATGAAGAGAAGCGCCGTGTAGAAGATCGAGGCGAAGGCGTGTGTGACGGTGCCCGCGAGCGCCAGCGGCGTGCCGATGCCGATGCCCACCACCATGAAGCCGAGCTGCTGGTTGAGCCCATAGGCGAGCACGCGGCGGAGATTGTTTTCGATGGTGGCGTAGAAGGCAGGGACGAGCGCCATGACCGCGCCGATATAGACGAGGAGTTCCGTGCCCGCGAAACCGCGCGCCAGCGCATAGACCGCGAGTTTCGTCGTGAAGGCCGAGAGCGTCACCGATCCTGTCAGCGTGGCGGCGGGATAGGAGTCCTGCAGCCAGTTGTTGAGAAGCGGGAACGCGCATTTGATGCCGAAGGCGAGGAAGATCGCCCAGCTTGCGAGGCTGTCGAGCTCCATGCGCTCGAAGGCGATAGAGCCAGTTTCATGATAGCGGAGCGCGATGCCGACGAGGAGCAGAAGGCCGGAGCCGATCTGGATGGCGAGGTAGCGAAGACCGGTGCGCCAGGCGCCCTCGCTGCGCCGCGCCCAGACGAGGAAGACCGAGGCGAGAGCCGTTCCCTCCCAGAAAACGAAAAGGGTGACGAGATCGGAGGCAAAGACAGCGCCGATCGCCGCTCCGGCATAGAGAAGGCTTGCCGCCTGCTCCATCCGGTCGCGCAGATGAAGCGCATAGAAGAGGGCGAGGAAGGCGGCGAGCGAAAAGGCGAGCGCAAAGACATAGGCGAGCGCGTCGAGCCGCATCGTGCCAACGCGCAAATCGAAGAAGGTGAAGCCACCATAATTCGCGTAAGGAAGGAAGGCGAAGCCCGCAAGCGCCGCGGCCGGCACGGCGAGCGCGAAAAGGGCGCGCGGGCGCGGCCAGCGGATCAGCGCGACAAGAACCGCGCCGAGCGCGTAGCAGAGAACGGGATAGATAGCGGGTGAGGCGAGATCAGGCATTGCGCGCCTCCTCCGTGCCTGCCACGCGTTCGTCTTCCTGATCGGTCGCCTCGGCGCCGTAATAATCCTCCGGGCGCAGCGTCAGCCGCCTGAGGCCGCGGGCGATGAAAATGACGGCGATATAAACGGCGAAGCCGAAGAGGCAATAGAAGAGCGGCGTCTGCTCGATGGCGAATGCGCCATGCCGTTCGCGGAAGAAGTCGGCGGCCGCGAGCGCAAAACAGATGATGGCGAGCGCGGAAAGCACCCTCGACGTGATGTAGCCGCTCATGGGGTTGCCTCCGTCGCGATCGGCAGCAGCGGGACGTGCAAAAGGAAATCGTAGATTTCATTTCCGAAGAAGAAGAGCGCGGCGCAGCCTCCGGCGGTCAGCAGGATAGGGACGAGGCAGAGAAGCGGCGCTTCGGCGATCGGCTCGCGGACGGGTTCGGCCGGCGCGCCGTCGAGCGTCTTCGCCTGCCTCGGCGGCATGAAGAGAGCCGTGCCCGCCACGGGCAGAAGATAGGCGAGGCTCAGCAGCGAGCCGATGGCGAGAACGCCCATCATGTAGAGCTGCTTTGCATCGGCGGCGGCAAGGAGGAGGAACCATTTGCTCCATCCGCCGCCGAGCGGCGGCAGGCCGACAATGCTGAGCGAGGCGATGAGGAAGGCGGCGAAGGTCCAGGGCATGCGGCGCCCGAGGCCCGCGAGCTCGCTCACGCGCGTTTTCTTCGTCGCCACGTAGATGGCGCCTGCGCACATGAAGAGGGTGATCTTCGCCATGGCATGCGTGACCATCTGCATGGTGCCGCCGATGATGCCCATCTGATTGGCGAGCGCGACGCCGAGCGTTACATAGGCGAGCTGGCTCACCGTGGAATAGGCAAGACGCGCCTTGAGATCGTCCTTGGAAAGCGCGATGAGCGCGGCGACGACGAGCGAGATCGCCGCGGCCCAGACGAGCCAGTCCGAGGCGCCCGTGCGCGAGAGAAAGCCGACGCCGAAGATGTAGACGCCGACCTTGAGCATGGTGAAGACGCCCGCCTTGACGACCGCGACGGCGTGAAGAAGCGCGCTCACCGGCGCGGGCGCGACCATGGCGGCCGGAAGCCAGCGGTGGAAAGGCATGAGCGCCGCCTTGCCTATGCCGAAGGCGAAAAGCGCGAGAAGGAAGGGAGCCCAGACGGGATCGACACGGCCCTCGACGATGCCGCCCGGCGAGAAGTCGAGCGTGCCGCTCGCGGTCCATGTCCAGATGATCGCCACAAGGAAGAAGCCGATGGAGGACGAAAGCAGGATCGCAAGATAGGTGCGCGCGCCCGCCCGCGCCTCCGGCGTTTCCTTGTGAGCGACGAGCGGATAGGTCGAGAGCGTGAGCACTTCGTAGAAGATGAAAAGCGTGAAGAGATTGCCCGCGAAGGCGATGCCGAGCGCGGCGCCGACCGAGATGGCGAAGCAGATGGCGAAGCGCGTCTGGTGCGCTTCCTCGAGCGCGCGCATATAGCCGATGGAATAGATCGCAACGGCGATCCAGAGCCCCGAGGCGAGCAGGGCGAAGACGATGCCGATGGGCTCCGCTTCAAAGGAGAGCGGGAGGCCGGGCATCACCTCGAAGAGCAGGAGCTCCGGAGCGCTCCCGGCGAGGAAGCCGCGAAGCACGACGATTGCAAAGCCGAAGGCGAGCGCCGCGGTGATGACGCTCACGGCATCGCGCGCATTCGGCCATCGGTCGAGGGCGGCGAGAAGGGGCGTCGCCGCGAGAGGCAGGAAGACCGCAAGATAGAGTGCGAAGGAAGGGGTCATCCGCGTCTCACTGCCAGAAGAGGTTCGAGGCGCCGATCAGCGCATTGGCCGCCCGGCTCGCAGCGGCGCTGGTCAGTTCCGCGTTGATGCCGAAATAGAGGCTCAGGCCGACAAAGCCCCAGGTCGGGATGAGCATGGAAAGCGGGGCTTCCTTGCGGACGACGCCCTCGGGCGCCTCGCGCAGATAGGCCACCTCGACGACGCGCCAGATATAGCCGAGCGCGATGAGCGACGTGCCGACGACGAGGAAGACGACCGGCCACCAGCCCTCCGCGATGACGGCCTCGACGAGATACCACTTGCTCACGAAGCCGACGGTGAGCGGCACGCCGATGATGCTGAGGCCGCCTGCCACGAAGGCGGCGGTGGTCCATGGCATGTCGCGCCCGATGCCGGAAAGGTCGCGCAGCGAGGTCGTGCCCGTCCGCAGGAAGAACGATCCGGCGGCCATGAAGAGCGCGGCCTTGGCGACGGCATGATTGAAGAGGTGGATGACGCTCGCCATAAGGCCGCCATGCGACAGGATGGAGATGCCGAGCAGCATGTAGCCGATCTGCGCGACGCTCGAATAGGCGAGCATTCGTTTCAGATCGTGCTGGAAGAGTGCGACGGTCGAGGCGACCACCATGCCGACAAGCGCGAGCGGAAGGACGACGAGGCGCAGCACCTGGCCCTGAAAGGCGAAGTCAAACGCGAAGACGGCGAACAGAAACCGCAGCAGCGCATAGACGATGACCTTGGTAGCCGTGGCGGAGATGAAGACGGTGACGGCGGAAGGCGCGCGCGCATAGGCGTTCGGAAGCCAGAGATGCAGCGGGAACATGGCGAGCTTCAGCGCGAGGCCGATGAGGATGAAGGCGAAGCCCATCCGCAGCGTTCGGTTGTCACCAAGGTCGAGCAGGCGCTGGGCGAGATCGGCCATATTGAGTGTGCCGGTCAGCATGTAGAGGAAGCCGAGGCCGATGACGAAATAGGTCGCCCCGATCGTCCCCATGACGAGATAGTTGTAGGCGGCGGTGAGCGCGCGGCGGTCGCGCTCGGCGCCGGCGGCGATCAGCGCATAGCTCGAGAGCGACGAGATCTCGAGGAAGACGAAAAGGTTGAAGGCGTCGGCCGTGATCGCGACGCCCATGAGCCCCGCGAGGCAAAGAAGAAAGGCGGCATAAAAGAGCCCGTGCCGTTCCTCGGCGACTTCCGCCGCGATGCTCGTGCGCGCATAGGGGAGCGTCAGCGCCGCAACGCCGGATATGATGACGAGCACGAAGGCGTTGAGCGCATCGACGCGATATTCGATGCCGAGCGGCGGCGCCCATCCGCCCATGTGATAGGCGATCACCGTGCCGTCGAGAACGCTGGCAAGGAGTGTCGCGGCGATCGCGAAGGTGATGACGCTTGCCACCATGGCGACGAGCCAGCCGCCCCTGCGGCCGGCGACAGCGGCGAGCGGCGCCGCGATCAGCGCCAGCACGATCTGAAGTGCGGGCAACTGGTTGGCGAGGGCTTCAGGCATCAGCGATCGCGCTCCAGCTCATGTTCGATGGCGAGGATTTCGTCTTCCTCGATGGTGCCGTAGCTCTCGCGGATGCGGACGATGAGGGCGAAGGCGAGCGCGGTGGTCGAGATGCCGACGACGATGGCGGTCAGAATGAGCACATGCGGCAGCGGGTTGGAATAGACCGTGCCCGGCGTGCCCGTCGCGATGGGCGGCGTGCCGCCGACGATCTTGCCCGCCGAGATGTAGAGCATGAACACCGAGGTCTGGAACAGGTTGAGGCCGATGATCTTCTTGATGAGATTGCCGCGCGCGATGGTGACATAGAGGCCAAGCACCATCAGCACGATGACCATCCAGTAATTGTAACGTCCGGCGATGAAGGCGAGCGCGTCTTCCATTCTTCACCGCTCCTTTTCGTTCGAGGGCGGGCGTCCGGCGAAGGCCGCGAAAATCGCGATCATGGCCATGGCGACGGCAATGCCGACGCCAAGCTCGACGATCAGAATGCCCCACTCCTGGGCGTGAACGGGGTCGGAGCCGAGCGCGTAGTAATCGAGGAAGTTTGAGCCGAGCAGGAGGCTCGCGACGCCGGTTCCGGCATAGAGCAGCACGCCGAATGAGAGGGCGGCGAGGACGAAACGCGGGGGAAGAACGCGCTCCAGCGCCTCCACGCCGAAGACGAGCGCGTAGAGGATGAAGCCGACGGCGAAGATGACGCCCGCCTGAAACCCGCCACCGGGGCCGTAGTCGCCGTGCCACTGCACATAGAGCGCGTAGACGAGAATGTAGGGCAGGAGAAACTTTCCGACGACACGGAGGATCAGATACTGGCTCATTGCCCCCCCGTCCTGCCGCCGCGCAAGCCGCGCCCGAGAAGGAGCAGCACGGCAATGGCGGCGGTGAAGATCACCGTCGTCTCGCCGAGCGTGTCATAGCCGCGATAGCTCGCCAGAATGGCCGTGACGAAATTGGGAACGCCGATATCGGTCCCCGTTCGGGCGAGATAGTCTGCGCCGACATGGGTGTGGACGGGCGCCTGCGCTGATCCGAAGGCGGGCACGTCGAGCGTGCCATAAAGGAGCGCCGCGCCCGTAACCGCGCAAAGCAGAAGCGGCAGACGCGATGAATGAACGGGCTTCTTCTCCTGGCTCGTCGTGAGGGCGAGTGCGCCAAGCGTGAGCACGGTCGAAATGCCCGCGCCGACGGCGGCCTCGGTGAAAGCGACATCGACGGCATCGAGCGTCATGAAGAGGCCGGCGGCCAGCAGGCTGAACATTCCGGCGAGCATGGCGACGGCGAAGAGATTGCGAAGCCGCGCCACCGCGATCGCGGTCAGGATGAGGAATGCGAACAGGACGAGGTCGATGACAAGCGCGATCATGGCGCCTCCTCATTACCATGAAAACGGCCGCTCGCATCCTTTCCGAGCCGCGCGGGGCGCAGGCCCGCCGCGAAGGCGGCATGGGCGATCGCATGTGTCGCCGTGGGGCTCGCGATGAAGATGAAGACACCGATGAGGAGGAGCTTCAGCGTGACGAGGCTCAATCCCGCCTGGAGCATCATGCCGAGGATGACGAGGCCGGCGCCCGCCGTATCGATGATTCCGGCGGCGTGAAGACGTGCCCAAAAATCAGGCAGTCTGTTCAGTCCCGCGGCACCGACGACGAGGAAGAACCCTCCGGCCATGAACGACGCCCAGCTCAGAACCTCGACCAGAATGGAGAGCCAGTGTTCCATCAGCCGCGTTCCTTTCCGGTGATCCCCTCGGATGCTTCAGGCGCCGCCGCGCGTCCGAGCGAGCGGTAGCGCAGGAATTTCAGCACGGCGATGGTGCCGACGAAATTGATGAGGGCATAGAGAAGGGCGATGTCCATGAAGTCCGGGCGGCCGGCGAGAAAGCCCAGAAGGCCGATCAGAAGCACCGTCAGTGTTCCGAAGGAATTGACCGCCAGGACGCGGTCGTAAATCGTCGGGCCGGCGAAGCTCCGGACGATCACGAGAAGCATGGAGACGAAGAGCGCGCCGGCCGCCGCCACGAACATGGTCATCGGGCGGCCGCCTCGACGGCGGTGACGCGCCGGTCCATATCTGACAAAGCGTCAGTATCGGCGGCGGCTTCGGTAAGCGCGTGGACGATGAAGCCCGATTGGCGCGTGACGACCGTCACCGTGCCGGGGGTCAGGGTGATGGAATTGGCGAAGATGACCTTTCCCATTTCGGTGCGCTGGCTGGTCGGTACAAAGACGAACTGCTGGGCGAGCGCCGGGCGGCGGCTCAGAATGAGCTTTGACACGGCCCAGCTTGATTTGACGATTTCACGGACGAGCCAGAGCCAATAGGCGGGCAGAGAGAGCCGCAACTGAAGGGGCACGGCCTCCTCGTCGATAAGATGCATGCGCCGCGCCACATAAACCGTTCCGGCAACGGAGATGATGCCCATGCCAAGCAGGAAGGGCGTGTAGTGCCCCGACAGCACGAGCCAAAATACGAACAGGAGACAGCCCAAAGTCGCGGTTTTAATCATGCCTCTCTCTTTGTCATTCTCGGGCGTTTCTCTTGCATCGAGTGTAGATTGTCACAGAAATCTGATCAGTCCGGACGGTTTATTGAGGTCTCATAGTTACGAGGTGGCACATCTTGCTGCGGAATTGCGGGGTGGCGCTTTTAAACTGGTTCGGACGCTGTTATAGTTTTTAATCATGTGTGGGGGGTCGTGGGGTGCAACCACGAACCGGGACGGAAACTCCGGGCGCTCATCGTCTATGGCCAGTATCAGGACGCGGCACCCGGTACGAAGTCGTGGTGGGGATGGAAGAACGATTGGAATCGGCGGCGGAGATTTTCGACACGTCGTTTGAGATCAGCGGCATCGTCAAATGGTTCGATCCAGTCAAAGGGTATGGTTTCATCATACCGGATGATGGGCGCGATGACGTACTTATTCATTCGTCGTGCCTGAAGCAAATTGGCCGCGACATACTCGAAGAAGGCGCGGGCGTGGTTTGCGAGGTGGTTCGCAGGCCAAAAGGGTTTCAGGCGCTGCGTGTCATAGATATTGACGACTCGACAGCGATCAAGTCGTCCGCCCACTCGGCGCGCGGCGCGACATCGCGCTCGCCGACAGCCGGCGTGGTGCCGATCGGCGAATTTGAAGTGGCGATCGTCAAGTGGTTCAACCGCGCGCGGGGTTACGGTTTTGTGACACGCGGCGAGGGCACGCCCGACATCTTCGTGCATATGGAAACATTGCGGCGCTACGGCATCCGTGACCTCATACCGGGCCAGTCGCTGCATGTGCGCTTCGGCGAGGGGCCGAAGGGGCTCATGGTCGCGGAGATTGCGCCGGAGAGCGAAAGCTGACATCAAACGGGACGACGATCCGGCTTGCTGGCGTTTGGCCTGCAGGTCGCGCCGTCTCGTTCGCTCCTTCAATCTCGCCGGTCCCTCATGTCCAGTTCGCCGACAGACGACAACGTCTCCGACAATCCGCCGGAGGGCTATGTGCCCTCGACGACGCGCGGGCCCTATACGACACATAACGGGCCCTTCTACCACAAGGTGACGGAAGACGGGTTCTGGCATGGTGTCCGTATCCGGCAGCGCCATTGCAATTCGCGCGGCATTACCCATGGCGGCATGCTGATGGCGTTCGCCGACGGGCTGCTCGGCACGGCGGTCTTTCGCGAGACGAAAACGGTGGCGCTCACCATCCGCATGAATTCCGACTTTCTGTCGTCGGCCCGCCCCGGCGACTGGCTCGAGGGAACGGCGCGCGTGACCAAGGCGACGCGATCGGTGGTCTTTTGCGAGGCGGAGCTTTTCGTCGGCCAGCGGCCGGTGATGAAGGCGACGGGCGTCTTCAAGCTGATGTCGCGCCACAAGGGCCTCGAGGCCAGCGAGCCCGCGGCCTCGTAGCGGAGGCCGGAAACTGGTCGGGGCGGCCTGATTCGAACAGGCGACCCTCTGCTCCCAAAGCAGATGCGCTACCAGGCTGCGCTACGCCCCGACAGCTTCCCCATACACCGGGAACGGTCCCGCCCGCAACCGGCGGGCGACGGCCCGTCCGTCCCGCGGGGAAACGGGGGCGGGGCGGACGAAATTTGGGCGTGCGGCAATTGACCGGCCCTGGCCGCGGGCATATAGGCTTGTTTGACGTCGGGGCAGCCGCCTCGAAGCTCCAAGAGGAAAAAATGGACGGCGACAGTAGTCGGTTGGGCCGCAAGGGCTGAACCCGACGCGTCGGAGCCGGTCGGTCTCCTTCGCGAGGGCAGCTCTTTCGGGCCCGCGCGAGGTGACAATGGAACTCTCCTTCTTCGCATTCTCGCCGCCGGGGCAGGTGGCAGCCGGAGCGCCGGGCAGGGCGTTGCGCCTCTCCGAAGGGGCCCGGCTGTGAGCGAGATTTCGACCATTTCGGTTGCGCGGCGCGAGCGGCTGATGCCCTCCGCCTGGGACGGCGTGGCCTTTTGCCTCGTCGCGGGAACGCTCGCGCTCGTCGTCTATGGCGCGCGGAAGATGAGCGCGCCGCTCGAAAGCGTCACCGCCGCCAGCATATCGCTTTCGCCGGCGGCTCTGCCCGAATATGCGCTGCGGACGACATTGCGGATGTTCGCCGCGCTCGCCGCCTCGCTGCTCTTCACCTTCACCTATGCGACGGCGGCGGCCAAGAGCCGGCGCGCCGAGGTCGTGCTGATTCCCATTCTCGATGTGCTTCAGTCGGTGCCGGTGCTGGGCTTCCTGTCCTTCACCGTCGTCGGCTTTCTGGCGCTCTTTCCTGGCAGCGTGGCAGGCGCCGAATGCGCGGCCATATTCGCGATCTTCACGGCCCAGGCCTGGAACATGGCCTTCAGCTTCTATCAGTCTCTCCGCACGATCCCGGAGGATCTCGACGAGGCGACGCGCTCCTTCAGGCTTTCCGCATGGCAGCGCTTCTGGCGGCTCGAAGTGCCTTTCGCCATGCCCGCGCTCATCTGGAACATGATGATGTCGATGTCGGGAAGCTGGTTCTTCATCGTCGCCTCCGAAGCGATCTCGGTCGGCAATACGACGATCACGCTGCCGGGCATCGGTGCCTATGTCGCGCTCGCCATCGAACAACGTAACCTTGGCGCGGTCGGCTATGCGATCGTTGCGATGCTCGTCGTCATCATCGCCTATGACCAGCTTCTCTTCCGGCCGCTCGTCGCCTGGGCACAGAAATTCCGCTTCGAGCAGACGGTGGGGCAGGCCGCGCCCGGCGTCTGGCTTCTGCGCGTGCTCAACCGGGCACGCCTCGTGCAATTCGCGCTGGTGCCGGTGCAAATGGGGATCGAGAAGGTGGCGCATGCTCCGATGTCGCTGCGGAGCTGGCGGCCGGGGCGAAGTGGCGCGGGCCCGCTCTGGCTCGGCAGGCTCTGGAATTTCGTCTGGTGGGGTGGCTGGGGCGCCGTCGCGCTCTTCGGTGCGCATGCGCTCTATACGGAACTCCACGGTCACATCGACGTCACCGAGGTTCTCATCGCCTTCAAGTTAGGCAGCATGACGCTTGCGCGTGTGATCGTTCTCGTCGCGCTCGCCAGTCTCGTCTGGGTGCCGATCGGTGTCTGGATTGGCCTCAGGCCGGCGCTCGCAATGCGCATGCAGCTCATCGCGCAGATCCTCGCGGCCTTTCCGGCAAATCTCTTCTTCCCGGTCGCCGTCGTCGCCATTCTCCAGTTCGGGCTGAATCCGAATATCTGGCTCAGCCCGCTGATGGTGCTCGGCACGCAGTGGTACATACTTTTCAACGTCATTGCGGGCGCAAGCGCCTTCCCGAATGATCTGCGCGACGTGGCCAGCAATCTGCGCGTGCGCGGCTGGCAATGGTGGTACAGGGTCATGCTGCCCGGCGTCTTTCCCTATTTCGTCACCGGCGGGCTTACAGCCTCGGGCGGCTCATGGAATGCGAGCATCGTGGCGGAGCTTGTCGTCTGGGGCAGCACCCGGCTCGAAGCCAATGGCCTCGGCTCCTATATCGCCAAGGCGACGCTTGCCGGCGATTATCCGCGCATCATCCTCGGCGTTATGGTGATGTCGGCATTCGTCACCGTGTTCAACCGGCTCGTCTGGCGCCCGCTGCATGCCTATGCGGAGCGCCGGCTTCGCATGATCTGACGGAGGGCACCATGAGCGTTACGGCGATGGAACGGCGGGCGAAGACGGTTCTCGAGGTCTCGGGGATCAAGCAGGCATTCTCGCGGCCCTCCGGCGGCGAACTGGTCGTCCTCGACAATGTGAACCTGACGCTGAAGGAGGGGGAGATCGTCGGGCTTCTTGGGCGTTCAGGCTCCGGCAAATCGACCCTGCTGCGGATCATCGCGGGGCTCGCGGCGCCGACAAGGGGCGAGGCGAAATTTCTCGGCGAGCCCATAAAGGGGCCGGCGGAGGGTGTCGCCATGGTCTTCCAGACCTTTGCGCTCTTTCCATGGCTTACGGTTCTGCAGAATGTGCGGCTGGGGCTCGACGCCTTGCAGATCCCCGAGGAGGAGGCACGCAAGCGCGCTCTCGAGGCGATCGATCTCGTCGGTCTCGACGGGTTCGAGAGCGCCTATCCGAAGGAGATCTCGGGCGGCATGCGCCAGCGCGTCGGCTTTGCGCGCGCGCTCGTCGTCCAGCCCGCCTTGTTGCTCATGGACGAGCCCTTCTCCGCGCTCGACGTGCTGACTGCCGAAACGCTGCGTACCGATCTTCTGGACCTCTGGTCGGAAGGACGTATGCCGATCAAGTCGATCCTGCTCGTCACCCACAATATCGAGGAGGCGGTGCTCATGTGCGATCGCATCCTCGTTTTCTCGTCCAACCCCGGGCGGGTGGTCGCCGAAATCCCGGTCGATCTCCCCCGGCCGCGAAACCGGGTCGATCCGAAATTCCGTTGGCTCGTCGACAAGATCTATGAGCGCATGACGACGCCGGAGGCGGTGCCGGTGGGCGGGCTGCGTCCGGCGATTTCGGGCGGCGGCATCCAGATGGTGCTGCCGCGCGTCTCGACGAATTCGATCGCCGGTCTCATCGAGGCGGTGGCGGGTGCGCCCTATCACGGTCGGGCCGACCTTCCGCAGCTTGCCGAGCATATGCACATGACGATGGACGCGCTCTTCGGCATCGGGGAGACGCTCCAGCTTCTGCGCTTCGCCGATCTGGAAGGGGGCGACATCAGGCTGACCGAGGCGGGCAGGCGCTTCGCGGAGGAGGGGCCCAACGAACGCAAACAGATGTTCGCCGAGCGGCTTCTCGCCCAGGTACCGCTCGCGGCTCATATCAAGGAGGTGCTGGACGAGCGGCCGGAGCATCGCGCGCCCTATTCGCGCTTTGCCGAGGAACTGGAGGACGCCATGTCGGAGGAGTGGGCCGAGCAGACGCTTCGCAGCGTCATAAACTGGGGCCGGTTCGGCGAGATCTTCGCCTATGACGAAAACCGGGCGATGCTGAGCCTCGACAATCCGAGCTGAGGGGGTGGGTTGAGGCGGGGCAGGCCGGGGATGGGGCGCGGGGCAGATCCGCCCCGCACCCCCCAATCGGTTCAGGCCGCGGCAGTGGTCGAGAGAGAGACCTCATGCTGGCCGAGCCAGTATGCACGGGCGGCCAGCCGCTCTATTCGGTCGGCAGGCCAGAGCTTTTCACCGTTCCGGCTGTGGGGGGCGGTCAGATCGAGCA
>NZ_JBATUH010000141.1:0-1646 GCF_049671045.1 Parvibaculum sp. | reverse complement strand
GGCGGCGCCATGGATATGGCCGACTGTCAGGGCTGCGGCTCCGAGAGTGACGGGGACGAGGGCGGGCTTGACTGTGACATG
The DNA here is from genome assembly GCF_049671045.1 of Parvibaculum sp. GTDB lineage: Bacteria > Pseudomonadota > Alphaproteobacteria > Parvibaculales > Parvibaculaceae > Parvibaculum. The sequence goes on along the minus strand of NZ_JBATUH010000141.1, from coordinate 1,565 downwards.
GTCTGCGTCGCTCCGGTTCTGGCCAATCTCAGTCCGGAGGGCGGTGTCCCAGCGGTGACAGGTTTAACACCGTCGGTCCGAGCCTTTTACAACCTTGTCGGACGGACAGGTCCGCCCGAACCCTACCCTCCCCGAACGCTCATCTGATCGGACGCCGGTCGGGGTGCGCTCCGACCGCTGCGCCCTGCTGCGCTTCCCGGGCAATCGCGCGGGCAGTCGCTGCTCAATGCCTGTGCAGACAGTGTCTGTACATCTGAAGCACAGCGGAAATCAGATGAGAGCGAACCATGTCACCGATGACCTTGGCGCTATCGCGCCGAACTTTACTGAAGGCGTGCGCCGCCGGCGCTGCAAGCCTGAGCATGCCTGGCCTTATGTTGCCCGCACGTGCGGCCGGCGTCCGGGAGTTCTCCTTGCGGGCCGCGCCGGGACGGGCGCGGCTCGTTCCGGAGCCGCACGGCGAGACGCCCGCCTGGTGCTATAACGAGACCGTCCCCGGACCTGAAATCCGCGTTCGTCAGGGCGAGCGTCTTCGGATTACCGTCGAGAACGGGCTTGCCGAAGAGACCACAGTCCACTGGCACGGGCTCCGGGTCCCCAACGCCATGGATGGCGTGCCGCATCTCAACCAGCCGCCGATCGCGCCGGGCGGAACCTTCGTCTACGAGTTCGACGCGGTCGATGCCGGCACCTTCTGGTATCACCCGCATCAGCGCAGCTTCGAGCAGGTCGGCCGCGGCCTGTACGGGCCGCTGATCGTCGAAGAGCCCGAACCGCCAAAAGTCGATCGGGAACTCGTCTGGGTGCTCGACGACTGGCGGCTCACGAAGTCTGCCGAGATCTCCAACGATTTCGGTAACGGCCATGACATGAGCCACAATGGCCGGATCGGCAACACCGTCACCATCAACGGTCGCGTGCCGGACGCGCGTCCGGTGCGCAGCGGCGAGCGCATCCGGCTGCGGCTCATCAATGCCGCGAACGCGCGCATCTTCAGCCTCGACTTCCAAGGCCATACACCGACGGTCATCGCGCTCGACGGCCAGCCGGTAACGCCGCACGCGCCAATGGGCGGCCTCGTCGTACTGGGACCGGCGATGCGGGCCGACATCATTCTCGACATGATGGGCGAGCCCGGCAGTCGGGTCTCGGTCATTGACCGCTTCTATCGGGACCTCGAATACCGGCTGGTCGACCTCGCCTACGGTGAGACAGCGTTTAGGGACACCATGCCTGACTGGCCGATCGTCCTGCCCGCCAATCCCTTGCGCGAACCAAATGTCGCTGCGGCGCTCCGCCACGAGGTGATCTTCAACGGCGGCATGATGGGCGGAATGGTGATGGCCGAGATGGGCGGCAGCATGGGCGAAGGAACATCAAGGGGAATGGGCGGCGGGATGATGCGCGGCATGATGGGCATGATGCACGGCAATGGCATCTGGTTCGTCAATGGCAAGGCCGCCGAAGGCCATGTGCTAGACCCGATGCTGACGCTCGAACGCGATGGTTCGCATGTGATCGCCATGACCAATGCGACGGCGTGGCACCATCCGATCCACCTGCAC
>NZ_JBATUH010000140.1:0-7406 GCF_049671045.1 Parvibaculum sp. | reverse complement strand
GCCGGATCGCCGAAAACCGCCGCCGCCACGGCCCGGCAGAAATCAGCGTCGATCCCCGCCCAGTTGCCCCTGTCGTCGGGATTGGAGAAGCCGGGAAGCCCCTGGCTCACCCCGCATTGCAGATAGCCCCGCGCGTGCACGGTTTCGAGCGTCGCGGCGGCAGGCGCGGCGGTCTGGCTGCGGCTTGCCCGCTGGGCCTCCGTTTGCGGCTTTCCGGGCGCGGACCCCGGCCCGGGCAGGAAGAAATAGAGCAGCCCCGCACCGATCAGCAGCCCGAAAAGAAAGGGCACCACGCGGCTTTCAAACGTACTTCTTCTGGCCATCTCCTCCGGCCTCTTCCTTTTCTCTCCCTTTGCCAGCAAGGCCTCGGGGAATGTTATGCTGCGGGATGTTTAAAGCGATCCGCCCGGATTGGCCACAAGACTAACCGCATGGCGCCTCGGCGCAATGCCCCGCCGGCTTCCATCCCGTATGCGCGCTGACAGGCGACGCGAACATATGTGAAACCGGAGCATTGTCGCATGAACGGCGCAATACGGCCACGCCGGGGCACGAGGGCGGACGAATCGCAAGGCGCGCGGTCGGCATGGCCCGCAAGGTTGGGTGAATCGGAATGAAGCAGAAGCAGGACACGCTGATCGTCACTCTGGGGCGCGACCCGCACGCCAATTTCGGCGTCGTCAATCCGCCTGTCTATCGCGCCTCGACGATCCTCCATCCGACAGTCGAGGCCCTGCGGGGCCGGAAGCAGCCCTACACATACGGTCGCCGCGGCACGCCGACCACCGTCGCCCTGCAGCAGACGATCGCCGGCCTCGAAGGCGGCCACAACACCATGCTCACGCCTTCGGGCCTCTCGGCGGTGACGACCGCCCTCCTCTCGCTCCTGCGGACGGGCGATCACCTCCTGATGACCGACAGCGTCTATGGTCCCACGCGCCATTTCTGCGAGACGATCCTGAAGCGGAACGGCATCGAGACGGAATATTACGATCCGCTCGTCGGCGCGGGCATCGAGCGGCTGATGAAGGCGAACACCACCGTCGTCTTCACCGAATCGCCGGGCTCCATCACCTTCGAGGTGCAGGACATTCCGGCGATTGCCCGCGTCGCGCATGCGCATGGCGCGAAGCTCGTCATCGACAACACATGGGCATCGCCCCTCTACTTCAAGCCCTTCGAGCATGGCGCGGACGTGTCCATCCAGGCCATCACAAAATATCTCTGCGGACATTCCGACGTGATGATGGGCGCCATCACCACGAATGAGGAAACCTGGAAGACCGCGCTGTCAGGCCATGGCGCGCTCGGACAGATGGCCGCGCCCGACGATGCCTATCTGGTGCTGCGCGGCATAAGAACGCTCTCGGTCCGCCTCGAGCGGCACATGAAGACCGGGCTCACGCTGGCCCGCTGGCTCGCCGCCCGGCCGGAGGTCGCGCGCGTCATTCATCCGGCGCTCGAAAGCCACTCTGGGCATGCGATCTGGAAACGCGATTTCACCGGCGCGAGCGGCCTTTTCGGCGTCGTGCTCAAGCCATGCTCCGATGCGGCGCTTGCCGCCATGCTCGATCATCTGGAGTTCTTCGGCATGGGCTGGTCATGGGGCGGCTTTGAAAGCCTCATCGTGCCGCAGGACCTCGCAGGCATTCGCACGGCGACGCCGCCGAAGCTCGAAGGGCCACTCCTCCGCATTCATGCGGGCCTCGAAGATCCGGACGATCTCATCGCCGATCTCGATGCGGGCTTCGCGCGCCTCAACGCGGCGGGAAGCTGACACGGTGAGCGATCCGGGCGCATGGCTGACGCCGGCGGAAGCGGAAGCGCTCTGGCTTTCGCTGAAAACGGGTCTCGCGGGAACGGCGCTCTCGCTTCCGCCCGGCATCGCCATCGCATGGGGGCTCGCGCGCAGAAACTTCCCGGGCAAGATCGTCCTCGACGGGCTGGTGCATCTGCCGCTCGTGCTGCCGCCGGTCGTCACCGGCTATCTGCTGCTCGTCCTTTTCGGTCATGGCGGGGCCATTGGACAGTTCCTCGAGCGGGGCTTCGGCCTCACCGTCGCCTTCAACTGGAAGGGCGCGGCGCTTGCCTCCGCCGTCATGGGCTTTCCGCTTCTCGTCCGCGCCATCAGGCTCGCCTTCGAGGCCGTCGATCCGAAACTCGAAGCGGCCGCGCGAACGCTCGGCGCAGGCCCGGCGGATGTGTTCATGAGCGTCACCCTGCCGCTCATCACGCCGGGGCTCATCGCCGGGGCGCTGCTCGGCTTTGCCCGCGCGCTTGGCGAGTTCGGCGCCACCATCACTTTCGTCGCCAATATTCCGGGCGAGACGCAGACGCTGCCTCTCGCGCTCTATAGCGCGCTGCAAGTGCCGGGCGGCGAGATCGATGCGGCCCGCTTCGTGCTCCTGTCGCTCGTCCTCGCCATCGCCGCGCTCGGCGCCTCGGAATATTTCGCGCGGGCCATGCGCCGCCGCATCGGAGGCGCAGCGCAATGAGCGTGACGCTCAAGGCCGAAGTCCATCACAGGCTCGATGCGTTTTCGCTCGATGCCACCTTCGAGGCCGGCAACGGCGTCACCGGCATCATCGGCCCTTCCGGCGCGGGCAAGACGACGCTGCTCGCGGCCATAGCCGGGCTCAGCCGCCCCCGGCGCGGGCGCATCACGCTCGGCGATGTGACGTTTCTCGACACGGAGCGCGGCATCTTCCTACCGCCGGAGCGCCGCCGCATCGGCTATGTCTTTCAGGAGGCGCGCCTCTTTCCACATTTGAGCGTCGCGCAGAATCTCGACTATGGCGCAAGGCGCCGCGGCGCGGCGGGGGCGATCCCGCGCGACGAAGTCGTCGAGCTTCTCGGCCTCGCGCCGCTGCTCGGCCGCATGCCGCACTGCCTTTCCGGCGGCGAAGCGCAGCGCGTCGCCATCGGCCGGGCGCTTCTCTCGGCGCCGCGCCTCATGCTCATGGACGAACCGCTCTCGAACCTCGATATTCGCCGCCGCCGTGAGATCATGCCGTTTCTCGAGGCTCTACATCGCCGCCTCGAATTGCCGATCCTCTTTGTGAGCCACAATATCGACGAGGTCGTGCGCCTCGCCGATCGCGTGCTCGTCATGCGGCAGGGCGGCATCGTTGCATCGGGCGGCGTGGCCGATGTGCTCAACCGGACGGGGGTGCTGAGCCTCATTCTCGGCGAGGAGGCGCGCGAGGCCGACCCCGCAACCATTATCGACGCCCGCGTGGCGCGCCACGACGAACCGCATCACCTGACCGAAGTGGAGTTCGCGGGCGCGACCCTCACGCTTTCGCGCATCGAACTTCCCATCGGTGCGCCCGTTCGCCTGCGCCTTCATGCGCGCGACATTGCCATCGCTACCGAGCGCCCCGCCGCGCTCTCCATCCAGAATGTGATCGAGGCACGCATATCGGAGCTTCATCCGGCGGGCGCGGCGCAGATGGATGTGAGGCTCGCCATAGGCGGAGAGCCACATGCCGTAAGCCTCATTGCGCGCATCACCGCCCGCGCGGCCGAGCGCCTCGCGCTCACCCCCGGCCGCGACGTCTGGGCGCTCGTGAAGACGGTTGCGCTTGCAAGCGATCTCGCGCGCTTCGATCCCGACTAGCTCACGCCTCGCCGAAAATCTGCCGAAGATAGGGATTGAGAAACTTGCCCGCCGGGTCCAGCCGCTTGCGAACGGCCTGAAAATCGTCCCAGCGCGGATAAAGCCGGGACAATTGCGGCGCCGTCAGCGAATGCAGCTTGCCCCAATGCGGCCGCCCTTCATAGCGCGCGAAGATCGCTTCGACACCGGCGAAGAGTTTGTCATAGGGCTGGCGGTAATACTGGTGCACCGAGATCGTCACGCTGTCGCGCTGATAGAAGGGGCTCAACCAGATGTCGTCCGCCGCGACATAGCGATATTCCAGCGGGAAAAGGAAATTGACCCCGCTTTTGCGCATATGCGCGCCGACCTCGCGGATGCAATCCGGCCCCCGCTCGGCGGGAACCGCATATTCCATCTCGTTGAAGCGCACATTGCGATCGCTCGGAAATGCCTCATGCGACCAGCGCACGCGCCCCGGCGCCGTCAGCGAGCCGGACGAATAGCGCGTGCTGCTCGAGGTGAGGAACTTCTGCAACGGGCCGCGCAGGAACGGCGCATAGCGCGTCGCCTCGCAGGCAAGCAGAAAAATCTTGTCGTCGCGCGTAAGCTCACCATCCGGCCTGCGCCGGCGCGGCTTTGCCTGACGTTCCGTCTCGGTAAGGATCTTTATGATGGCGAGATCCGTGAACGGAAACCACCAGAACTCGAAATGCCGATGCGCGTCGCGCAGCTCCTCGGCGCGCCGCAGCGCCTCCTCGATCGGCATGGCGCCGCCCGTTTCCTCCAGCACATAGGCCGGGCGGCACTGCATGGTGATTTCGCTCATGATGCCGAGACTGCCGAAGGAAACGCGACCCGCATCGAACACGTCCGCGTTTTCGTTCCGGCTCGCCTGGATGACGCCGCCATCGGCGGTAACGAGACGGAAGCCCGCGACGCTTGCCGAGAGCGAGCCGAGATCGCCGCCCGTGCCATGCGTGCCCGTGCCGATCGCGCCCGCGAGCGACTGCCGGTCGATATCGCCCTGATTGATGAGGCAGAGGCCACGGTCGAAAAGCATGGGGCCGAGATCGCGAAGCGTCGTTCCCGCCTTGATGCGCGCCGTCAGCGCGGCCGGATCGTGATCGACGACGCCCGCCATATGGCGAAGCGTGATGATCGTCCCCTCGCTGCCGACGAGAGGCGTGAAGGAATGCCCGGTACCCGCGACGCGCACGGGGGCCTCGGCATCGCGAACGATCTCCGCAAGCTCCTCCTCGCAGGAAGGCTCGGCGATCAATCTGGGCCAGGACTTCACCCAGCCGGACCAGTTCGACCAGACGTAGTTCATCTCCCTCCTCCGATGCCTGCGGCGCAAACTTTTCGTCCCGCCGCAGACTATGGCACAGCGATGCCCGCGAAACGAGAAGAGCCCCGGCCTTCCGGGGCTCCTCGGTCGGAAGCCCGTGATCGCGTCAGCGCGTCACGGCTTCGGGGTTCGTCGCGCTTGCCGCCTTGAAGTCGCGCGCCATGACGGTGGCCTTGCGAATGTCTTCCGGCGACATGATCCCCGAAAGCTTTTCAAGCTCCTTGCTCGCGAATTGCGAAAAACCGTTCTGCACGGCGAGCAGGAAATACATGTACGCCTTGGTGTTGTCCTTTTCGACGCCCTCGCCTGACTCGTACATGGTGCCAATATTGTACTGCGCGACCGCCATGCCCTGCCTGGCTGCGGCCTCGTACCATTTCGCGGCCTCGTTCGCGTCGCGCGCCACGCCCCAGCCCTTGTCATACATGCTGCCGAGGTCCATCTGCGCTCTTGCGTCGCCATGCTCGGCGCCAAAGCGATAATAGCGGATGGCCTGCGCGACATCGCGCGGCACGACCTTCGCGTCGAAATATTCCTCACCCAGACGGAAAGCGGCGCCCGCGTCCTTGCCGACCTCGACGGCCTTCTTCCACTCGGCGAGGGCCTCGGGATAGAAGCCGCGCTGATAGAGATCGGCGCCGGTCGCCTCGCTCGGGGCCTTACCCGCAGCAAAGGCGAACGAGGCGCAGAAACAGACGATGGCGACGAGAAGGAAGCCGCCGAAAAGCGCCTGCCCCCTCATGGCCGTTTCATGCCGTTGGATTCCCACTCGAGCCTGCTCAAGCATCTCTTACTCCTCCCCCGGCCCCGGGGTCCTTGAAGACCGGTTTTCCGGTGCACGCAATCATCATGGCGCGGCGAGGAACAAATGTGAACCATCATGGACGCCGCCACGCGCCGCCAATCCCGCCGAATCCGCGCCGACTCGGCCGCGCCCCATGCCGCGATTCTGGAGGATCGCAGCCATGATTGCGCGACGAGGCGTGAATTTTTTGTCACGTCACTTGGCCCGATCGGCTGCGCATGGAACCCGGATGGTGCCGCCGAAGTCGCGAACAAAGACAAAAGGCGCGGAATATTCGCGGCTTTCCGCCATTTCCACCCGCCGATGTTTCAATTCAGGAAATTGCATCGTGTGTATTTGCAATAGGGTTAATTCAAATCCTGATTATGGGTTTAGAAGTTCTTTATATTTTTGCGGCCATTCTTTGCTCGCAGGGACAGCAGAGGTTTCGACTTCCAGCGACCTATGAGGTCCTTCAAACATGCGTCATAGGAGCATCGAAATGCGCGCTTTTCTCACCACCTTTGCCCGTAACGAAAGCGGCGCGACCGCGATCGAATACGGCCTCATCGCTGCTGGTATCGCCGTTGCGATCGCCACGGTCGTCGGCACGGTCGGCACGAAGCTGACGGGCATGTTCCAGGGCGTCAGCGACAAGCTCGGCACCACGCCCGCTACCTAACAGGCAGCACAGAAACCACGAAAGCCGGCCGCACGTTCATCCGCGCGGCCGGCTTTTTATTTTGCGTGTCTGCTTGTTTGCGTACCTGATTGCGTGAGACGTCGAGGCCGGAACTGCAAGAGGAAATGGCGATCCCGGCAGGATTCGAACCTGCGACCCCCTGCTTAGAAGGCAGGTGCTCTATCCAGCTGAGCTACGGGACCAGACCGTCAAGGCGCCGGAACGCGCGGCGCCACAGAATGCTCAATGCGTCCATTGGCCGATGCGGTCGGCCTTGAAATTATCCGCGTAAGCCTTGAGGTGAGAGCGCGCCGTCTGCGCTTCCATCACCTGATAGTCGATGCCCCTGCGCGTCGCATAGGCGATCGCTTCTTCCTTCGTGTCGAAGCGAAGCACGATCTGCGTGTTCGTATCGGGCGAGCTCGTCCAGCCCATCAGCGGTTCCACCTTGCGCGCCGCCGAGGGTTCGAACTCGAGCACCCATTTCTTCGTTTTCGCCTTGCCGGACTGCATGGCTGTCTTCGAAGGTCTGTAGATACGCGCGCGCGCCATTTCCTCGCTCCTGACCGATTGCCCCGACATTAGGGGCAATGTCTTGAAATCACATTCTTATCGCCTCAAATCGGCCCGAGTTGCAAGCCACAAGCAACCTCGCGCGGCGTGGCGTTTCCGCACTCCGCCCTGTCCTGAGGGGCCCAGATGTCTTCATCCGGCCGCCGCAGGTTCACGGCGCTGACACGCCAGGCGCGTATGGTCCTGTCCGTACCAGAGTTAGGGAGGCTTCCATGCCTGAATATCTCGACCTCACCTCTGCGAAGCGACTGCTGAAGGCCCAGGGGTTCAACACCCTTGATATTGAGTGCCTGCTCGATCTGACCGCCCCCCACAGCCGGAACGGTGAAAAGCTCTGGCCTGCCGACCGAATAGAGCGGCTGGCCGCCCGTGCATACTGGCTCGGCCAGCATGAGGTCTCTCTCTCGACCACTGCCGC
>NZ_JBATUH010000139.1:0-9727 GCF_049671045.1 Parvibaculum sp. | reverse complement strand
CGCGGCGCGCTCTATCTCGATACCTGCATCGAGCCATGGCCGGGCCGTTACACGGACACTTCGATTGCGCCGTCGCTGCGCTCGAACTATGCGTTGCGCGAGGAGGCGCTGGCGCTCCGTGCCAAATGCCAGAGCGGGCCGACCGCGATCATCACGCATGGCGCCAATCCCGGCCTCGTCTCGCACCTCGTCAAGCGGGCTCTGCTCAATGTTGCCGCCGATCTGAAGCCCGGTATCCCGAAGCCCCGGTCGCGGGAGGAATGGGCCGAGCTGGCGCGGAGGCTCGGCATTCGTGTCATCCACATCGCGGAACGCGACACGCAGGTGCCCTCGGTGCCGAAGCGCGTCGGCGAGTTCGTCAACACATGGTCGGTCGAAGGCTTTGTTGGCGAAGGATGCCAGCCCGCCGAACTCGGCTGGGGCAGCCATGAACGGCATTTTCCCGAAGACGGGTTCCGTCACGAATTCGGCGGTGGCGCGGCGATCTATCTCGGCCGCCCCGGCGCATCGACCCGCGTGCGAAGCTGGACGCCGCTGGAGGGGCCCTATCACGGCTTTCTCATCACGCATGGCGAGTCGATTTCGATCGCCTCATATCTGACGGTGCGCGAGGGCGAGGACGTCGCCTATCGCCCCACGGTGCATTACGCCTATCACCCTTGCGATGCGGCGGTGCTCTCCGTGCACGAGCTTGCAGGCAAGAACTGGCATCTTCAAAAGCACACGCGCATCGCCGTCGACGATATCGTCAGCGGGAGGGACGAGCTTGGCGTGCTGCTCATGGGACATGCGCGCAAATCATACTGGTATGGCTCGCACCTCTCGATCGAGGAGGCGCGGCGCCTTGCGCCGAACAACAACGCCACCGGCCTTCAGGTCACATCGGCCGTGCTCGCCGGTGTCATATGGGCCATGGAGAACCCGCATTGCGGGATTCTCGAACCCGACGAACTCGATTTCGAGCGGGTGATCGAGATTTGCGCGCCATATCTCGGCGAGCTTGTCGGCGCCTATAGCGACTGGACGCCGCTTGCCGATCGCGGCGTTCTCTTCCCGGAGGATCTCGACAGGGACGATCCCTGGCAGTTCAAGAATTTCCGTGTCGCCTGATGCCGCTCAACGGCGCGGCGTCAGAAGATACTGCCCGTATTTGAGCGCGAAGACGAGGAAGGCCGCGCTCCACAGCGTGCCGGCGATGGTCGTGGCCTGCACATAGCTCATCGGAAGCAGGTGCACCGCGACGCGCAGAAGGGCACCGAGATTGACGAGCACATAGATCGCGACCGTGCCGCCATCGGCCGTCAGCGCGCGTCCGGTATGGCCGAGCGTCGAGCGCGTCATGACGGCAAGCGTCATCGTGCCTATGGCGCCGGCCGTCAGCGCATGTAGCGCGGTGCTGCCGTTCACCGCGAATGGGGCGAGCGCCGCGGCACTCATGGCAAGAAGCGATGCGACGAGCCAGCCATAGCCGACATGCAGGATGAGGACGAGCGGCTCGCTCGTGGTGCGCAAGCCCTGCCAGCGCAGCAGCCTGACAAGCTGCACGCCCCCGGCGGCGAGCAGGAGCGCGCCCACCGCGGGCCCGTCCACGAAGATCGCCCAGGAGAGCATGGCGAGCCCGGTGAGGAGGAGTGCCGCGCGATCGACCATGCCGAACGGGGCGGGGAAGGGTTCGCCATGGCCCTTGGCGAGCCAGTTCCGCGTGAAGCTCGGCGTGATCCGTCCACCGATCAGTGTGATGAGAACGGCCGCGCCGCCAAGCGCTAGGCGGATGGCGAGCATGGGGTCGAGGGCGGTCCAGAAGCTGACATAGAAGAGAAGATTGGCGAGCCCGAAGACGGCAATGATGCCGACGACCGGCAGATTGCGCCAGTTCTTGCCGGCGACGATTTCCCGCAAGGTGGTGGCGACGAGCGCCGCCGGATAGGCGAGGTCGAGAAGGAGCGCCGCCGCCGGCGTGATCGTTCCGGCGCCGAGCAGCGCGACGCCTACACGCCCGGCGAGCCAGAGGGCGAGGAGCGCGCCGAGGGGATTTCCCATGACGGGCAGGCGGCCCGTCCAGTTCGGAATGGCGGTGAGGATGAACCCGCCAACGATCGCGCCCAGGAAGCCGAAGATCATCTCATGGGCGTGCCAGTAGAGCGGCTCGAGGGGTGCGCCGCCGGGCGCGACGATCCCGTGGAGAAAGAGAACCCAGAGCGGCACGGCAAGCGCGGCGTAGAGCGCGCCGCAGAGATAGAACGGACGAAAGCCCCCGCTCAGAAATGCCGATCCCACATAGGCGCGCCTCTGACTGCTCGTTCCCTCCATGGCGGGTCCCTCTCCCTGTTTGCCTGCTCGACAAGGCTAATCCTAGCGCGGGAGCAGGACGTTGCGATTTAGCAAATCAATATTGCGACGCATTTACAGGCGGCGTGTCGTCGCAGGTGCGAGACGAGGGGCATTTGTTTGCGTTGCAGCAAAGTGCGCGCTCCCCGCGACGCCGAGACTTGTGGCGTCGAGCGGCAGGGAGGAGCCGGTTCGGACGCAGCCAAAGGAGTTGACGATGAAGAACGAAATTCTGACCGATCGCAGGCAGCTTCTCGGGTCCGCGGCGTTTCTGGGTATCGGCCTTGGCAGTCTCATCGGCGGAACGGGCGTCGCATCCGCCGCGATGCGGATGGACCATGAGCCTCCGGCCAAACCCGCCTCCGCCAGCGGCGCGAAGGCGGCGAGCATCGTGCGGCTTCCGACCGATCTGCCGCAGCCCGTCGGCGCGCGTGGCCCGATGCATGTGACGGTCGATCTCGAAACCTCCGAGGTGACGGGGCAGCTCGCCGATGGCGCGACCTTCCAGTACTGGACCTTCAACGGCAAGGTGCCGGGGCCGTTCCTTCGCGTCCGGGTCGACGACACGGTCGAGGTGCGGCTCAGCAATCCCGCCGACAGTTCCATGATGCACAGCGTCGATCTTCATGCGGTGACGGGACCGGGCGGCGGCATGCATGAAACGGAGGCGGCGCCGGGCGAGACCAAGAGCTTCACCTTCAAGGCGCTGAAGCCCGGCCTCTACGTCTATCACTGCGCGACGCGGCCGGCCGCGCAACACATCGCAGCCGGCATGTATGGGCTCATTCTTGTCGAGCCCGCAGGCGGCCTCGAGAAGGTGGATCACGAATTCTATGTGATGCAGGGCGAGATCTACACGGAGGAGCCTTTCGGCACGCAGGGCGAGCTTACGGAAAGCTATGAAAACCTGATGAACGAGCGCCCTCAATTCTTCGTCTTCAACGGCGCGGTGGGTGCGCTCAGCGAACAGCATCCGATGAAGGTGAAGCGCGGCGAGACGGCGCGCATCTTCTTCGGCGTGGGCGGCCCCAACTGCACATCGTCCTTTCATGTGATCGGCGAGATCATGGACAGGGTCTATGACTTCGGCACGGTGACGACGAGGCCGATGGCGGATGTGCAGACTGTCTCCGTTCCGCCAGGCGGCGCCATGATCGCGGAAGTGACGTTCGACGTGCCCGGCAAATACCTCATCGTCGATCATGCGCTCTCCCGGGTCGACAAGGGGCTCGTGGCAGTGATCGAAGTCGAGGGCGCGCCCAATTCGGCAGTGTTCCAGGGCGGAGCGCCGGTCAAGGTCGCGAGCCTCTGACCCGCACGGCGCGAAGGGCAAGGCTGGCCGCTTTCCGACTGGGGAGCGGCCATCCTCTTTGCGGGGAGGTGCGATGGTCTATAGTAGCCCTTGTTCCTTCCGCACATTCGAGAAGCGCCCCCATGTCCCGTCCCGATGCCTCGCTCGTCCGCAGCTTCGACATGTTTGCGAAGATGGACGATGGCGATATCGAGGCGGTGCTGGCCCTGTCGCATACGCGGCGGATCGCCGAGGGCGAGGCCGTCTTTCAGCAGGGCGACGCGGCAGGCGAATTCTTCCTTCTCCTCGAAGGCCGACTCAAGGTTTCGCAGGTGACGCCGGACGGGCGGCAGGTGGTCGTCCGCCATGTCAATCCGGGTGACCTCTACGGCATCGCCAGGGCGCTGCGGCGCGACGACTATCCGGGAACGGCGATTGCGGTGACGGAAAGCAGGACGCTCGCCTGGGATTCGCGGCACTGGGACGATTTCGTCGCCCGCATTCCCTCGCTCGCCGTCAGCGCGTTGCAGACGGTCGGCCAGCGTCTTCAGGAGGCGCATACGCGCATCCGCGAACTTTCGACCGAGGAGGTTCAGCGGCGCGTCGCCCATGCGCTGCTCAGGCTCGTCAATCAGGCCGGGAAAAAGACGGAGGAGGGCATCCTCATCGACTTTCCGATCACCCGGCAGGACATCGCCGAGATGACCGGCACGACGCTTCATACGGTCAGCCGCATTCTGAGCGCCTGGGAAGAGCAGGGGCTGATCGCGAGCGGCCGCAAGCGCATCGTGCTCAAGGAACCGCACAAGCTCATGATCTTTGCCGAGCGCGGCCGGGACGAGAGCTAGCCTTCATCGCCGATCGCTTCCGCAAGCGCCGCGAGAAATGGCGCGAGCGGAACGCCATGCTCCGCGCATGCGACCCTGATCGAATGAAAGGGCGAGACGGGGCAGCCCACGCAGCTCATGCGGTGGCGAATAAAGACGCCTATCGTCCCGGGCCACCGATCCATGAGGTCGGCGACCGTCATTTCCTCGTCGATGGTCAAATTGGCACCTCGGCGGAGCATCCCGGGCGCGATGATGGATCGGTGGGGCGGGGGCCGTCTTTGCGCCAGCGCAAGCGGCCGGCCGATTGCCGGGGCCCGTGGGAGGCGCTTACGCCTTTCCGGCAGCCCGGTCGGCGAGGATCGTCCGGAAGCGTCCTTCGTCGAAGGTGCCCTCGACGCCGACGGTGAGCCAGTCGCTCATGGGCGTGTTCCAGAACGGCTCGTAGAGTTTGACCGCGTCCGAAAGCAGAGCCGCGACATAGCTGAACGCGCTCTTGGCCATGACGAGGACGTCGCTTTCGACGAGATTGTGGAAGGTGGTGAAGACATCGTCGCCGATATGGAGCTCGCAGCCGAGATCGGTGTAGCGGGCGAAGTCGCGCGCGTCTCCTTCCGAATAGATATTGATCCGTACCGGGACGCCAAGCTCCTGCGACAGCGCCTTGATGCGCGCAGCGAGGTGGAGCAGGCGCTCGTCATCGGTGAAGCGGCTTGCGGTTACCGGATCGCTCGATGAGACGTCGCCGCGCCTTATGTGAAAGGCGACGGTGATCCCCTGTTCGATCCGGTTGAGCGCGATGGCGCCCTTGTCGGATGCGAAATACTTCGCCCGGAACTTCGGAATGACCGCGCGATAGGCGTCGGGATATTCGGCGCAATAGCCATGAAAATGCAGCGCGGAGACGAGGAGGCCCGGCTGCCGGGAAAGGCGCGGATGATCGAGCAGCATCTTGATGTCGGTCGCCGCTTCGTCTCCGGCCGGCGTTTCGCCGAGGCCGAGATTGAAGAACTCTTCCCAGCGCCTCGTCCACTCGGCGGGCTCGCCCTCCGCATGGGTCACGACGGAAAACGGCGTGTGCAGATATTCGACGCCGACGGCATGCGCGAAGCACATGGCCGACAGGCGCGAATGCACGAGCGCGCCACCGCCATCGGGCCGCGGGCGGCAGGTGATGCGAATGGAGCGGTCGATCTTCCCCGACCTCAGCGCCTGATAAAGCTGAAGATCGTTCGGCACCCTCAGGGCTTTTTTCAGGAGACGCGAAAGACTGGGCATGAGGTGTTCGGGCACCGGCGGATGAAATGGGGCCGCATCATAACGCGGGATGCGGCCGTGGCTACAATTTGTGAGCCGCGGATGCGGGCCGACGTTCGCACTCGCCTGACCGTATTCAACCTGCAGTTTGGCCGAATTCACCCTTATATGCCCGTCGCCACTCCTTGAATGATAGCGCCACGCAGCGAGGTGACGGTCGATACAGCCGTACTCCGCCATGAGGTCGCGTCACATGCTGCAGTGATGGATACCGGAGCGAGCCGGTGTCCGCATTCAGTGAGAAGGGGGGAGCAAATGAGTTTGCGGAAGAAGGTACCATCGCGCATCTCGGCGCCGGTTCTGTTCGCATGTGCCGTCGCGCTGTCATCGGGCGGGGTATGGGCGAAAGTGCCAGACGCGCAAGTGAACCGCCTTGGCGCCGATCTGACGCCGGTTGGCGCGGAGAGGGCGGGCGAGGGCGACATACCGGAATGGACGGGCGGTCTGTCCAGCATTCCGTCGAATGTGGACTACAAGCCCGGCATGCGCCTCGTCGATCCGTTCCCGTCGGACCCGGTCCGGTACACGGTGACGCAAGCCAATGCGGCGCAGTATGAAAATATTCTGACGACCGGGCAGAAGGCGATGCTCCATCGCTATGCCGACTACAAGCTGAACGTCTATCAGACGCGCCGGACCTGCGCCTATCCCGAGCGCGTCTATCACGCGACGAAGAACAATGCCCGCGTCGGCGAGCTGATCGGCGGCGGCAACGGTGTCGGCGAAGCGATCATGGGTTTCCCGTTCCCGATCGCCAACAACGCCTATGAAGTCATCTGGAACCATACGCTGCGCTATCGCTCCTTCAAGATCACGCGCCAGTTCGCCGCCGCGCCAATGACACCCAGCGGCAAATACACGATGCTGAAGGTGCAGGACGAGGCGATCCTGTGGTGGTCAGATCCATCGCGGCAGCGCGCCGAGGACCTCAACAACAATTCGATCTTCTACATTTCAAACACGATTGCCCCGGCCCGCGCCGCGGGCAACGTGATCCTCGTGCATGAGGCCATGAATGCGGCCGTACGTCCGCGTCAGGCGTGGCAGTACAGCCCCGGCACGCGCCGCGTGCGCAGGGCGCCCAATATCGCCTTCGACAATCCGGGCGTGAACACCGACGGTCTTTCGACCGCCGATAGCTTCGATGGCTATAACGGATCGCTCGAGCGGTACGACTGGACGCTGAAGGGCAAGTCGCCGCGCCTCATCGTCGCCAATGCCTACCAGGCGCTGAACACGAGCTACAAGGATTTCCTGCAAGCCGGCCACATCAATCAGGACGTCGTCCGCTATGAGCTGCGGCGCGTCTGGGAGATCGAGGCGAATCTTCGTCCGGCAACGCGGCATGTCTATGCGCGCCGCCTGATGTATCTCGACGAGGATAGCTGGCAGCTCACCGGATCGGCTCTCTATGACGGACGCGGCGAGATCTGGCGCGTGCAGGAAATTCATCAGGTGCAGGCCTATCAGGTGCCACTCTGCGGATATAACGCGCAGCTTGACTATGACGTCATCGCCGGGCGCTACCTTGCCTCCGGCATGCAGAACGAGGAACCGCAGATCAACTTCTTCGCCGACGAATTGAACGGCGATCGCTACACCCCTTCGGCCATCCGCCAATTGGGCGCTCGCTGATCGGGAGGAACGGTTGTTGCGTTTGCGGGCCCGCCACAGATGCGGGCCCGTTTTCCTTGCTCACGATCTTCGCCGCGACGTTGCCTGCCGTCGCTCGGCTGTTGCGCTCGCCTCGCGGATGCGTCCGGTTCGCCGGGCGAGGTGCAGCACGCGGAATTGGGCCGGAGACATGTCGTTCCAGCGCCGGAACGCCTGGCGGAAATTGGCGAGGTCGTCGAAGCCGACGAGAGAGCCGATCTCCGCCACGCTGAGATCTGTATCCATGAGATATTGCTGCGCCAGATGGTTGCGTACGCTGTCCACGATGGCTTGATAGGAGGTTCCTTCAGCCTCGAGCCGCCGCCTGAGCGTGCGCTCGCTCATGTTGAGCGTCCTGGCGATCTCCGGCGCGCTGGGATAGCGGCCTCTCGAACTCAGAAGAATGCGCCGAACACTCGATTCATGGCCGCTCGCGGTCTGCATCTTGCGCAGCAATAGTTCGCATTGCCGCAGATAGGCGTCCGCCGTCGCCACGCCCGCGGACTGGAGCGGCAGATCCAGAAGAGGCGCCGGCCCCTTGAGCTGGTTCGCCCCGCACTCGAAGCGGACAGGCATGTGCAGCACGGCTTCATACTCGGCCGGATCGGCATTGGGCTTGTAGGAAAGCTCCAGATGGACATCGACGGTATCGCGGCCGATCAGCTCCCTGATCGCCGTCACCGCCGCCGCGAAGAAGACATCGGTGAGAAAATCCGGCATGCCGGGCACTTCGAAAGGGGGCTCGAAGCCGAGTATGGCCATGCCCTTGTCGAAGGTGAGTTCGGATTGGGCCCGCTCGTTCATCAAAGGATTGTGACGCATCAGAATCCCGGCCGCCTGCTTCAGCGTACGGCAGCTCATCAGCGCGTGGCCGAAAAGTCCGTGTACGCCTATATGCATTGCCGCGCCGACATGAAGCGCCAGCGCCGGATCGCTCTTCGTCGCGGCGACGATACGGGTGCAGAGATCGAGAAGCTGACCTTCGTTGAGCGACGTCACATAGCGCGCGCCGATAAGCGCGGGATCGTGCCCGCGCTCCTTCATGACGGTGGCCAGAATGCCGATATATCCGGGTTCGATATTCATCTGTGGCCGAATCTTACCCCAATCCTGGCCGAATGCGACCCCCCGATATGGCGCGCGGTATCCGAATGCTGCGCGAGCGGCGCACTTAAGTTCGACGCTTCGATTGTTAACCATGAGGTCCGAGAGCGGATTTCGGCGCGAAGCATTTGTCCTTAGTCTTTGGCGTTCAGTGCGCGGAAATGGCTGGGGGTGACGCCGTTCCATCTCCGAAAGGCGTGACGGAAATTCGAGAGATCCTCGAAGCCGATCAGTGTGCCGATATCCGCGACACTGAGCTTGGTGTCGATCAGATATTGTTTGGCGAGATGGTTGCGTACGTCGTTGATGATCTTCTGATAGGAGGTGCCCTCGGCGCCGAGCCTGCGCCGCAATGTGCGCTCGCTGAGATTGAGCGCATGGGCGATCTCGGGAGCGGCAGGAAAGCGCCCGCGCGAACTGAGCAGTAGGCGGCGCACTCCCGATTCAAATCCGCTCGCCGCTTCCATCTGCCGGAGCAGAAGTTCGCATTGGCGAAGATAGGCGGGCGCCGTGGCGACGCCTGCCGCCTGCAGGGGCATATCCATAATGTTCTTCGGGCCGATCAGGCGGTTTGTCGGCCTGCCGAAAGAAACCGGGACGCGAAGATATTTGTCATAGGTTTCGTTCGGCACATCCGGCGAATAGGCAAGCTCGATCTCGGCACGCGCCAGCTCGCGGCCGAGAAGCTGCCTGATGCCATTCGTGGCCGCGGCAAAAAACATGTCGCAGAGAAATTGCGGCGCGCCGGGAACCTCGAAGGCAGGCGCAAAGCCGAGAATGGTGCTCTCACCCTCATAGGCGAGCCGGACGCGTCCCTCCGGGCTTCTGAGCGGATTGTGCCGGACGAGAAGCTCAGCCGCCTGCCGCAACGTACGGCAGCTCATCAATGCATGGCCGAGCACGCCATGCCCGCCAAGTTGAAGCGCGGCACCGAAGCGCAGGCCGAGCGCCGCGTCTCGCGATTCCGCGACGGCGCGGGTGCAGAGCTGAAGGAATTCGCCTTCGCCGATCGGCTTTGCCGGAATTCGTCCGATAACGGAATAATTATAACCATACGCGCGCATCACATTTGCGAGCGTTGAAACATAGCCCGGTTCTATTTGCATTGTGTGACCGAATTTCACCCTCAGTTTGGCCAGAAGCCACCTTCATCCGCGATGCGCTTTTCACGCAGGATGAACCCGCTTCCAGGAGGGGGCGTCGGTCG
>NZ_JBATUH010000138.1:0-2228 GCF_049671045.1 Parvibaculum sp. | reverse complement strand
GGCGCGCAGATCAAATACTCCGACGTGACAAATGTAACCGATCCGGCGGCATCTTCCTGAAAAGCGGCCTTCCGTCCCGCGATGGCACGCTTAACCCATTGATTTCAGACAAAGTTTACGACGTGGCTTAGCCGTTTTTTAAACGCATCAGCCTACAGTCCGATCAGTAATGAGCACGGGAGATCCTGTTCGATGAGCGAGCAGCCAACACACAAGATCAACTATGTGATCGGGCCGGACGGAAGCCCGCTCACCGTGGCTGATCTGCCGCCGCCGGACACGAAGCGCTGGGTCATCCGCCGCAAGGCCGAGGTTGTCGCCGCCGTTCGGGGCGGGCTGATCAGCCTCGACGATGCCTGCCGGCGCTACACGCTCACCGTGGAAGAATTCCTGAGCTGGCAGCGTTCGATCGAGCGCCACGGCCTCGCCGGTTTGCGTGCGACGCGCGTTCAGCAATACAGGCAGTGAGATAGGGCAGGTATCCGCGTACTTGCTGACCTGATTGCGCCGGCGAAGACCCCTTCGCCGGCGCATTCTGTTTCATGTCCCCCCGCCTTTCCCCTCCCGCCCGGCAAGTTTTGCCGAGCGCGTTAAGGATCTGTTTAGCCTGTCGGCGGTAATTTTTGCCTACCGGCACGGGGAAGAGATCCGCCAGGGCGCCTTGGGCAAAGGAGCGCGGATCTTTCGGGGGCAAAGGAATTGCCGCTTACCTGATGTCTTGCATCGACATTTGTCCAAGGAACGGACGGATGCGCGAGGCGGTGACACTTGAGGTGGGAACGTGGGCGGCATTGCGAATCTGCTGAAATCGCTGGGGCTTGCGCGGCTTGTAACGCTCGGCGTCGTTGCGCTGTCGATGCTTGGCTTCTTCGCCTATCTGGGACTGCGCATGACCGCGGAGCCCATGGCGCTCCTCTTTTCCGACATCGCCCGCGAAGACGCGGCGAAAATGACGACCGCGCTCGACGCGATGAACGTCAAATACGAGCTTCGCGGCGACGGCACGACGATCTTCGTGCCGGAACGCAGCGTGCTGAAGCTCCGCATGGCGCTCGCCGCCAAGGGCCTGCCCTCGGGCGGCACGGTCGGCTATGAGATCTTCGACAATGCCGATGCGCTCGGCACGACGAGCTTCCTTCAGAACATCAATCATCTGCGCGCCCTCGAGGGCGAATTGTCGCGCACCATCCGCTCGATCGACGGCATCGACGGCGCGCGCGTCCATCTCGTTCTGCCGGAACGCGAGCTTTTCTCGCGCAACAAGCGCGAACCCACCGCTTCCATCGTTCTCAAGGTGCGCGGCACGCTCGCCGTCCAGCAGGTGAAGGCGATCCAGCAGCTCGTCGCCTCCGCCGTGGAAGGTCTGACGCCCGGCCATGTCTCGATCGTCGACGAGCGCGGCGCGCTTCTGGCGAGCGGCGCCGGCGAGGACGCGATGTCCATGGTGACGGCGACCGTCGAGGAACAGCGCACGGCTTACGAGAACCGCGTGCGCACACATGTCGAGGACATCATCGGCCGCGTCGTTGGCCAGGACAAGGCGCGCGTCGAAGTGACCGCGCAGATGGACTACAACCGCGTCACCCAGACGTCGGACATCTATGATCCGAACGGCCAGGTCGTCCGCTCGACCCAGACAGTCGAAGACGCCTCCAGCAATTCGGACGGCAGGCAGAACCAGTCCGTCTCCGTCGGCAACAATCTGCCGAACGCCAATCTCGGCGGCGCGGACCAGGCGACGACCTCGCAGCAGAAGTCGAACCGCAACGAAGAGACGGTCAACTACGAAATCTCGCGCACGACGAAGACGGAAGTGCTCGAACCCGGCCGCATCCGGCGGCTGTCGGTCGCCGTGCTCGTCGACGGCACCTATACGGCGGGCGCCGACGGCAAGACCGTCTATGCGCCGCGCTCCGAACAGGAAATCGCCAAGATCGAGGCGCTCGTGAAATCGGCCATCGGCTTCGACCAGTCGCGCGGCGACCATGTGGAAGTCGTCAATCTGCGCTTCGCGGAGGTTGCGCCGGTGGACACGACGCCGCTCGCCGATCCGGCTTCGGGCTTCACCAAGGCCGACTACATCCGCATCGGCGAATTCGCCGTTCTCGCGATCCTCGCGCTCGTCGCCATGTTCTTCGTTTTCCGTCCCGTGCTCTCCCGCCTCATCCCGGCGGCAGGCCACCTGGCCGCGCCCGCGGCGCTCGCGCTGCCGCCGAGCCCGGCAGGCC
>NZ_JBATUH010000137.1:0-12571 GCF_049671045.1 Parvibaculum sp. | reverse complement strand
CGGCGATGCGGCGGGCTGCCCCCAGGCCGGGGCTGCGGGCGATGCGGGCGATACAGCCTTCGGCCGCGCGCGGGTGCTGGGGCTCGGCGCCAGGACCTCGCCGTCCATCACCTTCCGCCATTCCGGTTCGCTCGGCAGAACCACACGGTCGAGCTTGTTGCTGTCGCCGTAGCGCGGGTCGCCGCTGGGTTCGACCTTGATCTTGGCGACAAAGGTGATGCCGTTGAGGTCAGCCAAACCGCGCAGGATCCGCTTCGCCTTCGCCGCGTCGCTCATGTCCTGCGGATCGAGCCCGAGCGCGCTGTCGATCATCGCGCGGAAGCTGCCCTTCGAGATTTTCCAGCCGATCGAGACACCCTGCTCATCGACCTTGCCGCCGGAGACGGTGAACATCTGCCAGAACTTGCGCCGGACGTGCGGACCCTCGGCGACGGTGAACTCGGCATCCACCATCAGCACGTCGCTACCGGGCGCGTTCGAGGCCTTGAGCAGCCCCCGGTCGATCTCGCTCTGGCCGTCGGTCCCACCCGGCCGGATGGTCATGGTGACCTTGGCGAAGGTGCCGTCGGGGATCAGTTCGCCGCTCTTCTGCGGCTCGGCGTCGTTCATGTCGAAGCTCATGGCTCGTCATCCTTTCCGTGTTGCATTGATCTTGGAGAGCAGCGCGCCGAGGTCGGGCGACTCGGTGACATCGAGACGACCGCTGCGATCCTTCGCCGGCAGGCCGAAGGGATTGCCGGCGCGGCAGACGAGGCGGCGTTCTTCGCCGCGCTCGGGCTCATGCCGCCAGCCGTCCCCGTCGCGCGCGAACAGGCTCATGGTGATGACCTGATCGACGATGCCGGGAAGCTCGCGACCGGCCTTGCCGCCTTCCATCTGCGGCTGCCAGGTCGTGCGGTTGAACTCGTCGGTGACGCGTTCGAGGATGCCGACGAAGATCACGGTCTTCGCCTGCGCGTGCTGCAGATGCTTGAGCAGGCCGATGACCTCGCGGGCGAGCAGCCCGTAGGCGCCGCGGGTGTCTGGTTTGCCGGTCTTGTCGGAGAAAGCCTCTGGCCGCGTCTTCGCCCAGGCCATTGCTTGGCGCGTGAGGTCGGTGATCGAGTCGATGAAGATGATGCGCTTGCCCGCGATCATCTGGACGAGGTCGGGATAGCTTTCCCTGAGATGCTGGTAATGCGCCTCGGAGAAGAAGCCGCTCGGGTCGGCCGACGGATTGACCCCGCCGACGAGGCAGCCGATATCGAGGGCGTCGGCGAAAGTGCGCACCGGGATGCTATCGCCGGGCCAATCCTGGACCGACTTCATGCCGGCCTCGAGATCGATGCAGAGCGTCTCGGCCGGCGGCAGCGATTTCAGCAAGGATGTCTTGCCGACGCCGCTCGGACCGAAGATCGCCATGGTGGTCTTGGCGCCGGCCGCGGACAGCCGTTCGTCGGCGCTGACGATGCGCAGCGCCATCAGCGGCCTCCAGTGTTGCGCGACGCGACGTCGAGCGCGCACTCACTCCCGCGCGCCCCAGCCTGCCGGGCGAGACCATAGAGCTTGCGCAAGGCGTGCAGGCGGTCGCCGACCGCGCTGAACTCGGCTTCGACACCCAGCAAGGCGAAGGCGATATCGTCGAGCGTGGCGTCCTCGATCGGCTTGACCACCTGTTCGCGGCGGATTTCGCCGAGCACCGGAATGACGATGGTGTCGGGCAGCGCTTCGAGCGCGTAGTGGCGCTTGCGGATCTCGGTCAGGGCAGCAGAGCTGGTCATCGGGTATCCTTGGACTTGATGGTGAGACGGAAGGTCGGCTTGGCGGTCCGCACCGTGCGGGCGGCGGCGAAGGCCTCGCGGATAGCGGTGGGCCAGGCGGTGTATTTGCGCTCGGGGACCTTGAAGCCGATGTCGACGTAGTCGGCCGGGTTCTCCCCGCCTGCACGGATGCGCTCGACGAGTGCGGCGAGCAGCGACTGGTCCCAGACGACCTTCTTCGGGAGATCGGCAGCGACCACGACGGCGCCGTCCTCGAAACGAACGAGGCCGGTGTCCCTGCCTTCGGCCCGGCGCACCGTCGCTGCCGCGTCGGCATAGCGAAGCGCGATCGCGCCTTCGAGCCACTCCTTGAGCCGCTTGGCGGCATCCAGGGCGGCGTCGGCATCCTCCTGGAGCAGCGCCAGATGCTCCGCCGGAAGCTTTGCGATCTCGCCGACCGGCATGGTGCGGATGTCGTCGAGGCTGGGGCGGTTGTTGCGATCAGATGCCATCACGCCATCTCCGCCAGCAGAAGCGAGGACAGCGAAACCGAAGCCTGCTTCGGCTTCGGGCGGGCGATGGCCAGATAGCTGTAATCGTCCGACCGGTGGCGACGCTGCACGAGATGGATCAATCCGCGCTCGGCCGCCCACCAGGCGCGGCGCGCGACGCGGGCGAGTTCCGCCCGCTCCCGTTCGGCAAGGCGCGTGCCCTGGGGCATGGTGTCGAGCGCGAGGAATCCACGGTGATATTCGAGGATGTCGCCGGGTACTGCCTGACCGACCCAGCCGCAGAGATCGATCTCGGTGAGCGGCTTCCGGACAGCGGGGAATCTGGATGCAATGACGTTCATGATGGGCTCCTACTCACGCGCTCGCCGAACCGTCTCACGCGGCATGGACGCCGATCGCCGTCAGGGCGAGGCGGATGTCCTTGACGCGGCGGTAGAGGCTGCTGCGGGCGCCATGCCCGCTCGCGGCAAGGCGATCGGCGGTGGCGCGGGAAAGGGCTGCGCAGAGGGCGCAATCGGCGGGTTCGAGCGAACCGAGACCGCGCTCGACATCGAGACGCTCCTCGGCGGAGGCGAATGCATCGGCGGGCTGGCCGAAGAGCGCTGATAGGCCGTCGGCTTCGGCGATGAGGCCGCCGCGGGTCAGCCCGTCGCTGTCGGGAATGACCTCATCGAGCGAGATCGGCGTCGCGCCATACATCCGGCGCTCCCGCTTCACCTTGTTGGCGATGCGCGTCGCCCTGTTGGTGAGGACGGAACCGGCAAAGGCGCCGAGCGTGCCGCGATCTGCGTCGTAGGCGGGAAGCCGGGCTATTAGATCAACGAGCAGGTCCTGGCGGACATCGTCGAGATCGGCGCGAGGAAGCCGCAGCTGGCGGACGAGGCGGCGGGCCGCGATGTCCGCCTCATGGAGAAGGATCTGAAGGTCGGCTCGGGAAATCGAAGAGTGCATCGGTCAACGCCTCGGTCATCGTTCGTGATGTCCGCAGGTTGCCGATGCGCGCGCCAGCATAGGTGGGCACGACGTGGTGATGATGTGGGCGAACTGTGGGTATGCTTGGCCCGCTCACCGGAGACTTCCTGCGATCAGTCGCTCTCAATCGGTGCCGCAGGTTTGACTGACCAGTTGGGCGTTGCGCAGCTTATTTCGTTTGCAACGGTGGTTGAAATACATCCTTTAAGTCGCGCAACTGGCCGTTCTCATCGAACCAGGTCGCCACTCGAGCGATTTCTTTCTCAAAGTCACCGTCGGGGAACCAGCGCATGACTGTGCTCGGCGAAACATTCAGTGCTCCGGCGAGCATCCTGAAGCTCGGCTTGATCCCCCGCGCCTTCAGCTGCCCACCGATTGTGATCGCCGCCCATCGCTTCTGATGGGCATCAGAAGCTTGCTCATACTCAGGGTTGGAGCCACCCAGTCGCTCGCGAATGAGAACGATGAGATCCCTCGGGATGTAGAGGTCGTCGTTCCAGCTCAACGCGTCCAACATGCAGGCAATGAGCCAGTTCACCAGCTTGTCGGGAATGGCGAGCCCACGTCGCGTGAGATGAGTTTGCCCAGCCTTAGCGAGGTTCTTGACCTCGATCAGCTTCTCCATGATCTGGAGAGAGACCTCGCTGATTGCCTCGGGATCGGCATCGAGGACGGAAGCGATCATTTCCGGATCGAACCCGTACTTCCGCAGCTCTCCCTCCATGAAGTAGAGCTGGTCCATACCACCGATTACGGCGACCTCAATTTCGGCGGACGGGTCAGCACGGCGAAGCTTCACGTAGTGCTCGATGGACGGGGCCTTCTTGTATGCCAAGCTCTGCTCATTGTACCCGCCATCTTCCTTGCTGCCGTATCCGGCCATGGCTTTTGCCTCCAAAGACGGCTTCCCGTTCAGCGAGCTAGGAAAGCAATTCGATTTCCTCCGGAGGCAGAGCCAGCCGGTAGCCGTTCGGATTTCGCCGATTCTCGATCAATGCGCGTACGGACGTGGCATCCGTACTTCCTCGAGCCAGCGCATCCCGAAGCGCGCGAACGGGTTCGCGCACCTGCGACGAAATCCTATGGATGCTCGCTCCCCAAATGTGCGCCTCGATTTCACGATTCTCGACGATGGCGGGCGACTTCAACGCATGTTCCGCTAGAAGGACCAGCAGTTGGAACTCCTGATCGGACAGGGTTTTGGGCGTTCCGTCGAGAGATACCGTCTTGGCGGCGCGTTGAACCACCAATCGGGGCGCCAAACTCGGTTGCGATTCCAATTTGGACTGATCAATGGCCAATCCAGGTGCATCTCCATCGCAAGCAATGCAGTGCGATCCAGCGACAACATGAAGCCCCGCGTCGACCAAGCGCGCCCAGTGATCTGCAGCCATCGCCGGCGCGATCACGGTGATGGGCGATGACCGGGCAATGGAACGCATCAGGCCGATCAATCCCGGTTGGAGCAACGCATCGCTCGAAAGCGCAAGGAACAGCACCCGTTGGCTCGATGTCTGGCCCAGATGCCAGACACCCGCCGCGACCGGCGCCGGCTCGCCTCCGAACCCGGACGCCATGGCGATTTCGCGGACCAGTGCGGGAGGATGAATGCGAAAGCTCCGCAGATCGTCATCGTCGAGGACAAGGTCGCTGCGCCGGTCCGTCGGACAAACCGCGATGTGTCGCCCGTTGACCTGATGGATGGGCCGCGCGTCGAGACCGCAATCGCACGCGGGGCACACATCCCATTCCGTTGCCGGCGCCTGCTCGACCAGGACGCCACGATCGAGCAGCCGCTCGAAATCGCGCCCGGCATGAGGCGCAGCCTGTCGGCCCCAAAGGATTGCGGGATCGCCCGCCTCACTCAGCCGCAACAGCAGCCTGGGCAGCGTCTCGGTCATTGAGCAGTCCGTTGCGGCGAAGGAGCGTCATGATCTGGCCCTCGAACTGCTGACGCTTGAACATGGCGTGTGCCGGCGGCTTCAGCTTGACGGTCACCTTCTTCGCCGACTTGCCGCCGGTCGCGAAATGGACGCGGATGACGATGTGGTTGAGGCGCCAATCCGACCCGAGACTAGCGCCCCGCATCATCTCGCCCAACCTGGCCAGGGCATTGTCGCGTCCGTCGCGCGCAACATAGGAGTAGAAGGTTCGTGTCTCGCCGGTCTTCGGATCGGCGCCGACGCGGTCGACCTGGACCTCGGTGATCTGGACCCGCTGGATGCCCGGATCGAAGTCATGGTTGAACGCGAAGCCGAAGCCCGCGCGTTGCACCGGGTCGAGCGTGTAGAGGTTCTGGGCGTCGTCGCCGGCGAAGAATTCGGGCTTGCCCAGGACCTTGTGGGCGAACAGTTCCGCGAGGTCGCCGCGACGCGCCTTGGCCACGCCGCCGATCTTCAACAGGCCCGTCGTTGAGTTGTAGGACAGCACCGCGTGTTCGGCGGCGCGGAAGCTGATTACTCGCTTCTGGTCCTTTTGCAGGACATCGGTCGTGGTGATCGGAGAACCGTGCTCGATCACCAGAACGAGTTCGTCGGCATCGTCATACCAGCCGGCGCGGCAATAGTTGCTGCGGAGATCCTGTTCAAACATCGCGGCGGCGGCGGTTTCAAATTCGGCCTTTGCGCGATCGTCCATGATCGCCTCGACGCCTTCGTCGCGGCCTACGAACTCGGCGAGCGACGTACGCGCCATGAGCGCCATCATGTCCGACGCGGCGTCAAAAACGTCGGGATGATCGAGGAAGACGCGCAGGGCGACGTGCTTGGGATCCTGGTGAACCTCCGGCTCGTCATCCTTCGCTTCGGGTGTCACGCGGATCCCGAGCCGCGCGGCCTGCTGAAGAATAATGTCGAGGCCTGCCGCGTTACCGATCTCCGCGATCCGGTGCAGGTCGGCGACGAGTCCTTCCGGGTAGTTCTCCTCCGGGCCTGCGAAGAAATCCTGGACGGCGCTGCGTGCCTCGTCCTGCGCGGCCTCGTTCCTGAAGATCCCAAGGTCCAGCCCGTTCAGGGCATCGCCGTGGCGCTCGAACAGGCGGCCCAGCAGGCCGAGATCGACGGTTCGGGTAAACTTGGGATTGACGAATTTCTTCAGGTTCTTAGCCATCTCAGCCGCCCATAATTGCCTCGCATTTGTTCATCTTACGTTCTTATCGCAAATGCCTAGCGGAGTCGATTCAAAAGCCATCGCCTTGGGACGGATCGTCCGCACCGTGAGTAGAGGCCAAGGGAATCCAATCCCTTAGGTGACCTCTGCGATGGACATGCCGAACCCGATCCACCCCGGGAATATGACGCCGGACGAGCGAATCGGGGAGGTCTGCAGGATTCTTGCGCGCGGGCTGGTTCGGCTCAAGGCACGCCAGTCAAGGCAAGTATCTGGCGACCGCGGAGAAAGTTGCCTTCACTTCCCGCCCGACCGGAGCGGTCATGGAACTCCAATTTGCAAAGGAGACGCATGACCATGACAGAAAACATCCTGTCCCGGCTGGCCGCGCTGAAGACCACGCCGACGCCTGACCTCAAGAAGCAGTGGCGCGAACTCTTCGACACGGAGGCACCGCCTTACAATCGGCGCTTCCTCGAAAGCCGGCTCGCCTATCGGATCCAGGAATTGGCTTATGGCGGTTTGAAACCCGCGACCATCGAGCGCCTCGAAGCCCTGGGCGAGCAGCTCGACGGTGGCAACATCGTGCTGCGCCGGATCCGCGCCGACGACAAGCCGATCGCCGGCACGCGGCTGATCCGCGAATGGCAGGGCGTCGAGCACACCGTCACGGTGCTGAACGACGGTTATGAATGGCAGGGGCGTCCCTACCGCTCGCTCTCCGCCATCGCGCGCGCCATCACCGGCACGCGCTGGAACGGCTGGGTCTTCTTCGGCCTCAAGAACCGGCGAGGCCAAGCATGACGAAATCACCCGCATCCACCAAATTTATCCGAAAGCTGCGCTGCGCGGTCTATACGCGCAAGTCGACGGAAGAAGGGCTGGAGATGGAATTCAACAGCCTCGACGCCCAGCGCGAAGCTTGTGAGGCCTATATCGCCAGCCAGAAGGCCGAAGGCTGGGTGCTCTATCCTGAGTCCTATGATGACGGCGGCTTCTCGGGCGGCACGCTCGACCGGCCGGCGCTGAAGCGCCTGCTCGCCGACATCGAGGACGGCCGGATCGACGTTGTCGTGGTCTACAAGATCGATCGGCTCAGCCGCTCGCTGATGGATTTCGCCAAGCTGGTCGAGGTGTTCGATCGCGGCGGCGTTACCTTCGTCAGCGTGACCCAGTCGTTCAACACCACGACGTCCATGGGGCGGCTTACGCTCAACATCCTGCTCAGCTTCGCCCAGTTCGAGCGCGAGGTTATCGGCGAGCGCATCCGGGACAAGATCGCCGCCTCGCGCAAACGCGGCATGTGGATGGGCGGCTTCGTGCCGCTCGGCTACGAGGTCAGGGACCGCAAGCTGGTGATCAATGATGCCGAGGCCGCGACGGTCCGGATGATCTTCGAGCGCTTCGTCGAGGTGGGTTCGGCGACGGCGCTGGCTCGGGCGCTCGCCGCCGAGGGTGTGCGGACGCGGCGCGGACGGCTCGTCGACAAGGGCTTCCTCTACAAGCTGCTCAACAACCGGATCTATATCGGGGACGCCGTGCACAAGGGGACGGCCTATCCCGGCGAGCACGAAGCCATCATCACGCGCGCCCTGTGGGACAAGGTGCACGGAATCCTGCGCGAGAGCCCAAGGGTCCGCGCCGGCCGGACACGGGCCGCGACACCGGCCCTGCTGAAGGGCCTCATCTTCGGTCCAACCGGCTGCGCCATGACACCGACGCACACGCGGCGCGGCGACAAGCTCTACCGCTACTATGTCAGCCAGTCGGTCCTGAAGCGCGGCGCCGATGCCTGCCCGGTGGGGCGCGTGCCCGCCGCCGAGATCGAGGGCGCGGTTGTCGACCAGCTGCGCGGCCTCCTTCGCGCCCCGGAGGTGATCGTCGGCACATGGCGATCGGCGCGGCCCGAGATCGATGGTCTGTCCGAGGCTGAGGTCAGGGAAGCCCTGGAAGGGCTGGACCCGCTGTGGGACGAGCTGTTCCCGGCCGAGCAGGCGCGCATCGTCCAGCTTCTTGTCGAGCGCGTCGACGTCGGACAGGAGGGCGTGGACATCCGCCTCCGCGTCGATGGGCTGGCCCGTCTGGTTCATGAGCTTGGAGGCATGGCCGACGATCCTCGGAGGGCAGCATGAGAGCCGGTGACGCCACCTCCGATGACGGGCGGACACTAACGGTCCGTGTGCCTCTGACTCTCCGGAAGCGCGGCGGACGCAAGCAGGTGGTCATGCCCGACGGGGCGTGTTGGGGCCAGCCCCGCCCGCGCGTCGACAACACCATGTTGAAGGCGATCGCCCGGGCCCACCGCTGGAAGCGCCTCATGGAGAGCGGCCGATTCGCCTCGGTGACCGAGCTGGCCGAAGCGGAGAAGATCAACCAGTCCTACCTTTGCCGGGTCCTGCGCCTGACGTTACTAGCCCCGGATATCGTCGAGGCGATTCTCGACGGAAGGCAACCGGCCGCCTTGCAGATGGACGCTCTGTTGAAGCCCATGCCGCTAGAGTGGGCGGCACAGCGAGCTGCGCTGGGCCTCTGACGCCGATCGCCGGCCACGAAACCGCGCGCCCGTCAAGTTTCTATTGCCCGCCGATCATCTCTCCGTTAGCGTGATCGAAGAGCCCAGTAACTAGTCATGCCTAGTTAACGGACGGATCATGTCATTGGGAGTCCAGGGTGGCGAAAGCGAAGGCCGATCTGCGGTGGGGAGTCGAGCAACGACTCGAATTCATCGAGTTCCGGCTGTTTTGGGAGGGGCATGTGAACCGGGGCGATCTGATGGAGGCGTTCGGGGTGTCGGTGAATCAGGCGTCCACTGACCTGAACCGCTATATCGGAATGGCGCCGCAGAACATCCACTACGACAAGAGCGCTCGCGCCTATGTCCGCGGTGCAGAGTTCGCTCCACAGTTCCTGAAACCCGACGCGAACCGCTATCTCGCGCAGCTTAGATCAGTCGCCGACGGAATTCTGGATCGCGCCGATGCGTGGATCGGACAGTTTCCCCCCTACGATGCAGCGCCGACGCCCGTGCGGGGCGTTAATGCCAAGACGCTGCGCGCAGTGGTCGCTGCGATCCGCCGGTCCGAAGCGATCGAGGTCAAGTATCAGTCGCTGTCGCGGCCGGAGCCGCGCTGGCGTTGGATTGCGCCACACGCAATCGGCTTCGACGGGTTCCGCTGGCATACCCGGGCGTTCTGTCTCAGCGACCGAAGCTTCAAGGACTTCCTGCTTTCGCGGATCATCGAGACCCGCGGCACCAAGCCAAGCGAGATGGGATCAGAGGCGGATCAAGATTGGAATGACGAAGTGGTGCTTGAGATCGGACCCCATCCCGATCTCTCAGATACCCAGAAGAAGGTGATCGCACTGGATTACGGGATGCGTGGAGGACGAGCGAAAATCCGGGTTCGAAAGGCGTTGCTCTACTACGCGCTCCGCAGGCTTGGCCTCGATACCGATCCGGCCGCGCGCCGTCCTCAAGATCAACAGATCGTATTGCTCAATAGGGATGCAGCTGGCCCGAGCTTGCCGCGGCAGGACAATGGAGAGGTTCGGGTATGAGCGAGACATTCTTCGAACGCCCGATCCTGAACTCGCCCTACGAGTATCCGCGCCGACATTGGGAACTCGATGAGGACGGGCAGCCAACCAATCGGATCATCGAGACACGGCGCCGATCCGACCTCATCACCCCGGTTCCGAAGCCGAAGAAGCGCCGCCAGGGACGCGGCAATCAGGCTCAGATGATCTTTGGCGATGACACCGGCCTGTCATCGGAGGAGCAGGAGTACAACCCCACTCCGATCATCAACGAGGTCCGCACCTACGTCGAGGAATGGCGCAGGCTGCCCAACCCCGACCAGTGGCTGGTCACGCCGGAAACGGCGCGCCTGCTGACGCATTGGCGTCACCACAAATTCGAGAGTATTCGTCCATTCTTCTGCCAGATCGAAGCCGTCGAGACAGCAATCTGGCTCACTGAGGTCGCGCCGAAGCTCGGCGCACGGACGAAGAAATTCTGGGCTCACATCGAGGGCGGCAACGCGCAGGCCAATCCGGAGCTCATGCGCCTGGCGCTGAAGCTCGCCACCGGCGCCGGTAAGACGACCGTAATGGCGATGCTGATAGCCTGGCAGACGGTGAATGCTGTCCGCCATCCGAACAGCAAGCAGTTCTCGCGCGGCTTTCTGGTCGTCGCGCCGGGCATCACCATCAAGGATCGCTTGCGGGTTCTGTTGCCCAACGACCCGGAGAGCTACTACCGGCACCGTGAGATCGTGCCGCCCGATATGCTTGCCGATGTCGACCGGGCGAAGATCGTCATCACCAACTATCATGCCTTCAAATTGCGTGAGCGGATTTCCGTCTCCAAGGGCACCCGCACCGCCCTGGAAGGCTGGCGCGGCGAGACGCTGCAGACGCTGGAGACCGAAGGCCAGATGCTTCAGCGAGTCATGCCCGAACTCATGGGGCTAAAGAACATCGTCGTTCTGAATGACGAGGCGCATCATTGCTATCGCGAGCGGGTGAAGGACGCCGAAGGCGAAACTGAAGCTGACCTCAAGGGCGAGGATAAGGACGAGGCCAAGGCAAACAACGAGGCCGCCCGGATGTGGATCTCGGGGCTCGAGGCGGTCAAGCGTAAGCTTGGGATATCGCTCGTCTACGACCTCTCGGCCACGCCCTTCTTTTTGCGCGGCTCGGGTTATGCGGAAGGCACCCTGTTCCCGTGGACCATGAGCGACTTCTCCCTCATGGACGCGATCGAATGCGGCATCGTGAAGCTGCCGCGCGTTCCGGTCGCCGACAATATTCCAGGCGGCGACACGCCGAAGTTCCGCAATCTATGGGAGCACATCGGCAAGAAGCTGCCGAAGAAGGGCCGCAGCGCAGGCAAGTCGCTCGATCCGCTGAGCCTGCCGGCGGAGCTGCTGACCGCGCTCGAAGCGCTCTATGGCCACTATCAGAAAACGTTCGAGCTCTGGGAGAACGAGGGCATCGGCGTGCCGCCGGTCTTCATTGTGGTGTGCAACAACACCTCGACCTCGGAGCTGATCTACAAGTACGTCTCCGGCTTCCATCGCGAGAACGACGACGGCTCCACGACGCTGGAGAACGGCCGCCTGGCGCTGTTCCGCAATTACGACGACTACGGAAACCGCATCGCCCGTCCGAACACGATCCTGATCGACTCGGCCCAACTCGAATCCGGTGAAGCCCTCGACAAGGACTTCCGCGAGATGGCGGGCGATGAGATCGAACGCTTCCGTCGCGAGATGATCGAGCGCACCGGCGACGTCCACGCCGCCGACAGTATCGACGACGCCACGCTCTTGCGTGAGGTCATGAACACCGTCGGCAAGAAGGGGCGGCTGGGTGAGCAGGTGCGTTGTGTCGTCTCGGTCTCGATGCTGACGGAGGGATGGGACGCCAACACCGTCACCCATATCCTCGGCGTTCGCGCCTTCGGCACGCAGCTCCTGTGCGAGCAGGTGGTCGGTCGTGGCCTGCGTCGTCAGTCCTATGACCTCAACGAGGAAGGGCTGTTCAACGTAGAGTATGCCGACGTGCTCGGCATTCCGTTCGACTTTGCCGCCAAACCGGTCGTCTCCCCGCCCGCCAAACCGCGCGAGACGGTGCGGGTCCATGCCGTCAAACCGGACCGCGACGCGCTGGAGATCGTCTTTCCGCGCGTCGAGGGCTATCGCGTCGAACTGCCCGACGAGCGGCTGGAAGCGGCCTTCGGGCGGGATCACGTCCTCCATCTGACGCCGGAACTTGTCGGTCCGTCTGTGACCAAGAATCAGGGCATCATCGGCGAAGGCGTCGATCTGACTGTCGCGCATCTGGAGGACATGCGGTCCTCGACCGTCCTGTTCCACCTCGCGCGGCACCTTCTTTACAACAAGTATCGCGATCCGGGAGAGGAGCCGAAGCTCCATTTGTTCGGGCAGCTCAAGCGCATTACACGCCAATGGCTCGAAGGCGGCTATCTCAAGTGTTCGGGCGGCACCTATCCCGCGCAGCTGATCTACAAGGAGATCGCCGACATGGCGGCGGAGCGGATCAAGGCCGCCATCACCGAAACGCTCGCCGGCGACCGGCCGGTCAAAGCGATCCTCGACGCCTACAACCCCACCGGCTCGACGGCCTTCGTCAACTTCACGACGTCGAAGGAAACGCGCTGGCAGACCGACCCGCGCAAGTGCCACGTGAACTGGGTCGTCTGCGACAGCGATTGGG
>NZ_JBATUH010000136.1:0-6925 GCF_049671045.1 Parvibaculum sp. | reverse complement strand
TGAAGGCGTCGGGCACCGCGCCGCCTGCTTCCGCCTCGACATCGGAAAGCGCGCGCAAGGCGCCATAGAGCCGGTCGAGCATGCGCCGCGCCTGGGCGAGCCCGTCCGCCGTCCAGTCGAGCGGCTGGCGGTAATGGCCGTTGAGGAGCGCCAGCCGGATCGCCTCACCCGGCGCCTGGGCGATCAGATCATGAACCAGCAGCACATTGCCGAGCGACTTCGACATCTTTTCCTTTTCGATGTTGACGAAGCCGTTATGCAGCCAGAAACGTGCCAGCGGCGCATGGTCATGGGCGCAGTTCGACTGGGCGATCTCGTTCTCATGGTGCGGGAACTGAAGGTCGATGCCGCCGCCGTGAATGTCGATGGTGCGGCCGAGATGTTTCTCGATCATGGCCGAGCATTCGATGTGCCAGCCGGGGCGGCCGCGGCCCCAGGGGCTGTCCCAGCCGGGCTGGTCCGGCGTCGAAGGCTTCCAGAGCACGAAGTCGGCCGGGTCCTTCTTGTAGGGCGCGACCTCGACCCGCGCGCCCGCGATCATGTCGTCGCGGTTGCGGCCCGACAGGCGGCCATAATCGGCATAGCTCGGCACGTTGAAGAGCACATGGCCATCCGCCTCATAGGCATGGCCGCTGGCGATGAGCCGCTCCATCATCGCGATCATGCCGGCGATCGTTTCGGTCGCCTTGGGCTCAATGTCGGGCGGCAGCACGCCGAGCGTGCCCATGTCCTCGCGATAGATCTGCGCGAATTTCTCCGTGATCGCGGCGATCTCGACGCCCTGCTCCTTCGCGGCGGCGATGATCTTGTCCTCGATGTCGGTGATGTTGCGCGCGTAGACGACGTTCGGGTAGAGGCGGCGCAGAAGCCGCGCCAGCACGTCGAAGACGACCGCCGGACGCGCATTGCCGATATGGGCGTAGTTGTAGACCGTCGGACCGCAGACATACATCGTCACCCGCGCCGGATCGGCGGGCTCGAACACCTCCTTGCGGCGGGTGAGCGAATTATGGAGCATCAGTCGCAGGGACGTCGTCATCGGTGGCCTGATCTCAAGAGCTTGCGTGGAGTCCTGGCCCGGACCCCGTCGCCGGAAGTCTTCAGGCCGTGAAAGTCGAATCTCGTGTGCTTCGACAGGTCATAGACCGATCTCCCGGGCGCCGGAATGGCGAATATGGCCGCTGGGCGCCCAACCATTGATAATCAACCCGATCGGGAGCGGCAAGGCTCGGAAATCCGCCCATTCCGGGCCCGGCGTGGCCGTCCGCAGGCCGCCTTAACCCTGAATAGTTTGCGATTTCTATTGGATCGGCCAGCCTTGATAGCGAGTTTTCGCAAGGCTATATGCATGCTTCAGACGATGTCACATCAAAATGAGCATGGCATAAGACCCCCGTGCTTGATGGGCAAAACGGGCCGGCACCGAATGGTACCGGCTTTGTTGACTTGAACCGACGGCATCTGCCCTCCACATCGGCGAGGACGTGCCGGCGGGAAACCCCGGGGAGCATGACCGGAAGGCCCACGACCGACCGGAACATCATGCTCTCGATTCAACAGCCAGAGTGCGACCCTGCCGCAAAGTAGCCCATGCTTGGCGGATCGCGCTCCAGAGATGGTCAAATGGACATGAATGCTGCAGTTGACGGCTTGCGCTCGACCTTGGACGGCACCCCTCGCCCCGCATCCCCGAAGAAGCCCAGCCGCGAGGAAGCGGAAGCCGCCGTGCGCACGCTGATCGCCTGGGCGGGTGACGATCCGAGCCGCGAGGGCCTGCTCGACACGCCCGGCCGCGTCGTCCGCGCCTATGAGGAATTCTTCGAGGGCTACAAGGAAGATCCCTACAAGGAGCTGACGCGCACCTTCGAGGAAGTCGAAGGCTATAACGACATGGTCATGCTCCGGGACATCGCCATCGAATCCCATTGCGAGCACCACATGGTCGCCATTCTCGGCAAGGCGCATATCGCCTATGTCCCGACCTCCAAGGTCGTCGGCATCTCCAAGCTCGCGCGTGTTATCGAGATTTTCTCCAAGCGCCTTCAGACGCAGGAGACGATGACGGCGCAGATCGTCGACACCATCAACCGCGCGCTCGAGCCGGCCGGCGTCGCCATCCTCATCGAGGCCAAGCACCAGTGCATGACCACGCGCGGCGTGAAGAAGCCCGACGTGGCGACCATCACCAGCCAGTTCACCGGCGTCTTCCGCGACGATCCGCGCCTGGAAGCCCGCTTCATGCAGATGATTCGCGGCTACTGATCGCGCCTCATCCGCGTCCCGTTCCCTGACGGCAAGTTGATGGCCCGCTTCATGCGGGCCATTTGCATCTTTGCTATACAATGCACGAAGCAACCGGATGGCCCGGACGAGCCGGGCCATGAGGCATTCGAGGTTTGGCGCATCATGAGCTCTTCCCTTTTCGGCCCGCGCGGCAGCGAGAACGAGATCGAGAACGGAACCGTCTTCACGCCGAAATTCGATGGCGACGGCCTCATCCCGGTCATCGCGAGCGATGCCGCCTCGAACGAGGTCCTGATGTTCGCCTGGATGAACGCCGAGGCGCTTGAGCGCACGCTTCGCACAGGCGAGGCCTGGTACTGGAGCCGTTCGCGCAAAGCGCTCTGGCGCAAGGGCGAGACGAGCGGCCAGACGCAGAAAGTCGTCTCCATGCGGGTCGATTGCGATCAGGACGCGCTGCTCATCAGCGTCGAGGTGGGCGGCGATGGCGGCGCCTGCCATGTCGGCTACCGCTCCTGCTTCTACCGCTCGGTCGAGCTCGCGCCCGGCGGCGCCGGCATCCGGCTCCGCACGACCGAGAGCAAGATCGGCGACCGGAAGCCCGGCTGACCCGACCCCTCGCCGCCTCTTTTCCGCCCGAACGGCATCGCCATCCTCTGGCCACGGCGATGTCGCCCCTTTTCAAGCGGCGCGGCCAGGGC
This sequence comes from Parvibaculum sp., assembly GCF_049671045.1. GTDB lineage: Bacteria > Pseudomonadota > Alphaproteobacteria > Parvibaculales > Parvibaculaceae > Parvibaculum. Next base: position 3,983 of record NZ_JBATUH010000136.1, on the reverse strand, counting down.
GCATGATGCTGCATCGGGGGGTCCTACTGATGAAGCGTTTGGAATGACCCGTCCGAAAATCGGCATTGCACTTGGAAGCGGCGTCGCCCGGGGCTGGGCGCATATCGGCGTGCTGAAGACGCTCTCCCGCGCCGGCATCGAGCCCGACATCATATCCGGCACGTCGATCGGCTCGCTGGTCGGCGGCTGCCACATCGCCGGCAAGCTCGATCCGCTCGAAGACTTCGCCCGCTCGCTGACGCGGCGCAGGCTCATCAGCCTCATCGATTTCCGCTTCCGCTCCTCCGGCCTCATAGGCGACGCGAAACTCGAAGCGCTCATGCTCAAGCATCTGGGCGGGCTCAGGATCGAACGGCTCGACCGCATCTTCGTGGCCGTGGCGACCGAGCTTGCGACCGGCCATGAGCTCTGGCTGCGCGAAGGCAGCCTCGTGCAGGCGATCCGCGCGTCCTACGCGCTGCCCGGCGTCTTCACGCCGGTGCCGATCGACCAGCGCTGGCTCATCGACGGCGCCATCGTGAACCCGGTGCCGGTTTCCGTCGCCCGCGCACTCGGAGCCCGCCTCGTCATCGCGGTGAACCTCAACACCGATCCCTTCGATCCCGCGACGCGGCGGCACTGGGAGGGCGGCCACACGCCGCTTTATGTGAGCCCCATGCCGCCATTGCCGGAGGAATACGACCTCGCCGAAGAGATCGACGAACTCGTCGCCGAGGAAGCCGAGGTCGAGGCGGCGATGGCGCCGGGCGAACCCGGAGCCGAAACCCCGCTCATGCTCGGAATCCGCACGACGCTGAGCCGCCTGCGCGGCAAGAGCAGAAGCCCGGAGCGCGAAATCGTCAAGCGCGCCGTGGGCACGCGGCAGCGCGGGCCGGGCTTTGCGAGCGTTCTCCTCGCCTCGCTCAATATCGTGCAGGACCGCCTCGCCCGCGCGCGCCTCGCCAGCGATCCGCCAGACATCGTCATTGCACCGAAGATCGGCCACCTGACACTGCTTGAATTCGATCGCGCGGATGAACTCATCCGCCTCGGCGAGGAAGCGGCGGAGGAAGCCCTCCCGCAGATCAGGGAGATGTGCGAGTTGCTGCGCTAGCAGCCTTGCCTAGCGGACTTCGCCAGCGAGCGTCCGCGCGATGCCGACAAAACGGCTCAGGGTCGGCGAGGGATTGTCGCGGCGCCAGACGAGGCCCGTTTCGATGCTGGGCGGTTCGCCTTCAAGCGCGACATAGCGCACGCCGGCACGGCCGAGATTTTCAAGCGAACGCGGAACGAGCGCGATGCCCATGCCCGCCGAGACGAGGCTGATGATGGTCTGCATCTGGATCGCCTCCTGGCCGATGCGGGGCTCGGCGCCGCTCACCGCATAATAGCCGGTGATGAGATCGTGAAAGGCCGGCGCCGTGCGGCGCGGGAAGATGATGAGCGGCTCTGCTTCGAGATCGACGAGCCTCACCTTTCCCGTCACGCATCTGATCCGCCCTTCCCTCGCCCATGCCTCCGGTATCGCCGCGACGAGCGGCTCGCGCAGCAATGCGAAATAATCCAGAGAAGGATGAAGCGCGGCCTGTGGCGGCGGAATGATGAAGCCGGCGTCAATCTCGCCATCGAGCAGCGCTTCGATCTGGAGATCGCTCGTCTGCTCGAGGAGCGTCACCTGCACGGCGGGATAGGCGGCGGTGAAGCCGCTGACGAGCGGCGGCAGGACGCTGTAGTCGGCGGTGCTCACAAAGGCGACTTTGAGGAGCCCGGCCTCGCCGCGCGAGAGCTGACGCGCGATCTCGGGCAGCGCGGCCGCATCATCGAGCAGCTTGTGCACATGCGGCAGCCATTGGGCGCCCGCAGGCGTCAGTGCGACCATCCGCTTCGTTCGCGCAAACAGGATGACGCCAAGCTCCTGCTCAAGTGCGAGAATGGACTGGCTGAGCGGCGGCTGCGTCATGCCGAGCCGTTCGGCGGCGCGGCCGAAATGCAGCTCCTCCGCGACCATCACGAAATAGCGAAGCTGCCGGAGATCCATCACGGGCCTCGTGATACGCAAAACGACTTAATATCAGGAGAATAATATATTTCTTTCTCGTTTGAAAACGATCTAAGCATGACTGAGCGACGCCGCCACGTCTGACCGGGAGGAAACGTCCATGTCCGCGAATGAAAGATCGAAGCACATCACGCAAGGCATCGCCCGCTCGCCCAACAGGGCGATGTTCTACGCCCTGGGCTACGAAAAGGCCGATTTCGACAAGCCGATGATCGGCATTGCGAACGGCCATTCGACCATCACGCCCTGCAATGCCGGGCTTCAGCCGCTCGCCGATGCCGCCTCCGCCGCCATCAAGGCAGCAGGCGGAAACCCGCAGATGTTCGGCACCCCGACGATTTCCGACGGCATGGCCATGGGCACCGAGGGCATGAAATACTCCCTCATCTCCCGCGAGGTCATCGCCGACTGCATCGAGACCTGCGTGCAGGGGCAATGGATGGACGGCGTCCTCGTCATTGGCGGGTGCGACAAGAACATGCCGGGCGGCATGATCGCGCTCGCACGCACCAACGTCCCCGGCATCTATGTCTATGGCGGCACGATCAAGCCAGGAAAATGGAAAGGCGAAGATCTCTCCATCGTTTCGGCCTTCGAGGCGGTCGGCTCCTATATGGCCGGCAAGATGAGCGAGGAAGATTTCGAGGGCATCGAGTGCAATGCCTGCCCGACGACAGGTTCCTGCGGCGGCATGTACACGGCGAACACGATGAGTTCCTCCTTCGAGGCGCTCGGCATGTCGCTCCTCTACTCATCGACCATGGCGAACCCCGACGGGGAAAAGATCGACAGCACGGCGGAATCCGCGCGCGTTCTCGTCGAAGCCGTCCGCAAGAACATCCGTCCGCGCGACATCATCACGCGCCGCTCGATCGAGAACGCCGTTGCGCTGATGATGGCGACGGGCGGCTCCACCAATGGCGTCCTGCATTATCTCGCTATCGCCCATGCGGCCGAGGTCGAGTGGACGCTCGATGATTTCGAGCGCATCCGCCGCAAGGTGCCCGTCATCTGCGATCTGAAGCCCTCGGGCCATTACATGGCCGTCGATCTTCACAGGGTCGGCGGCGTGCCGCAGGTTCTCAAGCTCCTGCTCAATGCCGGGCTCATCCATGGCGATTGTCTCACCATCACCGGCCGGACGCTGGGCGAGGAACTGGCCGACATTCCGGACAGCCCCGCCGCCGGGCAGACGGTCATCCGTCCGCTCGAAAAGGCGCTCTATGACGAAGGCCATCTCGCCATTCTGAAGGGCAATCTGGCGCCTGATGGCGCCGTGGCGAAGATCAGTGGACTGAAAAACCCGGTCATTCAGGGGCCGGCCCGCGTTTTCGACGACGAGGCGTCGGCGATGGATGCGATCCTGTCGGACAAGATCAAGCCGGGCGACGTTCTGGTGTTGCGCTATCTCGGCCCGCGCGGCGGCCCCGGCATGCCGGAAATGCTCGCTCCGACCTCCGCCATTGTCGGCCGCGGCCTTGGCGAGAGCGTCGGCTTCATCACCGACGGGCGCTTCTCCGGCGGAACATGGGGCATGGTGGTCGGCCATGTGACTCCCGAAGCCTATGAAGGCGGCACCATCGCATTGGTAAAGGAAGGCGATCTCATCACTATCGACGCCCACCGGCTGCTTCTGCAACTCGATGTCGACGAGGCCGAGATCGAAGCGCGGCGCAAGGCATGGCGCCAGCCGCCGCCCCGCTATACGCGCGGCGTGCTCGGCAAGTTCGCCCAGCTTGCAAGGCCCGCAAGCGAAGGCGCAGTGACAGGGTAAATCGGCGAACGGCGCGGACCGGCGTGAAGATCACACCGGTCCGCTCATCGTTTGGAGCCTAGCTGCTCGCGATGTAGAGGCGCATCGCCTCCGTTTCCATCACGGTTTCCGCGATGCGGTGCTTCACCACGTCGCCGATCGAAACGATCCCGACCAGTTCGCCCTTGTGAA
>NZ_JBATUH010000135.1:0-7501 GCF_049671045.1 Parvibaculum sp. | reverse complement strand
GGCGGCGGCGACGCGGGCCGCCACTTCGGCCGAGCCCTCGGCCGGCGGCGGCAGCGCGAGATCGGCGGGCGAGACGGGCGGCACTTCGACATGAATGTCGATGCGGTCGAGCAGCGGCCCTGAAAGTTTCGACTGATAGTCGCCGACGCAGCGCGGCACGCGCGGACAGGCGCGCGAGGCATCGCCCGCATGCCCGCAACGGCATGGGTTCATCGCCGCGATGAGCTGGAAGCGCGCCGGATAGGTCACATGCGCATTGGCGCGGGCGACCACGGCCTCGCCCGTCTCAAGCGGCTGGCGGAGCGAATCCAGCACCTGGCGGGGAAACTCCGGCAATTCGTCGAGAAAGAGCACGCCGCGATGGGCGAGCGAAACCTCGCCCGGCTTCGCCTTCAATCCGCCGCCGACAAGGGCCGCCATGGACGCCGAATGATGCGGCGCGCGGAAGGCCCGCGACCGGCCCATGCCGGTTGCGGAGAGTTCGCCCGCGATCGAGGCGATCATGGACACTTCGAGCATCTCGCGCGGCGAGAGCGGTGGAAGGATGCCGGGCAGGCGCGAGGCGAGCATGGACTTGCCGGAGCCGGGCGGGCCGACCATCAGCATGTTGTGACCGCCCGCCGCCGCCACTTCGAGCGCGCGCCTGGCGCTCTCCTGTCCCTTGATGTCGCGCAGATCGGGCACGGCGCGGCCCTCCGCCGACTTCATGGGCCGGGGCTCGGCCAAGACCTGTGTGCCCTTGAAATGATTGACGAGCTGGATGATCGAACGGGGCGCGAGGACGCCGCCGGGATTGTCGGCGCCCATGCCCGCCCAGGCTGCCTCGGGTCCACATTCATCGGGGCAGATGAGGCCGCGGCCGCGCCCATTGGCGGCGATGGCGGCCGGAAGCGCGCCCGCCACGGCATTGATCGCGCCGTCGAGCGACAATTCGCCGATGACGACATAGCGCTCGAGCTCCTGCGCCGGAAGCACGCCCATGGCGACGAGAAGCCCGAGCGCGATGGGAAGGTCGTAATGGCTTCCCTCCTTGGGCAGATCGGCGGGAGCTAGATTGACGGTGATGCGCTTCGGCGGTAGGCCGAGACCGATCGCGGACAGGGCGGCGCGGACACGCTCGCGGCTCTCGCCCACGGCCTTGTCGGCAAGCCCGACGATCGAAAAGGCGGGCACGCCGCCCGCGATCTGAACCTGAACGTCGACCGGCCGCGCCTCGACACCCAGAAACGCCACCGTCTCGATATGCGCGACCATGCCCCTGCCCGCCCCCTGTTTATGGGAAGAGATTAGCCAAGGGTAAAATCATGCGCAAGAACGAAAAGAGAACTCATCCGGCCAGGCTGACGCCGACGAGATGGCCGATGCCATAGGTGACGCAAGCCGCGGCAAAGCCGATGGCAAGCTGGCGCAAGGCGGAGAAGAGAGCGCCGCGCCCGGTGAAAAGCGAGGTGCCCGCCCCGATCCCGGCAAGGGCCAATCCGCTGAGCCCGAGGCTCGCAAGAAGTGCGGCGGGACCTCCGAGAAGGAAATAGGGCGCGACCGGAAAGATCGCGCCGAAGGAAAACAGCAGGAAGGAGACGCCCGCCGCGCCCCAGGCCGAGCCGCCAAGCTCCTGCGGGTCGATGCCGAGTTCCTCGCGCACCAGCGTGTCGAGCGCCGTCGACTTCTCGGAGAGGAGCTGGCTTGCGAGCGCGCGCGCCTCCGCCTCGGAGAGCCCCTTGGCCTGATAGATGAGGACGAGTTCCTCCTTCTCCTCCTCCGGCACCTCCTCGAGTTCCATGGCCTCGGTCTCGATCTGCTTCTGATAAAGCTCGCGGGAGGAATTGACCGAGAGCCATTCGCCCATCGCCATGGAACAGGCGCCCGCGACGAGCCCCGCAAGGCCGGTGAGCAGGATCGACGCATTCGAGGCTTCGGCCCCCGCGACGCCCATGACGAGCGAGAGGTTCGAGACGAGGCCGTCATTGGCGCCGAGCACGGCAGCGCGAAGGCTGTTGCCGCCCATGGCGCGGTGGCGGCCTTCGAGCCGCGCGATGGTGCCGCCTTCAAGACCTGTTCGCGGATTGGCGATGGCGGAGAGAAGACGCGCATGGCTTCGCTCGGCCTGGGGCAGGCCGCCTGCCACCGCCTCCGGTTGCTTGTCGTAGCCGCCGCTATCGGACTGTTCGAGCGTGCTGATGACGGGGAGAACGAAGGCCGGCCCGAAGCGCCGGGCGAGGAAGGCGAGCGCGCGGGTCCTGAAGCCGGGCCTCAGGCCCGGAATGCGAGCGCCGAGCCGCGTGAGCTCCTTCTCCCAATATCTGGCGTGGCTTTCCTCGACAGCGGCGAGGCGGCGATAGACCTCGGCGAGCTTCGGATCGGTTTCGACTTCGGCAAGCGCCCGGTAGAGGCTTGCGCCATCGACTTCCCCTTGCAGGTTCTCGCGATAGCGCGTGCGCTTGTCCGAAGCATCCATTCCTACCTCCGCGCCTCGATCGCGTCCCAGACCATGGCGGCGATATTGGTCTGGTCGAAGCGGTCGATCTCCTGGATGCCGGTCGGCGAGGTGACGTTGATCTCGGTCAGATAGTCGCCGATCACGTCGATGCCGACGAAGATGAGGCCGCGCTTCCTGAGGTCGGGGCCGATGATCTCGCAGATCTCATGCTCGCGCTTCGTCAGAACGGTCTTTTGCGCCATGCCGCCGACATGAAGATTGGAGCGCGCCTCGTCGGCCGCCGGCACGCGATTGACGGCGCCAACGGGCTTTCCGTCAACCAGGATGATGCGCTTGTCGCCCTTGCGCACATCGGGGAGATATTGCTGCACGATGACAGGCTCGCGGTTCATCTGGCCGAACATTTCGAGCAGCGAGTTCAGGTTCTCGTCGCCCTCGCGCAGGCGGAAGACGCCCATGCCGCCATTGCCGAACAGGGGCTTCACGATGACATCGCCGAACTCGCGGCGGAAGGCGCGGATCTCCTGCGGGTCGCGGCTGATGAGCGTCGGCGGGAGAAGCCCCTCGAAGCGGATCGCGAAGAGCTTCTCCGGCGCGTTCCTCACCTCGGCCGGATCGTTCACCACGAGCGTGCGGGGATGGATCGTCTCGAGCATATGGGTCACGGTGATGTAGCCCATGTCGAAAGGCGGATCCTGACGCATCAGCACGACATCGAATTTTTCGAGTTCGAACTTTTCGAGGCTGCCGAGCGTCGAATGGTTGCCGACCTCGCGGCGCAGCGTCATCGAGCGGCCGCGGGCATAGACGCGCCCGTCGCGCATGGAGAGCTCGCGCGGCTCGTAATAATAAAGCTCGTGGCCCCGCGCCTGCGCCTCCAGACCCAGCGCGAATGTCGAATCCGCATTGATGTTGATCGTATGGATCGGGTCCATCTGAATGGCGACTTTGAGGCTCATGGAGGCTCCGGGCTTCTGATAGCGGTGATGTCGATGGCGTACTTCTAGCGTATTTCGCTACTATATGATCATTGCAAGATGGTAGGCGGCCCGCAATGAGGCGGGAGCGGCGACCATCGGGCGGCGAATGTCCGGAGTACCGCGCAGGATGAACGATCTCGTCACTTTCGGCCTGACCGCGCTTGCGGGCTATTTCGCCATCGCCAATCCGATTTCAAGCACCCCGATCTTCATCGCGCTGACATCGGGCGAGGATAGCCGCATCCAGCGGCTCATCGCCCAGAACAGCGTACTGACGGCGCTCACCGTGGTCATCCTGTTCAGCGTCGCGGGCAAGCTCATCTTCGAGACGTTCGGCGTCACCATCGCCGCGCTGCGGATCGCAGGCGGCATACTCGTCTCGATCATCGGCTTTCAGATGCTGCAGGGCCGCTCCTCGGCGGCGCATATTCCGCATCAGGTGGAAGGAGAGGGGACGCCGCCGCCAGACGTGTTGCAGGCCCGGCTTTCCGTCGCCATCTCGCCGCTCGGCATGCCGATGATCGCGGGGCCGGGCACGATCGCGACGGCGGTGAGCTTTTCGGCGCATCCGGGCTTTGCCTATACGCTCGTCTCGATCGGCGCCTTCGCGGTGATCGCGGGCGTGACCTATCTGATGTTCCGCCAGGCCCACAAGATCGTGCGCGCGCTCGGGCAGACGAACATGACCGTCATCACGCGGCTCATGGGCCTCATCGTCGCCACCGTCGGCGTCGAGATGGTTCTGACCGGAACGGGCGAGGCGATCCGCGCCTTCATCATGACGATGCAATCCATGCCCATGCCGCGCCCGGACGGCTTCTAGCAGCGGCCCGACTCTCGTACCGGCCAGAGCTAGACGAGGCCGCGGCGGACCGCTTCGATGGCGGCTTCCGCGCGCGAGGAGACGTTGAGCTTCCTATAGATCGACTTCACATGGTCGCGCGCGGTGTGCTCGCTGATGCCGGCTTCGCGCGCTATGTCCTGAATGCGCATGCCCAGCGCCAGCAGCGAGAGCACTTCCATCTCGCGATTGGTCAGCGAGACGCCGCGCTGCGGCACGCCGACCATCCGGAAATGATCGATCATCCGGCGGGCGACCGCGGGCGACAAGGCGGGCTCGCCCTGCCTGATGCGGACGAATTCGCGCTTGAAGGTTTCAGTCGGGTCGTCCTTCAGCAGATAGCCCCGAGCGCCCGCCGCTATGGCCTCGAAGATATGCGCATCGTCGCCATAGATGGTGGTGACGATCGGCAGAGTGTCGGGGAAGTCCCGCGCGAGACGCCGGATGAGATCGGTGCCGGAGCCGTCGGGCAGGCCGAGATCGACGAGAGCGAGGTCGAGCGTGTGCTCGTCTCTGGCGAATTTGTCGAGGAACCGCTGAGCCGCGGCGAGATTGCCGAAGGTCACCGCGGAATGGTCGGGGAAAACCTCCTTGCAGACCTCGACGAGCCAGTCCCGGACCGCCGCTATGTCCTCGACGATCAGCGCATGGCGCGTCATGGCACCAGCCCCCTGAAAGGCAGGGCGAGTTCGATCCGCAGGCCCGTTCCATCCTCCGGCCTTGCGAAGCGGACCGAGCCGCCGACGAGATCGACGCGGCGCCTGATATTGGCAAGGCCGCTGCCGGAGACATGAGCATCGGGATCGAAGCCGGTGCCGTCATCCTCATAGGCGAGCCGAAGACCGCCATCCGAAAGCGCGATGGCGATCGAAAGATTCCTCGCCCCCGAATGGCGAATGGCATTGCTCACGATCTCGCGGTGGCAGGAGACGAGATGCTTGTAGACGCCGTAATCGAAGGCGGAGCCATGGGCGGATTTCAGCCCCTCGAACGTCCAGTGCAGTTCGATGCCCGCATGATCGAGCCGCTGCGCCGTCTCGTGCCGGAGATCGGCGAGCACGGTGCCGGCGGGCAGCCTGTCGCCCGCAAGGCCGACGGCGATCGTCCTGATATCCGCCATGGCAGCGCGAATGATGTTCCGGACCTCGGCGAGGCCGGTCTGATGAAGCCCGGTGAGCAGCCTTGCGCCGACATCGTCGTGAAGGTCGGCCGCGATGCGGCGGCGCTCTTCCAGCGCGCCGCGCTCATAAGCGTTCCGGCCCGCCTCGGCATGCTGCATGAGGCCGACAAGCTGGCCCGCGGTGAAAAGATGCGAGGCGCCGAAGAGGCCGCGACCGCTCCAGGGATAGACGAGCCGGAGCGCAGGCAGGCCTGCAACGGCCGGGATCGCGAGTTCAAGACCGTCCTGCCGGATCTCGGGCACCGGCGGGGCCGCGTCGACGACCTCGCAAACGAGAGGATCGAAGAGGCGTTGCAGCACGCCGCGCCATTGCGCGTCGCGCTCCGTGCCGGGTGGCGTGAACGCGACCTCGACGCCCGCCTCGAAGAGCATGTTGACATCGACCGGCGCGCTTTTCGAAAACCGTCTGGACAGTCCGTCACGCAGCGGCAGATAGAGAAGCGACACCGCCACCAATGCGATGCCGAATGCAGGCGTGCGATCGAGCGACAGCGAGAGCACGAGCACGGCGTCGAGCAGGATGAGCAGCAACACGCCCATCGCGTAGAAGAGAACGCGGAAGGCCCATTGTTCCAGCTCGAAAAGCCGGTAGCGCGCGACGCCCACGCCGAGCCCGACATAGATGAGCAGGAAGAAGAGGAACGCATAGCCCTGTGAAACGGTGACCGGCACGCCGAAAAGCGTGGGCGCGGTGACGGTGAGGATGAAGGCGCCGCCGCCGATCATCACGGAAAGGCCGAGCCAGTTGAGAAGCGCGCGGGCGCGCGGGTCCTTGCGCGTCGCGCGGTACTGCCACCCGGCGCAGAGGAAGATCAGCGCCATCTCGACGATGATGGCGAGATGGACGCCATAGACCGGTGCGGGAAGAAGCCAGAACAGGTCGAGCGCGATCCAAAATCCGGAGATGGCGAAGAGAACCCGCAGCAGGCGCATCGGGACCGTTCGCACCGGATAGCTCAGAAAGAAGGCGATCATCACCGCGCCGAAGGCGACCGCGCCCATGTGATTGATGGCGGAAAGAAACCTTGTCAGGCCGGCATCGAGCGCGAGCTCTCGCGAACTGTAGATCGCGGCGGAGAGCGAAGCGACGTAAACGGATATACCGGCTGCGCCATAAAGCACCGCTCCGGGATCGAAGCGGCGCAGGCTCCATATCCATGCGCCGATGAGAAGGCTCGCCGCGCCGACAAAGCACTGGACCCAGAAATGCGCGGGCAGATCCCCGACCGAGCCCCGGGCGGGCGCGATCTCCGCCGTTTGCAAAACGCCGCCGGGCGCCGCGAACGCGACTGCAATCGGCCCGTCGCGCAGCGCCTCCATGACCGCCGCCTGACGCGCATAGAACTCGCTCAGCAGATTGTAGCTGTCGAAGGCGTCGGGCTCTTCGGCAATATCCATTGCATTGAGCTCGACCGGCTCACCGCTGCCGCCTCGAATGGAGAGGAGATGGCTTCCGACGGGCAGGGCGGCGCCCGGCCCCTCGCCGTCAACACCGCGAATGATGACGCGCTCGCCATCGGCCGCGAGAGTGAGGCCGAGACTCGGCGCCGAGAGGACGAGCATAACCGCCGCGAAGGTCGTGAGCAGCCCGACCAGCAAGGCGGCGAAAGCAACGATCCATGGCCGGGCGAAACAGGTTTCAAGAAATCTTCCCGGTCCTGAACGCAAATCGGAGCGGGGCGGAATTCGCACGTCAGAGAATTGTTGCCCGGCCAAACGATGCTTCGCCTTTCATTGAGGTCTGCGAACCGATCTTACTTCGCCGGAGAATATAGCCGAGCTCCCTATGCGGAACAAAAGCCGGAGGGCCGCTAGTTGAGCTTCGACCTGAGGCGCCGCAGCGCCTCTTCGGCCATGCCCGCGATCCGCATCTCGCCATCGTCCGACGCCATGCTGCGGCAGATCTCGAAGGCGGCGGCGGCGGCGGCCATGCGTCCCGCATGGACCTCGATGCGCCCCAGCTCGAAGTGAAGGCCGGCGCGGCGCGGCGCCAGCCAGATCATCCGTGTGACGACGAGGCGGGCATGATCGAGTTCGCCGAGGCGGATGGCGCGGCTCAATAT
>NZ_JBATUH010000134.1:0-13304 GCF_049671045.1 Parvibaculum sp. | reverse complement strand
GCTTCCGGCTGCGCGGGCGCCGCCTCGGCGCCGGGAACTGGGGCCGGAGCCTCCGCCACCTTCGGCTGGACGGCGATGGGCTCTTCCGCGCTTGGCAGCAGATGCTCGGCATCCGATGCGCCGCCCGCATCCGCGCCCGAAATGCGGTCGTAAACGGTCTTGTCCTGATGCGGGAACTTCATGCCGCCCGGGTTGGCCGGCGCGACCTTGATCGGGCTGTCGTCGGCGCGGATGACGGGCGGATTGCCCTGCGCGCCCTGCTTCAGCCCCTGCTTGTAGGCCAAGAACACCACACCGGCGAAGACCACCAGCAGCGCAATGATGGCGAGAATGACGATCGGGCGCCTGCGCCCGTCATCGTCGTCATCCGTCGCGTCATAGGTGTAATAGTCGTCTTCCTCGTCGGGCTCGTAGCCGTATCCGCGGTCACTATCCGACATCAGCGCATCTCCTCCGCCGGCTCCACACCCAGAATCCCGAGACCCGCGGCAATGACATTGGCCACCGCACGAATCAGGGCGAGCCGTGCAAGGGTAACATTCCTGTCCTCGGCGACGATAAAGCGCAATGCCGGGTCCTCCTTGCCCTTGTTCCAGAGGGCATGGAAGGCGGATGCGAGATCGTAGAGATAGAAGGCGATGCGATGGGGCTCATGCGCCTGCGCCGCCTGCTCGACCTGCCGGGGGAAGGCTCCCATGAGCTTGATGAGGCCGAGCTCCGCCTCATCGGTCAGCGGCGCGAGATCGGCCGCGGCCAGCGCCGCATCGGAATGCTCGATGCCCGCTTCCTTCGCGTTTCTCAGCACCGAATGGACGCGCGCATGCGCGTACTGCACATAGAAGACCGGGTTGTCGCGCGACTGCTCCATCACCTTCGCGAAATCGAAGTCGAGCGGCGCGTCGTTCTTGCGCGTCAGCATCATGAAGCGCACGACATCCTTGCCCACCTCGTCCACCACATCGCGCAGCGTGACGAAATCGCCCGCGCGCTTGGACATGCGCACCGGCTCGCCATTGCGGAAAAGCCGCACGAGCTGGCAGACCTTGACGTCGATCTGCGCCTGTCCGTCCGTCACCGCCGCGACGGCCGCCTTCACGCGCTTGATATAGCCCGCATGGTCGGCGCCCCAGACGTCGATCAGCGTTCCATGGCCGCGCTTGAACTTGTCGAAGTGATAGGCGATGTCCGGCGCGAAATAGGTCCACGAGCCATCGGACTTGCGAAGCGCCCGGTCCTGATCGTCGCCGAAGGCGGTAGAGCGGAAGAGCGTCTGCGGGCGCGGCTCCCAATCGTCGGGAAGCTCGCCCTTGGGGGGTTCCAGAACGCCCGTATAGATGAGGCCCTTTTCCTCGAGCAGCTTCAGCGTCGCCTCGACCGCGCCGGACTTGTGCAACTCGCGCTCGGAAAAGAAGACCTCGTGATTGATGCCGAGCACCGCGAGATCGCCGCGGATGAGTTCCATCATCGCGTCGATGGCCGCATCGCGCACGACGGGAAGCCACTCGGCCTCCTCCATGCCCGCGAGGGCGTCGCCATGCTCCGCCGCCAGCGCCTGCCCCACGGGTTTCAGATAGTCGCCGGGATAAAGCCCCTCGGGAATCGAGATCGTTTCCCCCAGCGCCTCGCGATAGCGCAGATAGGCGCTGCGGGCGAGTACCTCGATCTGGCCGCCCGCATCGTTGATGTAGTACTCGCGGCAGACTGTGTGCCCGATCTTTTCGAGCAGATTGGCCAGCGCATCGCCGAAGACCGCGCCGCGCACATGGCCGACATGCATCGGGCCGGTCGGATTCGCCGAAACATATTCGACATTGACGGCGCGGCCCTTGCCCGCGTCGCTCGCGCCATAGGTGGCGCCGCTGCGAAGGACGACCGGGATCGCGGCCCGCCACACATCGTCCTTGAGCCTGAGATTGATGAAGCCGGGCCCGGCGATCGAAACCCCGGTCACGCTTTCATCGCCCGCGAGGATCGCCGAGAGCTTCTCCGCGAGGGCACGGGGCTGCATGCCTGCCGGCTTCGCCAGCACCATCGCGGCATTGGTCGAAAGATCGCCATGGCTCGGGTCGCGCGGCGGCTCCACAGCGATGCGGCTCAGATCGAGCCCCTGCGGGAGCACGCCCTCCGCAACGAGGGCCTGAAGCCCCGCCTCGACCCGTTCCTCGAAATGCCTGAAAATATTCATGAGTCTTGCCGCCTGGCCCCGTTTTGGGCGCGCACTCTAACGGCTGGAAAGGGGCCTTTCCAGCTGCATTGCTCTCTGTGCGCAAACCCTTAGCGACAAAATGCGCCTTCCGCCACAGGCCTGAACGTGATTGTCTGCCACCATGCAAAGCGCAGGGGCATATCTCGATAGCAATTTCCTTCAGTCCGTCCGGAGCCGGGCGCTGGGGGTCTTCGCCCTTGTCGCCATCCTTCTGCATGTCGCGGTCCCGACCGCCTACAGCCTCTCCGGCCCCGCGACGCAAGACCTCCTCAAGACCGTCATCTGTACGGACGGCGTAGCCAAGGAAGTCTATATCGACAAGGACGGCAATCTCGTCCACCCCTCCACGGTCGATCACGACGCCTGCAAGTTCTCCTGCCTTCATCACTGCGCGGCGCTGACCGTCGCGGCCTTCGCCATCGCGAAGCCCGACTGGGCCGTCGTCCTGAGCCTTCTGACGGGCGCCTCGCCCGCCGATGCGCCGAATTACGGCGCCTCTCATCCCCGCGCCCCTCCGGCCTGATCGCAAGCTACAACGCCACAATCCGAGCCAACAAGCGGCCGGGCGGCTGATGCCGGCCGCGAGCACTTGCGATTCGAAACATCATGAAAAACAGAACGACCACGTCGCGCGGGCTGGCTGCGACTGCTGCCCTGGTTATATCCGCTTCTTCCGCCCTGGCCGATGGTTCGGCCCCCTCCTCCGCAAAACCCCTCCCCTCTGCCTCCGACGGCAACTACGCGCTCGTCGACGAGATGATCGTGACGGCGCCTCGCAGCGGAACCCTCACCGTCCCCGATGTCGACACTGTAAAGCGCGAACTGGCGCGCGTGCCGGGCGCGGTGGCGGTCATTCCGGCCGATAGCTACCGGGACAAATACGCCACGAACCTCGAAGACACCTTCGCCTTCACGCCGGGCGTCTTCGCCAGCAAGCGCTACGGGCAGGAAACGAGACTGTCGATTCGCGGCGCGGGGCTCAGTCGCGGCTACCATCTGCGCAGCATCGAGTTGCTGCTGAACGGCATCCCCCTCAACCTCGCGGATGGCAGCGGCGACTTTCAGGAGGTCGAGCCGCTCACCGTCCAGCACATGGAGGTCTATCGAGGAGGCGACGGCCTGCAATATGGCGCGGCGGCACTTGGCGGCGCCATCAACATCGTCTCGCCGACAGCTTCGACGGCGTCGGCCGAAAATCTGCTGCGCGTCGATGGCGGCAGCTTCGGCACGCTGCGCGCCCATGGCGAGGTTGCGCGCATCCTTGGTGACACCGACTTCTTCGCCACGGTGACGGGCCTCACCTCGGAGGGCTGGCGCGACCACAGCCGCGAGAAGACCGCGCGCTTCGCGGGCAATCTCGGCCAGCGCATCAACCTCGGCGCCGAAACGCGCTTCTATCTGAACTACAACGCCGTCGATCAGGAACTTCCGGGCACGCTGTCGCTCACCACGGCGCAAAACAATCCCACATCGGCATCGGCGACGGCCCGCGGCGGCAACCAGCAGCGCAACACGCGGACACTCCGCTTCGCCAACAAGACAACCTTCGCCCTCGATGGCGGCGGCAAGCTCGATGTCGGCGCCTATGCGGGCTATTACAGCCTCTTCCACCCGATCTTTCAGGTGATCGATCAGGGCGCGACCAATCTCGGCGCCTTCACGCGCTACACGGGCGAAGGAACCCTGTTTGGCCACCGCAATATCCTCACGCTCGGCGCACGCTACGGACGCACCTCCGTCACCGCGAAGCAGTTCGTGAACAATGCGGGCTCGCGCGGCGCGCTGACACAGGACGGGACGCAGATCTCGACCACGGCAATTCTCTACGCCGAAAACGCCTTCTACGCCCTGCCCACGGTCGCTCTCGTCACCGGCATTCAGGGCATCAACGCGACGCGCGACTATCGCAACAACCTCAACCCGGCGAAGAACGACGACGCCGACTTCACCTCGGCAAGTCCGAAGCTCGGCCTTCTCTGGGACGCGACATCCGGGGCGCAGATCTTCGCCAATGTGACGCGGAGCTACGAGCCGCCGATCATGAGCGACCTCAGCCAGACGAATCTCGCCGGCATCCAGTTCGTGCCGATGGATCCGCAACGCGCGCTCACCTATGAGGCGGGCACACGCGGCTCGGAAGGCGCGGCGGCCTGGGACATCACCGTCTATCGCGCCGAGGTCCGCGACGAGCTTGTGAACTTCACCACCAATCCGGCCATTCCGGCCGCGACCTTCAATGCGCGCAGGACGCTCCATCAGGGCATCGAGGCAAGCCTCGCGCTCGATATCGGCCGCGTCGGCATGCCGGGCGCGCTGCCCGAGGGCGACCGCCTCGTTTTCGAGCAGGTCTATACGCTCAGCGACTTCTCGTTCGAGAACGATGCGACCTATGGCGACAACAAGCTCGCCGGTGCGCCGCCGCATGTCTATACAGCCGCGCTCCGCTACAGCTCGGGCCGAGGTTGGGACATCGCGCCGAAAATCAACTGGGTGCCCAATGGCGGATATGTCGACTATGCCAACACGCTCCGCGTGCCGGGCTATGTCACCTTCGGCCTCGAAGGCGGAATGGACGTAACCGAGGGCCTGCGCGTCTTCCTCGATGCGCGCAATCTCACGGATCGCCGCTACATCGCCAACTACACCACCGTCACCGCCTACGCCCCCGCCCAGGAGAATTTCTATCCGGGCGAAGGGCGCAGCGTCTTCGTCGGCATCACAGCATCGTTCTGAGGAGAATTATCATGAAGCGTATCTTGCTTGCCGGTATCGCGTTCCTTGCCCTCTCCGTGCCCGCATCGGCCCATGTCAGCCTTGAAACCGGCATGGCGAGCTGGGGCAGCTATTACAAGGCCGTCTTCCGCGTGCCGCATGGCTGCGACGGAAGCGCGACGACGCGCGTCTCGGTCGAAATTCCCGAAGGCGTCATCAGCGTGAAACCGATGCCGAAGCCCGGCTGGAAGGTGAAGACGGTCACCGGCAAATATGCCGCGACCTATGAGAGCCACGGAAAGCCCGTGAGCGAAGGCGTGAAGCGCGTCGAATGGTCGGGCGGCAAACTCCCCGACGATCAGTTCGACGAGTTCGCCTTCCTCGCCAAACTGCCGGAAGACAAGGAGATCATGCGCATCTATTTCCCCGTCACCCAGACCTGCGAAAAGGGCTCGGTGTCGTGGAACGAATTGCCGAAGCCCGGCACCGACGCGCACGAGCTCAAATATCCCGCGCCGGCGCTCGACCTGATGGCGCCGCATGAGGGCATGGATCACTCGCATCACTGAGTGACAGAAGGCGGAATCTCTCAGGGGGCGCGATCTCTCGCGGTCGCGCCCCGCTTCAGGATCTGGGATCGTCGAGATCGAAGAGCTTCCTGTGCTCTTCGATCGCGAACTTGTCCGTCATTCCGGCGATGAAGTCGCAAACGCGCCGCGCGGTCTTGAAGCCTTCCGGCCCGTCGCAACCCTGTTGCCATTCCGGCGACAGGAGTTCCGGCTCGCGATGCAGAAGCTCGAACAGATCGCGTACGATGCGCTTCGCCTTGCTCATGGAGCGGTTGACGCGATAGTGGCGATACATGCGCGTGAAGAGAAATTCCTTCAGCACGGCATTGTGATCGTTCATCTCGCGTGAGAAGGCGACGAGCGGCCGGCCCAGCGCGCGCACATCCGCCGCCGTTTCAGGCCGCTCCGCATCGATCCTCCGCCTCGTTTCGGCGATCACATCCCCGATCATGCTGCCGATGAGGCGGCGGATCGCCTCATGGATGATGCGCGCCGTTTCGACGCCCGGATATTTGTCGATCACGCCGCGAAAAATATCGCCGACATGCGGCAGCGCCATCAGATCGTCGATGGTGAAAAGACCGGCCCTCAGCCCGTCGTCGATGTCGTGGTTGTTGTAGGCGATGTCGTCCGAGAGCGCCGCGACCTGCGCCTCGGGCCCTGCAAAGGTCGAAAGCTCGAGGTCCTGCACCTCGGCATATTCGGCGAGCGCGCGCGGGAGGTCGTCCATCGTCCTCCCTCCGGCGAGAAGCGGCCCGTTATGCTTGACGAGGCCCTCCAGCGTTTCCCAGGTGAGGTTGAGCCCGTCAAAGGCGATGTAGCGATGCTCGAGCTTGGTGACGATGCGGAGCGTCTGCGCGTTGTGATCGAAGCCGCCATAGGGCGCCATGCAATCGTCGAGCGCGGTTTCGCCGGCATGGCCGAAAGGCGTGTGGCCGAGATCATGCGCGAGCGCCAGCGTCTCGGCGAGGTCCTCGTCGAGCCCCAGCACACGGGCGATCGAGCGCGCGATCTGCGCCACCTCCAGCGAATGGCTGAGCCGCGTCCGGTAATTG
This sequence comes from Parvibaculum sp., assembly GCF_049671045.1. Taxonomy (GTDB): domain Bacteria; phylum Pseudomonadota; class Alphaproteobacteria; order Parvibaculales; family Parvibaculaceae; genus Parvibaculum. The sequence goes on along the minus strand of NZ_JBATUH010000134.1, from coordinate 6,762 downwards.
TCGCCCTCGTGATAGACGAAGACCTGCGTCTTGTATTTGAGCCGCCGGAAGGCGCCCGAATGGATGATCCTGTCCCGGTCGCGCTGGAAGTCGGTTCGCGTCGCGCTTTCCTCCTCCTTGTGGAGGCGCCCCCTGCTCGTTTCGGCTCGGGTCGCATAAGGGGCTGTGGCGGCGGGGTTGGGGAGCGGCAAGGGCGTGTCCTTCGCAAGCAGGTCGGGGAAACAGGCGGGGGTTTGAAAACTTCCGTCTGGAGGACTACATCTGGGTTAAGCTATATTTATTATCGTTCCAAGGTAAAAGCCCGCGCCCTGGAGGCAGCGGGCGGATGTGAGGTTATATGAGCGATGCTCTGACGGAAATCCGGCCGGGAACAGGCAAGCCCATCACGCTGAGCGAACGCGCCGCGCTGCGCGTCAACGAGATCGTCGCCAGCGAAGGCGCCGGCGTCATGCTGCGCGTTTCCGTCTCGGGCGGCGGCTGCTCCGGCTTCCAGTATGGCTTCTCGCTCGACGACACGCGCGCGCCGGACGACGTGGTGCTCGAACGCGCGGGCGCGACCGTCCTCGTCGATTCGGTTTCGGCCATGTATCTCGAAGGCGCGGAAATCGACTTCGTGGACGACCTGATCGGCGCTTCGTTCAAGATCCACAATCCGAACGCCGTCGCCTCCTGCGGCTGCGGCACGTCATTTTCGGTCTGAGCGGATTTTCGGTCTGACGCCGCCCGGACGCCCGCGGATGCAAGCCTAGCCCGCCCCCATGGCGACCTGCCGCAGCAGAGGCTCGATCGGAGCGTAGGTGTAAAAGATATAGCCTCCGATCGAGGCGATCGGCGAGACGACCAGCATCAGCATCGAGGCCCAGCCGGGAATCACGACGCCCAGGATCGAAGCGAAGAGACAGATCGACGGCAGCCACACGCCGAACGCCGCGATCACCCAGTAGATTTCCGTGCTTTGATGGAAGATCGCCGGCGGCAGCGCCTGAACGGCGAGCATCCCCTGCACCAGCGTCATGAAGGCTGCCAGCACGCCAATAATGCTGAGCAGGCACCGCTCCGTCATGTTCGCCGGTTTGCGGTAACTGCGGCTTCGCATCTGCGGCTTCGCGGGCATGGGCACCACGCTTCGCATCACCATCTATGTCCCCCTCCCCAAAGGCGACAGACGATCTTCGGACTATGCTCGGATGAAGCTGGCACGGCGTCAATTCCCTTTTCGTGCAGGGGGTTAACGGTGCAGGTACCTAAGGATATTTCACTGGTCAAGCGGCGGGCCATGCGCAAGATTGCGGTGCCATGATCAAAATCGCTTCGTTCAACGTCAACTCGCTCAAGGCCCGCCTCGGCAATCTCAAGGATTGGCTGAAGGAGGCGAACCCCGACATCGTCTGCCTGCAGGAAACGAAATGCACAGACGATACGTTCCCGCGGATGGAGATCGAGGATCTCGGTTACAACCTCGCGATCCACGGCCAGAAAACCTATAACGGCGTCGCCATCCTCTCGAAGTTCCGGCTCGAGGATGTGTCGATGGGGCTTCCCGAAGGCGACGGCGACGACCATGCCCGCTATATCGAGGCGGTCGTTCCGGTGAACGGAACCGCGCTGCGTGTCGCCTCGATCTATCTGCCGAACGGCAATCCCATCGGCACGGAAAAATTCACCTACAAGCTTTCATGGATGGACCGGCTGCACCGCCATGCCGAGCGGCTTCTGAAATACGAAGAGCCACTCGTGCTCGCGGGCGACTACAACGTCATTCCGACAACGGACGATGTCTACGATCCGAAGGCATGGGAAGGCGACGCGCTCTTCCAGCCGGAATCGCGCGCGAAGCTGCGCGAGCTTCTCAATCTCGGCTTCACGGATGCCTTCCGCGCCTGCCACGCCGAGCCTCATCGCTACACCTTCTGGGACTATCAGGCAGGCCGCTGGCAGAAGGGCCAGGGCATCCGCATCGACCACCTTCTTCTCTCGCCGCAAGCCGCCGACCGGCTGGCCGCCTGCGACATCGACCAGGATGTGCGCGGCCGCGAGAAACCATCCGATCACGTTCCTATCTGGGCCGAATTCGACATCTGACCAAGGGAGGCGCCCATGCCGGGATTTCCGCTTGAAGGTGGCTGTCTTTGCGGCGCGGTGCGATACCGGATGAATGGCGAATATGAAGGCTGCGCGCATTGCCATTGCCGCATGTGCCAGAAGGCATCGGGCGCGCCCGTCGTGACCTGGTTCACGGTGAAGGAAGACGATTTCGACATCGTCAGGGGCACGCTCAAATTCCGCCAGTCCTCGGAACATGCCGAGCGCGGCTTCTGCCCCGATTGCGGCACGCAGATCCTTTTCCGCTATCTCAAGGATCGAGGCCGCAGCGCCGACATTGCCGCCGCGACGCTCGACGATCCCGACGCGGTGGAGCCCTCCTTCCAGATCCATGTGGGATCGCGCATCGGCTGGATGCACGGTTTCGACCCCGCGCTCCCTGTGCGGAAAGGCGCGCTCGAGCGCTGATGCGCCCTCAGCCCGCGAAGGGCTCGCCGAGCGGCATCACCCGCACGCCAGGCCGCAAATGCCTGTAGCGGAGCTTCGACAGATCGGCCGTATTAGGGCCGGGGCTCTCGACCACCAGAACCTCGCGGGCGAGCGGGCCGAAATCCGCGCGGAAATGCACCGAGCTTTTGACGACGAGGATCGCCAGCCCGGCCGGATCGATGCCGATATGCTTGAGCATTTCCTGATCCGCGCATTGGGCCTTGCGCGAGGCGACCACCACTTCCACCCCGCCCTTGCGGAGCCGTGCCGTGGTGCCGAGCGACATCCGCGAGCCGCCATAAAAGGGCCCCGTCGCCAGGAACTCGCCATCGCTCACCCGGACGACCTCGAATTCATCGTCGATGGGCGTTTCATCCGCGCCGCCCGTCTTCGCGCCGAGGCTGAGCTTCACGCGCGCGCCTGCGCCAGCGGCGGCAGCGGCCTGAGCCGCCTCCGGATCGAAGAGCACGCCGAGCGCCGCGCGCTCCGCCTTCTGTGCGATGAGTTCGCGCAATATGCCGACCGTGTCGCCATTTCCGCCCGCGCCGGGATTGTCCTGCGTATCGGCGAGCACGATGGGCCCTGCGCCCGCTTGCGCCTTTGAGTGCTCAATGGCGTAGGCGACCGCGTCCCGCGCGGACCAGAGCTTCTCGCGAAACCGGCCCTCGCATGCCGCGATCTCGCCTGCGATCCGCTCCGCCGCGGCGATGGCCGCAGCTTCCGTATCGGCATAGGCGATCACGGCCGGGCTGCAATCCTTGATATCGGCAGGCGGAAATCCGCCGGCGAACGAAACGCTGCTGACGCGCCCATTGCCGAGCACTGCCCCCTCAAGCTCCGCGACCTGCCGATAGATATGCGCCGACGGCTCGACCAGCGTGCATTGCGCCGTGAGCGGAATGAGAAAGTCGATCTTCCTCATGGCCTTCGCCTGGCGCGGAAGCCCGGCGAAAATCGCCTCGAGATGAGCCGCCGCCCGTGCTCCCGTTTCGGCCATGTCGACATGCGGATATGTTCGGTAGGCGATCAGCGCATCGGAATGATCGAGCATCGCCTGCGTGACATTGGCGTGGAGATCGAGACTGACGATGAGGGGAATTTCTTTCCCGACAGCCGCGCGGACGCGCTTGAGAAGCTCGCCCTCCCCGTCTTCCAGATGCTCCGTCACCATGGCGCCGTGAAGATCGAGATAGACGGCGTCGATTTCGCCCGCATAGCCGAGATCGTCGAGCAGCATTTCGACGATGCGCTCATAGGCTTCCTCGGTGACATGGGCAGACGGCGTCGCCGAACACCAGACGAGGGGTTTAAGCGCATGCCCTCTGGCACTTGCCGCCGCGATGAAACCCGCGATCGGAATGTTCATTCCGTCGAAAGCGGTGAGCAACGCCTTGCCGCGCTTAAGGCCGGGCCAGGAATCCGCCTGCTCGAACGCGGCGTAAGGCGCCTTCGACGGCGCAAAAGTGTTCGTCTCGTGCTGAAATCCGCCGACCGCGATACGCATGATCCTTGACCAACCCTTCTGCTGCGCCATGCTCTCCAAAGGCAATTCAGAATAACAAACAAAAGAGGGGCGCCCCAATGATCAAGATTACCTACTGCCTGACGAGAAAGCCCGGCATGAGCCGCGTCGAGTTTCAGGATTATTGGCTCAACAAGCACGGGCCGCTCGTTGCACGGCACCGCAAGGCGCTCCGTATCCAGCGCTATGTCCAGCTTCATACCGGCGATTTCGCCGCGACCGATCCGATCCGCGCGAGCCGCGCCGGAAGCCTCGAAGAGGCGCCTGCCATTTATGACGGCGTCGCGCAGCTCTGGTGGGCGAACCTCGACGATCTCGCGGCCACGGGAACAGAGCCCGAGGCGATCGCGGCCGGACGCGAGCTTCTGGAAGACGAAGCCAAATTCATCGACTTCTCAAGGTCGCCGCTCTGGTTCGGCGAGGAGAAGACGATCTTCGGCTGAGCGGACGGGCGCCTTGCGTCAGGAATGTTTCGCGAGCCAGTCGTCGGCGACCTGCTTTGCCTGCTCACGCTCGCTTTCCTGCACGCGCCGCGAATATTTATCCATCGCGGCGCTGACGCGCTTCGCCTCGTCGCCTTGCGCGAAGCGCGATGCGAGATCGAGGAACGACCAACCGACGACGCGGTCCTGATTGACGCCGTCGCCATCGAAATGGATGCGCGCCAGTTCGAGAAGGCTCGGCACATGATGCTTGGCGCCCGCGAGAATGAGCCAGCGCAGGCTCTCCGAGCGCTGCATCGGTACGCCGAGCCCGCGGCGATACATGTCGGCGAGGTAGAATTGCGCCTCGGGAAGCGCGGCGAGCGCCGCCTTCTCGAACATCTCGAAGGCCTTGGGATAGCTCCGCTTGATGCCGAGTTCCTTGTTGCCATCGCGATAGACGAGGCCGACCTTCACCGCCGCTTCCGCATGCCCGGCGCGGGCCGCCAGCAAGTAATAATGGAAGGCGGTCGCCTCCGAGCGCGGCACGCCGCGCCCTTGCTCGTAAAGCTGGCCGGCCAGATATGCGGCGATCGGATGACCGCCTTCGGCGGCCCTCCCCCAATCGCCTGCCGCCCTCTGAAGATCGCCGACCCTGTAGGCGGCAATTCCGGCATTGAACATGGCCTCAGCGGCAGCCGACGGAGCGGCATCGGCGGGTCCGGCAAGCGCGAGCGCAAGTCCGAGCGAGACGGCGAGAGCGGCGAAACGGCGACGAAGCGGCATGGGAAATCTCCGGGCAGCGGTCCGCTCATTCTCGCAGAAAGCGCCGGAATGCAAAGGCCCCATGCCGCGAGCCTTCGCCATTGACCGTGCCGGGACGGCAGGTCAACATCGGCCACAAACCGGCAACCACACAATCCATAACGATCCGGTCAGGAGGTATCTATCCATGAAGGCTGCGGTTCTACGCGAAACAAAGAAACCCCTCGTCATCGAAGACGTCCAGATCAACAAGCCTGGCCCCCGCGAGGTGCTGATCCGCACCGTGGCTGCAGGCGTCTGCCACTCGGACCTTCATTTCGTCGAAGGCTCCTACCCCTATCCGCTGCCCGCCGTGCTCGGGCATGAAAGCGCGGGCATCGTCGAGCAGGTTGGCTCCGAAGTCCACACGGTGAAGCCCGGCGACCACGTCATCACCTGCCTTTCGGCTTACTGCGGCCATTGCGAGCACTGCCTCACCGGCCATCTCTCGCGCTGCGTGAGCCCCGAGACGAAGCGCGAAGCGGGCGACGAGCCGCGGCTCTCGAAGGACGCTGGTCCCATGAACCAGTTCCTCAACCTCTCCTCCTTCGCCGAATACATGCTCATCCATGAGCATGCCTGCGTGTCGATCCGCAAGGACATGCCGCTCGACCGCGCCGCGCTCATCGGCTGCTCGGTCATGACCGGCGTCGGCGCCGTCATTCACACATCGAGCGTCAAGGCGGGCGAGACGGTCGCCGTCATCGGCTGCGGCGGCGTCGGCCTCGCCGCGATCAACGGCGCGGCCATTGCGGGCGCGGGCCGCATCATCGCCATCGACATGCAGGGCTCGAAGCTCAATCTCGCCAAGCAGTTCGGCGCCACCGACGTCGTCAATGCCAAGGACGGCGACCCGGTGCAGCAGGTCATGGAGCTGACCAAGGGCGGCGTCCACCACTCCTTCGAGGCGATCGGACTCAAGCAGACGGCGGAACAATCCTTCCGGATGCTCGCGCGCGGCGGCACGGCCAATATCATCGGCATGATCCCGGTCGGCGTGAATATCGAGCTTCATGGCGCCGATTTCCTCGGCGAAAAGAAGATCCAGGGCTCGCTCATGGGCTCGAACCGCTTCCCCGTCGACATGCCGCGCCTCGTGGACTTCTACTTGGCCGGCAAGCTCAAGCTCGACGAGATGATCTCGCGCCGTCTCAAGCTCGATCAGATCAACGATGCATTCGATGAGTTGAAGCGCGGCGAACTCGCCCGCTCGGTCATCGTCTTCGACGCCTGAGGCGCAGCGCCGCTCACGAAACGAGATGGCCCGGCAATGCCGGGCCATTTTCGTTTTCAAGGCAACACATTGTCACCCCGGCTCCGTGCCGGGGTCCAGAGCGTCGGCTTCGCGGCACACGGATTGGATGCCGGGTCAAGCAACCGTGGACGTTATTGAGCGAAAGCGGGGTCTGAGCGAGCGATGGCATTAAGGATGGTGATGAGCTTTCGCACGGTGGCGATCATGGCGAGCTTGAAGGGTTTTCC
>NZ_JBATUH010000133.1:0-9534 GCF_049671045.1 Parvibaculum sp. | reverse complement strand
GGCAGCGACCGGCGCAACCGCGCGCTCATCGCGGGCGGCGTGGGCGCGCTCGCGGGCGGCGGCATCGGCTACTATATGGACCAGCAGGAAGCCGAGCTCACGCGCCAGCTCCGCTCGACCGGCGTCAGCGTGACGCGCGTCGGCGACAACATCATCCTCAACATGCCGGGCAATGTGACCTTCGCGTCGAACTCGCCCGACATCAACGCCAAGTTCTATGACGTGCTGAACTCCGTCGCGCTGGTGCTGAAGAAATACGACAAGACGCTCATCGACGTGACGGGGCACACGGATTCGACCGGCAGCGCCGAACTCAACCAGAAGCTCTCGCAGGCGCGGGCCGAAAGCGTCGCGAGCTATCTCATTTCTCAGGGTACGGATTCGCGCCGCTTCCTCGTGCGCGGCGTCGGCCCGAGCCAGCCCATCGCCACGAACACGACGCCCGATGGCCGGGCCCAGAACCGGCGCGTCGAGATCAAGCTGACGCCGCTGACGCAGGGCTGAGCCCCTTCCTCCCGTCATGCCCCGCGCGAAGCGGGGCATGGTGCGGGGGACGATCTCAGAGATCGCGCCCCAAGAGACTTTCGATCTCCCTCACCAGCGCGGGATCGAGCGGGCTCACCCGGCTCGCATAGATGTTCACGAGCTCTCCCGACGGGCCGATCAGATATTTGTGGAAGTTCCAGCGCGGGCGCGCATCCTCGCCCGCTATCTCGCTCACCCATTTGTAGAAGGGATGCGCCGTCTCGCCGATCACGGACTGTTTCGAGGTCAGCGGGAAATCGACATCGTAATTCGTCTCGCAGAATTCGAGGATCTCAGCCTCGCTGCCCGGCTCCTGCGCGCCGAAATCGTTGGACGGCACGCCGATGACGACGAGGCCGCGCGTCCGGTAGCGCTCCCAGAGCGCCTGCAATTCCCGGTACTGGGGCGTGAAACCGCAGCGGCTCGCCGTGTTGACGATCAGGACAGCGCGGCCCTCGAACTGCGAAAGCGCCAGCGCCTCGCCCCTGATGCCGCGGAACTCGAAGACATGCGCGTTCATCCGCGCCTCCTGCCAATGCCGACGATGCGCAAATCCTAGCACGCGGCTTTTCCCGCTTCACGCGCTGCCGCAGGCGGCTACTATAGGGCGCAAAGGGGGAAACGGCCCATGTGCGATACGATGGTGGCGCGGCCCGGCGCGACGAAATCCGGCGCGCTGATTTTCGCGAAGAATTCAGACCGCGAGGCCAACGAGGCGCAATATCTGATGCATGTGCCGCGGGCGCGCCACGAAAAGGGCGCAACCCTCCGCTGCACCTATGTCGAAATTCCGCAGGCCGCCGAAACGCATGGCGTGCTTCTGTCGCGGCCCTTCTGGATGTGGGGCGCGGAAATGGGCGCGAACGAGCACGGGCTCGTCATCGGCAATGAGGCGGTCTTCGCCAAGATCGCGCCGCAGAAGGAGGCGGCGCTGATCGGCATGGACCTGCTGCGGCTCGGACTCGAGCGCGCGCGCGACGCCGACGAGGCGCTCGATGTCATCACGACACTTCTGAAGACCTATGGGCAGGGCGGAAACTGTGCCCATCTCGGCCATTTCGAGTACCACAATTCCTTCCTCATCGCCGATGCGGCGGGCAATGCCTTCGTGCTCGAAACGGTGGGGCGCGAATGGGCGGCCGAGCGCGTGGACCGCGTGCGCTCGATCTCGAACACCTACACGATCGGAACGAAGTTCGATCAGGCAAGCCAGGGGCTTCTGCCGCAGGCGATCGAACAGGGCTTCGTGCAGGAGGGCGAGACTTTCGATTTCGCCGACGCCTATGCCAACCGCGCGCGCTCGGCCTTCGCGACCGGCATGTCGCGCTGGTGCCGCACGAGCAGCCTTCTCGGCCGCCGAAACTTCCACGCGCCGGCCAGCCTGATGGGGATCCTGCGCGATCAGGGCGCACAGGCCGCGCGCGATCCGAACTGGCGGCCCGACGGCATCATGGGCGGGGCCGTCTGCGCCCATGCCTCCTGGGGGCCGATCCGCCGCTTCGGCCAGACGACCGGCTCATGGGTGGCCGAACTCGGGCCGGGACGCGCCGTCCATTGGCTGACCGGCACCTCGTCGCCCGACACCTCGATCTTCAAGCCGGTCTTTTTCGGACCGGGCTTCGAGGGGGCGGCGCTTCCCGATTTCGGTCCCGCGCCCGGCGACACCTATAACCCCGCGACGCTCTGGTGGCGGCACGAACGGCTCCACCGGGCGGTGCTCGAGGACTACCCGGCCCGGCTCAACGCCTTTGCCGGCGAGCGCGACAGGCTGGAGGCGAGCTTTCTCGCCCGCGTCGAGGCGCTGCTTGCGCGGGGCGGAAGCGCCGAGGAGGCGGGCCGGCTCTCGCGCGAGATCTGGGCCGAGGCGGCGGCCGCCGAAGACCGCTGGTTCGAGCGCATCCGGCGCATGCCGAAGCATCCCGGGCGCGGGGGCTCGCTTCTCTACCGGATGCATTGGGGAAAGCTCGCGCGGCTTGCCAGAATGCCGGCCTGAGGGCTCTGGCGAGCGCGGACTCCCCTCGCCGCATGGTTAACTTTATCTCAACGCCTCGGAGGCAAGCTTCCATCGGGTCAAGTTCCAGATGGGGTGCGAGACGCCACATATGCGTCCGCAGGAGCCGCCGATGTCGAAACCGAAGCATTTTCTCACCGCCACGCTTTATGTCGCGCCTTCGATCGCGGCCGCGCTCTGGCTTCCCGAATTTGCCAATGTCGAACCCAAGCTCGCGCTTCTCGGCGCGCTCATCGCCTGTTTCCTCGGCGCGGAAGCCCATGCCGCCTATGCCCGCGGCATAGAGAGGCGGCAGGTGCGGAACGATCTGGCCGAGCTGACGGGCATCGCGGCCGGGCTTACGCGCGAGATCGATCAGGCGGCGCGCCGCATCGTCGAGCTTGAAAACCGCTTCGAACTGGAAACGACCCAGAGGATGGAGCGCATCTTCTCCGAAATCCGCGTCATCGAATCGCTGGTGAAGCGGGTCGCCGAGACCCGCGAGGCGCCGCCCCTGCCGGGCGCCGTTCCCGCCATGCAGGCGCGGCTCGCACGCGAATTCGGCGCGCCCGTCGCGCTCACCGAGGTCGAGCCCGAACCCGACATCTCCACCATGAGCGACAGCGAGCTTCTGGAGACGATCCGCCGCTCGCTCGAAGCGAACCGCGTCGATCTCTATCTCCAGCCCATCGTCGGGCTGCCGCAGCGCAAGGTGCGCTATTACGAGGGGCTTTCGCGGCTCCGCTCGGAACAGGGCGCGCTCATCATGCCGCGCGACTACATGCGCGTCGCCGAGCCTGCCGGCATGATGCCCACCGTCGACAACATACTTCTCTTCCGCTGCATCCAGGTCGTGCGCAAGCTCGCCACCCGCAACAGGCATACGGGCGTCTTCTGCAACATCTCGGCCTATTCGCTGCTCGATGCCGACTTCTTCCCGCAATTCGTCGAGTACATGCAGCACAATCAGGATCTCGCGCAGCACCTCATCTTCGAATTCAGCCAGATGACGGTGAACGGCATGGGGCCGATCGAACGGGAAAGCCTCGAGGCGCTGGCCAATCTCGGCTTCCGCTTCTCCATGGACCAGGTGACGAACCTCAAGCTCGACGCCAGGGAACTGCACGACCTGAACTTCCGCTTCGTGAAGATTTCGGCCGCGACGCTCATCGGCGGACAGCACGGCAATACCGACATTCACGCCAATGACATCAAGGAGCTTCTGCGGCGCAACGGCATCCAGCTCATCGTCGACAAGATCGAGACGGAGCGCGAGGTCGTCGATGTGCTCGACCTCAATGTCGAATATGGCCAGGGCTATCTCTTCGGCGAGCCGAAGCCCGTGCGCGAGGAAGTGACGCGGACGGCGGTGGAGACGGCCGCGGCCGCCTGAGGCCCGCACATCCGCCACCCCGCTCCCCCGAGGTTTGACAGGCGCGGCCCGGACGCTATCTTGCCGGCCGACCCGTTCACGCCCGCCAAGGGAGCCCCCGCATGAGCACCGCCCAGATCAAATCCGTCATCGAGCGCGCCTTCGAGGAACGCGACAGCGTGAACACGGAGACGAAAGGCGAGGTGCGCGAGGCCGTCGAGACGGCGCTGCTGGCGCTCGACAAGGGCGAGCTGCGCGTCGCCGAGAAGTTCGACGGCGAATGGGTCGTGCATCAGTGGCTGAAGAAGGCGGTTCTTCTCTCCTTCCGCCTCAACGATATGGGCCTCATCGCGGGCGGCCCCGGCACCGGCACGAACTGGTGGGACAAGGTTCCGTCGAAATTCGAGGGCTGGGGAGAGGCGGAGTTCCGCGCCGCGGGCTTCCGCGCCGTGCCCGGCGCCATCGTCCGCCGCTCGGCCTATATCGCGCCGGGCGCTGTCCTGATGCCCTCCTTCGTCAATCTCGGCGCCTATGTCGATTCGGGCACCATGGTCGACACCTGGGCGACCGTCGGCTCCTGCGCCCAGATCGGCAAGAATGTGCATATTTCGGGCGGCGCCGGCATTGGCGGCGTGCTCGAGCCGCTGCAGGCCAATCCGGTCGTCATCGAGGATAACTGCTTCATCGGCGCGCGCTCGGAAGTCGCCGAGGGCGTCATCGTCGGCGAGGGCGCGGTGCTCTCCATGGGCGTCTATCTCGGCGCCTCGACCAAGATCATCGACCGGGCGACCGGCGAGGTGCATGTCGGCAAGGTGCCGCCCTACGCGGTCGTGGTGCCGGGCTCGCTGCCGGGCCGGGCAGGCAAGGACGGTGCGCCATCGCCGAGCCTCTATTGCGCCGTGATCGTGAAGACGGTCGACGCCCAGACGCGCTCCAAGACCTCGATCAACGAGCTGCTGCGGGACTGACAGGAACCCTAACCCCGGCACGGGACCGGGGTCCTGGGTCCGGGCGCGGCGGGCTTGCCGGCTCGGGCACCGCAACCCGGGACAATTCCGGGCCGACAGCGGAGTTTGAGGCGCGTTCCTGCCATTTGACCGCACCCGTTGCCGCGCGGTACACGGGGAGACCATGCCGATGTCCGCGCCCAGCCCCGACAGCCCCTACGATCCGCTTGCGATCGCGATCGAACTCATCCGCTGTCCGAGCGTGACGCCGCGCGACGAAGGCGCCCTCGACACCCTCGAAAAGTGGCTCTCGCCCCTCGGCTTCCGCTGCGAGCGCATGCCCTTCAGCGAGGAGGGCACGCCGGATGTCGACAATCTCTATGCACGGCTCGGAACGGGCGGGCCGCATTTCTGCTTCGCGGGACATACGGACGTCGTGCCCGTCGGTGACGAGGCCGCCTGGTCGGTCGAGCCCTTCGCGGGCGAGATCCGGGCAGGCAAGCTCTTCGGCCGGGGCGCGGCCGACATGAAGGGCTCGATCGCGGCGTTTGTCGCGGCCGCCGAAAGGCTCGCGCGGGGCGGCTTCGAGGGCTCGATCAGCCTGCTGATCACCGGCGACGAGGAAGGCCCCGGCATCAACGGCACGGCAAAGATGCTGAGGACGCTCGCGGCGCGCGGCGAGACGATCGACCATTGCCTCGTCGGCGAGCCGACATCGGTGCAGAAGCTCGGCGACATGGTGAAGATCGGCCGGCGCGGCAGCATCAATGGCTGGCTGACGGTGCGGGGCATGCAGGGCCATGTCGCCTATCCCCACCTCGCCGATAATCCCCTTCCCCGCCTCATCGAAATGCTGCGGCGGCTCGACGGCCATGTGCTCGACCGGGGCAACGCGCATTTCCAGCCGTCGAATTTCGAGATCACCTCGATCGATGTCGGCAATGCAACGACCAATCTCATTCCCGGCGTCGCGCGGGCGATGATGAATGTCCGCTTCAACGACGAGCACACCGGCGCCTCGCTTGATGCGTGGATGCGCGGCGTCTTCGACCAGGTCGTGCAGGAAATGGGCGGCGCTTACGAGTTCGAGACGAAGATCTCGGGCGAAGCCTTCATCACCGAGCCCGGCCGCTTCTCCACGCTCATCACGGAGGCGATCCGCGAGGTCACGGGCCTCGTGCCCGAGCTCTCGACGAGCGGCGGCACGTCGGATGCGCGCTTCATCCGCGCCTATGCGCCGGTGGTCGAATTCGGGCTCGCGAACGCCACCATGCACAAGGTGGACGAGCATGTGCCGGCGGGCGACATCGCGCGCCTCGCCGACATATACGAGGCGATCCTGCGCCGCTATTTCGCGGCCGGCGCGGACGCAGAGCGATGATCAGCACGGGCGAAATCATTCACGGCCTGACTGGCGCCTGGCGCATCGCCATGCTGGACGCCACGGCGGCGCGGCATTTCGATCTCTCGGCCGAGGGCTTCCGCCGCTCCTTCTGGGCGCTGGCGATCACGGTTCCCGTCATCTTCTTCACCACCGCTTCCCTCTGGCAGATCGGGCAAGCGACCGGAACGATCGAACTTGCTGATTTCACCTCCTTCGTGACGGTGCAGGTCGGCGCAACCGTTCTCTACTGGGCGGCCTATCTTCTCACCATGATCGGCGTCGCGCGCCATCTGAAGCTCGGATCGAGCTACGCCGCCTATGTGATCGTCTTCAACTGGGGCGAGCTGATGACCTCGGCGCTCTTCGCGCTGCCGCTCCTGCTCAATGCCCTCGGCATTCTTCCCAGCCCGGTCGCCGTCACGCTGATGCTGCCCGCCATGGCCGCGCTCGTCTGGTATCGCTGGCAGATCGCGCGGCAGGTGCTCGGCGCGACGCCGCCCGCGGCAGCGGCCATTCTCGCTCTCGATCTCGCGCTCAATCTGATGCTCGATCACGGGCTTGCGAGCCTCGTCTTCATGTCCGGCGGAGAAACGCCATGAGCGATCCGCGCCCGATCGGCGTCTTCGATTCAGGCATAGGCGGCATCACGGTCCTGAAGGCGCTGCGCGCGAGGCTGCCGCATGAAGACCTCGTCTATCTCGGCGACACGGCGCGCCTGCCCTATGGCACGAAAAGCGCCGAGACGGTGACGGCCTATGCGACGCAGGCGACGCGGCACCTCCTCGGCCACGACATCAAGATGGCGGTGATCGCCTGCAACACGGCGACCTCAGTCGCGCTCGGGCCGCTCTCGGTGGCGCTCGCGCCGCTTCCCGTCATCGGCGTGGTCGGCCCCGGCGCGGAAGCGGGCGTCAAGGCATCGCGCACGCGCCATATCGCGGTCATCGCGACGGAGGCGACGGTGCGCGGCGGCGCCTATCCGCGCGCGATCCATGCGCTCGACCCCGGCGCCCATGTGGTGCAGGAGCCCTGCGGCATCTTCGTTGCGCTCGCCGAAGAGGGCTGGGTTTCGGGCGACGTGGTGGAGGCGGCGGCGCGGCGCTATCTCGAGCCGATCTTCGCGCATCCCAATCCGCCGGACACGCTCGTTCTCGGCTGCACGCATTTTCCGGTGCTCGCGGGCACGATCGGCAAGGTGGCCGGGCCCAATGTCACGCTGGTCGATTCGGCTGAAACGACGGCGAGAGCCGTCGAGACGGAACTTTCGGCGCGCGATCTCGCAAGCCCACGCAAGACGCGCGGCCGCACGCGCTTTCTCGCCACCGACAGCCCCGAGCGCTTCGCGCGCGTCGGCGGGATTTTCTTCGGCGAGCCGATCGTGGCCGGCGAAGTCGAACTCGTCGATATCAGGCCGGCCTGAAGCCGCGAAGGGAGCCGGCGCGTCCGGCTAGTCGTAATCGACCTGCATGAGATAGAGCCCGTCCGGCGGCGCGACGGGGCCGCACGCGGCGCGGTCGCGCGCCTTCAATGCGCGTTCGAGATCGCGCGCCGTCCATTTGCCTTCGCCGACGAGCTTCAGCGAGCCGACCATGGAGCGCACCTGATTGTGCAGGAAGGAGCGCGCGCGGGCGGTGATCTCGACATCCTCGCCATAGCGCGAGACGGAAAGCTCATCGAGCGTCTTCAGCGGCGACTTCGCCTGACACTGCATGGAGCGGAAGGTGGTGAAATCGTGCTTGCCGATGAGGACCTGCGCGGCGGCATGCATCACATCGGTGTCGAGCGGCTTGTGCACGAGCCATGCCTGGCCACGGTCGAGCGTCAGAGGCGCGCGGCGATTGACGATGCGATAGAGATAGTGGCGCCGCGTCGCGGAAAACCGCGCCTCGAAATCCTCTCCCACCTCCTCGGCCTCGACGATGGCGACCGGATGGGGACGCATATGGGCGTTGACCGCATCGCGCAGCGTGTCAGTGCGGACGGGTTCGGCCAGATCGACATGTGCGACCTGACCCAACGCATGAACGCCCGCATCCGTGCGGCCCGCGCCATGGACGCGCACATCCGCGCCGCAAAAGCCCCTGAAGCCCGCCTCCAGCACATCCTGCACGGCGCAGCCATTCGCCTGCGACTGCCAGCCGACAAAAGGCGCGCCGTCATATTCGATGGTGAGCTTGTAGCGTGGCATCAGGCGAGCCTCTCGCCCACATGCAGCGGAAAGCCGCGGAGGAAATCGTCCGCCTGCATCGGGCCCTTGCCCGCGCGCTGCAACTCGGCGATACGGAGCGCGCCCTGGCCGCAGGCGATGGTGATGCCGCCCTCGAGCGAAAGCACCTCGCCCGGCGCACCGCTCCCCTCAACGGGCTCCGCGCGCAGGATCTTGATCCTGACCGGCGCCTTGTCGCGCATGACCTCGAAGAAGGCGCCGGGAAAGGGCGTGAGGCCGCGAATGTGGCAATCGAGCGCGCCCGCACCGCGCGACCAGTCGATCCGCGCCTCGTCCTTGTCGATCTTGCTCGCATAGGTGACGCCGCCGGCCGCCTGCGGCATGGCCTGAAGCGCCCCGCGCTCGAGCGCCGCGAGCGCCCGCACCATGAGCGAGGCACCGATCCGCGAGAGTTCGTCATGAAGGCTTCCGGCGGTCGCCTTCGGCCCGATCCGCACATGTTCGGCGAGGAGCACGGGGCCGGTATCAAGGCCCTCATCCATCTGCATCACCATGACGCCCGTTTCGGCATCGCCCGCCATGATCGCCCGCTGGATGGGCGCCGCCCCGCGCCAGCGCGGAAGCAGCGAGGCATGAAGATTGAGGCAGCCGAGGCGCGGCGCATCGAGGACCGGCTTCGGCAGGATGAGGCCATAGGCGACGACGACGGCCGCGTCGAGGCCGAGCGCGGCGAAGGCCGACTGTTCCTCCGGCGATCTGAGCGAGACGGGTGTGCGGACGGAAAGGCCGTTCGCCCCGGCGAAGCGATGCACGGGCGAGGGCTGCTCGGCCATGCCGCGCCCCGCCCTTCGTGGCGGCTGGGAATAGACGGCAGCGATCTCGTGGCCCGCGGCGAGAAGCTCGGCGAGGACGGGAACGGCGAAATCGGGCGTGCCCATGAAGGCGAGGCGGAGGGTCATGGCGCGGCATGCCCGAGGCGCGACCGGCTCAGGCGAATTCCTTTTCCTGGAGCTTCTTCGCCTTGGCGAGCTTCTTCAGCATCATCGAACGCTTGAGCTTGGAGAGATGGTCGATGAAGAGAACGCCGTTCAGATGATCCATCTCATGCTGGATGCAGGTCGCGAGCATGCCCTCGCAATCCAGTTCGCG
>NZ_JBATUH010000132.1:0-1893 GCF_049671045.1 Parvibaculum sp. | reverse complement strand
CTCCGATCTGGCGCGAGCGTATGGTGCCAGGGGAGAATGACTCGATTTTTGCCGACCATTATCCTGATCGGAACGCTGCGCTCGCCGCGGCCAATAAGCTCAATCCAATCTTCCGAGCGGCGCTTTCTGATCGTGTGATGGACCCCGTCAGCAAGCGATCGCTGGAATTGAAAGTCGAAAAGGCCCTGCAAGCTAAACAGCGGTTGCAGGACGAAGAGGCATTGATGTTCGCCGAAGCCCTGCGTCGTCATGCCGACGACGAACGGCCTAGCGCTGATGCATTGAAGCTCGCACCAGAGGCAGAGCGTTATCGTGTCGATCTCACTGAGCAACTTGCGGCTATGCCCTATCTCAAGGTTGCCAAGGTCGGCCGATCGAACAACCGTTGGGCTCATTATCTCCTGTACCTCGGACACGACGGCATCTGGTCCAAGCCTTATCTCGCCGGTGAAAAGGCGGCCCAGACCGCCGAGCGAGCAAAGATCGCCAACGGCTTCGAACTCAGCGCCAGCACACACTGGGGCAAAACGAAAGCCAAGATCAGACAAATCCTGCTGCCCCGCGCCAATCAATTGCTCCAGCTTGCGAGCGTGCAACGCCTCCTCGCCGAGGCTCTGGCGCGAGGCGAACGTGTCCTGGTCTCGAACGGGATCGTCTTTTGGTACGAGGCCGATGGCGGCATTGGCTGGCAGGTGAAGGAGACTTCTTCGACTCGCGAAGCCGAAGGGGCGGCGGTCTGGAAGGAGGGGACAATCCTCTCCACCAACCACGGCCGGCTAGTCGTTCTTCCCTACATAAAGGAGAATGGAGAGCACATCCGCGGCCATACTAAGAATGGTCCAAACGACGGGCGCGCTCTTCCGCGCCATCCCGACCACTATGTCGAGATCCCATTTTCTCTGTACGACGGCGATCTCATGATCGGGCTGCTCGGAGAGCTACCCTACGAATGAGAGTGAATGTTCCCAGTGCCCGATCGTCGTTTTGTTAACTGGGCGTAGGTTGCGAAACGAGTGCGAGAAGGAAGATCGATGTCACCTGTTGAGGTATGGCTCAACGCCAATACCGAAGGCTATGCTCACCTCGCTCCCGAAGAGCGCCAAGCAATCCACGAGTCCTCCCTGCTCTGGAGCTTCTTCGAAGCACGAGTGATGGCAAACAATGCCAGCATTGGCGGTTTCCGTGCGCGCGTCGCCGAGACCGCGAACCATGGAGATGGCCTGGATGTTGAGCCCTTTCAGGAGGCTCTTGCGTTCTTCACTGCGCGTTACCGCGACGGTAGTGGCTTCAACCATCGGTTCCAGGCGTTACGCTTCCACCCGGCCCCGAACGGCGGCCGTGCCGAGGTCGAGGCTGTTTTAAGTAAAGCTCAGACGGACTCCGCGGAGACCATTCTGGCATTGCTCATCATCGTCTATCGTCTACGGAACAACCTCTTCCATGGCGAAAAGTGGAGCTATTATTTCAAGGATCAGCTCGGAAACTTTACTCATGCGAGCCCCATCCTCATGCGCACGGTCGAGTTGTTTGCCGCAAAGGGATTGCTGACCGCTCCCGAATAATTGCCCGCCGCGAACATGGGGCGAGGTCCCAGCGGAGGGGAAAGCCTTCTCGGCGCGAGACCCCGCAACACTAAGAAGCAAAGCCGGTTGTGATGGGGAGCAACCGCTCGACTCTGAGCCATCAAGAGGAAGATGGCGCACCCATCAGGATTCGAACCTGAGGCCTCTACCTTCGGAGGGTAGCGCTCTATCCAGCTGAGCTATGGGTGCATTTATCTTCAAATAGTGTCCGAGGTCGACCAGGGTCAATCTCGATTCCAACTTTTCAAACGATCGCAAACGGTGCGGGCCCAAGGCACTGCCGAT
Source organism: Parvibaculum sp. (assembly GCF_049671045.1). Taxonomy (GTDB): domain Bacteria; phylum Pseudomonadota; class Alphaproteobacteria; order Parvibaculales; family Parvibaculaceae; genus Parvibaculum. The sequence goes on along the minus strand of NZ_JBATUH010000132.1, from coordinate 25 downwards.
TGTGGTCGTTCGTACTCTACAGCTT
>NZ_JBATUH010000131.1:0-11971 GCF_049671045.1 Parvibaculum sp. | reverse complement strand
ATCACCTGCTCGATCGGCTTTGCCGCCAATCGTCAATTGGCAAAGATGGCCTGCAAGGCAGGCAAGAAATCTCCGGGCCGCTATGGCGACGGGCTCATCGTCTGGCATCCACGCGACATGCCTGCTCCGCTCATTGCCCGGAACCTCGATGATGTACCCGGAATAGGCTCACGCATGCGCCGGCGATTATACCGAGCCGGTATTTTCGACATGGCCGCACTGCTCGCCACGGCCCCGAGGCAGATGCGGAACCTCTGGGGCAATGTGACCGGCGAGCGGCTCTGGTATGCCCTGCACGGCTATGACATTCAAACGCCGCCTTCCGAACGCGGCATGTATGGCCATGGCCGCGTATTGCCACCCGATTACCGCTCTCTCGAAGAAGCGAAAGCCGCCTCCCGATTATTATTGGTGAAAGCCGCACGACGAATGCGACGCGACGGCTGGAATGCCGGTCGCCTGTGGCTATGGCTGAGTATGAAAGACGACAGTTGGGGAGGCGCGCATTGGCTTCCCGCTGTTCGCGACGACCAGGCCGTGCTCTCCGCACTCGAACAATTGTGGCGAGATGCATATGAGGCACTGCCATCACAAGCGCGTATCAAGCAGGTTCACGTCACCCTGCTCGATTTGACGCCCATAGGAGAGCGCCAACTTGACATGCTTCTCGATGACGCCCTCATTCGCAAAAAATGGCAGGCCGCAACCGAGGCGGTGGACAGGATCAATACGAAATACTCTCGGACGTTGGTGAGCCTCGGCCCTTGGTCTCCTCCGCCGGGAGGCTACGCGGGCGGAAAGATCAGCTACACGCGCATTCCGGATGCGGAGGATTTCTGGTGAGCTGGAAAAGCGATCTCCATCTTTCGGATCTGGAGTCCGGCACACGCATAGAGGTGACGTGCCGGATATGCGGCGCGAGCCGCTACGCCATTGCCGACAAGCTGATGGCGAACGAACGCTTCGCTCAATCGCGACTCGACGAGGTCGAACGCGATCTGAGATGCAGCATTCGGCATTGCGGGGGCAGGGTCAGGATCGCACTTGGTCACAACCATAAGAACGAAGCTTATGGCGGCGGCCTCGCCTGATCGTTCGTATGGCGCATAAGGCGCGCCCGGTGAGCGCGCGGGCTGGAGGAATGCGGCGGAACTGACTGGTGGCCCCTGCGGGACTCGAACCCGCACTCCCTTACGAGAAGCAGATTTTAAGTCTGCTGCGTATACCAGTTTCGCCAAGGGGCCCCGCCGGCCGACCCTGAAGATATGCCCGCTCGGGCGGGGCGGCGCAACGCGGGAAAGCCTCCCCTCCCCACAAATGAAAACGGCGGCCCCGAGGGACCGCCGCTTCAAACCCTTCCGGGATCGGAGCCGCTGGGCTTAGCCCGCGAGGCCCTGCCAAACCGGCCAGCAGCTGTTGCCGGCGGAAGCGGCGAGCTTCGCCTGAGCATCTTTCGCGGTGGCGCCTTCGGCGCTCTGCACGCTGCTCTTGCCGCCCGTGCACCAGACATAGAACTGGTGCTTGCCGGGCTTCGACATGGCATCGAAGCTGGAATCCAGCGCCAGGGCGGGGCCCGACACCATCATCATCGCGCCGGCCGCCAAACCCACAATGCCGAAAATCTTCTTCATAAGCGTCTCTCCCTCCGGGTAAACGTGACCCTTGAACTCGTTCCCTAGCCTTGTTGTTCTCGGCCCATACGGTGTTGCCCCCTTCCACCCGTACCCCAGTCGGAACTCGTGGTTGGTGACCGTCAGACCCTAAGCCGAAACCTTAGCTCATTCGGGGCATATTGTACCCAGCCATCCGGCCATTAAAGCTGAATCTTTCGTAATGTTGCGGGACGAATGTTGCAAATAGGCGACAAACCCTTGCCGGCGCTGAGATTACAGGGATCAGACCGGCTCGCCTTCCACCGGCTCGACACCGAAAGAGCGAATGAGGCCAGCAACTTCCGCCGCGACTTCGTCGAGTTTCGCCGAATCGACGCCGCGCATGACGAGGCTGGTGCCGAAAACCCTGCCCCGGTAGTAGGGATAGGAGCCGATGACGACATCGGGATGGCGCTTCTGGAGCGCGCCGAGCGGCTCGGCGATGGTTCCCTCGCCGATCTGGCCGCTCACGGTCCGGCTTTTCATGGTGGCGCCGCCCTCGAGCCGATCGGTCAGGCTGTCGAGCATGACCTGCATGACCATGGGCACGCCCGCCATGACGAAGACGTTGCCGATCTGGAAACCGGGCGCCTTGCTGATGGGGTTCGCGATCAGCGCCGCCCCGGACGGGATGCGCGCCATGCGCTTGCGCGCCTCCGTGAACTCGCCGCCCGTCGCCTTGTAATGCGCATCGAGAATGGCGAGCGCCTCGTCGCTGTAGCCGATGGCAACGCCGAAAGCCTTGGCCACGGCATCCGCCGTGATGTCGTCATGCGTCGGCCCGATGCCGCCCGTGGTGAAGACATAGTCGTGGCGCGCCCTGACCTCGTTGATGACGGCGACGATCGTGTCCTCGACATCGGGGATGACGCGCGCCTCGCGCACCTGAATGCCGATCTGGTTGAGGTGCTTGGCGATGTAGGACAGGTTCGCGTCCCGCGTCCGCCCGGACAGGATCTCGTCACCGATGAGCACGACGCAGGCCGTGACGATGCGCGGAGCTTCGGCGTTTGCGGGCGAATTTTTAGCGGCATCCGGCATTCTGGGGTCCTCGCGGGGGAATTTGCTCCGGTGAAGAATAGCCCCCTCACCCCGCCCGGGACAATGCGCGGCCGGGCATTGGCCTCATTTCGGGGGTAGGCCGCAACGGTCCGAAGCACTATGTTACAGGCTAAGAACCTTCACCCGGACAGATCCATGAACTACACCGACGCATTCGACGCACCCGCGCGCAATACGGGCCAGATCAAGCTTCACGGCCCCGATGCCTTTGAAGGCATGCGGCAGGTGGGCCGGCTTGCGGCGGCGGCGCTCGACATGCTCGCCACCGTCATCAAGCCGGGCGTGACGACGAATGAGATCGACCGGGCCGTCTATGAATTCACCCTCGACAATGGCGCGCTGCCCGCGACGCTCGGCTATCGCGGCTACCGCCATTCCTGCTGCACCTCGATCAACCATGTCGTCTGCCATGGCATTCCGGGCGACCGCGTGCTCCGCGACGGCGACATCGTCAATGTCGATGTGACGCTCATCATCGATGGCTGGCACGGCGACACCAACCGCATGTATTACGTCGGCGACGTGCCGCGAAAGGCGGCGCGGCTTTGCGAAGTGACCTATGAAGCCATGATGCGCGGCATCGCCGCGGTGAAGCCCGGCGCGACGCTCGGCGATGTCGGCGCCGCGATCCAGGAATATGCCGAGGGCGAGCGCTGCTCGGTCGTGCGCGAATTCTGCGGCCATGGCATCGGCAGGGTTTTCCACGACATGCCGAACGTGCTGCATTACGGTCGGCGCGGCGAGGGGCTGAAGCTGAAGCCGGGCATGTTCTTCACCATCGAGCCGATGATCAATGCGGGCAAGCCGGGCGTGAAGATCCTCGCCGATGGCTGGACCGCGGTGACGCGCGACCGCTCGCTCTCCGCCCAGTTCGAACATTCGATCGGCGTGACCGAGGACGGGGCCGAGATCTTCACCAAATCCCCCGCCGGCCTCGACAATCCGCCTTATGCCTGACACTTCGCGACCGGCGGCCAAACCGATACCCCATCATGCAGGCCATCGCGAGCGCCTTCGCGAGCGCTTTCTCGCCGCGCCCGAGGTGCTGCCGGATTACGAGCTTCTGGAACTCATCCTCTTCCGCACGATTCCGCGCCGTGATGTGAAGCCGCTCGCGAAGGAGCTGATCGCGCATTTCGGCGGCCTCGCCGAAGTGCTGAACGCTGCGCCCGAGCGCCTTTGCGAAGTGAAGGGCGTCTCCGCATCGACCATTGCCGATTTCCGCATCATCCGCGAGGCGGGGCTGCGGCTTTCGCAGGCGAAGGTGATGCGCAAGGAGGTCATCTCCTCCTGGTCGGCGCTTCTCGACTATTGCTCCGCCGCGATGGCGCATGGCGCGATCGAGCAGTTCCGCATCCTGTTTCTCGACCGCCAGAACGTGCTCATCGCCGACGAGGTGCAGCAGACGGGCACGATCGACCATACGCCCGTCTATCCGCGCGAGGTGATGAAGCGCGCGCTCGCGCTCAACGCCTCATCCATCATCCTCGTCCACAATCACCCTTCGGGCGATCCGACGCCTTCATCCGCCGACATCGAAATGACGAAGCGCATCGTCGAGACGGCAAGGCCCCTCGGCATTCAGGTCCACGATCATCTGGTCATCGGCAAGGGCCGCCATACGAGCTTCAAATCGCTGGGATTGATCTGAAGCCCGTATCCGCGCGCCGCCCGCGCTCAGCCCGCATAGACGCCCGCATGCCGGATCGCCCAGGGCTGCGCCTGCTCCAGCTCATAGGCGAGTTCGAAGAGAAGCCCCTCCCCGCCCTTTGCCGCCGCGAACTGGCTGCCGATGGGAAGCCCGTCCTTGCTCATGCCGAGCGGCACCGACATGGCCGGCGTACCGGCCACATTGTGGATGGGCGTGTAGGAGACATAGTGGACGATGCGCTCATAGAGCTTGTCGAAGGCGACGGTCGGCGCCTGCTCGCCGAGCTTCGGCGCAGGGCGCGAAAGCACCGGCGTCAGCCATGTGTCATAGCGCGCCATGAAGGCATCGGTCTTTGCTTCCGCCTCGGCGAAGAAGGCGAGCGACTTCTGGAGCGCGTCCTTGGGCTTGCGCGCGAAGAACTCGGCAAGGCCGAGCGTCCAGGGCTCGAGCACCTTTTCCGGCTTCAGGCCCTTGCTCCGGGCAAGCTCGACGAGGCTCGCCGGACCCGAGGCCCAGACGGTGAGGAAAGCATCGATGAATTCCTCGCCATGAAGGGGGTTCTTCGCCTCGATAATGATGTGGCCGAGATCGTCGCAGAGATTGGCGGTCGCCTCGATCGCCGCCTTCACATCGGCATGCGGCTCGCGGCCGTAATAATCGGCCGTCGAAAAGGCGATGGTGAGGCGCTTTCTGGAAAGGCCGGAAACGAAGCCGACGGGCTTCAGCGGCGCGTCCGCCGAGCGGTCCTCGGAGAGCGAGAAGACCATCGCGCTGTCGCGCACCGTGCGGCTCACGCAATTCTCGACGCCGATATCGCCCGGCATCGGCTTCGACCCGAGCTTCATGCGCCCGCGCGAGGGCTTCATGCCGAAGACGCCGCAGCAGGAGGCGGGAATGCGGATCGAGCCGCCACCATCGGAGGCATGAGCGACGGGCAGCATGCCAGCGGCAACGGCCGCGGCCGCCCCGCCGGACGAGCCGCCGGATGAATGTTCGAGGTTCCAGGGATTGCGGCAATCGCCGAGAAGGAGCGACTCGGTCGAGGCCATGAGGCCGAATTCGGGCGTATTCGTCTTGCCGAGCACGACGAGCCCGGCATCGACGGCCTTTTCGGGCACGGGGTCCGTTCCCGGCGATTTGAAATTCGCAAAGAGCCGCGAGCCCGACGTGCGCCGCTCGCCGGTGAAATCGTTGAGATCCTTGATGAGATAGGGGACGCCGGAGAGCGGGCTTTCCGGCAGGCTGCCTTTCGCCGTTTCCCGCGCCTTGTCGAAGAATTCGGTCACCACCGCGTTGACCTTCGGATTGACGGCATTGATGCGCGCGATGGCGGCATCGACGAGTTCGAGCGACGTCACTTCCTTTTTCCGCACGAGCTCGGCCTGCGCCATGGCGTCGAGGCCGGCGAAGCTCTCCTTGGCGAAAAGCGGCGTCGTGCGCAGGCTGGCGGCACCCGCCACCAGCGCGGCCGCGGCGGCCGAGCCCAGAAACGTGCGGCGATTGAGTTCCGTGGTCATGTTTCCCTCCCCGGGTTCCGGCTTGTTATGAGACGATCATAGCCACGAAAAAGCATCGCCGTCCGCCGAAAAGGACGCCAATTCCGCCGCCCTTGAGGTCCGCCGGACCATCTGATAAACCCTCAGCATTCCTACACTTTTCGCGAGGCTTGGCCCATGATCCCCCGCTATTCGCGGCCTGAAATGGTTTCCATCTGGACCCCCGAAACGAAGTTCCGGATCTGGTTCGAAATCGAGGCCCATGCCTGCGACGCGCTGGCCGAACTCGGCGTCATCCCGAAGGAATCCGCGAAGAAGATCTGGGAGCTTGGCGGCAAGGCCGAATTCGACGTCGACCGCATCGACGAGATCGAGCGCGAGGTGAAGCACGACGTCATCGCCTTCCTCACCCATCTCGGCGAATTCATCGGCCCTGACTCGCGCTTCGTCCATCAGGGCATGACGTCCTCCGACGTGCTCGACACCTGCCTCAACGTGCAGCTCGTGCGCGCCGCCGACCTTCTTCTGAAGGACATGGACGCGCTTCTCGCGGCGATCAGGCGCCGCGCCTTCGAATACAAGGACACGCCGACCATCGGCCGCAGCCATGGCATCCATGCCGAGCCGACGACCTTCGGCCTCAAGCTCGCGCAGGCCTATGCCGAGTTCTCGCGCTGCCGCGAGCGCCTCGTCCATGCGCGCAAGGAAGTTGCGACCTGCGCCATTTCGGGCGCCGTCGGCACCTTCGCCAATATCGATCCGCGCGTCGAAGAGCATGTCGCGGCGAAGCTCGGCCTCGAGCCCGAGCCCGTCTCGACGCAGGTGATCCCGCGCGACCGCCACGCCATGTATTTCGCCACGCTCGGCGTCATCGCCTCATCGATCGAAAGGCTCGCGACCGAAATCCGCCATCTTCAGCGCTCGGAAGTCCTCGAAGCCGAGGAATATTTCTCCGAGGGGCAGAAGGGCTCCTCGGCCATGCCGCACAAGCGCAATCCGGTGCTGACCGAAAACCTCACCGGCCTTGCCCGCCTCGTGCGCGGCATGTCGATCCCGGCGATGGAGAACGTCGCCCTCTGGCACGAGCGCGACATCTCGCACTCCTCGGTCGAGCGCATGATCGGCCCCGACGCGACGGTCACGCTCGACTTCGCGCTTGTCCGCCTCACCGGCGTCATCGACAAGCTGCTCGTCTATCCCGAGAACATGCAGCGCAATCTCGACAAGCTCGGCGGGCTCGTCCATTCGCAGCGCGTGCTGCTGGCGCTGACCCAGAAGGGCGTGAGCCGCGAGGACAGCTACCGCCTCGTGCAGCGCAATGCGATGCCGGTCTGGCGCGGAGAAGGCAACTTCCTCGACCTGCTGAAGGCGGACAAGGACGTGTCGGCGAAGCTTTCCGACAAGGAACTCGAAGAACTCTTCGACCTCGGCTATCACACCAAGCATGTCGACACGATCTTCGCGCGCGTGTTCGGCAAGGAGGCGATGGCGGCCGCGAAGGGCAACGCCGCGGGCTAGGTTTCACCACCCCGTCACATTCGACCCCGATACTTGTTGCCGGAGACATTCACTTCGAGGTCCATCCCATGCTTCGTACTGCCTTTGACGGCTCGCGCCGCCGTCGTATCTATCTCTTCCGTCACGGCGACGTGTCCTATGTCGACGATCGGGGCAACCGCGTCGCGGATTCGACCGCCGTTCCCCTCACCTCCTGGGGCCGCGAGCAGGCGACGCTGACGGGCAAGGCGCTTCAGGGCATCGCCTTCGACCGCGCCATCTCGTCGAGCTTTCCGCGCTCGGTGGAGACCGCCGAGCTCATCCTCGAGGGCCGCGGCATCGAGATCGAACGCAATCCGGCCTTTGTCGAGTTTCAGGGCAACAGCGCCTATCGCGCGGCGGTCACCGACCTCAACGACATCGCCTATTCCTTCAAGGACGCGGCCGTTCCGGGCGCCCGCTACAATGGCGGCGACAGTTTCGAGGCGGTGAATGCCCGCGTCATTTCGGGGCTTGAGGCGGTGCTTGCGGAGCCGGAATGGGAGACGCTCGCCCTTGTCGCCCATGGCGGCATCAACCGGCTCGTGCTCGGCTGGGCGTTCGGCACGGGCCTCGCCTCCTTTGCCTCCATCGACCAGAACACCTGCTGCTTCAACGTGATCGACGTGGACGTTCACCCGGCGACGAATGATGTGGTGAGAAAAACCGTCCGTGCCATGAACGTCACCACCTATGACGTCGCGAAGGAAGGCAACCACCTGCTCTCTCTGGAGCAGATCGCCACCCGCCTTCGCAACAAGGTTCCGGCCTGATCGTCAGCCGCGCCCCTTGACGAACTTGTCGCTCTCCGCCTGCGCGGAGCGGAAGTTCGTCGAGAGCTGGCTCTGGTCGGCATCGGCATAGCTCGTCGCCTTGTGCAGCGCATTGGCGGTGGCGTTGACCGCCTCCTTCACCATACGCACCGCGGGCGCGGGCATCGAGGCGGCGGCGCGCGCCATTTCAAGCGCCTTTTCCACCACCTGCCCGTCTTCGGCGACCTCGTCGACGAGCCCCCAGTCGAGCGCGTGTCCGGCGCCCATCCGCTCGCAAAGAATGCAGATGCGCTTGGCCCGCGCCGGCCCGACCAGCGTGATGAGGCGCGGCAGCGCGCCCCATTGCAGATTGATGCCGATCTTCACCTCCGGCACATAGAGGAATGCGCCCTTGCCCATGACGCGCCAGTCGAGCGCGATGGGCAGCGCCACGCCCGCGCCGACGGCCATTCCCTCGATCGCGGCGATCGTTACCTGCGGCATGTCTTCCCACGCCTGGCAGAGCCGCACGCCGCGATAATAGGTCTGGCGCAATTCGAGATCGCTGCCCGCCGTCACCGCGCGCGTCGCCCGCTCCTTGAGATCGATGCCGCCGGAGAAGGCTTCGCGCGTGCCGGTGAGCACGACGGCCTGCGTTTCGAGATCGTCCTGAAAGCGCCGCGCGACATCGGTGAGCTCGAGGATCGTCTCCTGATTGAAGGCGTTGCGGTTTCCCTTCCTGTCGAAGCGCACAAGCGCCACTGGCCCCTGCTTCTCGATCGTGACGTTGTTGTAGCCGGGCATGCTCTCTCCCTTTCCGAGCGTTATCGTTATCGCCGGATTGTTGGGCTTATGCTGGCCGAACTCAAGCGGGGCCGCGGGACGCGCCTGAATCCCCGTCTTTCATTTCCGCTCGGGCAGCGCATAGGCCACGACGCTGTCGCCGAGCTTCGTGCCCGCGCGCGCATGTCCGCCCGCCGCGATGACGACAAATTGCCGTCCCTTCCACACATAGGACATGGGCGTCGCCTGCCCGCCTGCCGGAAGCCGCGCCTTCCACAGCTCGTCGCCCGTTTCGGTGTCGAAGGCGCGCAGATAATTGTCCATCGCCGCGCCGATGAAGATGAGCCCGCTGTCGGTGGTGAGCGGTCCGCCGAAATTCGGCACGCCCCATTCGAGCGGCAGCGGCACGGGCGCGAGGTCCCGCACGGTGCCGAGCGGGCGCTTCCATTTGATCGTGCCGTTTTCGAGATCGACTGCCACGAGCGATCCCCATGGCGGCGGCGTGCAGGGAAGCCCGAGCGGCGACAGGAAGAGATCGCGCCTCACGCCATAGGGCGCGCCCGTCTGCGGTACGATTTCGGCGCTCTCATCCACTTCCTTTCGCCCCTTATATTCAGCAGACGGAAAGAGCGTGACGATATGGCCGGCATTGTTGACATTGACGACGGCGATCTTGCGCGCCGGATCGAAGCTCATGCCGCCCCAGTTCGCGCCACCGCCGGTGAAGGGATAGATGAGCGTGCCCTCGAGCGAGGGCGGCGTGAACAATCCATCGCTGCGGACCTTGTCGAGCGTCGCGTTGCAGGCCCGCTTGTCGAACCAGACGAGGCCCCATGCGCCGCCTTTCTCGAGCTTCTGGGGCACGAGCGCCGGCGGCTTCACCGGGAAAGGCTGGGTCGGCGAAAGCGCTTCGCCCGCTACCGCGCCTTGCGGCACGGGCCGCTCCACGACATCGAAGAAGGGTTTGCCCGTGTCGCGCTCCAGCACGAACATGAAGCCCGTCTTCGTCACCTGCACGACGACATCGACGGGCTTGCCGTCGCGCGTCAGCGTGGCCAGCGTCGGCTGGGCGGGAAGATCGTAGTCCCAGACATCGTGATGCACCGTCTGGAAGACCCATTGAACGGCGCCCGTCTCCACATTCAGTGCGACGACGGAATCGGCATAGGCATCGTCCCCGGCGCGCAGCCCGCCGAAGAAATCGGGGCTTGGCGAGGATGTCGGCAGGAAGACGAGGCCGCGCTTCTCATCGACCGAGATGGGCGCCCAGACATTCGCCTGCCCCGTATGCGCGGCCGTGCCGGGCGCCCAGCTTCCCGGCTTTTCGGCGGCGCCCCGCGCCACCGGATCGAAGCTCCACCGGAGCCTGCCCGTCCGCGCGTCATAGGCCCTGACCGTGCCCTTCGGCGCATCGACCCGCGCATTGTCGCCGATGGACGAGCCGAGAATGACGACGCCATGCGAAACCACGGGCGGCGAAGTGTGCTGATACTCGCCCGGCCAGACGAGCAGCCGGTCGGCGCCCGCCGTCACCTCGCCGGGCTTCTCAGGATCGGACCCGAAGCCCGGACAGGGCTTGCCGGTCCGCGCATCGAGCGCGATCAGCCGCCCGTCATTCGTGCCCATGAAGATGCGGCTGCCGCAGGTGGCGTCGAGCGGGGCGCCGGCATCCTGCCAGTAGGCGACGCCCCGGCAGACGAACTGATTGGCCGGGCGCTGATCGAGCGCAATGCCGGGATCGTAGGTCCAGCGCTCCACACCGGTAGCCGGATCGAGCGCGACGACGACATTGAAGGGCGTGCAGAAAACAAGATTGTCCTCGGCAAGGATCGGCGTCGCCTCGAAGGCGTAGCGCTTGCGCACATTGGCAGGCTTGCCCGCAAGCGCCCCGGTCGAGTAGCGCCAGACCTCCTTGAGGTTCGCGACATTGGCTGGCGTGATCGCGCTCGCCTCCACATGCCTCTGCCCGCCGGCATCGCCACCATAATGACCCCAGCCGCCATCCTCGGCGCTCGCCCGGGCGAGGCCGCCGGCAAGTAATAGGGCCACCACCCAGGCAAGACATTGCCGCCAACTCACCATGGCCATGTTGGTTCGCCTTGAATAAATGAATGAATCATTCATATACTAATATTTGAGAGACGGATTGCAAGAGGCCGAATGACCACTCAGCCCAAAAGCCGGACGGGCAAGGCACGCGCCGCCGCGCGCTTCGAGGAAATCGCGGAGGCGGCGATCGCCTGCTTCACGGAAGCCGGCTACCGCCGCACTCAGGTCGCGGACATTGCGAGGCAGATGGGGGTGTCGGCGGGCACGCTATACCTTTATGCCGCGAGCAAGGAAGCCCTGCTTCATCTTGCCGTCATGCGGGCCTGCGGCCTGCCGCTCGAGAACTTGCCGGCCCCCCTGCCCGATCCCGGCATCGGGGAGACGGCGGCGCTGCTGCGCGCGGCGATCGGGGCGTATGCGCGCTGGCCGCTCCTCGGCGATGCGCTGAGGCGGGCAGGCCCAGCCGACGCGCCGGTGCTCGAGGCCATTGGCGGCGCGCTCTATGACGTTCTGGCGGAACAGCGGCGGATCGTCTGGCTGCTCGATAGCTGCGCCTTCGACATTGCGGAGCTGAACGAGATCCACCGCCAGCAAGTCCGCGGCGCATATGTCGACGATCTCGTGGCGCTGATCGTGCGCGGAGCCGGTCCGGACTGGACGGAAACAAAGCTCAGGACCGCCGCCCGCTGCGCGGTCGAGATCGTCGCCTGGGCGGCCATGCACCGCAGGCGCGAAAGGCCGCTCGCCAGCGAAGCCTCGGGCCCCGACGAAGCGGAAGCGCGCGACGTGGCGTCGCGCCTCTTCGCCGCGGCGCTCATGGCCGTGTCGAACTAGGAACTCGTCTCAGCGAATCGGGCCAAGCTGCTGATCGGGATCAGCCTTCGGCCTTCACCTGACGAACCGCCTCGGCGAGATATTCGTCCATCGCCCTGCGGATCTGGTGATCCGACTGCGCGACGCCCTTCGCATCGAAGTCGGCGCGCAGCTTGC
>NZ_JBATUH010000130.1:0-27474 GCF_049671045.1 Parvibaculum sp. | reverse complement strand
CGTCTGGGGCGAGGCGCGCACGCCCGATGGCAGGGTGAGGCAGGCCCGCCTCGAAACGCCGGCGGCGCCCGTCTTCAGCGCGGATGCGGCGCTCCTCATCGCGCAGCGCCTGGCCGAAGGGGCGGGGACGCCCGGCTTCCGTCTGCCCTCGGAGGTGGCAGGTGCGGCGCTCGTCGAAGGAATAGAGGGTGTGACGTGGCGGGAAATCGCCGATGCGGAGGAAACGCTCGCGCCCGATCCGGTCGCGCTTGCGGACGCGCCCTGATGCCTATCGCGCGGGCTTGCTGACGCCGAGCCAGCGATCCTTGAGCTGTGTGAGGCACTCGCGTTCCGAATACTGGCTCGTTGCCATGAGCGCCAGGCGCTCGGCGGCTTCAGGCGTCTTGCCCGGTTCGGTGCCCATGGCCTCGGCCATCTTCGAATAGGCTTCGCGTGCCATGTCCTTGGCGAGCATGCGGCAGGGATCGAGCGTGCCATAGGTGGCGAGCGGCCAGATCACCAGCGCGGCGATAATGAGCGCGATCAGTCCAAGGATGATTCTCACCTGAAACCTCCTTCAGTTCATGCGCTGCGGCTGGCGCTGCCGGGCCGCGCCGCGCGCTCAATATCCGCTGGGGCCGTTGCGCCTCCCGCGGCCCATATCCTCGCCCGCGCCGGGCGCGTTCGAGGTGCTGGCGCGGCAGGAATTGAACCCCGCCTTCCAGCCCGCGCGATAGGCCTTGTTCGTGTTCCAGAGTTCGGGATCGCGAATGACGGTGGCGGAATTTCCGGGCACATAGCCCGTGCCGGTGCCGCAGCCGGCCGAATAGCCGGCCTTGTATTCCGGCTTGTCCGAATAATCCTCGCCGAACATCGTTCCGCAGGCCGAAAGCGTCATGGCCAATCCGAGGAGCGCGGCGGCAAGAACGGGTTTCGGGAGATTTTTTGCCATATTGCGGCTCCTTGGTGGCGCAGCGGACCGCGGCGAGCATAGCCGAGTGACCCGCAGCCGCAACCCGCCCACTTATAGTTTACGGGGTTTTAATTCGGCCGGTGCTCAGATGCGGGGAGCGTGGAAAGGGGCGGGCTCCTTCGCGGAGTTGTGGCGGCGATGGCATCGACTGGATTGATGGGCGAGCAGGGCGTGAGCGCGGAGGCAATGCCTTCGCTGCAGGAGCGCGACCTGTTGCTGAGAAGGCTCGCCGATCTCGCCGTGCTGCCGCCGGGCCGCGTCACCCCGCAGGAACGGGCGCTGGTCGACATGGTCATGGCGACGGCCGTCTCGCGCCTCGATGTGGCGCAGCGCTGCCGCATCGCCGAGCGCGTGGCGCAACTGCCGGAAGGCCCGCGCGAACTGACGCTCGCCCTTGCCCGCGACACGATCGAGGTGGCCGCGCCCGTGCTCGCCGAGGCGGCGAACATTCAGGGCAGCGACCTCGTCGAGATCATCCGTGTGACGAGCATGGATCATCGTCTCGCCATCGCCGGACGCAAGACCCTTCCGCCCGCCGCCATCGACGCATTGATCGAATATGGAAATGCCGATGTCGTGCGCCGAATGCTCGAAAATCGCAGCACGGAGATTCCGGGGCGCTCCATGGAAGTTCTCGTGCGCCGCAGCGCCAGCGAGCCGGAGCTTCACGCGTCGCTGCTCGAGCGGCCCGAGCTCAATCAGCGCCTCGCGCTGCTCATGTTCTGGTGGGTGTCGTCGGGCGCGCTGCGCGTCGAAATCCTGAACCGCCATGCGGTCGAGCGGCGCATGATGCACATCGCCATCGCGGATGTGCTGGAAGCGGGCCTCGCCGCATCGGGAGCGGATGAAGCGTTGCGGGTCGCGCTTTCGCTCGTCCGTCCGCCGGCAACGATCGCGAAGCCTCAGCTCACGCGCCTCGTCAATCTCGCCGCGCTCGGGCAGCGCGAGGAATTCGTGATGGAACTTGCGCGCGAGGCGCGGCTCAGGCCCGAAACCGCCTTTCGCATCGTCAGCGATTTCGGCGGTGAGCCCCTGGCCGTTCTCGCCAAGGCGCTCGGCCTTTCGCGGCAGGAATTCGGCGACCTGATCGTGGCGGTCGCGGAACTTCGGAGCGGCTACATGCCGGCGAAATCCGACATAGAGCGCATAACGGCCGTGTTCGACACGATCTCCACCGACCGCGCCGATCTCGTTCTGCATTTGTGGGACTGGTCGATCTCGGGCGAGGCCCAGTTTCCGCCGACGGCCGAGGAATAGTTATTCGGCCGCCGTCGCGGAGGATGCCTCCTGCGGCTCGAGGCCGATGGCGGCGGGCAGGGCTTCGGGCGGCGGCAGGAAAGCAGGCTGTCTCACGATTTCCTCGAGCGCGCGCTGCGCCTTCTGCGCGGTCTCGATGATGTCGCTTTCCGCCTTGTCGACGAGATCGAGCACGGCCCGCGCGCCCGCCAGCACATCGTCGAGCCAGCCTTCCGGCTTGCTGGCCTGCGCCTTGAGGGCGACGGCATCGGCCGCGAGCGTCGTCACCGTACGGCGCACGGCGGCGGTGTTGAAGTCGACATGTCCCGTCACGAGTTCAACCAGCGTCCGCACCTGCGCGCGCAGGCCATCGACGAGGGCCGAGCGTTCACGCGCGCGGCGCCTGTCATCGTCGGCGGGCGGCGCGAGATCGTCGAGAGAAACGCTCAGCACACGTGCGATCGCCGCCATGGTGCGGAACGTGCCATCCTTCTTGCCGGTTTCGATTTCGGACAGATAGGCGGGGCTGATCCCCGCGGCGCGCGCCAGCGCCACCGCCTTCAGCCCGCGCGCCTGCCGCCAGACGCGCACCGGATTCTCGCCATCGGCAATTCTGTGCGCCACATTCGACGGGACGCCGGTTCCCCCGCCGAGCCGGTCGGCGAGCGCCGCACGCGTGCGGTCGAGATCCTGCGCCGCCTCCTTCAGGCTCATCAGCGTTTCATATTCGCCTGCGGGAACGACGACAAAAAGCGCCTTGCCGTCGGAACCGAAAATCCGCTGATGCGCCGCTTCGCCGGAGTTCTTCGCGGCGCCGATGCCGGGGGTGCTCACGACTTCTCGCCCCCGCTCGCCGTTCTCGCTGATCCGGTAAGTCCTTGTCGCATCGCTATCCGATTTCCGCCTTGCCCTGCGCAGGACGCGCGGGGCGTCACTCCATCAATGCCGCAACCGGCGATGAAGGCCGGCCTCGTCCTCGCTTGCGGACGCGGCCGGATGATAGCCCCCGGCGAGGGACGAAGCAAAGCAGGGAATATGTCTCCGCCGGGCCCCTTCGCACACGCGATATGAATGCGAGGGGCAGGTGTCGCATTGCAAAACAGGCGCGAAACGATAGGGCCCGGTCATTCGTGGCGGGCAGGGCGTCCCGAACCCGGACGGGCGCGGGGGCGCGGTCGCGACCATGAGAATAAATCAGTATACGGAAATTATTCCGGATGCCCGGGCCTAGCTCCGCCAGCGCAGTGTCACCGGCTTCACCGGGTTCTGGAACGGCCGGCCCTGCGCGGTCGCCTCGTCCCACTCGTTCTTCAGCCGGTGGTACCACTTCGCCTGCACATCGGAATCATTGATGAGCATGAGCCGGGGCTCGAACCGCAACCCCCGCTGCTGAAGGTTCACCATGTCCCGGTCCTGACCGAGAAAGGCGCGCATGAAGCGCCGCAGAACGGGCTTGGCGACGGATAGAACGGGCAATGTCCAATAAAACGATTGTGTGATTTCCGTCGAAGTCTCGTCGATCGGCGTTACCGCGGTGAGGCCGACGACCCGGTGCCGCCCGGCATGGATGCGCTCGAGGCGGATGCCGGGCAGGCGGAAGGAAATCTCGGTGGTCGGCTTCCCGCCCAGAATCCTGTAGGCGAAGGAGTTGCTCGAGGGCGTGTGCTCGACCATGGCGAAGCCCATTTCCGAGGGCGCGAAATCCTTGGCCTTTTCGTGGATCGAGGCCTTCGTCCGCCAGTACCAAGACCGGTGCACGAAGGGGCCGTGCGCCGGGTCCATGAGGCCGATCACCGCGTGATCGACATGGCATGAGAAGGTCATGCTTTCGCGGATATTGGCGGATTTGCCGTCAAAACCCGGAATGGCGGGCGGCTCGTGGGTCGGGGCGAGGTCGGCGCGCTTCTCGTCGGTCATATAGACCCAGATATTTCCGTTCACCTCCCGTACCGGGTAGCGGCGCACGCGTATGCGGGAAACATCCATATCCTGACCAGGGACGAGCGAGGGGATTTCGGTGCAGGCGCCGGAGGTGTTGAACTTCCACCCGTGATAGGGGCATTCAATGGCGGCCTCGCCGCATCCGCTCGACCGGGCGTCATAGAGGTGCCCCGCCGAGAGCGGCACGCCGCGATGCGGGCAGATGTCCCGCAGCGCAAAAGGCTCGCCCTGCCGTGTACGGCCAAAAACGAGCGGCTCGCCGAGAAGCACCTTGCTCGCCAGGCCGCCGCCTTTCAGCGCCTCCCCCGGCATGGCGAAATACCAGATATCTCTAAGAAACATAGCTGTCCCGATCCGACGGTTCCCGGCGCGCATTATGCGCGAGGCCGCGGGGCCAGTTCCAGCGCAGATAGGTCGCAGTCCGATATGCCTGAAAAGGCCAAAGAAAGGGCCCAGGAGCGATTTTCTTGGCGAGGAGCGCCATTACATAAAGGGGGCTCGTGTGCACTGATTGCAGCGTGGTGGAATCTTCATTTTGACTTCTGCCATGATTATTTTATGAAATCGGATGGCTGTATTCTCCTTGTCCAATGACTATTGAAGATGGCAGATTCAATCGTTATAAGATTGCCGGCGTCTTTAAAACGAACAAAACAATACTCGGGCATCATGTAATTCACCCGGGAGCCAGTGCCGGTATCAGAGGGGCGAAATGAACGAGAAGGCAGGATTGATCGGCATGACCGCAGAGATCGTCTCGGCCTATGTTGGTCATAACAGCGTCGCGACGGCTGACCTCGCAGGACTTATCCACAAGGTCTATGAGGCTTTGTCCCAGGCGGCCGAAGGCAATGTCAAAGCTTCGGTGGAGAAGCAGGAGCCGGCGGTGGCTATTCGCAAGTCCATCACGCCGGACTATCTGATCTGTCTTGAGGACGGAAAGAAGTTCAAGTCTCTTAAGCGTCATCTGCGGACCCATTACGATTTGAGCCCTGACGAATACCGCGAGAAGTGGGGACTGCCGCGCGACTATCCGATGGTCGCGCCGAATTACGCGCAGGCCCGCTCCAAGCTCGCCAAGAAGATGGGACTCGGCCAGAAGGGCCGCCGCAGCAATAGCCGCAGAACGGCCCGTTAGCAGGCTCGGGGCGCCGCACCGGCTTGACTGCGGCGCCTTGCAATGAACCGCGCGTGGATTCATCATTAACCAAATGATTCGCGCGCGATCCGGGAGGGGGACGCGTGCCGCCCGGAGGGAACGGTTCTGACACAGCCCGCAGAGGCCATTCGAGCCCAGCTCATCATTCCCGAGCAGCGCGAGCTGTTCGACTACTGGTGCTCGAAATGTCCCGATGACGGGTTTCCGACGCGCGGCGACATTCATCCTTTCGAACTGAAGCCCCTGCTTCCGTCCCTCAGCCTTCTCGATGTGCTCGAAGGCGGGCCCCTGTCACTTCGAGTCCGTCTCGCGGGCACGAGGCTGCGGGACTATCTCGGCGTCGAGACCACCGGGCGCTGCGTAGCCGATTTCGAGCTTGGCGACCAGCGCGGCTATTGGGAAGCGGCCTATCGTGAGGTGGTCGAAGGGCGCAGGCCCGCGCAGGGCGTCGTGCCGCTCACGCCCTGGAAGGCGCCGGATGTGTTCCAGTTCTGGTTGCGGCTGCCGCTCGTCGACGAGATGGGCCGCATCGTCATGGTGTTCGGACATGACGCCTTCCTGCACGCGGAAAAGGCGCATGCGCTTGCAGGCCGGGCCAATCTGCGCATCGCTTGAGCGGCGGCGCGGGATTGTCGCAGAATGGTGGCGCCTCTTTCCCGTCATCTTCTTCCGGAGCCATCCGCCATGCCCGTCTCTGGATCCGCTTCTGATCGCCGCCTGAGGCCGTTCGCCGCCTTGACCGCCGGTCTTGTCGCGCTTCTGCTTGCGGGCGCTGCTTCGGCCGCGACGGCGAGGATCGAGGAAGGCAGCAAGCTCATCGGCAAGGGTGAGTCGGCGGAATTCCGGATCAGTTCGAGCCCGGACGAATCATCCGAGCTGAGAGCCACCTGCGAGGTGAGCGCGGGCGGCGATGCCGGCATCACATTTGATGGGGAGCATTACATCCCGTTGTCCGAGCCCTCGGTGGGCGACGTGCTGACTATCACGGCTGGCGAGACCAGGCGCTTCGATCTTACAGGCACGGTCGAGAAAAACCGGGGCGATGCCTATATCGCATTTTCGTTCCGCGACGTTCCGGCTTCCATGTGCTTCCCAGGCATGGTGTGCGACAGCGCACCGGCTGGCGCGAAGAATGTGAGCGTCGCCTGCCGCAACGTGAAATAGCGCTCAGAAATAGCGGATCAGCATGACGACGGGCGCGACCCATTCCGGCGTCGGGAGCTGGCGGGCGGGCGCGCCCGGCTCCGGCGGCACGAGAATATAACGTCCGTCAACTGACGATATGAGCCGTCCGAAGCCGCTCGCCTCTCCGTCGATCTCCACCACGCAATCGCGGCCAAGCGCTTGCTTGGTATGTTCGGGCGGCATGCGGTCCGCGATGAGCACGTCGCCGGCGCAATAGGCGCCGAGATTTTCTCCGACGCGCAGCGCGATCGGATCGCGCGCGGGCGCGTCGAGCGCGACGCTGTCATCGTCCCTGGCGGCGGAGCGGTCGAAGGCGCCGCCGCGCCCGACCCGCCCCACGCAGGGCACCCGATTGGGATGCGGGCTGTCGATGAGGTCGGTGACCTGGACGAGCAGAGCCTCGGCGAGCTTCTGGAGCCAGTCCATCGAGATGGTCATGTCCGCGGTTTCGAGCCGCGAAACCGTCGCCGCGGTGGTGCCGATCAGGCGGGCGAGGTCGGTCTGCGTCAGGTTCCGCAATTTGCGGTAGTGCCGGATTCTGGTCCTCACTGGCTCACCTTTCTGTCTCAAAATGATGCAAAAACTACGGATATTTATCCCCGCAGTTTGCGGTTCCCGTAAATTTTCCATAGGCGAACATGAATGTTCTCGTAATGTTCATGTCTCTGTCAGTCAAGCGGTTATGGAGGGTTTTACGATGCATGATTTGAGTGGGGTCCAGTTCGGCAGGCCGGGGGAGCGGCGCGCGCATATCGCGCCGTTCGCGCATGGAGGGCGCGTGAGGCCATACGCCGGATGCGATCTCGAGCGCGCGGCGCAGGTTGCTCTGACCCAGGAGACGATCGCCCGCGCGCTCGATGTATCCGTGGTCGAACTGAGGTCGCCAACGCGGCAGAGGGCGGCCGTCGCGCTTGCCCGGCAGGTCGCCATGTATCTGACCCATGTTGCATTCGGCTTCAGCCTCTCTGCCGTCGGACGCCATTTCGGCCGCGACCGCACCACCGCCGCCCATGCATGCCGGCAGATCGAGGACAAACGCGACGACAAGGATTTCGACATGCTTCTCGACCGGCTCGAACGGGCCGTGCGCAGAATGTCACGCGCCGACACACTGCAATAGGAGCGGACGGGATGGGAGGCGGAAGACAGCTTGTGGCCGAGCATGAAGTCGAGCGCGAGTTGCGGCGTGTCTTCCGCCGCCTGACCCGGCCGGGAAATCATATCGCGCGGGTGGACGATGACTGGTTCGGCCTTTTCGTGGCGCGCAATCGCTGGCAGAGGCCGGTCCTCAAAATCGAGGCGCGGCTCTGGACGGCCTTCGAGGCCCGCGATCTCGTGAAGCGGGAGGAGGTGGAAGGGCGGATCATTTGGAATGCGAGCGAGGCGGGGCTTGCGCTGCTGCGGCGCCTCGAGGCGCGGGCCGATCCTTTCCGCGCCCAGCACCAGCAAAGGCGCCTCGGCGTGGCGGCGGTTGAGGAGGGCGTGGCGGTCGTCGAGTTCAACGATGCGGAAAGCCCGCTTGGCTGGCTCCATAGTCACAAGGGCGCGGATGGAAAGCCGCTCGTTTCCGCGCTTCAGTTCGAGGCGGGCGAAAGGTTGCGGCGCGACTTCACGCTGGCGCGCATGAGCCCGCGGCTGACGACCGACTGGGCGCTGGCGCTCGGGCCCGGGGCCGTGCGGCGCTCGGGCGCGGACAGGGCGGAGATGACGGACAACGCGCTTGCCGCGCGCCAGCGCCTGGCAAGCGCCGTGGCTGGCGTCGGCCCGGTCCTCTCCGATGTACTCCTTGCCGTCTGCTGTCACCTTCAGGGGCTCGAAGAGGCTGAAAAATCTTTCGGCTGGCCCCGGCGCGCGGGCAAGATCGTGCTCCTCATCGCGCTCGACCGGCTCATCACGCATTACGGAATGAACAATGCCCCTTGCGGGGGACGCGGGTAAGGCGCGCCGCCTCAGGCGTGAGACGCCGTGGCGAGCAGCGCCCTGGCGTCGTCCTGAATGCGCCCGACCATCGAATAGAGCCCGTTCGATCGCTGCGGGCTCAGATGTTCGTTGAGGCCGAGCTTTTGGAGGATCTGCCTTGCATCCACGTCGAGAATTTCGCGCGGCGTCTTCCCGGAAAAAATCTGAAGGAGGATTGCAATCAGCCCACGGACGATATGCGCATCGCTGTCTCCGCGGAAAACGAGCCGGGGTTCCTTGTCCCCGTGTTTCGTCTCCGTCACGAGCCAGACCTGGCTGACACAGCCCGGCACCTTGTTCGCGGCCGAGTGCTCTTCCTCGCTCAGGGGTTCGAGTTCGCGGCCCAGCTCGATCACATAGCGGTAGCGTTCTTCCCAGTCGCCAAGGAAGGAAAAGTCCTCGATCAGGCTCTCGATGGTCATCGTTCCGTTCCAAAAGGCTCAGAATCTCCTACAGGACATAGCGATGATGGAGAGGATGCACAAGCGCCGGGCGCGGATTGGCAAAAAAGCGCCGCCCGGCGGCTGCATGCCGGGCGGCGCCAAAGTGCCGGAAAAGCTCAGGATGAGGGCTCCGGCAATCGATACCTCCTAGGCACCCGCGAGCCGCGAGGGGGGAAGCGGGTGGGGCGGCGGCAAGGCGTGGGCCGGGCCTGTCTCGGGGCCCGGCTCGTCCGGCTGGGGCTCGCGCGCCTTCTCGGTCAGCCATTGGAACAGTTTGCCGCCGTAAAAAGCCGTCTGCCGCGCCACATGGGTGACGACGGCCTGACCGCGGGCGCAGACATCCGGGTTGCGGTCGCAAAATCCCATCATGTCCTGCGCTGAGCGGGAGGCGAGGGTGAGCATTTCGGCGGCGTCGATATCGGCCCCGGTGCCGGCCGCCGCCTCGCTGCCGGAGTGCTCGGCGCCAAGGCTCGCATTATGCACCGACGCGGAATGAGGCGACGCCTCCGGCCCTGCCGCCGGAAGCAGGAAGGCGAGCACCGTCAGCCAGAAGGCTGCCCTGAGGATGAGCGACATGATCCATTCCCTTTCAGGTCTGTATCACGAAGCTAAGACGTGAGCCGCTGAAGACAAGTTAAATGGATACGTAAAATGCCATTTTGCTTGGGATATTGCCGGTTATTCATCGACATGTTTTAAATCGGGTGCAATTTGTGAGGATATATTTATGAGAATGTTTCTCGAGTTTTTTGAAATTGTGTCGAAAATTGGAATCTCATTTTCATCAAAAGAGACCTGGATTTGATTCAAATTGAATTTTGTTTGGAGTGGAGGCGTTTTGCTCCACCGCCCAGAAGAAGGAAGGTGGATGCCGGATCAAGTCCGGCATGACGAGTTAGGAGAGGTGGCGGAGACAAGCCCGGGATGACGGATGAGGTAAACGCCCTCCCGCAAACTCCGCTGTCACCCCGCGCTCGACGCGGGGTCCAGCCTTGCCGTGCAGAAGAAGGAAGATGGATGCCGGATCAAGTCCGGCATGACGAGTTTGGAGAGGTGGCGGAGACAAGCCCGGGAGGACAGATGAGGCAAAGGTCATCCCGCAATTCCTACTGTCACCCCGCGCTCGACGCGGGGTCCAGCCTTGCCGTGCAGAAGAAGGAAGATGGATGCCGGATCAAGTCCGGCATGACGAGTTTGGAGAGGTGGCGGAGACAAGCCCGGGATGACAGATGAGGTAATGCCCTCCCGCAAACTCCGCTGTCACCCCGACCTCGGATCAGCCCGTCAGTGCGCGGCGGGCGTCATGGTCGCCGAGGCGGGAAGGACGGACGCCCAGCAGGCGCGGACTTCTTCCACCCCATGTGTGCCCGCGCACCATGCCTCTTCAGACGGGAAATGCGCGGCGGCGATGCACTGGTTGAGATTGAGGCGCGCCCAGTTGAGGCAGGCGGAGGTTTCATCGCGCTCCGCAGCCGCCATCGGCACCGCCATGACCTGACGTGCGCCGAGCGCGAGGATCTTCGTCAGCACCGGTCGCGAATAGGCATGCGCCTCGCTGATCGGCGAAAGATTGGCGATGAGAGCGCGGAAGCTCTGCCCCGGCTCGCGCGCTTCGGCTTGCCTGACCGGCTGCATCGGCTCGCTCATTCCCCATTTCTGGCGCATGAACTGCTGCGCCGTATCGAGGAAGCGCTTTCTGAGCGAGAGCATGCGCTCGTTCTCCGCCGTGACGGAGGCCATGATCGCGGTGGTGGCGGCATCAGCGCCCGGCAGGCGAAGCACGTAATCGGGATCGTTCAGCGCGGCGAGGACCCTGTCCTGACCGATGCGGCGAACCTCGTCGCGGACGCCCTGGGCGAAGGCGTTGGTCTGGGCGGCGGTCATGGCCTGCACTGCATACCAGCCCTGCGCCATGACTTCAGGCTGCGAGTAGCGCATTTCCTTCAGTACACGACGGACTTCGGTGGGGGTTCCGAGCTTGCTCTTTTCGGCCAGAGCGAGCGCGCTGCCATATTTGAGATAGACGCCGGCAAGCTGGCGGACAGGCGTGCCGCCGCTGCCGCCAAGCGCGCTGAGGCCCGCGCGCGGATCGACGGAGGCCACCTGAACCGGCGCGGCATTGGCGTGGCGCGGCGAGATCAGCGGAATGGGAATGCCGGCGCTCGCGAAACTTGTGTCACTGACCGAGGCGCTCGCCGCATCGGCAGTGGTTGTGGGGGGCGCCGGAGTCTGCGCGGGCGCAGCCTGCGCCGCGGCGCTTTTCATGTTGTCGAGCGAAGAGGTGTTGCCTTCGACCACCGTGCAGCCGGACACGAGTGCACCCGAGATGAACAGGGACGCGATGGCGAGCCTTGCGCCGCGGACGCCCCCCATGCCGTGCGGGACAGCGCCCGCCTGCTTCCTCTCACCGAACATGCCAATCCCCTCTGAAACGCAAACCCGTTTTCCCGCTTTAGCGCCGTCCGCCCGCCCGAGTTGTTTATTCAGGCTGCAAATATTGTGCGGATTCGGAGCGCCACCCGACTTCGTTAACGGATTGTTTGCAAGTCTAGTGCCGTGCCAGAGCTACGGCAAACGAGAAAAAGTCGTTAGTATGTAAAGACTTGTAGTTTCACCATAAGGGCCGCCTCTATGGAAACTTTGCCGCGTCTCAAGGCGGAAATCTGGGTGAAGGCGCTGATCCGCCGCTGCGAAACCGCGGGCGCGCAGGCCATGGTCGTGCGCCGCGGCGATGCCAGTTCGGGTACTGTGGTCGTCAAGGTGAGTCGTCTCGACCGCACGGCGTCAGTCTTCGTGCCCACGCGGGCGGGCGACGGGTCGCTCGTCTGGATGCAGGCGACCGGCGCCGCACCCGTCGCCGAGCCCGATGCGGACGCCTATATCGAAAAGCAGCGGAAATTCGATCCCGACATATGGGTGGTCGAGATCGAGGACCGTCAGGGCCGCCACTTCCTCCAGGAGCCGGTGAACTGAGGAGAAGGGCCGGGGCGCCTCAGGGCTTCCTTATGGCTCATGGCTTATGGCCACCTCATGGCCGCATGAAAGTGAAGTCCTCGTCGGGATCAAGGAAATCGAGCGCGCTTGTGAGCTCGGCCTTGATGTCCTCGGGCGATCTCGTCTCGCGCCAGATGCGCAGCACGCCCTCGAAAAAGATGCGGGCGAGCGCATCGGTCGAAATCTGTTTCTCGCGGGCTTCGGCCAGAGCCGCCTCGAGATGCGGTTCTGCGATGTCGCGTGCGGTGGTCATGTTTCTCTCTCGGAAATGTGAATATCGGTGGCGAAAGAATGCCCGGCCGGGCGAAACGGCGCATCCTGTCACGATGTCGCGCCGGGTGACAGGCGGAAGCAGTTGAAGTAGGGTCCGGCCCCAAACCGGACTGGAGACGAACTTGAGCACGACTGCGGACGAAGTCGGCAAGCGCCGGACCTTCGCCATCATCTCGCACCCCGACGCGGGCAAGACCACGCTGACCGAAAACCTGCTCTATATGGGCGGGGCGATCCATCTTGCCGGTCAGGTGAAGGCGCGCGGCGACACGCGGCGCGCCCGCTCCGACTGGATGAAGATCGAGCAGGAGCGCGGCATCTCCGTCTCCTCCGCCGTCATGACCTTCGAGTTCGGCGGCGCCATCTGCAACCTGCTCGATACGCCCGGCCACGAGGATTTCTCGGAAGACACCTACCGCACGCTGACGGCGGCCGATTCCGCCATCATGGTCATCGACGCGGCGAAGGGCATCGAGACGCAGACGCTCAAGCTCTTCGAGGTGTGCCGCCTGCGCGACGTGCCGATCATCACCTTCATCAACAAGATCGACCGCGAAGGGCAGAGCCCCTTCGATCTCATGGACGAGATCGCGACGAAGCTCGCGCTCGATACGGCGCCGATGATCTGGCCCATGGGCATGGGCGGCCTTCTCAAGGGCATCTTCGACCCGGAGCGCGACCGTTTCGTTCCCTATGAGCGGCCGGGCGGCGACAGGGACGGGCATGAGCCCGAGAGCGTCCCGGGCAGCGAGGTCGGGAAATATATGAGCCCCGAGGAGCTTGCCGCCTATCGCGAGGAAATGGAGATCGCGCGCGAAGGATCGCCCGCCTTCGACCTCGAGGCCTATCGCGCCGGCCATCTGACGCCGGTCTATTTCGGCAGCGCCCTGAGGAAGCTCGGCGTGCGCGAGCTTCTCAACGCCGTGGTGAGCTATGCGCCGCCGCCGCGGCCGCAGCCTTCCTCGCTGCGGCTGGTCGAGCCGGCCGAGCCCAAGGTGTCAGGCTTCGTCTTCAAGGTGCAGGCGAATATGGACGCCAACCACCGCGACCGCATCGCCTTCATGCGCATCTGCTCGGGCAAGTTCAAGCGCGGCATGCGCCTCAGGCTCTCGAGCTCCGGCAAGACCATCGGCATCCACAATCCGACGCTCTTCTTCGCGCAGGATCGCGAGCTGGTGGACGAAGCCTTTGCGGGCGACATCATCGGCATCCCCAACCATGGCACCATCCGCGTCGGCGACACGCTGACCGAAGGCGAGGCCATGACCTTCACCGGCATTCCGAATTTCGCGCCGGAAATTCTCCGCCGCGTGCGCCTCGACGATCCGATGAAGGCGAAGCACATGCGCCGCGCGCTCGAAAGCCTTGCGGAAGAAGGCGTGACGCAGGTCTTCAAGCCCCATATCGGCGCGAACTGGATCGTCGGCGTCGTCGGCCCCCTGCAGCTCGAAGTGCTCGCGGCGCGCATCGAGGCGGAATACGACGTCCATGTGCATTTCGAGCCCGCGCCCTTCGAGACGGCGCGCTGGCTGACGGCGGAAGACCCCGCGGAACTCAAGCGGTTTGTCGATGCCCATCGCGGCAATCTCGCCGAGGATCGCGACGGCGCGCCCGTCTTCCTTGCGAAGAGCAACTGGGAGCTCGGCTACACGGCCGAGAAGTGGCCGCATGTCCGCTTCTCCGCAACGCGCGAGCGCACGCCAGTCGTGGCATAGGCGCGCGCGATCCTGCTGCCCCAAATTCATGCCCGAATTCATGGAGGTGAGACGGACTGATGACGAGTAGCGTTCTGTCGGATTTCGGAGACTTCTGGCGTCTTGTTGTCGATGTCTGGGAAACGGGCGTGTTCGGCCGCAGCATCGGAGAACTTCTGACAGCCGCCACCATCTTCGCCGTCTTCTTCGCGCTGCGCGGGCTCTTCACGCGCTACGTCCTCGCGGTCGCGGAGCGCTGGACGGCACGGACATCCAACATATTCGACGACGCGCTGCGCCACGCCATTGCCGGGCCGCTTCAGTTTCTCTTTCTGGTGCTCGGGATCTTCTTCACCACCCAGTATCTGGATTTTTCCGGCAAGACGGAGCTTCTGGCCGAGAACGTCAATCGTTCACTCATCGTGATCGCCATATTCTGGGGACTGAGGAATGCCATAACGCCCATCGGCAGGTTGCTGAGCGGCTTCAACCACATTCTCACGCCCGAGATCACCCATTGGCTGATCACCGGCGGGCGCGTCGGCATTCTGCTCGTCGGCGGAGCGACCGTATTGCAGATCTGGGGCATACAGGTCGCGCCGATCATTGCGGGACTTGGGCTTTTCGGCGTTGCGGTGGCGCTCGGCGCGCAGGATCTCTTCCGCAATCTCATCGGCGGAATTTCCATCCTGCTCGAGCGGCGCTTCGGCATTGGCGACTGGATCAAGGTCGATGGCGTGGTCGAGGGCACGGTCGAGAAGATCGGCTTCCGCTCGACGCTGGTGCGCCGCTTCGACAAGGCGCCCGTCTATGTGCCGAACCAGAAGCTCTCCGACAATGCCGTCACCAATTTCAGCGCGATGACATATCGGCGCGTCTCCTGGACCATCGCACTCGAATATCGCACGACGCATGACCAGCTTCGCCGCATCCGCGACGGCATCGAAGCCTTTCTGATGGAGCATGAAGCCTTCGTGCAGCCGCCCGAGGCGGCGCTCTTCGTGCGGATCGACGCGTTCCGGGAATCGTCGATCGACCTCATGATCTATTGCTTCACGCGCACGACGGTTTGGGGCGAGTGGCTGGAGCTCAAGGAGGAGCTTGCCTATAGCGTCAAGGAAATCGTCGAGCGGGAAGGCGCAGCCTTCGCCCTGCCGGGGCGGTCGATCTATGTCGAGGCCGTTGCGCCCCGTCCCGAGGAGATCGCGACGGAACGGAGCGCGAAGGTGGAGATCGGCGCGCCGCGGCGCGCGGCCGCCGGCGAATAGGAAGCCGGCCCGGCGCGCGATCTGCGTCAGCCCTTCATGCTCTGCACGGTCTTGTCGATGGCGACTTTCAGGGTCTCGGCGATGCGGTCGAGTTCGCTGTCCTCGACGGTGAAGGCCGGGCCGATGCAGATGATGTCGCGCACCGCGCCCGTGCCGCCGCCATAGAAGAAGACGCCTTCCCGCAGACCCGCCGCGACGACGCGGCCCGATACCTGCGCTTCGAGCGGGAAGGGCTCCAGCGTCTCGCGATCCTTGACGATCTCGATGCCGCGCAGGAGGCCGCGCCCGCGAAGCTCGGCGACATTGGGGTGCTGGCCGAGCAGGGCGGAGAGGCGCGCGCCGAGCGCTTCGCCCTTTTCCGCCGCGCGCTTCACCAGTTCCTCGCGCTCCATTATCTCGAGCACCTTGTCGGCGGCGGCGCAGGCGGCCGGATGCCCGCCATAGGTGTAGAACATCAGCGCCTCACCCTTCGCGGCAAGCGGCGCGACGACGGCATCGGTCGCGAAGACCCCGACGATGGGCGCATAACCGCCCGCGAGCCCCTTGCCCGCGAACATGATGTCCGGCTCGAGGCCATAATGCTCGGCAGCGAAGCGCTTGCCGGTGCGGCCGAAGCCGACCATGACTTCATCGGACACGATGAGAATGCCGTGGCGGCGGCAGATCTCCTGCACCATCGGCCAGTAGCGCGGTCCCGGCTCGATGGCGCCGCCCGACGAGCCGTTGAGAGGCTCGCCGACAAAGGCGGCGATCGTCTCCGGCCCCTCGCGCAGGATGAGGTCTTCTAGCGCCCTGGCCGCGTGAATGTCGAAATCGGGATGGTCGCGCCCGAGCGGCGAACGGAGCGCATAGGGCGTCGGCGCATGGAGCACATGCGGCATCACGCTTTCAAAGCCTGTCTTGCGCGCGACGTGCCCGCCGACAGCAAGAGTGAGGGCGGTGGTGCCGTGATAGGAAATTTCGCGGCCAATGATCTTTGTACGTTCCGTTTCGCCCTTGGCCTGGAAATGCTGGATGGCGAGCTTGATGGCGGCATCGCCCGCCTCGGAGCCGCCGCTGGCGAGCCAGACGCGCGTCAGATGCGGCGGCAGCCAGCTTCCGCGCAAGCGTTCGACGAGGCGTTCGCGCTCCGGCGTGACGAAGGGCGGCACGGCATAGGTCATTGACACCATGGCGGCGGCCGCTGCATCCGCCACCTCGCGCCGTCCATGTCCTATGTTGGATACGATGGCGCCGCCCGATGCGTCGAGAATCGTGCCACCATTTTTCAGGTGCAGCGTGCGTCCTTCGGCGTGGGAGAGATCGATGGTGAAGCGGGCGGGTACGAAAGGCCAGATAGCGTCGGACATGGGAACTCCAGCGGCGGGAATCGAAAGACCTGTCATTATGACGCATGGGGGGCCCCGCTTCCATGAGGCCTCGTGTCCGGTTAGAGTGAAAGCCTACCCGGAGGTTCCATTTTGAGAGTCCTCGTCATCGGCGCCGGCATTGTCGGCGTTACAACGGCTTATGAGTTTGCAGAGCGCGGCCATGACGTGACGCTGCTCGAAAGGCGAGAGGGCGCCGGCCTCGAAACGAGCTACGCCAATGGCGCGCAACTTGGCGCGGGCGAGGTTACGCCCTGGCCAGGACCTGAAGTCCCCCTCCTTGCCCTGCGCTGGATGGGCAGGCCCGACGGACCCTTCCGCCTGCGGGTAAAGCCCGACCCCGAACAATGGATCTGGCTCTGGCGCTTCCTCCTGCGCTGCCGCAATTCGGCGCGCGAGGAGCGCGTGCTGCCGAACCTGCAACTGGCGCTCTACACGCGAGCGCGGATGGACGCGGTCGCGGAGAAGTTCGAGGCGCAGGGCACGCCGATCCTTTTCGATGAGGAACGCGCGGGGATTCTCCAGATCTTCCATTACGACCGCTCGTTCAAGGAGGCCGTAGAGGGCGCCGATGTGATGCGGCGCGCGGGCCTCGAGCAGCGCGTCCTCTCGGCGCGGGAATGTGTCGATATCGAGCCCGCGCTCGGGCCCGCCTATCAGCGCGGCGGCATCAAGGGCGCGCTCTATTGCGAGACAGACCGGACGGGCGACGCCTATCTCTATACGAAGGCGCTTGCCGAAGGCGTCACGCGCATGGGCGTCCGCTTCGTGACCGGCGTCGAGGTGGAGCGTTTCGAGGCGCGGGGCGACAAGGTCGCGGGCGTCCGGACGAAGGACGCGCTCTATGAAGGCGACATCGTGGTGCTCGCCGCCGGCGTCGGCTCCGCCGCGCTCGCCCGGCAGACGGGCGTGCGGATTCCCGTCTATCCGCTCAAGGGCTATTCGGTGACCCTGCCCGTGGGCTCCGGCGTCGCGCCCCATGCGAGCGTGACCGACGAGGCCCGCAAGATCGTGGTCAGCCGGCTCGGCAACCGTGTACGGATCGCCGGAACGGCCGAGGTCTGCGGCTATGACACGAAGATCGAGATGGCGCGCGCGCGCTCCGTGCTCGACGGCGCGCTCGATTTCATGCCCCAGTTGAGCGACGTCGCGGACAAGGCGGAATACTGGACGGGCCTGCGCCCGATGAGCCCCGATGGCAGCCCCATCATTGGCCAGGCGGGGCGCTATTCGAATGTCTATCTGAACACCGGGCACGGATCGCTCGGCTGGACCCTGGCCTCGGGCAGCGCCGCGGCCCTTGCCGACCTGGTCTGCGGCAGCACGCCGCAGATCGACCTAACTCCTTTCAGGCTCAAGAGATTCGCCTTCGTGTGAGCGGCGGTCGGGCGCCGTCGCAGCCAATTTTTGTGCATTGCACAAAATCCCCTTGACGCTAGGGCCGCAGCCTCTTATTTCATTGTGCAACGCACCAATCCGAAGCTGGATTGTGCAGCGCACTGCTGTGAGGGCGGTGCCAACGCAATGAGGAGATGGACGATGACGGAAGCGACCACGACCCCGAAGGCCCGCAAGACCACGAAAGCCAAGCCGAAGGCCGCGAAGGCTGCCAATGCCCGCGCCTCCAAGGCGAAAGCCGCGCCGAAGGCCCCGAAGAAGACCCCGATCGAGCTTGCCTCGGGCATCATCACTGAACTGACCCGCACCAATTTCGAGCAGACCGTCGAGACGGCGAAGGCCGTCCTGAAGTCGGGTGACATCCGCTCCGCGGTCGAGCTGCAGAACGAATTCCTCCGCGCCGCCTTCAAGCGCAATCTCGAGGCTGCCCGCGAGATCAATGAGATCGCCGTCACCGCCGTGCGCGAAGCGGTCGGCCCCTATGCCGAAAAGTTCACGGAGGCGGTGGAGCGCGTCCGCGCCGCCTGATCCGGCGTTTCTTCCTCCCTTCTCAAGTCCTGTTGCGTAGAGGCCCGGCGTTCGAGAGAGCCCGGGCTTCTTTCTTTCCGTTTTCCGCCTTTACCCGGAGCTAACTGGCCGGGAGCTAGGCTGGTCGCGACGCGGAAGATGGGCGGGTTCCATGCGACGGTTCAGGCGGAGAACGTTATTCTCGAGAGGAATGGGCATGGCGGCTCTCGCCGCGCTCCTTCTCGGCGCCTGCGCGCAGGAGCCCGATTTCGGCCGCTACCGGCCGGGGCTCCTCGAACGGCTGGACGCCGCCTCGAACGATGGGACGCCCGATGCGGCCACTCTCGCTCCGACGGGCGCCGAGCGTGATCTCAGGACCATGGCGGCGAACCTTTCGGCCGAGCGGCCCGCGCCGGACAATGCGCATCTCTGGGGCATCGCCCAATGGGCCGCGAAGCCGGCGGATGATGGAACGCCGGCGAGCCTTCGCTATTACAAGCGGCTGCGCGCGCAGCACCCGACGAGCCCGGCCTCGCTTCTCAACGCGCTTGCAGGCGACATTCAGGCCGACACGATGGACATGGACCGCTTCGCGGCGATCTGCGGGGAAGTGATTGCGGCGGACCGCGCCCGCAGCACGGAGCTTCTGGGGCAGGGGGCTTCCGTCTCGGCGGTGAGCTATGACGGGCCTTCCGCCTTTGCCGGCGTTCGCGCGCGCATCGACGAGAATGGTCGCATCATCGGGCAGACCGCGAATATTCTCGCCTCGCGTCTCGTCGGCTACAGGACCGCGCTCGCACATGCGCGGATAGATGCTCCGTCACCGGAATATCTTGCCGTGGTCGAGGCGGCCATCGACGATATGGAAGCGCGCATGGCGCTCATCGACCGTATGTCAGTGAGCCATGAGGGCGTTATCGCCGCGCTTCGCGGCGGGGCGGCCGGTTAGCTCGCCGCAGCCGCCGCCGCGCGCGCCGCAAGGCGCTGCCGGAGCGAGAGCACGGTTTCGCGTCCGTCGCTCGCCGGCTGATAGGTGTAGGTGAAGGCGCCGACCGCCTCCTTGTACATCTCGGGCGTGATGCTCGAGGCGACTTCGAGCGCATCGAAGCCGCAGCGCACCATGTAGAAGAACTGGTCGCGCAGCACATTGCCGACCGCGCGCACCTCGCCCTTGTAGCCATAGCGTTCGCGCAGGAGCCGCGCATAGGAATAGGCGCGGCCGTTGCGATAGGCAGGAAACTCCAGCGCGACGACATCGAAATGGCCGAGATTTTCGGCGATGAGCGACGGCTCCTCGCCGCTCTTCAGCCGCACGCCGAGGGGCAGCCCGCGCGCGATGAGCGCGTTCTGCTCCTTCTGCCAGCGCGCGAGGCTGACAATGGCCGGACCCTCGGGGAGGGGATCCTCGTCGCCCACATGCGTCCAGCCATCGGCGATGAAGTTGCCGTTCTTAATGAGCTGCATAAAGCGTCTCCTTGAAAGGCTGCAAGCCGACGCGCCGATAGGTGTCGATGAAAATCTCGCCTTCGTTGCGAAGCTTGAGATAGGTCTCGACGATCGTCTCGATCGCATCGACGATCTCGCCCTCGTTGAAAGCGGGGCCGACGACGTCGCCAAGCGCCGCCTTCTCGTCCGCCGCTCCGCCGAGCGTCACCTGGTAATATTCGACGCCCTTCTTGTCGACGCCGAGAATGCCGATATGGCCGACATGGTGGTGGCCGCAGGCATTGATGCAGCCCGACATGTTGATGTGCAGGCGGCCGATCTCGTGCTGGCGCTTCAGATCGGCGAAACGCTCGGAAATGCGCTCGGCGATCGGGATGGAGCGCGCATTGGCGAGCGTGCAGTAATCGAGGCCGGGGCAGGCGATCTGATCGGTGATGAGACCGGAATTGGGTATCGCCAGTTCGGCCGCGTCGAGCGCCTTCCAGACCTCGTAGAGATCCTTCTTGCGCACATGGGCGAGCGTCAGGTTCTGCTCATGCGCGACGCGGATTTCGGAGAAGGCGTATTTGTCGGCGATGTCGGCGATTGCTTCCATCTGCTCCGAGGTGCAGTCGCCCGGCGTCTTGCCGATGGGCTTCAGCGTGACATTGACGATGGCGTAGCCAGGCATGCGGTGCTTCACGACATTGGTGCGCACCCAGTCGGCGAACTTCTCGTCGCGCGCGACGGCCTCGTCGAGTTCCGGCGTGTCGTCCGAAAGCGTCTCGAAAGGCGGCGGGGCGAAATAGGCCCTGATGCGCTCGACTTCCTCCTCGGGAAGCTGAAGCGTGCCCTGCTTGCGGATTTCCTCGAACTCCGCGTCGCACTGGCGCTTCATTTCCTCGGCGCCGATTTCATGCACGAGGATCTTGATGCGTGACTTGTAGAGATTGTCGCGGCGTCCATACATGTTGTAGACGCGCAGGATCGCCTCGAGATAGGCGAGCAGGTCTTCGCGGGCGACGAAGTCCGCGATCTTCTTGCCGATGATCGGCGTGCGCCCGAGGCCGCCGCCGACCCAGATCTCATAGCCGACTTCGCCCGCCGCATTGCGGACGACCTGAATGCCGATGTCGTGCACGCGGATCGCGGCGCGGTCATGCTCGGTCGCGGAGACGGCGATCTTGAACTTGCGCGGCAGGAACGAGAATTCCGGGTGGAAGGTCGACCACTGGCGGATGATCTCGCAGATCACGCGCGGGTCCTCGATCTCGTCGCCGACGGCGCCCGCATACTGATCGGATGTCGTGTTGCGGATGCAGTTGCCGGACGTCTGGATGCAGTGCATCTCGACCGAAGCAAGCTCCTCCAGAATGTCGGGCACGTCCTTCAGCGCCGGCCAGTGGAGCTGGAGGTTCTGGCGCGTGGTGAAGTGGCCATAGCCGCGGTCATAGCGGCGCGCGATGTCGCCGAGCTTGCGAAGCTGGCGCGAGGAGAGGGTGCCATAGGGAATGGCGATCCGCAGCATGTAGGAGTGAAGCTGCAGATAGACGCCGTTCATGAGCCTCAGCGGCTTGAAGTCGTCTTCCGGCAGTTCGCCCGAAAGGCGGCGCGCCACCTGTCCGCGAAACTGCGCGACGCGCTCCGTTACGAGGCTGTGATCGAATTCGTCATACCGGTACATGAATGGTCCTTGCCTTGCCGATGGCGTGCCGAAGTTGGAGGCGCGAGGGCTCAGGCGTGAACGCCTTCGAGTTCCGCCTGCTTGCCGAGATCGCGCCGCACGGTCGGACCGGCCTGGCGGATCGTCTCGCGCACGCTGGCGGCGCGAATGCCTTGATCGGTCTTTTCGACTTCAAAGAGATAGACGTCGAGAACGTAGTTCTCGGGCATGAAGAAGGCTTCGCCGCGCGCGAGAAGGGCCTCGGCCTCTTCCTTGCCGTCGGCGACCTGGGCGTCCTGAAGGGATTCCGACCAGCGGTTGTCGGCCGTGAGATAGACCACGACCCCGTCCGTCAGGCGGTTGGCCGTCACGGCCTGAAACTGGGCACCCTTGCGGGAATGCTGAGCCACAGGCTCCTCCTCTGAACCAGATTGCGCCCGTCGCGGCGCAAAGAGCGCGGCCCCTGAGGGGCCTCCGTCCAATCGCCGGTAACATGGGGTTTTTTACAAAGCGCGTCAACCGTTGTGTAAAAATTTGATATTGTCGATAAAAAGACGTGAAATATGGAAAGTATGAGTGAAATCATAGGTTTCGTATGCGGACTCAGGCTTCGCGCCGGATGGCGCTCTCATGCCAGCGGCGGAGCAGCAGGTGCTCCACGAATGAGAGGCCGAAGAAAATACAAATTCCTAGCGTGGAAAGGAGGAGAAGCGCCGCGAACATCTTGGGAATGTCGAGGCGGTTGCCGGCCTCGATGATGCGCCAGGCAAGGCCCGTCGAGGCGCCGGACCCGGCCACGAACTCGGCCACGACCGCGCCGATGAGCGCGAGCCCGCCGGAAATCTTCATGCCGCCGAGGATATAGGGAAGGGCGGAGGGGAGCTGCAGCTCGGTCAGCACCTGCCAGCGGCTCGCGCCATAGAGCCGGAAAAGGTCGCGCAGATTGTGGTCGGTGGAGCGCAGGCCGAGCGTCGTGTTGGAAAGGATGGGGAAGAAGGCGACGATCCAGGCGATGATGAGCAGCGCCAGTTGCACGCGGTCGAAGCCGACCCAGATCAGGATGAGCGGCGCGATGGAGACGACCGGCGTCACCTGCAACACGACCGCATAGGGAAAGAGCGCCATCTCGACGGTGCGGCTCTGCGCGAAAAGAATGGCGAGGCCGACGCCGCCGACAACCGCGAGCAGGAAGGCCGCGATGGTGACGCCGAGCGTGATCCAGAGCGAGCCCATGAGAGATGTGAAATTGTCGGCGAGGCTCGCGGCGATGACGCTCGGAGCGGGCAGCACGAAGGCAGGCACCGCATAGGCGCGCACCAGCGCCTCCCACATGGCGAGGAAAAGGGCGCCGACGAGAAGCGGCACCAGAATGCGCAGGAGCCGCGAGCGCTCGTCAGCCATGGTTCGCCATTCCTTCTCTCAACGCGGCCGACACCTCCGAGCAATGGGCGAGATAGTCCGTCGACTCCCGGAAGGCGCGGCCGCGCGGAAACGGCGCGCCGATGGGAATGTCGCGCAGTATGCGCCCCGGCCGCGCGCCCATGACGAGCACGCGCTCGGAGAGATAGACGGATTCATAGACGCTGTGGGTGACGAAGATGACGGTCCAGTTCTGCCCCGACCAGAGATCTATGAGATCGTCATCGAGTTTCTCGCGGGTGAATTCGTCGAGCGCGGCGAAGGGCTCGTCCATCAGCAGCACCGGCGGCTCGGTGACGAGGGCGCGCGCGATGGAAACGCGCATCCGCATGCCGCCCGAAAGCTCGCGCGGGAAGGCGGCGGCGAAATCGGCAAGCCCCACGCGGGAGAGCGCATCCATGATGCGCGGCTCCGCTTCGGCGCGCGCGACGCCCTTGAGCTTGAGCGGCAGATAGACATTCTCGAAGACGCGCGCCCAGGGCATGAGCGTTGCGTCCTGAAAGACGAAGCCGATATCGGCCGGCCGCGCGCCGCCCGAGGCGGGCCAGCCGATCGTGCCGGCGCTCGGCTCGATGAGCCCCGCGATCATGCGAAGAAGCGTGCTCTTGCCGCAGCCCGAGGGGCCGACCAGCGACACGAAGGAGCCGCGGGCAATGGCCGCGCTCACGCCGTCGAGCGCGAGCGTGCCGCTGCCATAGGTCTTGGCGACGCCTTCGAGGGAGATCAGGGTCTGGCGCTTTGTCGCGGTCATGCCGGTTTCTTCGTTTCTTTCTTCTTTTACCCCGGATGACGAAAGCGGGAATTCACTTTCCCGTCAGTTCCTTCTTGAGGTCGAGACCGACGCCGCGATTGACGAATTCAAGCGTATAGGCCTTGTGGTAGTTGAGCCCCTTGGGGAAAACGCCGGCCTCCGACATGGTGTCGTAGAATTCCTGCCAGCGCTTGTCCGTCATCGCGCCGATGCCGAGTGTCTCCGTGTCTCCTGAATCGACGATGCCATGCTCCTTCATCGTCGCTATCGCATGGGTGAGAAGGTCATCCGTCATTTCCGGATTGTCCTTCTTGATGAGCGCGTTCGCGGGCGAGGGATCGCCATAGAGATAGTCGATCCAGCCGCGGATACTCGCATCGACGAATTTCTGAACCAGCTCGGGGTTCTCGTCGATCATGTCGTCTCGCGTCATGATGAAGGCGGCATAGCCCGGATATCCGTAGTCGGACAGAAGGAAGACCTGCGGCTTGAACTTCGCCTCGCGCTCGATCGTATAGGGCTCGGAGGAAAGATAGCCCTCCTGGATCGCCTTGGGATCGGTGATGAAGGGCGCGAGGTTGAAAGTGTATTTGCGGATCTGATCGTCGGTGAAGTCGTACTTCACTTTCAGCCACTGCCAGAAGGCGCTCGTCGTCGCATCCGATACCATGATGGGCTTGCCCTTCATGTCGGCGATGGATTTCACATCGTCGCGCGGATGCGTGATGAGAACCTGCGGGTCCTTCTGGAAGCTCGCCATGACGGCGCGGAGGTTCGCATTGGCGACGACGGCGTTCAGCGGAATGAAGCTGTTCGAGCCCATGCCGAACTGAACCGTATCAGTCGCGAGAAGCTGCGGCACGTTCACGCCGGGGCCGCCCTGCTGGATGACGACATCGAGGCCGGCATCCTTGTAATAGCCCTTGGCGAGCGCCTGATAGAAGCCGCCATGCTCGGCCTGCGCCTTCCAGTCGGTCGCGAAGACGACGCGCGTGCCCTCGCCCGTGCCGCGATCGGCGGGCCTGATCGCCAGAACGGCAACGATGGCGACGAGAACCAGAGCGGCGAGACCGCCGATGATCAGATTGCGATTCATGATGTGCCCCCCATGGAGTGCGATACGCGACATTGCGAGCGGATTCGCGGACGCGCACGGACTTTTGAACGAAGCGCATGATTTGTCCAGACGATCCGCCGGACCATGCGTCGGATTCGCTTCCTCCGTTGGGGACGGATGCTAACAGCGCAGGGAGGGGAGGGCTACACCGATGGGCTTCAGGCGCCCGCCTTGCTGGCAAGGAGAAGGATGAACGCGATGTGGACGATGCCGGCGCCGACGAGCGTTGCCGAGATCCAGTAGAGCGAGTTCTTCATGGGCTGGTTCCCGTCTCGCCACCTTGGGGCAGGAAATCGCGTAGCACATAGGCCGCACGGGAATAAGGGTTTTCGCTGGTCGCGCTTGCGGTGCCGCTGGCGGTCACGAAGTAAAGCGCGAGCAACGCGGACCCCGCGCCCAGAATGACCGCGAGGCTCGCCGACACCACCAGTTTGAACAGAAACTTCACGCGACACGACTCCGCGCTTGCCCGCCCTTCATCCAACAGGAGGCGGGCCGGGCCGTCAAAGGGAATGGCGCGGCGTGGTTAATCCCGGCGCCTGTCGGGGACCGTCATGCCGGACCTGATCCGGCATCCATCTTCCTGTGGTGCGCTTGGCAAAGAGGGACCCCGGATCAAGTCCGGGGTGACAGTCTCGTTTTGTGACGAGCGCGTTTGTTTCCACCGTCATGCCGGACTCGATCCGGCATCCATCTTCCTGTGGTGTGCTTGGCAAAGAGGGACCTCGGACCAAGTCCGGGGGTGACAGTCTCGTTTTGTGACGAGTGCATTTGCCTCAACGTCATGCCGGACGCCAGAACGGCGGCTCAGCCGCCTGCGAGTGTCTCGCGCTTCAGTTCGATCTCCAGCCAGCTTTCCTCCGCCTCGGCGAGTTCCGACTTGAGCGCGTCGTGGCGGGCGGTGATGCGCGCGAAAGCCGCCGGATCGCGAGCATAGAGGTTCGGGTCGGCAAGCTCGGCCTCGAGCTTTTCGATCTCGGCCTGGAGCTTCGGCATCTTCGCGCCAAGCTCTTCGAGAAGGCGCGTTTCCTTGTAGCTGAGCTTGGTCGCGGCCCGTGCCCGCTCGGGCTTCGCTTCCGGCGCGGGCGCGGGCTTCGTGGCAGCGAGCCTTGCCGGAGCGCGCGCTTCCATGAAACGCAGATAGTCG
The DNA here is from genome assembly GCF_049671045.1 of Parvibaculum sp. Lineage (GTDB taxonomy): Bacteria > Pseudomonadota > Alphaproteobacteria > Parvibaculales > Parvibaculaceae > Parvibaculum. Next base: position 1,576 of record NZ_JBATUH010000130.1, on the reverse strand, counting down.
GAATAGCCGCCCGGATACTCCTCCGCCTCGCCCGAGCCATCGAGCGCGATGACGGAACTGACGACGCGATCGAGGAAGTCGCGGTCATGGCTCACCAGCAGAACGGTGCCTTCATATTCCGCAAGCATTTCCTGAAGGAGATCGAGCGTCTCCATGTCGAGATCGTTGGTGGGCTCGTCGAGAACGAGAAGGTTCGAGGGCCTGGCGAGCGCACGGGCAAGAAGAAGCCGGCACTGCTCGCCGCCTGAAAGCGCCTTCACGGGCTGGCGCGCCTGCGCCTCGCGGAAAAGGAAGTCGCGCAGATAGGAGACGACATGGCGCGGCCGGCCGCGCACCATGACCTGATCGCCGCCGCCTTCGCAGAGCGTCTGCCAGAGCGTCGCTTCCGGGTCGAGCGAGGCGCGCGACTGATCGACGATGATGGGCGTAAGGTTCGTACCAAGACGGATTTTCCCGCTGTCAGGCGCAAGGTCGCCCATCAACATCTTGAGCAGCGTGGACTTGCCCGCGCCGTTGGGGCCGATAATTCCGATCTTGTCGCCGCGCAGAATGCGCGTCGAGAAATCGCGGATGATGACGCGCTCGCCGAAGCTCTTGGAAATATGTTCCGCCTCGATGACGAGCGTACCGGACGACTGGCCCGTTTCGACGGCGAGGGCGGCGCGGCCCGCGCGCTCGATCTGCCGGGCGCGTTCCTCGCGCAGCGCATGGAGGCGGCGAAGCCGGCCCTGATTGCGCCTGCGGCGCGCGCTGATCCCTTCGCGCGACCATTGCGTTTCCTGCTCGATAAGGCGGTCGAGCTTCTGCTGCACGACTTCCTCGTCGGCAAGAATCTGCTCCGACCATTCCTCGAACTGCGCGAAGCCCTTGTCGAGGCGGCGCACCGTGCCCCGGTCGATCCAGAGACAGCCCGCGGCGAGGCGGCGCAGAAAGGCGCGGTCATGGCTGATGAGGACGAAGGCGCCGCGGAACTGGGCGAGGCGGCCTTCGAGCCACTCGATCGAGGGAAGGTCGAGATGGTTCGTCGGCTCGTCGAGAAGAAGAATGTCCGGCGCATCGGCAAGCACGCGCGCAAGCGCCGCCTTGCGACCCTCGCCGCCGGAGAGCGTCGCCGTCGTCTTGCCGGGATCGAGGCCAAGCTCGCCGAGCACGGCTTCCGCCTCATGCGGCGCGGCGCCGCCCGCCGTCACATAATCGAGAACGCTCGTCGCGCCCGCGAAATCGGGCATCTGCGAAAGATAGGCGACGCGCGTGCCGGGCTGAAGAAAGCGCTCGCCGCCATCGGGCTCGACGAGGCCGCCCGCGATCTTCAGAAGCGTGGACTTGCCAGCCCCGTTGCGCCCGACAAGGCAGAGCCGGTCGCCGGGGCCGATGGCAAAGCCCGCCCCGTCGATCAGAACCTGATCGGCGAATGCGACGCGAATGTCGCGCAATGCGAGAAGGGGCGGGGCCAAGGCTTGTTTCCGGAAATTCCTCAAGGCCCGCTATATGGCGCATCGGCGCCCGCGAGGCAATGGCGCGGGAGGGCGTCTCGCTCAGCGCGGGCGGCCGCCGCTGGGCTGAAGCGTCTCGCCGC
>NZ_JBATUH010000129.1:0-2195 GCF_049671045.1 Parvibaculum sp. | reverse complement strand
CGGGTGTCGGTGTAGGAGGCGCTCAGATAGGGGCCGGCCTTGAGCGCGGAGGTGACGGGCACGACGAAGCCGGTCACGACACTGACGCCATAGGTGAGGCCGCCGGTTTCGCCATGCGCCGTCGCCGGGCCCTGGGCGCGGCGATAGTCGTAGTCGTTCCAGCCGAGGAGGCCGACCGCGTCGAGATAGAGCGCGGGCGTGAAGCTGTGCGACATGTAGAGCGAGGCCATATAGGCGGAGACATCGGAATTTCCGAGGTTGCCCTTCACATCGGAATTCGCCTCGGCATAGCTTAGGGCGCCGCCGATGCGCGTCTGCGGCGTGAACAGGTAGTCGCCGCCGAAGGTTGCGCTGAAGCCGTCATAGCCCACGCCGGCAACGCTGCCGGTGGCACCCCGCCGGCCGGTGAAGCCCGACACGAGGCCGAATGCGCGCCAGCCATTCCCCGACCAGTTTCGCCGCATGGGCGCGCCCTCGCCACTGGCGGAGGCAAGCCGGATGAGCGAGCGGCCGGCATCCGACATGGTGTTGCCGGAATAGGCATCGGCAATCCTGATCCCCGCCGCGCCGCTCGTCGACGCCGAGGCGATACCCGCAGGCGCGTCACCGACGCCGAGGCGCAGGTTCGACAGTTCGGTCAGAATGTCGGTCGTGATCTGCGCCGGCACGGCGTTGCCGATGGCCGACAGGCTTTCCGCTGTCGCCTCGGGCATGCCGGTGGCAAAGCTGAAATTCCTGATCGTCAGGATTTCCTCGGCCGTGAGGCCGGTGAAGAAGGGCGAATTGATGGATAGAGGATTGCCATTGTTGGTGATGAGCCGCGCAAGCTCCTGCCCCAGCTCGATGTCGCCCTGTTTCGAATCGAGCGTGTTGCCGAAGGTTGCGATGTCGGCCGTCAGCACGTTGAAGACGACGAGACGGACCGTTTCGCCCGGCGCGACGGAGATCGGGAACTTCCAGATCGGATTGTCGTCTCCGGCGGGATAGTCCAGCACGACTTCCGTCGCCGTATAGGCGTTGTTGCCGAAGATATGCGTGATGACGGGATCGGCGCTATTCGACTGGGTCGAGACGAGATAGGTGTTGTCCGGTCCGACGGCGACCCATGTCGTATTCGAATCCGAACCGAGATTGTTAGCCCAGGCGAGCGTGCCTGAAACGGTCGAATTGGTTTCGTTGGTGAAAGTGTCGACCCAGCGCACGGCATTGGCGATGCCGCCATCCCTGAAAGGGGTGGTGATGAGCGTGGTCGTTCCGCCGGGCCCACGCGTGGCCTGCACGTTGCGGGTGACGGTGAGCCCGCCGAAATGGGTCATGCCTTCAAGGCCGATGCCGCCATAGCCGTCATAGGCGTCGTTGGCCGTGTGCCCGGTGACGGAATTCCCCGCCGTGCCGAAGCCATTGCCACTCGCTTCGGACAGTGCGCCGGGCACCGAGAACGGGTGGTTCCAGCCGCCAGGCAGCGTGTTGTCGTCGATCTCGTCGCCGGGGCCAGTCGGACGGTTGGTGTCGAAGCCCTTGCCGACATAGCTGCCGCAGCAGCCGGTATTGAAGTTGCCGATATCGTTGATGCCGTTGACATAGAAATAGAAGAGCTGCTGCTCGGCCTTGGAGGGTGTGCTGACACTTGCGATGGCAAGAGCGGACGCACAAAAAAGCAGCGCCGAACGGCGCCGCAACGCAGGTTTGAACATTTAATCCCGTGATACAGAAGATTTGGACCATTGCCTCATTGGCTGAGTGGTCTGAAAACAATTCGCTTCTGATTTTCCGCGCGAAATTATGTCGTTGGCCCGGATTCAGGTGCTTTGGAAATGATTTGTTGTCGCTGCGCCACAGGGCGACGAAAAAGAGGATGCGGAACAGGGGGCGAGATGAAGGCGAAGCGGACGTGCCGATGAGAAGCAATGTGAGGTCGCGCAAGGGCAGCACGAATCAGTCGCCGCTCGACGAAGAGGCGCTGAAGCTGTTTCTTCAGCGCGCGACGGAGCATCACAGCGCGGGGCGCTTCGACGAGGCCGCGCGCCTCTATGAGCATGTGCAGGCCAGAAATCCGGATGCTCTGGCCGCGCCCTATTTTCTCGCGCTCATGGATGTCGAATTCGGACGGCTTGAAAGCGCGCTCGATCGCTTGCGCCACGTCACCAGGCACGATCCGAACTCTTTCGAGGCGCAATACAGTCTTGCCTATGTGC
>NZ_JBATUH010000128.1:0-20681 GCF_049671045.1 Parvibaculum sp. | reverse complement strand
GTCCCGGACCGTGCGCATCGACGGCGCGCCAGCGGCCGGCGCGGGCGCGCTTGCCCGCCATGTGCGCGTCGTCTGGCTGACGCCCGCAATGGACCGCCTCTTCCTCGAAGGGGCATCCGACCGGCGGCAGTTCCTCGACCGCCTCGTCATGGGCTTCGATCCCGCCCATGGCACGCGCGTCAACGCCTATGAAAGGGCGCTGCGCGAGCGCAACCGGCTGCTCGCCGACGAGGCGCGCGACGATGTCTGGCTCGGCGCGCTGGAAGGCCAGATGGCCGAGCATGGCGTGGCGGTGGCCGCCGCCCGGCTCGAAACGCTGGCGCGCCTCAGAGGCGCGATCGAGGCGGCGAACGAGGTTCACTTTCCCCGCGCCGCGCTTGCGCTCGAAGGCATGCTCGAAGGGGCGCTGGCCGAACGGCCCGCCGTCGATGTCGAGGACGAGTTCGCCCGCCATCTCGCCGCCTCGCGCGCGCGCGACGCCGCCGCCGGCCGCACGCTCGAAGGCCCGCACCGCTCGGACCTTCTGGTGCGCTATCAGGCGAAGGACCGCGAGGCGCGGCTTTGCTCGACGGGCGAGCAGAAGGCTCTGCTGATCGGCATCGTGCTTGCCAATGCGCGGCTCCTTGCCGCTCGCGGGCTCGCACCGCTTCTGCTGCTCGACGAGATCGCGGCCCATCTCGATGAGGAGCGCCGCCGCGCCCTTTTCGAGGAGATCGTGGGCCTTGGCCTTCAGGCCTTCATGACGGGTACGGACCCGTTGCTCTTCGCCAGCCTCGGCTCGAGCGCGCAGTCACTCGAGGTGAGGCGCGGCATCATCGGAATTCTGAATTGAAATGATCGGCTTCAAGATCGTCAGGAGTGCTCATGTCCACCAGTAACAGCCCGGAAGAATACGGCGCCGATGCGATCAAGGTCCTGAAGGGCCTCGACGCGGTGCGAAAGCGCCCCGGCATGTATATCGGTGACACGGATGACGGCTCCGGCCTTCATCACATGGTCTATGAGGTCGTCGACAACTCGATCGACGAGGCGCTCGCGGGTTATTGCGATACCGTCACCGTGCGCCTCAACGCCGATGGCTCCGTCACCGTCGCCGACAATGGCCGCGGTATTCCGGTGGCGATCCACAAGAGCGAAGGCGTTTCCGCTGCCGAGGTCATCATGACCCAGCTCCATGCGGGCGGTAAGTTCGACCAGAATTCCTACAAGGTGTCGGGTGGTCTGCATGGCGTCGGCGTTTCGGTCGTGAACGCGCTTTCCGACTGGCTCGAGCTTCGCATCTGGCGGCGCGGCAAGGAGCACCGGATGCGCTTCGAGAACGGGGTGCCCAAGGGGCCGCTCGCCGTCGTCGGCGATGCGCCGCTGAAGGAGGATGGCGAACCGCGCACCGGCACAGAGATCACTTTCCATCCCTCGGCGCAGACCTTCTCGAAGCTCGAATTCGATTTCGGCACCCTCGAGCATCGCCTGCGCGAGCTTGCCTTCCTCAATTCCGGCATCAGGATCACGCTCTCCGATCATCGCGGCGTGGAGCCGAAGACGCTGCATCTGATGTATGAGGGCGGCCTGTCCGAATTCGTCCGCTTCCTCGATCGCATCAAGACGCCGCTCATCTCGAAGCCGATCTATGTCAGGGCGGAGCGCGACGGCATCAGCGTCGAAGCGTCGATGTGGTGGAACGACGGCTATCACGAGAACATGCTGTGCTTCACCAACAACATTCCCCAGCGCGACGGCGGCACGCATCTCGCGGGCTTCCGCGCCGCGCTTACGCGCGTCATCAACAATTACGCGAATGAAAGCGGCATCGCGAAGCGCGAGAAGGTGTCGCTGACGGGCGACGATGCGCGCGAGGGGCTCACCTGCGTGCTTTCGGTGAAGGTGCCCGATCCGAAATTCTCCTCCCAGACGAAGGACAAGCTCGTCTCGTCGGAAGTGCGTCCCGTGGTCGAAAGCCTCGTCAACGAGGCGCTGTCCTCATGGTTCGAGGAACACCCCACCGAAGCGAAGACCCTCGTCGGCAAGGTCGTCGAGGCGGCGGCCGCCCGCGAGGCGGCGCGCAAGGCGCGCGAGCTGACGCGCCGCAAGGGCGCGCTCGATGTCTCGAGCCTGCCGGGCAAGCTCGCCGACTGTCAGGAACGCGATCCGTCGAAGTCCGAACTCTTCATCGTCGAGGGCGATTCGGCCGGCGGCTCGGCCAAGCAGGCGCGCGACCGCGCCAATCAGGCCGTGCTCCCGCTGCGCGGCAAGATCCTCAATGTCGAGCGCGCGCGCTTCGACAAGATGCTGTCCTCGAACGAGATCGGCACGCTCATCACCGCGCTCGGAACAGGCATAGGCCGCGACGATTTCAATATCGAGAAGCTGCGCTACCACAAGATCATCATCATGACCGACGCCGACGTGGACGGCGCCCATATCCGCACCCTGCTGCTGACCTTCTTCTATCGTCAGATGCCGGAGATCATCGAGCGCGGCCACCTCTACATCGCGCAGCCGCCGCTCTACAAGGTGCGCCGCGGCTCCTCCGAAACCTATCTGAAGGACGAGCGCTCGCTGGAGGATTATCTCGTCTCGACGGGCCTCGAGGACATGGTGCTGACGCTCCATGACGGCTCGCAGCGTTCGCGCTCCGATCTGCGCGACATCGTCGAGAAGGCTCGCGCCATCCGCTCGGTGCTGAAGGGGCTGCCGCCCAAATATCCGCATTTCGTCGTCGAGCAGGCGGCCATCGCGGGCGCGCTGAACCCCAACGCGCTCGCCGAGAAGGAGCAGGCGCTTCAGGCCGCCGCCTATGTCGCCCGCCGCCTCGATCTCCTTTCCGACGAGACGGAGCGCGGCTGGGTGGGCGAGGTCACGCCCGATGGCGGCCTTGCCTTCCATCGCGACGTGCGCGGCGTGCGCGAGGACGTGCTGATCGACCCGCCGCTCATCGACAGTTCCGATGCGCGCCGTCTCGCCGTCTATTCGGCCCATCTCCAGGAAGTCTATATCAAGGCCGCGACGCTGAGGCGCAAGGACGACTCTCACGAGATCCGTTCGCCGACGCAACTTCTCGACGCGGTCTTCGCCGCCGGCACGAAGGGCATAACCATGCAGCGCTACAAGGGTCTCGGCGAGATGAACCCCGAGCAGCTCTGGGAAACGACGCTCGACAAGGAAGCCCGCTCGCTGCTTCAGGTGCGGGTGCGCGAACTCGACGATGCCGACGATCTCTTCGTGAAGCTGATGGGAGACGTGGTCGAGCCGCGCCGCGATTTCATCCGCGAAAACGCGCTCAACGTCGCCAATCTCGACATCTGAGGCGCCGGCACCGGATGCCGAATGAAAAAGGGAAGGACTTTCGGGTCCTTCCCTTTTCTTTTTGTCGGGTGATGCTTTCCGTCAGGCCGCCTTGACGGTGGAGAGGAAGCCTTCAACCTCCCGGCTCAGATCGCTCGAATTGCGTGCAAGCTCGCCTGCCGATTCGAGAACCTGCGTCGCCGCCACGCCCGTATCGGACGAGGCCTGACGCACATCCGTGATGGAGCGCGAGACTTCCTCCGTACCCTGAGCGGCCTGCTGCACGTTGCGCGAGATTTCGAGCGTCGCCGCGCCCTGCTCCTCCACCGCGGCGGCGATCGTTTCGGCGATCTCGCTCATCTCCTGAATGGTCGTGCCGATCCCCTTGATCGCCGCGACGGCCTGCTGGGTCGCCTCCTGGATCTGGACGATCTGGCTGGAAATCTCGTCCGTCGCCCGCGCGGTCTGGGTGGCGAGCGATTTCACCTCGGAGGCGACGACGGCAAAGCCCTTGCCCGCATCGCCCGCGCGTGCCGCCTCGATCGTCGCATTGAGGGCGAGAAGGTTCGTCTGCCCCGCAATGTCGTTGATGAGCTGGATGATCTCGCCGATCTTCTGCGCGCCGCCCGCGAGGTTCTGCACGACGCCGTCGGTCTGGTGCGCATCCTCGACGGCTCTGGAGGCGATCTTCGCCGAGGCCGAGACCTGCTTGGCGATCTCCTGGATCGAGGCGCTGAGTTCCTCGGTCGCGGTCGCCACCGTCTGCACATTGGCCGATGTCTGTTCGGCCGCCGAGGCGACCGTCAGCGCGCGGCTGTTGCCCTGTTCGGCGACGCTTGCCATCGAGGTTGCGGTCGCTTCCATTTCGGTCGCGGCCGCCGACAGCGCGCCGACCAGCGTGCCGACCTTCGCCTCGAAGGAGGATGCGAGTTCCTGCATCGTCCGGCGCTTTTCGGCGGCGGCGCGCCGCTCGTCCTCCTCATGCGCGCGCTTGACGCGCTCCATCTCGACCGCATTGTCCTTGAAGATCTGTACGGCGGCCGCCATCTGGCCGATTTCATCCTGCCGGTCGCGCGCCGGAACCTCGATCGAATGATCGCCGGCCGCGAGATGGCGCATCGCGTCCGTCATGCGGCGGACGGGTTTGGCGACCGCATTGCCGACGAAATAGGCGATGGCCGATGCGGCGAGAAGCGTCAGCAGGCCGATGAGAAGGCCGGTCATGGTGAGCTTGCTCGTGGCGGCGAAAAGCGTCGCCTCCGGCACTGTGACGACGACCGACCAGGGCGTCGCCATGCCGTTGAGCGTGATCGGCGCGGTAGCGCGGACAACGGCGGCGCCGGTCGAATCCTTCAGCGACGGGAAGAGAGCTTCCTTGCCGGCGGCCGCCGCATCGACGATCGCCTGGTCGAGGCCCTTCTCCGCCGCCTTCTGGCCGATCCAGTCGGCATGCCGGCTGGCGATATAGACGCCGCCATTGGAGACGACGGCGACATAGCCGGTGCCGAGCGGCTTGGCATCGGACACGAGTTCGCGCACGGAGCTGAGCTTGAGGTCCACGCCGCCCACGCCCGCGAACTGGCCGTGGACGCGGATCGGGAAGGCCATGGAGGTCATCAGTACGGTTTCGCCATTGACCTCGTAATTATAGGGCTCGATCGCGATCGGGCGATTGGCGGCCTTGGGAAGCTGGTAGTAGTCGCCGATGCCAGGCTTGTCGTAATCGGCGAGCGCGACGAGCGAGATGTCGCCCGCGGCCCCACGCACGAAATAGGGAATATAGCGGCCGGTCGCATCGTGCCCGGGCGTGTGGGCGAACATGGCGTCCTGCCCGTCAAAGGCGTTGGGCTCGAAGCCGACCCAGGTGCCGAGGATTGCGGGGTGGTCCGCAAGCGTCTGTTTCAGGAAGGCGTCGAAACCCTCCCGCGCCGTGGCGCGGGATTCCGCGGCCGCCGAGGCGGCGCTGACGATCGTCTCGGCGATGGCGATGTCGGCATTGAGAATGTTGGAAATGCGCGCCGCCTGCTCACGCGCCTGCGTGCGCATGACTTCCAGCGCCTGGTCATGCGCATAGCCGGAGCCGAGAAGCGTGAGCGTACTCGCCGAAATGGCGACGGCGCCTGTCGCCACCAGCGCGATAATCAGGATCAGTCTGAGAGAAAGCGATTTCATGCCTATTTTCCACCCCTGGAGCCGCTCGCCGATCCTTCGGCTGAAACAGCGGACCGATGGAGTTTTGGAAAGTTTCTTCTAGATTTCGTTAAATCGTCACGATTGCTTCTCGTCCCGCTTGCATTGCCTGAGCTTTGTGGACGAGGCGCGGCAGGGCCGGTCGGCACGCCCTGATTCGACCATGATTTTGTTTCATGTCGCGGGCGCCGCCGGCGGCGTTTGGCGGCGGGCCCGGCGGGCTGCTATTTTGACACCGCAAATCAGACCCCGGAGCCCGGCTCGGCAGGCTTTACGCAAGGCGGATATGGCATCGCACAAGGGAAGGCGTGGAGCGGGCGGCGGCAAGGGCCGGGGCGAGGGCCCGGGCGACTGGATGCTGCGCTATGTGCCGGGGCTCGGCTCCGTGCGCATCGGCGTCGATGCCAACCGGGAGAGCCCGCGCGTTCCGCCCGGCAAGGCCGCGAAGGAGCGCCCGCCCAAGGAAAAATCCAAGGCCGCCAGAAAACCGTCGCGGGCGAAGAGCGGCGTGAAGGGCATGGTCCTCCGCGCCGATGCGAGCGCCCGTTCGGTGCCCATGCTTTCGGCGCTGGCGGACGGGCGCAAGACGTCCCGCCAGGCCCCGCCGCCCCGCGCGCGCAAGCGTTCGGGCGGCATGCGCTTCATCCGCGGCCTGTTCTACTGGGTGCTCGTCCTCGGTCTCTGGGGGGCGATCGGCGTCGGCGGGCTTCTTTTCTACTATGCGATGTCGCTGCCGGACACGTCCGGCCTCTATGACGTCGCCCACACGCCCTCGCTCTCCATCGTTGCCGCCAATGGCGAGGCGCTGAGCCATCGCGGCGACCTCCTCGGCGGGCGCGTCGCGCTTTCCGATCTGCCCTCCTATGTGCCCGAGGCCGTCATCGCGACGGAGGATCAGCGCTTCTACTGGCATTTCGGCGTCGACCCGATCGGCCTCGCGCGCGCCCTCTATGAGAACTTTCGCGCAGGCACCGTCGTGCAGGGCGGCTCGACCATCACGCAGCAATTGGCCAAGAACGTCTTTCTGAAGCCCGATCGCACGATCCACCGCAAAATCCGGGAGATGCTGCTCGCGATCTGGCTCGAAGCCCGCTACTCGAAAGAGCAGATCCTGACGCTCTATCTCAATCGCGTCTATTTCGGCGGCGGCGCCTATGGCATCGAGGGCGCATCGGAGCGCTACTTCAAGAAGGCGGCTCGCAACCTCACCCTGTCGGAAGCGGCCATGCTCGCGGGGCTTCTCAAGGCGCCCTCGCATTATTCGCCGACCAACGACATCGACCTTGCGCGCCGCCGCGCATCCATCGTTCTCGGCAACATGGTCAATGCGGGCTACATCACGCCCGAGATGGCGCGCGAGGCGAATGCGCGCCCCGCGACGCTCGAAGGCTATTCGAGTTCGGGCTCGATCAATTATTTCGTCGACTGGATCGCCGATGCGCTTCCCGGCTTCGCGGGCGAGCCCAATACGGATCTCGTCGTCCGCACCACCATCGACCCCGCCATGCAGCGCGTGGCGGAGGAAGTGGTGGCGAAGGCGCTCGCCGAAATCGGCGCCAAGGTCGGCGCCACGCAGGCCGCCCTTGTCGCCATGACGCCGGACGGCGCCGTGCGCGCGATGGTCGGCGGCCGCTCCTATGCGCAGAGCCAGTTCAACCGCGCCGTGCAGGCGCAGCGCCAGCCCGGCTCCGCCTTCAAGCCGGTCGTCTATCTGGCGGCGATGGAGCATGGCCTCACGCCTGAGACCATGCGCATCGACCGGCCCGTCAGATATGGCAACTGGGCGCCGTCGAACTATTCCGGCCGTTTCGACGGGCCGATGAGCCTGCGCCGCGCGCTGGCGGAATCGGTCAACACCGTCGCCGTTCAGGTGGCCCAGGAGGTGGGCGTGCGAAACGTCATCCGCGCCGCCCACCGCCTCGGCGTTCAGGCGACGCTGCCGGCCAATCTCTCGCTCGCGCTCGGCACCTGCGACGTGAACCTGCTCGAACTCACCGGCGTTTATGCCGCCTTCGCCAATGGCGGTTACGGCGTCATTCCGCATGGCATCGACGAGGTTCACTCGCGCGATGGCGAGGAGCTTTATCGCCGCTCGGGCTCGGGCCTCGGCCGGGTGATGAGCGACGAGGTGCTGGGCGAGATGAACTACATGCTGCGCGGCGTGATGATCGACGGGACCGGACGCAAGGCGGCGCTTTCCGACCGGCCCACGGCAGGCAAGACCGGCACCAGCCAGGACTTCCGCGATGCCTGGTTCGTCGGCTACACGGCCGATCTCGTGGTCGGCGTGTGGGTCGGCAACGACAATCGCGCGCCCATGAAGAAAGTGACGGGAGGCAGCCTGCCCGCCACGATCTGGCACGATTTCATGGTCCGTACACAGACGGGCCTGCCGGTGGCGGACATTCCCGGCACCTATCCGCCGAGCGAGGGCGTGGCGCAGGCCGAGGAGCCGCAACAGGCGCCGGCGGGCGATCAGGGCGATCTCGATCCGAACCGCAGGCGCGACTGGGAGGAGCCGGGCTTCTTCGAGCGGCTGTTCGGCGCATCGTCGGCGAACGAGCCGCCCTCGGCGCTGGCGCCCGGACACCCGAACGACAATCGCTGAGGGGAAGCGCGTCAGTCCGCCGCAATGTCGAGATAGGGGCCCGCGCCGTAGCGATGGAGGCTCGGCCCGTTGACCTCGAGCCAGTTCTTCGCCGGCTCGTAATTGGGGAAAGCTTCCGCGACGAGCGCCCAGAAGCGCGGCCCGTGGTTCATGTAGCGCAGATGCGCGACCTCATGCGCCGCCACATATTCGAGCACATGCGGCGGCGCCATGATGAGGCGCCACGAGAAGGAAAGCGCGCGGGAAGTCGAGCACGATCCCCAGCGGCTCGTCTGGTCGCGCATGGTGATGCGCGAGGGGCGGACGCCGAAGATATCCGCATAGGCGAGCGCCTTTTCGTTGAGTTCGAGACGGGCCTGCGCCTTGAGCCAGTCACCGACGCGGCGCTGCACGAAGGCCGGATGGCCGGTCACGCGGATCTCCGGCAGGCCGCCCGTTTCCGCGGCGCGGACGCGCCAGACCGGGCCGCGCACGCTTTCGCCGACGCCCAGCGCCTCCGCGCGCCTCGCGCCGATATGGCGGATCAGATGTTCCTTGCCGCGAAAGGGAATATGCGCGCCGTTCTTGAAGGGGACGGGCGGGGGCACCTGCTCGAGGCGCTCGGCGATCCAGTCGCGCTGCTCATGCGCGAAGAGAAGGGCCTGCGCCATGTTGCGTCTTGATGGCGAGGTGACCTCGACGGAGCCCGCCGCCAGATCGACGCGCACGATGATGCGCCGCGCGCGCGGATTGTGTCGGGCGGTGACGGGCACCTTGCGTCCGTCTATGTCGAGATAGTCGATATGCAGCGAAGCCGCCTTGGCGGATTTGGGCATGGGGTGGCGAACTCTTTCACCAGTCGACTGAGCGCCGCCGGTGGCGGCCTGCGCGAGCCAGGATTGCTTCGAACGACGCGAAACACATAGAGCCGAATCATGACAAGCATGCCACGAATTCGCGCCGTCTTCGCGGGGCATCGTGGGGATGCCGAAATCTATTTGTTGCTGGACGTCACGTCCGCCGCCGGCCGCGCGCGCTCGGCCTTCGTTCTTGCCGGGGATCGCGTCCCGTGGCGGTCCATGAAGGCGCGGACGCGGGGTGCGATCTCCTCGCGCCAGCGCGAGCCGTTGAAGACGCCATAATGCCCGGCGCCCGGCTGCTCCCAGTGATCGCGCATCGAGGGGGCAAGCGCGCTGGCGAGCCTGTGGGCGGCCCTGGTCTGGCCGACGCCTGAAATGTCGTCCTTCTCGCCCTCCACCGTCATGAGCGCCGTCCGCGTGATGGCCTGCGGACGGACGGGCCTGCCGCGATGCATGAACTCGCCCTTGGGCAGAAGGTGGCGGACGAAGACCTCGTCCACGGTCTGCAGATAGAACTCCGCCGTCATGTCCATGACGGAAAGATATTCGTCATAGAACTCCCGGTGCTTCTGCGCGCTCTCGCCATCGCCTTTGACGAGATGGTCGAAAAAGTCCCAATGCGCGTCCATGTGCCGATCGATGTTCATCGCCATGAAGCCGGAAAGCTGGACGAAGCCGGGATAGACCCGCCGCATGACGCCCGGATAGGGGAAGGGCACGGTGGTGATGACATGGCGCTCGTACCATTCCGTCCCGCGCTCGGTCGCCAGCCGGTTCACTTCGGTCGGGCTTTCGCGCGTGTCGATCGGGCCGCCCATCAGCGTCATGCTGAGGGGGCTTGCCGGGTCCTTGTCCTCGTTCATGAGTGCGACGGCGGCGAAGACCGGCACCGAAGGCTGGCAGACCGCGAGCACATGAAGGTCGGGGCCGAGGGCCCGGCACATCTCGATCACGTAATCGATGTAGTCGTTGAGGTCGAAGCGGCCGAGCGCCAGCGGCACCATGCGGGCATCCGCCCAGTCGGTGATATAGACCTCGCAATGGGGCAGCATCGCCTCGACCGTGCCGCGCAGCAGCGTCGCGTAATGGCCCGACATCGGCGCGACGATGAGAAGCTTCGGCTGGGCGAGATCCCTGACGGCGGAAGGCTCGCGTTCGAAATGGATGACGCGGCCGAAGGAGCGCTCCCAGACGACGCGCTCGACCACCGGCACGGCGCGGCCGCCGATCTCCGTTTCGTCGAGGCCGAACTTCGGCTTGCCGTAACGCCGCGTCACATTCTCGAAAACTTCGAGCGCGGCAGCCCATGACTTGGCGCCGGGCGTCTCGGCAAAGGGATTGAGCGGATGGCGAAGGGCCCAGAGATTGAACTCGGCCGCCACGCGCAACGGCATCATGGCCGCATGATTGAGTTCGTAAAACTGATAGAGCACCATACACCTGCCTTCGACCCGCCCCGCGAATGGTGCGATGCAGCATAATATAGGGCTCTGCCGGGCGGACAGAAAGGCGATTCTTGTCTCGCTCTAAGTCTTTGTAATCGTTTCAGTTTCTTGGGAGACGACGAGGAGGCCCGGAAAGCGGGCCTCCTCGTCTCGTTCCTTTCCGGGGCTCAGGCCTTGCCCGCGAAGCGCTGCTTCTGCTCAGCGGCCGAATAGCGCCTGGCCACGCGGTTCGCGCCGCTGATCACAGCCTTGAAGGAGGCGGTGATGATGTTGGGGTCGATGCCAACGCCGAAAATATCGCCCGGCACGCCGTTTTCCGCCACCTCGACATAGGCGACGGCCTTGGCGTCCGCGCCCTGCCCGATCGAGCGCTCTTCATACTGGCGCACGAGCACCGGCACGGCGAGCGCCTGCATCAGCGCGTCGATCGGCCCGTTGCCGAGGCCGGTCACGGTTTCCTCGACACCGAGGCGGCGGATGCGGAGCTTGACGCCCTGCTGGCCGCCCTCGTCGAAGAGCGTGTGGCTCAGATATTCGAGCGGTTCCTTCGCCGTCAGATATTCCTTCTCGAAAATGCCGTAGATCTCGGCCGCGGACACTTCCTTGCCGGTGTCGTCCGTTACCTTCTGGACGGCGGCCGAGAATTCGACCTGCAACCGGCGCGGCAGGGCGAGGCCGTATTCAGTCTCCAGAAGATAGGAGATGCCGCCCTTGCCCGACTGGCTGTTGACGCGAATGATCGATTCATAGGTGCGTCCGACATCGGCCGGGTCGATCGGCAGATAGGGCACTTCCCAGATGTCGCTTTCCTTGCGCGCGGCGAAGCCCTTCTTGATCGCGTCCTGATGCGAGCCCGAAAAGGCCGTGAAGACGAGATCGCCCACATAGGGGTGGCGCGGATGGATGGGCAGCTGCGTGCAATATTCGACCGTGCGCGCGATCTCGTTGATCTGCGAGAAGTCGAGGCCGGGGTCGATGCCCTGGCTGTAGAGGTTCAGCGCCAGAGTGACGAGATCGACATTGCCCGTGCGCTCGCCATGGCCGAAGAGGCAGCCCTCGACCCGGTCGGCGCCCGCCATGACGGCGAGTTCCGTGGCCGCGACCGCCGTGCCGCGGTCGTTATGCGGATGGACGGAGATGACGATGCCGTCGCGGCGCTTCAGGTTCCTGTGCATCCATTCGATCTGGTCGGCATAGATGTTGGGCGTCGCCATTTCGACGGTGGCCGGCAGATTGATGATGACCTTGCGCTCGGGGTTCGCGTCCCACACCTCGGTCACCGCATCGACGACTTCCTTGGCGAAGTCGAGTTCGGTGCCCGAGAAGACCTCGGGGCTGTACTGGAAGGTCCAGTTGGTTTCGGGTTGTCTGGCCGCGAGCTCCTTGATCTGGCGCGCGCTTTCGGTCGCGATCGCCTTCACGCCCTGCTTGCCCTGATTGAAGACGATCTCGCGGAAGTTCGGCGCCGTCGCATTGTAGAAATGGAGAATGGCGTTCTTCGCGCCCCTGAGCGCCTCGAAGGTGCGCTCGATGAGTTCGGGCCGCGCCTGCGTCAGCACCTCGATATGCACGTCACCCGGCGCCTTGTTCTCCTCGATCAGCTTGCGGATGAAGCCGAAATCGGTATCGGAGGCGGCCGGAAAGCCTGCCTCGATATGCTTGAAGCCGATCCGCACCA
Organism: Parvibaculum sp.; assembly: GCF_049671045.1. Taxonomy (GTDB): domain Bacteria; phylum Pseudomonadota; class Alphaproteobacteria; order Parvibaculales; family Parvibaculaceae; genus Parvibaculum. The sequence goes on along the minus strand of NZ_JBATUH010000128.1, from coordinate 8,639 downwards.
GCATCTCGAACATGCGCATCTTGCGGTCGGCGTTCATGGGCTCGAAAAGGGCCTGATTGCCGTCGCGCAGATCGGTGCTCATCCAGATCGGCGGCCTGGTGATGACGTTATTGGGCCAGCGGCGATCGGGCAGGCTGATCGGCGGAAAGGCGCGATATTTCTCGGCAGGGTTCTTCAACATCATGTCTGTCTCCATGGAAAGGCGAAGGATGTGGCGGAGACGTGTCGTTGAAACACGGGACTGCCGGACTGCCACGGGCGCAAGGTCCGGCAGTCGGAGATAAGTCGCAAGCTGAAATTCGTTTTCATGACGGACCGCTGAAGGTCTTGCGCAAACGAGGCTCGCTCGCTGGCGCGTCGGACGGAATATCGGAAACTATGGGTGAGATCGTTCTATGTTCTGCGCTCAGGCGCAGAGAAGCCCGCGCTCCAGAAGGAGCGCGCCGGTAAGTTCGAGCGCTGCGGGCCATTTCCTGTCCATGGACGGAAAATAGGGGCGGGGAGGGCCATTCGTCAAGTCGCGGCCGCGCCAGGGGGCGCCGTCAGAGGGTCTCAGAGAAACGAGGCGATCTTTTCCGCCATCTGCTCCGGGCTCGTGCCGGGCGGGAAGAAGGTCAGGAACTTGCCGTCCGGCCCCATGAGATAGACGATCGAGGAGTGGTCGACCGTGTAGTCGTCGGCATGCGACTGGCCGTCCTCGGCCTCCTCCTTCACCTTTCCGTAATAGACCCGGTACTCCTTGGCGACGGCGGCGATCTGCTCGGTCGATCCGGTGAGGCCGATGAGGCGCGGGTCGAACTGCCTGACATATTTCGAGAGGAGTTCGGGCGTGTCGCGCTCCGGATCGACGGTGATGAAGATGGGCTGCACGTTCGCGGCCTTGTCGCCGAGCTTTTCCAGCGCGCCCGACATCATCTGCAATTCGGTCGGGCAGACATCCGGGCAGAAGGTGAAGCCGAAATAGATCAGCATGTATTTGCCACGGAAATCGGCATCGGTGACGGTCTTGCCCGTCTGATCGACAAGGGTGAAGGGGCCGCCGACCTTTGCTTCGCCGCTCGTCTGCACATCCGCGCCGCCCTCGCCGGACGGCCCCTTGCTGACGAAGCCGCCGTTCGGCCCGAGCGCCAGGGCGATGATGGCGGCAAGCGCGAGCGCGGCGATGATGATGATCAGACGATTGCGCGTCATTTGAACTCCTTCGATCGCGGCCGGCCGATCCTTCGCAAGCCGGAGCCGGGACGACGGGATTGTCCTTGAACACGGTTTAACCACAGCGGGGCGCGATGCGCAAAGCCGGTCGGGCCGCGCATCTGCCGCCGAGGAGCTTCTATGGCGGCTCGCAAAATGGAGGCGCGGGCCCACCCAAGGGTTCCAACGCGGCGTTCTGCGGCTATTCTGTGCGCGTCACGGGAGGCATGGGCCCGCTGGCATGAGAGCCTGGGCGAGGGGAGGAACTGGATGAGCGACGAAATGACACGCAAGAAGCGAACCGCATCGGCCCCGCGGCGCCGGAGCCCGCTGCGCGCCGCCTTTGCCGCCGCCGCTCTTCTTGTGCTTCCGTCCCTTGTCTGGCCCGCCGGCCACGCGCATGCCGTCAGCGATACGACGCCGGGTCAGAACATGCAGCTTCCCGATACCGAAATGGTCGAGGCGGCGCGCAGCGGCGACATGCAGGCGATCCGCCGGGCGATCATGCGCGGGCTGTCGCCCAATGACACGGGGCTCGGCAAGGTGCCGGCGATCATCGAGGCGACGGCGGGCGGCCATCTCGAGGCCGTCAAATATCTGCTCGACAATGGCGCGAAGCCGGCACTGCGCGCCAGGGACGGGCGGACCGCGCTTTCGGTCGCCGCCCAGACGGGCCGGGCCGACATCGCGACCGTGCTGCTCGATGCGGGCGCCGATCCCAACCAGACCGCCGAGAACAACGACACGCCGCTGATGATCGCCACCCGCGCGCACCGCACCAACGTCGTGCTGGTGCTGATCGCCCGCAAGGCCGATATCGAGGATACGGACATCACCGGCCGCACCGCGCTCGATTTCGCCGAGGAGCACCACTTCGACGATATCGCCACCGTGCTGCGCAAGGCGGGCGGGAACTGAGGCCGGCGCTCGCCGCCCCCTTTCCTGGCGGCGCTTGCGCTCCTATCTTTCAGGTCAGGAAGCGGAGCGTCGCCGACGTTCCACACCGAAACATGCCGAAAGCCAAGCGCCGGCGCGAATGTGCAACAGGGCGGCCCGGGCGACGGCGGATTGCGCTCAGGCAAGATGGACATATCCGACAAACTGCCACCCCGCCTCAAGGTTGCCGTGAAAAAAGGGGCCGCGAAGAAGGGGCGGCAGAAGCCCCCGGAGGGCGAAGCCGCTCAGGGGCGGCCCTTTCACCATCTGCCCGATGGCACCTTCCGCAATCCGAAGGGAAGCCCGAAGCGGAGCATGGGCAGGCTCAAGCATGCCGGGCCCTTCTTCTACGAGATGCTGAAGATCGGCATGCGCAAGGTGGATGTGCCGGAGGGTCACGTGCTGCCGCGCGCCGAGGCCGTGCGTTCGCTCGGCGAACATGCGGCCGAGCCCGGCGACTTCCTAACCTGGCTCGGACATGCCGCCTTCCTCATCCGCATCGGCGGGCTCAATGTGCTCACCGATCCCTATCTGACGAGCTATGCAGGGCCCGCCGGCCTCGGCCCGCGCCGCTTCGTCAAATGCGGCATCCCCATGTCGGCGCTGCCACGCATCGACCTTCTCGTCGTCAGCCACAATCACTACGACCATCTCGACGAGCGCGCGCTCGCCCGCCTGCCCGACAAGGCGCATATGACCGTCGTCGTGCCGCTCCGGCTCGCATCCTTCTTCCACGAGCGCGGCTTTCCCAATGTCGTCGAACTCGACTGGCATGAGAGCCACAAGGTGAAGGGCGTGACGGTGACGGCGCTTCCCGTCGTCCATTGGTCGCGCCGCTCGGGCTTCGACACCAACCGCACGCTCTGGGCGGGCTTCGCGCTCAGGAGCAAGGACCACAATCTCTTCTTCGGCGGGGATTCGGGCTATGGGCCCGTCTTCAAGGAACTGGGCGCGCAATACGGGCCCTTCGATACCGCGCTTCTCGGCATCGGCGCCTATGAGCCCCGCGTGATGATGAAGGCCTCCCACGCCAATCCCGAAGAGGCGGTGCAGATGGGGCTCGATCTGCGCGCCCGCCGCCTCGTCGGCATGCATTGGGGGACCGTCCTCCTCACCGTCGAGCCGCCCTTCGAGCCGCCGGAACGCTTCCTCAAGGCGGGCGCCGAACAGGGCATCGCCCCGAGCGATCTCTGGATCATGGCGATCGGCGAGACGCGCCCGCTCAGGGGCTGGCCTTCCAACGAATGAGCCCGGCGACGAACGGGCTCTGCGCAGGCTCTGCGTTGTCTTGCGCAGGTGAGAGGGCGCCCCGTTCGCGCTAGACTTCGCCCGTCGCAAACGAGCAGGGGACCTATCGCATGGCCGTCGTCGAGGATCATGGAAGCATGCGCTGGCTGAGGCGCCGGTTTCTCGCCGGCGGCAACGCCGCAACGCTCAACATCAGCGACGAGGCAGGGCGGGTGCGCCTGCAGACGCTGGTGCTTCTGCGCTGGCTCGCCCTTGCCGGTCAGCTCCTCGCCGTGCTCATCGTCAATCTGGGGCTCGGCTTTCCGCTGCCTCTCGGGCTCTGCCTCGCCGCCATCGCCGCGTCCGCCTGGCTCAATGTCTTTCTGACGCTGCGCTACCGCACCACGATTCGCCTGCCGGACTGGCAGGCCGCGGCCTATTTCGCCATCGACCTGATGCAGCTCGCCGTTCTGCTCTTTCTGACCGGCGGTCTCGAAAATCCCTTCGCGCTGCTCTTCATGGCGCCCGTCACCATTTCCGCGACGACGCTCTCGCTCAGAAGCACGATCCTGCTTCTGGCGCTGTCCATCGTCTATGTGACGCTGCTCGCCTTTTTTCACATGCCGCTTCCCTGGGTGCAGGGCGAGCCCTTCGCCATGCCGTCGCTCTATGTGCTCGGCATCTGGATCGCGATCACGCTCGGCCTTTGCTTCATGGCGGCCTATGCCTGGCGGATCTCGCAGGAATCGCGGCGCATGTCGGCGGCGCTCGCCGCGACGCAATTCGTGCTCGCGCGCGCCCAGCGCCTCTCCGCGCTCGACGGCCTCGCCGCCGCCGCCGCTCATGAGCTCGGCACGCCGCTCGGCACCATCTCGCTCGTCGCCAAGGAGCTTCAGCGCGGCGGCATCGACCCCGCGGAGATGAAAGACGACCTCGAGCTTCTGCGAAGCCAGGCCGAGCGCTGCAAGGACATTCTCTCGCGCCTTTCGCGCGAGCCGAAAGGCGAGGACGCCATCTATTCGCGCCTGCCGCTTCATGTGCTGCTCGACGAGATCATCGCGCCCCATCGCGACATGGATGTGCGCTTCACCGTTTCGGTCGCGAAGGGCGATGCGGATGCCGACGAGCCGCTGATCTGGCGCCGCCCCGAAATCCTCTACGGTCTTGGCAACTTCATCGAGAACGCGGCCGACTTCGCCCGCTCCGAGGTCACGCTCTCCGTCCGCTACGACCGAAAGACCATCGCCATCTCGATCACCGATGACGGGCCGGGCTTCGCGCCGGAGGTGATCGAGCGGCTGGGAGAGCCCTATGTAACCACGCGGCCGCGGGCGCCGCGCATGGGAAGGGGCGGCGAGCCCGGAAGCGAGCATGAGGGGCTCGGGCTTGGCTTCTTCATTGCCAAGACGCTTCTTGAACGCAGCCGCGCCCGTGTCGGCATCGCCAATCGCGACGATGAGACGCAGGGCGCCGTTGTCACCGTGGTTTGGCCGCGCGAGGCGATCGAGGCAGAATCGGCCTTTCCGATGCCGGCCTAAGGGTATCGGGCTTCGATCTAAGCATTTCCGCGCCAATGTCGTCCGGAAACGCGACGATTGGAGAAGCCGGAGCATCCGTTTTGACGCCGTCGGAACGGGAAATGTTCTAGGGAGTTTCCCGGAGTTGGCCCCCTGCGGCCAATCGTCCTAAAATCGCCATGACAGGAAGCGGCATGACGCCGTGGAGCGCGAAGGAAGGCGAGCGAAGAGAAAATGGCAGAGAAGACAGAAGATCAGGGCGCCGCACCTTTCATCCCCGATGACCGGACGCTTCTTCTCGTCGATGACGATGCGCCCTTCCTGACAAGGCTCGCCCGCGCGATGGAGCAGCGCGGCTTCGAGGTGATGTCGGCGGGCACGATCCGCGAAGGCAAGGACCTTGCGCGCACGAGGAAGCCCGCCTTCGCCGTGATCGACCTTCGGCTCGAGGATGGCAACGGCCTCGATGTCGTGGCCGCCATTCAGGAGGCCCGGCCCGAGGCGCGCATCGTGGTGCTGACGGGCTACGGCAATATCGCGACGGCAGTCGCCGCGGTGAAACTTGGCGCGGTCGATTATCTGGCCAAGCCTTCCGATGCCGACGCGATCGAGGATGCGCTTCTCGCGCGAGGCGGCGACAAGGCGACGCCGCCGGAAAATCCGATGTCGGCCGATCGCGTGCGCTGGGAGCATATCCAGCGCGTCTACGAGCTTTGCGACCGCAACGTCTCCGAGACCGCGCGCCGCCTCAACATGCACCGCCGCACGCTTCAGCGCATCCTCGCCAAGCGCGCGCCGAAATAGGCACGCTCTCCGCCCGGCGGAAGCAGATGCGCCACCGATCCTTGATCCGCATCGACATTTGTCCGCGAGGGTCCGGATCGCGTCTCACGGCAGTACGTTATACGTACAATGTCAAATCTGCTCCGGATCGAGGAAGCGATAGACGCGCCGCGCGGCGACGCGGGCGCATTGCAGCGTCAGCGCCTTGCGCCGCGCGGGCGGCAGCGGCGCGTCATGCTCGCCTTCGCGCAGGATTTCCGCTTCGTATTTGTCCGCGACGATGAGCCCGACCTCGACGGGAATGACCTCGCGCGGAAAATCCGGCGGCACGGCGAAATAGAAGCGGTCGCAATAGTCGAGATACTCTTCCCACTTCCCGTCGGTGAGATAGTCGGTGAGGCTCGACTTGATTTCGACGATGATGATTTCGCCCTTGGGTCCGAGCGCGATGATGTCGACGCGCCGCCCGGTCTGGAGCGTGAGTTCCGTCAGCGCGGAATAGTTCATCTGCGCGAGAAGCCGCCCGCAGCCGCGCTGCACGGCCGCCGCCGTCGCCGACTGGCGGCCGTCGAAGGCCTGAAACGAATCCTCGATCTCGTCGCTGAATTTGGCCATGGGCGAAGCTACGCCCGGCCGCCCCGGTCCCGCAAGCGCCTCACGAAAGCCCGGCCCGCTCCATGCAGTGACGAAAGAAGCCTGACCGGCGCATCGCATCGCGCGGATGGCCCGCCTGTCCATGAAGCGCGATTGTGGTGAGCGCATTGGCGGCGACGGCGAGGTAATAGATGTCGAGATCGGGGCTCTTGCCCGTGCGCGCTGCATAGCCGCGGAAGACCGCATCGCGCAATGTGCCTGTCTCTTCGAGGTGGCGGAAATCCGCCTCGGCTAGGCTCCATCCCGCTTCGGCGAGATCAACGAAGCCGAGCCTGTTGCCCATGTCGATGATGTTATCGGTGTTGAGGTCGCCGTGAATGAAGACGAGGCGGCCCCTGGCGATCTGTCCGGCCCAGGCGTCTGCGAGCTGGTCGGCGGCATCGTGAAGCCCCGGCTGGCCGAGGCGGCTGCGGGCAAGCCCGATGGTGCGCGCGATCGTGTCGCCGAGCTTGATCCCTGCTGTCTGCGCGCGCTCCGTCGCGTGCCGGCTGAAGTCGGCGATGGCGGCGCCGATCCGCTCGCCGAGCCGGTCGCGCGCTTGCCCGCTGGCGCCATAAGGGCTCGTTGCCGAGAGCGGCTTGCCTGCGAGACGTGTGAGGCGCAACCAGCCCGCGAGCGGCGGCGCGGAGCCGATATAGGCGTTGCCGAAGGTGCCATGCGCGATGAGCCGCGGCACCTTGACATAATCGGTCGCAAGCCCGCCAAGCGCCGAAAGCGCGATCGTCTCGCGCAGGTGAAGCGCCTCGCCAGAGCCGAGCCCGCCATGGCGGCGGGTGAGCTTGAGCACCGTCCCGTCGCCGAGATCGTGCACGCTCCCCCACACGCCTTCGCCGATAAGATCCCAGGGCGGAGGCGGCAGATCGGCCGTCTCGGCCGCGAGGATCGAATGCAGGGCTTTGCCCGTCTGTGTGTCCAACATGCGCGCGACACTATCAGCAGCGCGCGCGGGATGGCACGAAAAAGGGGCGGCCCCTGAGAGCCGCCCCCGAGAGTCGCCACTTGTGTCGCTCGGTGCCCGGACTTACTCGGCGGCGACGGCCGTCTTCTTGCCGGCGAAGTTCACGGTCTTGAGGAAGGCGATGCCCTGCTCGGCGATGTCGTCGCCGACCATGCGGTCATCCTCGTTCCGGAGTTCCTCCATATCGACATAGATCGCATAGAAGGGCTTCGTGCGCTCGGTGATGATGCCGGCCTTGAGAAGCGTCTTCACCAGCACACGGAAGACATTGGCCGCGTCCTTCATGCCTTCGCGGCGGTCTTCATCCGTCACCGCCTCGAGCATCTCGGCCTGCACCTTCTGCCAGTCGAGGCCGAACTCGGCATAGAGGATCTTCTTCTGCTCGGGGTTCACGAGATTGAACAGAAGCGTCTGGAAGACGTTCGCCGCCCAGTCCTCGATGATGTCGCGCTCTTCCTGCGTGAGCTTCGGGATCGTGCGGTCGGCCCAGATCTTCCCGAACTTGTGGTGGAAGGCTTCATCCGTCATGGCGAGCTGGCAGAGCTTGACGATGAGCGGATCGCGCGCCGTGTTGAAGAAGGTCGCGAAGGTGCCCATCGCCAGCCCCTCGACGAGAAGCTGCATGCCGACGATCTTCTTGTAGACCTCCTTGGCGTTGACCATCTCGGCGAGCAGGTTGCCGAGCGTCTCGCCGACGGGGAGCGGCTTGCCCCAGCGCGACTGCACATATTTGGCGAAGGCGGTGACGTGGCGGGCCTCTTCGCGCGCCTGGTTGGCGGCATATTCCTGTGCGCCCGGATCGAGAAGGATGTGGCAAAGCGAGGCCGACAGGTTGAGGGCTCCCTGCTCGCCATGCAGGATCGCCGACATCATCCAGTGCGCCGTCTCGTTGACGAACTTCACCTTCTGCTTTTCCGACAGCGCCTCGAAGCAGGGCAGCTTCAGCTCCGGCACGAGATCGGGCGAGATCAGCATCTCGTTCTCGATGTCGAAGGGCTCGGAGAAGTCGATATAGCGCTTGTCGAGCGGATCCCAGAAATGGTCGTGAGTGGCCGAGATGATCTTGTCGAAAGCGCTCGAGCGCCGATTGTAGCGCTCGGTATTCATCATCGCCTCGAAATCGTCGGGCGACACGGCGTCATAGGCGTTGTCCTTCGTGATCTGCCGGGCTTCGGTCATGCCCCTCTCTCCCTTTGCGGTTGGGCGGCGTCCAGAGGCGCCGCTTTAAACTCACAAAAAGAATATGGATATGAGCGCGGGCCTGGCTATACGTAAAATGACGCATGCGTCAACTTTACGCGCCCCTTTCCATAAGCCGGGAGATCCAAATGACCAGCGCTTCAAATGAAAAGGGCGGCTCCGTGGGAGCCGCC
>NZ_JBATUH010000127.1:0-82351 GCF_049671045.1 Parvibaculum sp. | reverse complement strand
CCCTCGGGGCCCCCCGGCGCCGGGCGAAGCGCGCGCATGGCGCCTCTCGCGGCAAGCCGCGCCAAAGTCGTTGCGGCCCGCAGGCCCGCGCCCTTCGCCATGTTCCTCTCCCTGCCCTTTATTGCGCTGTTTTTATGAGCGCCAGCATAATGCCCGTACCCCCGGGGGCAAGCTCCGGCCTTTTGCCGCTTCGCGTGGCGCGGATGCTGATAGGCTTCGGAAGAGCGATTTCGGGAGGCGAGGCATGAAGATCGAAGACCATATTCTCGGCGCGGTTCTCGACCCGATCCGCTGGGTATCGGGTGCAGCCGATTTCGCCCATGCGGCCGCCGCATCGCTCGACCGCGTTTTCGGCGCTCCGAAGGCGGTCTTTGTCGACCGGCGGCGCAGCGCGCCGCTCACCCTGCGCGCCAGCCCGGAGGACGTCTATTTCATCAACTGGCCTTCATGGTGCAAGACGCATTATTGCGAGCGCTTTCAGGGGCTGGACCCCATCCGCCATTGGCTCACCTCGGCCTCAGCGACGCATGACGAGGATGTCGTCTGCCTTTCCGATCTCGTTTCCTCGCACCGCCTCGAACGCAGCGACTATTTTCATGACATGCTGCGGCCGAGCGGCGCGCGCCATGTGATGACGATGAGGATCCATGACGGCGCAAACATCGCCGGTCTGCTGAGCCTAGTGCGCGACAGCGCGGCGGGCGACTTCACACTTGCCGAGCGGCGGCTCGCCCATGCGCTCATACCGGCGCTCGATATCGCCTATGAGGTCGCGCGCGAACGCGCGGGCCGCCGCGCCGCCGCCAGTGACCGGAGCCGCACGCTCTGCGCGCTCACGCCGCGGGAACAGGAAGTCGTGCGGCATGTCGCCAGGGGCCACGCCAACAAGGAGATCGCGCGCCTGATCGGCGCGAGCCCCTGGACCGTCAAGAACCATCTGCGCGCCATCTTCGGCAAGCTCGGCGTCCGCAACCGCACCGAGCTTTGCGCGCTGGTGACGGCGCCCTCGCCCGGCGATCAGCCGTAGCGCGCCATCAGGTCCTCGGCCGCCGCCAGTCCCGACCAATGCGACTGGCCGACCGTGCTGTTGGTGAGATAGTCGCCGCAAAAAGCCACGCGATCGAGCCGCCCGAGATCGCGGAACGCCTTGATGCGGCCGATATAGCCCTTCGGCCTCTTGCAGATCGCCTCGTGCTGGCGGGAGATGAAACGATCGGCGACGCTGGTGCCCGCAAGTTCCGGCAGCACGTCGACGAGATCGCCCCATGCGATGTCGAGCAATTCGTCATCCGTCGCATCGGCGTGCCGGCGGCAGCCCCAGTCCTTCCATTGCGAATGGGCCAATGTGCGGCCATTGCCAAGATCGACGAACCTGAAATTCCCCGTCCGCCGGAACCCGTCAGCCGCCGGAAGCGCGTAGCTCGTCGGCAGGGAGCCCTTCGGCCGATCAAGCAGGAAATAGGCGATGTGGTGGCCCGAATATTCGATGCCCTGAAAGAAGCTCCGCCGCATCGCATCGAGTTCGGGCATGATCGCGGAAACGCGCGTGCCGGGCACCGCCATGACGAGCGCATCGCCGGAAATCGTTTCATGCCGGTCGCCGCATTTGGTGACGATGCTGACGGCCTCCGCATCGTGATAGACGGCATGGACGTGATGGCCGAGGCGATAGTCGGTGCCGCTGTCCTGCGCGAAGAATTGCCCGAGTTCCCAGGTGATGCGGCCGGCGCCGCGCTCCTTGAAGCTCCAGACATGGTTCGCCCAGGCAAGCCGCCCCGACGCTCCCCACAGAAGCCAGGCGAGCGAGAAATCGTCTTCGCCATAGCCGCAGAAAAGCCCCATGCAGGGCTCGAGAAAATAATCGACGAAGGCGGGCGAATAGCGGCGGAAATATTCGCAGGCATTCACATGGTCGAACTCGACGCTGCTCGTGATGTCGCGCGGGTCGCCCGCCACTATCTGCTTCACGAGCGCGGGGATCGCGACAAGGAGCCGCGCCTTCTCCGTCAGCGGGATGAAGGAGTTTCTGGCGGCGTTGAGGAGGTTGAATTCACCGAACTCGACCACCTTCTCGCGCTTCACCAGCACGCTCCAGCTATGCGCGGCGGTGAGGTCCGAGAGGGCGTCGGGCTCGTATATGCCGAGCTTGCGCGCCTGCTCGACCAGATTGGTCTCGGCGCCGAGAAAGGCGAGCGCCCCGGTCACGGCCCAGACGCCGTTCCACTGCACCGAGCGGCAGCGTCCGCCCGGCTCCTTGTCCTTCTCCACCAGAACGACCTGATGCCCCGCCTCGCGAAGCCGGTAGGCGGCTCCGAGCCCGGCGATTCCGCCGCCGACAACGATGACCCGCACGCCCGCTCCTCCGCCCCTGACAAGGGCCGAATCCTATTTGGGCCGATCTCGCCTTCCTATAGTGCGCATGGGCTATTGCCTCGCCTCGCCGCCGGAGAGGGCCGCTTGACTTCCCGATTGGCCACGGCTTATAGACACGCTCCGGCCCGGAGCCATGCTCCCCGGGACGCGCGGGCGGTTAGCTCAGTTGGTAGAGCACTGTGTTCACATCGCAGGGGTCACTGGTTCGAGTCCAGTACCGCCCACCATTTCCCCTCCTCTTCAGGTTTCAGTTCAGGCAAGCGGCGGAGGCTCGTGTCCGCGGCCTGTGCCGGGTGCTGCGCGCAACGCGAAGGGAACTTCAAGCAATGCATGAGGTTCGGCCACCCCCTTCGATTCATCATTTGGAATCATTCGTTAAGCCATTGATTTTCTGTATCTTTGCGCCCAATTGTCATGTCGCGGCGTTTCGCGCCGATCATCATTAATGTTCCATCATTCCAGGGCGTTTAGAGTGGGCTGTGAGGGAATCGGGGCGCGTTAGAGAAATCCAGCCGAACGCATGAAACAGAAGGAACTTAGACTCGCGCTCGTTTGCTATGGCGGCGTATCGCTCGCCGTCTATATGCATGGCGTCTCAAAAGAGATTCTGAAGCTCGTGCGCGCCTCGCGCGTCTATCACGGCGAGCCCGATCCGCGCCGGCGCGAGACGGCCTCCTTCGCGGAACTCGACACCTCGATCTGTCACGAATGCGACACCGAGGAAATCTACTTCGAGCTTCTGCGCGCCATGGGCCAGACGCTCGATCTCATCGTCTTCGTGGACACGATCGCGGGCGCCTCGGCGGGCGGCATCAACGGGGTTCTCCTCGCCCGAGCGCTCGCGCATGACCTGCCACTCGACTCGCATCGCAAGATGTGGCTCGAACAGGCCGACATTCTGGCGCTGATGGACGAGGAGCACCTTGCCGGCAAATGGAGCAAGCCGTTCATGCGACCGCTCTTCTGGGCGCTCAACAATCGCTGGCTCTCCCAGTTCGCGCCCGATGCCGAGATGCGGCAGAAGCTGCTCATCTTCACGCGCTCGCGCTGGTTCAATCCACCCTTCTCCGGCGACATTCTGACCAACATGCTGCTCGATGCCTGCGCCGCCATGGAAAAGGACGCGCGGCCCGGCGCATCGCTTCTGCCGCTCGGGCAGAAGCTCGAACTCATCGTGTCGGTGACGGACTTCTACGGCTACAGCCAGAACATTCCGCTCCATGACCCGCCCTCGATCACGGAACGCGAACACCGCCACGTCTTCAAATTTTCCTACCGGCAGCACCCGAGCGGCCGCACCGAAACGCATTTCGACGACGGGCATGTTCCCGGCCTCGTCTTCGCGGCGCGTGCGACTTCGGCCTTTCCGGGCGCGTTTCCCCCGGCCGAAATCGGCGAGATCGACCGCGTGCTGGAGGCGCGCGACGAACACTGGCCCGCGCGCGGCGATTTCATCGAGCGGAACTTCAAGCCGCTGATCGGGGCGGGCGCCGATCCGCTCAAGACATCCTTCATCGACGGCAGCGTCCTCAACAACAAGCCATTCGGCGAGGCCATCGCCTCCATACGCGGGCGGCCGGCCTATCGCGAGGTCGACCGCCGCATCGTCTATATCGACCCCGACCCCGAGGGCGGCCACCTCGAAGGCGGCGGCATGCCGCCCGGCTTCTTTCACACCATACGCGGCGCGCTCTCCGACATTCCGCGCAACCAGCCTGTGCGCGACGAACTCGAGGCCGCCCACCACCTTTCCGAGCGCATCCGCCGCTATCGCCAGATCGTCGCGGCGACGCGCCCGCATGTCGCCATGCGCATCCGCGACCTCCTCGGCGAGATGCCGCAGATCGCGCCGGGCCCGCGTACCATTGCGCGCTGGCGCGACGAAGCGAACACGCGCGCGGCCGTCGAGGCGGGCTATGCCTATGACGGCTACATCCAGTTGAAGGTCCGTTCGGTTCTCGACGGGCTTGCCGAACTCATCGCGGAGGCGAGCGGTCTGGTGCTCCAGCCGGACGAGCGGCTCGCCCTCAACCGCGCCATCGAGGACTGGGCGCGCGAGAACGAGATTTTCCCCGTGCGCTGGACCGGAAACGGCAGCGAGGCGGCGCCGAGCCTTGCGGCGACGTCCTGGGTGCGCTTCCTGCGCGACTTCGACCTCAGCTACCGTGTACGGCGCATGCGTTTCGTCATCCGCAGGCTGAACGAACTCTATAGCGAATATGGCGACAAGACGGACCATACGAGCGCGCTCGACGAGTTCAAGACAACACTCTACGAATGCCTCGAACTGCTGAGCGGCAGACCGGCGCAGCGCATCGGCACACCCGAAATCATCACGCTCTGCAAGGAAGTCGTCGCCAGCGGCGCGCCGACCGCGGCCGATATCGGCAAGCTCGTGGAGTGCATCGGGCCGAAGCTCGATCTCGTCGGCGCCGATCATGTGATCGACCAGACCTTCGCGGTCATATCCGGGATCTATCTTTCCTACGAGGCGCGCTTCGAGCTGCTGCAGGCGTTCGTCGGCTTCGCCTTCTTCGATGTGCTCACCCTGCCCCTCAACAAGTGGAACGATCTCGACGATGTGGACACGGTGCAGGTCGATCGCATCAGCCCTGAGGACGCGAAGGCGATCCGCCAGGGCGGCGCGCGCGCGACGCTGATGGGCCGCGACCTCGGCCATTTCGCGGCTTTCTTCAGCCGCAGGGCGCGGGAGAACGACTATCTCTGGGGCAGGCTCCACGCCGCCGACCGGCTGGTGGACATCGTGGCGAGCGCGGGCGCGGCGGCCATCGCCGCATCGGGCATCGACCTCGACGACATCAAGGCGCGGCTCTTCCGCTCCATCCTCCGTACCGAGAAGCAGCATCTCGGCGCGGTGCCCGATCTCATCCGCGACATCGAGCGCGAGATCGCCACGAAGTTCAACATCGACATGGACCTCGGCGAAACACCCGAAGCGACAACGCCGGCGGCACCGCCACCGGCACCAACCATGGATGATACGCCTACGGATGAAGAGATAGCGGCAGAGCCACGCACGAGCTGAGGCGACCGGCGTCCTAGCGCGCCGCCGACATGCTCGGACAGGGCGTCAGATCCTGCGCGCCCGATGGCAGGGGCGCGCGCGGATCGGCGAGCCATGAGGCGATGTCATTCCACACGGCCTTGCGCTCGAGATCGCGCAGCAGCATGTGATAGCCGTTCGGATAGCAGGCCGCCGCGACATCGACGCCCGCCCTTCGCATTTCGGCAAGGGCTTCTGCTACCGGCGGCTGCGGCACGATCTCGTCATGCGCGCCATAGAGCAGAAGCACGGGCACATTGATCCGCCCCGCCGAGATGGCGGCCGCATCCATCAGATTGACGAGGCCATAGATCGTGCCGATCTGCGTTTCCTTGATGACGAGCGGATCGCGGCCGAGCGCGCGCAGCATCTCCACATTGTCGGAAGCGCGGAAGCCGAGGCCACGCCCGCTGACGGTCGCGCCGGGCGCGAGATGCGCGCCCGTCCACAACGCCACCTCGTAGAAGGAGTTCATCGAGCGCCAGCCCCAGACGGCGGGCGCGGCGAGGATGACGCCATCGACGCGCGGCCGATCGGGAAGCGAGAAGGCGCGCATGACGACGCCGCCGCCCATGCTCTCGCCAAGAAGATAGACCGGCAGGCCGGGATGCTCGCCCCGCACCAGCGCGACCACCGCGCCGAGATCATCCGCCATGCGCGTATCGCCCGCCCAGAGCCCGCGCCCCGGCGCCTCGCCGAAGCCGCGCTGATCGAAAGCATAGACCGTGACGCCATGATCGGCGAACCACTGCCCCGGCATGTCGAAGGCGTTGGAATAATCGTTGAAGCCATGCACGCCGATGATGACGGCACGCGGCGCCGCCGCCTGCCAGACGCGCAGTGGCAGCCGCGCGCCATCGGAAGTGACGACGCTCCGGCCTTCGATCCTCGGCGCGAACGCCGGATCGCCCGTCGCCATCAGCCGCGGCGCGCAGCCGATGTTGACCATCGCGACAAGAGCGGCGCCAAGCGCGAGGCGCAGCAGACGTCTCATTTTCCAGGTCCCATCAAGCGGCGAACCTCGCGGCGCAGATAAGGCAGCACTTCATCCTCGAACCACGGGTTCTTTTTGATCCATGCGTTATTACGCCATGAAGGATGTGGCAGCGGTATGGCACGCGGCGCATATTCGCGCCATGAGGCGACCGTTTCGGTGAGGCTCGCCTTGCGCGCGGGCCCCAGATGCCAGCCTTGCGCATATTGGCCGACAAGGATCGTCAGCTCGATCCGCGGCAGTTCGGCAAAAAGCGGCTGGCGCCAGCGGGCCGCGCATTCCCGCCTCGGCGGAAGATCGCCGCCCTTCGCGTCCTGCCCCGGAAAGCAGAAGCCCATGGGCAGGATCGCGATCTTCTCGGGGTCGTAGAATTCTTCCGGCGTGACGCCCATCCATTCGCGCAGGCGGTCGCCGCTCGGGTCGGTGAAGGGGCGGCCGGACGCATGCACCCGCGTTCCCGGCGCCTGTCCGGCAAGGCAGATCCGTGCGGCGGACGAGACCTGCAGGACGGGCCGCGGCTCGTGTGGCAGCGGCCTGCCCTTTGGCTCATCGACGCAGATGCGGCAGGCGCGGATATCCGCAACCAGCCGCTCGAGCGGCGTAACGCGCGAATGAGATGGTCGCTTATCCGACATCCTTCAGCATGTTCCGGGCGATGATGACCTGCTGCACCTGGCTCGTGCCCTCATAGATGCGGAAGATGCGTACATCGCGATAAAAGCGCTCGATTCCATAATCGGCGACATAGCCCGCGCCGCCATGAATCTGCACCGCGCGATCGGCGATGCGGCCCACGGCTTCCGAGCAGAAGAGCTTGGCGCAGGAGCTTTCTGTCGCCACATCCTCGCCCGCGTCGCGGCGGCGCGCGGCGTCGAGTACCATGCAGCGGCCGGCATAGGCTTCCATCTTCGAATCCGCGAGCATCGCCTGAACGAGCTGGAGATTGCCGATGGGCGCGCCGAACTGCTTGCGCTCGGCCGCGTAGCGGGTCGAATCCTCGACGAGCCTGTCCGCAACGCCGACACAGACGGCGGAAATGTGAAGCCGCCCGCGCTCCAGAACCTGCATGGCGGTGACGAAGCCCCTGCCCTCCTTGTCACCGAGAAGGCAGTCGGCCGGGATGCGCGCATTGTCGAAGATCACGTCGCAGATATGCGCGCCCTGCTGGCCCATCTTCTTCTCGGGCTTGCCGATGGTGATGCCCGGAATGTCGCGCGGCACGACAAAGGCCGAAACGCCCTTGGCGCCCGGCGTCTTCGGATCGGTGCGCGCCATGAGCGTGAAGGCATGCGCCTTGTTCGCATTGGTGATGTAGCGCTTGGTGCCGTTGACGATGTAGTGGTCGCCGTCGCGGATCGCGGTGGTGCGAAGCGACGCGGCGTCGGAGCCCGCCTCGGGCTCCGTCAACGCGAAGCTGATGATGACCTCGCCGCTGGCGATCTTCGGCAACCAATGGGCCTTCTGGTCGTCGCGGCCATGCATGACGATGCCCTGGCTGCCGATGCCGACATTGGTGCCGAACACGGAGCGGAATGCAGGCGATGTACGACCCATTTCGAACATGAGGAGGCATTCCTCCTCCATGCTGAGGCCGAGGCCGCCATATTCGACCGGAACGGAAATGCCGAAAAGGCCGATTTCCTTCATCTCCTCGATGACATCGTCGGGCACGGCGTCGTTTTCGGAAACCTTGTCCTCGATCGGCCGCAGCCGCTCATCGACAAAACGCCGCACGGAAGAGATCAACTGCTCGCGAGTTTCGGCATCGAGGGCCATGTCAGCTCCGTCTTTTCGTGAAATATCGGGACGGAGCGGAATTTAGCCGGAGGGAGGCCGCGAGGCAAAGCCCCAGGAGCGGCCGGTTGCCTCAGATCGTGGATATTTCCGTGCGAAGCCGCTCCAGGGCGGAAATCGGCGCATAGGCGGTGGCGCCGAAAATGCGGTCGGTCCGCTCGCCATCCGTCGAGAGCGGCAGATAGACGGCCTCGAAATTCATGAGTCCGCGCCCGGCGAATTCCATGCTTCCGCCCGCGCCGACCGGCCGGCGGGCAAGTGCGACCCATTTGTAGAACTCGAAGAGCATCGATCCGAAAAAGGGCCTGACCTCATCCAGCGAGCGAACCGTCCGGCCGCGAAAATTGCCGCCATTCGCCTGAATGGTCTCCTCGCCCATCAGTCGATAGGTGATTTCGATCGGATCATAGGCGACCTGAAGAACGATGATGTTGGGCAGCAGGGCGGGAAATTCGACCGGATCCATTTCGTCCGGCCGCGGCATGAGCCGGTCGCCGCGCTTCTTCGTCCAGTAGTCGAGCATGGCGGTCGGGACCGGT
Source organism: Parvibaculum sp. (assembly GCF_049671045.1). Classification (GTDB taxonomy): domain Bacteria; phylum Pseudomonadota; class Alphaproteobacteria; order Parvibaculales; family Parvibaculaceae; genus Parvibaculum. The sequence goes on along the minus strand of NZ_JBATUH010000127.1, from coordinate 73,587 downwards.
TCGCGCAGATCCCTGAGCCGGCGAAACCCGCCCTTGTCCGCGCCAGCGCTCGCGATCAGTTGAAGGTTTCCGCCCATATTCTCACGCTCGACCCAATGCAACAATGTTGCATGATGAACAAAACTCGTTGCGAACCGCTTAACCATCGAGACTGCTGCAGCGCCACGCGGCGGGCGCGCCTCGAGGCCGATCGAAAGTTTCGGAATGCCGCCAATTCCTGCTACAAGCCCGGCAAATCAATTCACGAGACAGGCGGATGTAATGGGTAAGATTCCGGGCGAAAGACTTACGGGCTATCAGAGCTGGGATGGCACCGATCCGTTCGAGGATCACGCGGGTCCGTTCTTCTTCAAGAGAACGGAAACGGGCGAAGTCATCTGCGCCTTCGAGGCGACGCCGACGCATTGCAATGGCGGCGGGTTCCTTCATGGCGGCGCGCTGATGACATTCGCGGATTTCTCGCTGTTCGCGATCGGCAGCGACGTTCTCGAGGGGCCGTCGGTCACGGTTTCCTTCAATGCAGAGTTTACGGCGGCGGGCCGCGCGGGCACCATCGTCGAGGCGCGCGGCGAGGTGGTACAGAATACGGGAAGCATGGTCTTTCTGCGCGGGCAGGTCTATTCCCGCGAGGAGGAAGGCGAACGCATCCTCCTCAACTTCAGCGGCATCGTGAAGCGCGTGAAGCGCAGGCCCTGAGGGCGGCTCAAGGGAGTTTCGGCGCATGGTGACACTGAGCATTCTCGACCAGTCGCCGATCAGGCGGGGCGGAAGCACGGCGGAGGCGGTCGCCAATACGCTCGATCTCGCTGCCCATGCCGAGCGGCTCGGCTATAGCCGCTACTGGCTCGCCGAGCACCACAACACGAACTCCTTTGCCGGCTCCGCGCCCGAACTGATGATCGCGGCCGTCGCCGCGCGGACGAGCCGCATCCGCGTCGGCTCGGCGGGCGTGATGCTGCCGCATTACAGCTCGCTCAAGGTGGCCGAACTTTTCAGACTGCTGGAAACGCTCCATCCCGGCCGCATCGATCTCGGCGTCGGCCGCGCGCCGGGCGCCGACCAGAGGACGGTGCGCGCGCTCCAGCCGGGGCCGCAGGCCTATGGCATCGAGGTCTTTCCGCAGCAGGTGGAACTCCTCATCCAGTTCCTCGAGGATTCGACGGGGCTTTCGGGCGAGGCCGGCGGCTTTCCGGACGGCCATCCCTATACGGGCATCCACGCGACGCCGCGCGGACCCGGAATGCCCGAACTCTGGATGCTCGGCTCGGGCGGCGACGGCGCCGTTCACGCCGCGCAATTCGGCATGTCCTATTGCTTCGCCCACTTCATCAATCAGGATGCGGGCACGGCCCCGCTCGATCTTTACCGGCGGCACTTCAGGCCGTCGCGCCATCTCTCGTCGCCGCGCGGCGCGATCGGCGTTTCGGTGACGGTCGCCGAAACGGAAGAAGAAGCGCGCAGGATTTCCGCCTCGCGCAATCTCTGGGTGCTGCATCTCCTGCAAAATCGCGCGGGCGCCTTCCCGTCCGTCGAGGACGCGCTCGCCTATCCCTATACGGAGGAAGAGAAGGTCATGCTCCGCGCCGTCGAGCGGCGCGGCATCACTGGCACGCCCGAACAGGTGCGCGGCCGCCTCCTTCGCATGGGCGAGGAATATGGCGTCGACGATTTCGTCATCCTGACGATCACCTACGATCACAAGGATCGCGTGCGCTCCTACGAGCTTCTCGCCGAAGCCTTCGGCCTCGCCTAGTCCGCGGGCTTCATGGCGGCGCGCCGCGCCGTGCGCCGGTCGAGCGCCGCCCTGAGCCGCACCTGCCGCTCATGCGTGATCGGATAGTTCCAGATGATGATCGTCGAGACGATCCAGAGCGACAACGGCACGAGGCAATAGAGCGATGTCAGCGTGAAGAGCGCCACGCCGCTATTGCTGCTCGATTGCGGATCAAAGCCGATCCAGGCGAGAACGGGCAGCGCGATGCCGACGCCCGCCGCCTCGAAAATCTTCCGCACCATGGCGAGGAAGGCGAACATGAAGGCGGTGCGCTGCTCGCCGCTTTTCAGCGTGTCGAGATCGACGACATCGGCGAGGATCGACTGGCCGAGAATGGGCGCCGCGCCGATCGTCAGCCCCTGAATGATGGTAATGACGAGAAGCGCCGGAAAGACCGCCTCCGGATGCGTCGGCTCCACCCAGTAGATGACGACGGGCACGAAGGCGAAGGCAAAGAGGCTCGCAAAGCCCGCCACGCCTATTCCCTTGTGCTTGCCGATGCGCCCGCCGACATTGACCCAGAAGGGCGAGCCGACGACGCCCGCCGCGAAGAGCGCGAAGATCAGGATGGAACTGTTCGCGCCAAGCCGTGCGACATGCTCGAAGAAAAGCACGGCGACGCCGGCATTGATGGAGCCTGCGAGCGAGCCAAGGATGACCGTGACAAGGACGATCCGCAGCGGCCCGTTGCGCATGGCGACCCGCATGCCCGCAACGAAGGAGATCGGCGTGCTGAGGCTCGCCGCGGGCTCGCGCACGGAGCGCAACAGCACGAGAAGACAGATCGGCAGCATGCCGGCTGTGAGCCAGCCAAGCGCCGCCATGGCAGGACGCGACGCGGCGCTCGCCGATGCTCCCGCATCGCCCGCCTTGCTCGCCACGATGGGCACGGTGATGGCGACGAGAAGCCCGATCAGCAGGAAGATCTGACGGCTGCCGGTGATGCGGTTGCGCTCGTGATAGTCGTCGGAAAGCTCGGCGCCCCAGGCTCCATAGGGAATCTCGATCAGCGTGTAACCGAGATAGATCGCCGAGATCCAGAACAGGAGGTAGAGGTTCGTCACGCCGCCCTGCGGCACGAAGAGCATGATGGCCGAGACCATCATCACCAGCGAGCCGCCCACCACCCAGGGCCGCCGCCGCCCCCAGCGCGTGTGCGTGCGGTCGCTCCAGCGGCCGACAAAGGGGTCGATGATGACATCGCCGAGGCGAGCCAGCATGAGGATGAAGCCGATATCCGCGAGGTTGAGCCCCAGCGTTCCCGAATAGAAAGGCGGAATGTAGATCGCAAGCGGCAGCCCGATAACCGCCATGGGCACGACGAGTTGCCCATAGGCGAAAAGCTCCCATGTTCCGAGCCTGCGGCGCGCCGCGCTGTCCATTCCGTCCCCCTCCCGATAGTTAGTAAACCAACCTTACTATCGGGCCGTCGCCGAACTCAACGGTCTTCGCGCCTTCAGCCTGCGTTCATGCGGGAAGACTTAGGGTCAGCCTGCCGGACCCCCCAACCATGTCCGGCTGCGCCCTCCTCCTCGTCTCATTCGGGTGCGGGAGCGAGGCGCGGACGGCGGCGCCCGGACCGTACCCCATGGGCGCCGCCGTCAAATCCTCATGCGCTCAGGCGATGAGGCCGATCACCGCGCCCGTCATGGAGGTCGCGAGCGTGCCCGAGACGATGGCGCGCGTGCCGAGCGCCACGATGTCGGAGCGCCGGGCGGGCGCCAGCGCCGTCAGCCCGCCGATGAGAATCCCCACGCTGCCGAGATTGGCGAAGCCGCACATCGCATAGACCATGATGAGCGAGGAGCGCGGGCTCAGCGTGCCCGGCGGCAGTTGCGCAAGCTCGATATAGGCGAGGAACTCGTTGAGGATGGTCTTCGTTCCCATGAGTTGCCCCGCCGTCTGCATCTCGGCGGCGGGTACGCCCATGAGCCAGACGAGCGGCGAGAAGGCCCAGCCCATCATGCGCTGAAGCGTGAGCGGCGCGCCCCAGAGGTCGGGAAGCGCGGCGAGCATGATGTTGACCAGCGCGACCAGCGCCACCATGACGACGAGCATGGCGAGAATGTTGAGGAGCAGATGGAGCCCGTCCACCGTGCCGCGCGTCACCGCATCCATGCTGCTTTCATAGTCGATGAGCGGCTGATCGCCGGCGACGCCCGTGCCCGTGAAGCCCTTTTCCTCGGGCACCATGAGGCGGGCAAGCGTGATGCCTGCGGGAAGCGAGATCAGCGAGGCGATGAGGATCTGCCCGAGCGCGCCGGGCACGACGGCATCGAGCACGCTTGCGTAAAGCACCAGCACCGTGCCGGAAACGGAGGCAAGCCCCACCGACATCATCATGAAGAGCTCGGCGCGCGTCAGCCGCTCGAGATAGGGCCGGATCAGGAGCGGCGCCTCGACCATGCCGACGAACATGGTGGAGGCGGAGGCGAGCCCCACCGCCCCGCCGATCCCCATGCTCTTCTGAAGCAGGAAGGCGAAGCCTCGCGTGATGGCAGGCAGCACGCGCCAGTGCCAGAGCAGCGCCGAGAGCGCCGACATGACGAGGACGAGCGGCAGGGCCTGAAATCCGAGCACGAAGGCATTGGCCGGGTTCGTGATCTCGAAGGGCGCCGGGCCGCCGCCGAGATACCCGAAGACGAAGCCAGTTCCGGCCCGCGTCGCCTCGGTCAGCGCATCGACCGCATCGTTGAGCGCGAGAAGTCCGGCGCGAGCCACGGGCAGCTTCAGCAGGAGCAGCGCGATCCCGATCTGAAGGCCGATCCCGACCGCGACCTGCCGCAGCGAAAAGGCGGCGCGGCGCTCGCTCAGCGCCCATGCCATCGCGACGATGACGGCGATGCCGAGAGCGCTTTGCAGGGAGGCCAGGGACATGAGAACTCCGGCGGAATATTCGGCAGGCGGCCCATCCAAGGGGGGCCGGGCCTGTGGAACGCCGGAGGGGCCCGCCCCCCGCCGGACCGCCTCTCATTCCCTTGACCCTTTACCGGGCATTGTGCACAAAGTCACCCCCGAACCCGGCCCCGGTCCAGACGGGTGCCGCGCGGCCGCCCTCATCCGGGGCGAGCCCTTTCACAACACCTGACGGGAGATCAGACCCATGAGCATTCGTTTTGACGGCAAGGTCGCCATTGTGACCGGCGCGGGCGGCGGCCTCGGCCGGAGCCATGCGCTGGAACTCGCCCGCCGCGGCGCGAAGGTCGTCGTCAACGATCTCGGCGGCGCGCGCGACGGCTCGGGCGGCTCGTCGGACGCGGCGAACAAGGTCGTCGACGAAATCAAGGCTCTGGGCGGCGAAGCGATCGCCAACGGCTCGAGCGTGACCGACGATGCCGGCGTCGCCAACATGGTCAAGCAGACCATGGACGCTTTCGGCCGCATCGACATCCTGATCAACAATGCCGGCATCCTGCGCGACAAGTCGTTCGCGAAGATGGAGGTTTCCGACTTCCAGCTCGTCGTCGATGTGCACCTCATGGGCACGGTGAAGCCGACCAAGGCCGTCTGGCAGATCATGAAGGATCAGGGCTATGGCCGCATCATGGTCACGACCTCCTCGACCGGCCTCTATGGCAATTTCGGCCAGACCAATTACGGCGCGGCGAAGCTCGGCGTCGTCGGCTTCATCAACACGCTGAAGCTCGAGGGCCAGAAGGACAATATCCGCTGCAACGCGCTCGCGCCTGTCGCCTATACGCGCATGACCTCGGACCTCATGCCGCCGGAAGCCGAACAGATGCTGACGCCGGAAGCGGTGACGCCGGGCGTCATGTATCTCGTGTCGGAAGATGCGCCGACAGGCATGATCCTCTGCGCGGGCGCGGGCGTTTTCGCCGCTGCGCGCATCGAGGAATCGGAAGGCGTCTTCCTCGGCCGCGAGGGTCTCACCGCCGAGAAGGTGGCCGAGAACTGGGCGAAGATCACCGACTTCTCGAATGCCGCGCCGCACTTCATGGGTGGCGAGCAGACCGGCAAGTTCTTCAAGCTGGCGACCGGCGGCAAGTAATTGCCGCTTTCGAGAGAGACGAATTGAGAAGGAGAGCCGAAAGGCTCTCCTTTTTCATTGGAGCCGCTTTTCGAGCCGCCAGACGATGACGGGCTTTCGCCCCTCCATATGGCCGAGGCTGTGATCGTCCTCGCGCATGACTGCCCAGCCATGCTTTTCGTAGAAGGCGCGGGCGCGATCGTTGCCCTTGCGGCACTGAAGCCAGATGCGGGAATGTCCTTCCGCGGCAAGCGCCTTCTCGGCCGCGTCGAGCACAAGCGCCGCGACGCCCCGCCCGTGCCATGCGGGCAGCACGAAGACCTGTGCGATGCCGCCCCCCTCCCAGCTCGAGAAGCCGACGACCTCGCCCTCGACGCAGGCCGCGGCGCAATGGCCGATGGCCGTTCCGATGCGCTCCTCGAAGAAGCGCAAGGGGCGGCGCGCGGCGACATCGGGATCAAGCGTCGCATGGCTCGAATGCCATGCGTCGTGCCAAACGCGAGCGAGCGCCGGAATGTCTCCGGCGCTCGCCATTCTGATCGTCACTTTGTCGGCTGCGGCGCTCAAAGCCCGAGCACGGCCTTCGCCATGATATTGCGCTGAACCTCGTTCGAGCCCGCATAGATCGAAGCCTTGCGGAGCGAGAAGTAGTAAGGCGCAACCGTGAAGGCGTTGGTGGGGCCGACATCCGGCTGGTTCGTCTCGGCAAGACCGTCCTCAACGAAGGGCAGCGTATAGTTGCCGAGCACCTCGACGGCGAGCTGCGAGACGGCCTGCTGCAACTCGGTGCCGCGGCACTTCAGGAGCGAGCTTTCAGGGCCGACATTGCCGCCCGTCGACAGCGCCGAGAAGATGCGAAGCTCGGTGAATTCCATCGCCGTGATCTGCGCCTCGAGATCGGCGATCTGCGCTTGGAACGCCGGATCTTCGGCCAGCGAATGACCGTCGATCTGCGTTTCCTTCGCCATCTTCTTCACCTTGTTCAGCGCGCGGTAGAGGCCCGCCGAATAGGGATTGCCGCGCTCGAACTCGAGCAGATACTTGGCGTAGGTCCAGCCCTTGTTCTCCTCGCCAATGCGGTTCTCGATGGGAACCTTCACATCGGTGAAGAAGACCTGGTTCACTTCCTGATGCGGCGCGGGCGTGCCGTCGAGCAGCACCAGCGGCTCGACCTTGATGCCCGGCGTCTTCATGTCGATGAGCAGGAACGAAATGCCTTCCTGCGGCCGGCCCTCCTTCGAGGTCCGCACGAGGCAGAAGATCCAGTCCGCCCACTGCGCCACCGAGGTCCAGATCTTCGAACCGTTGACGAGGTAGTGGTCGCCCTTGTTCTCGGCCTTGGTCTGGAGCGAGGCGAGGTCCGAGCCCGAACCCGGCTCCGAATAGCCCTGGCACCAGAGCACGTTGGTTTCGAGAATATCCGGCAGGAAGCGCTTCTTCTGCTCCGGCGTGCCGAACTTCATGATGACGGGCGCCACCATGGTCGGACCGAAGGGGACCGTGTGCGGAACGCCGGCGCGCCCCATCTCCACGTCGAAGATATATTTCTGCGAACGGGTGAAGCCCGGCCCGCCATATTCCTGCGGCCAGTTCGGCGCGAGCCAGCCCTTCTTCGCCAGCGCCTTCTGCCACTTCACATGGCTTTCCTTGTCGATATAGCCATGCTTCGAACGGGCCTGCTTGGCGCGAATGTCGGCGGTGTAGTTTTCCTCGATGAATTTCCGCACTTCGAGGCGGAAGGCTTCATCTTCCTTGCTGAAGCTCAGATCCATGGTTTCTCACTCGACCTTGGAGAGATACTGGATAGTGGGACGCCCGGCGAGCACGCCGCCAAGCGCGGGGCCCGCAGCCTTGAAATGCTCCGACGCGCCATGCGCCGCCAGCGCATCCTGCGAGGCATACTGCTCGAAGACGACATAGGTCGGCTGGTCCTTCACCTTGAAGAAATCATACTGAAGGTTGCCGGCCTCATTGGCCCGCACCTTGGCACGCAGATCGGAGAAGATCCGCTCGAACTCGGCTTCCTTGCCGGGCTGCACATTGATCGTGGCGACGACGCCGATGGTGCTCATCTCAGGCTCCCTGTCATATTGTCTGGTTGACCCGGACTTTAGGAGGATCGGGCCGTCTCATCAACGGCCCTGATCCCCCCTCCCCGTTCAGGGATGAACAGCTCACTCGCCCTTGTAATTGGGCGCGCGCTTCTCGAAGAAGGCGTCCAGCGCCTCCCTGTGATCGGCACTATGGTGAGCGAGCGCCTGCATGGAGGCCGAAAGCTCCATGATGTTGTCGAAGCTCGTCATCATGCCCTGCCTGAGGAGCTGCTTGGTCATGCGGAGCACGTCAGGCGCCTGACCGCAGATCTTTTCGGCAAGGGCCTGGGCGCGCGGCATCAGCTCGTCGGCCGCCACGACCTCGGACACGAGGCCCCATTCGCGGGCGGTGTTCGCGTCGATCGTATCGCCCGTGTAGAGAAGCTCCGAGGCGCGGGCCATGCCGATGATGCGCGGCAGGAGCCATGCGCCGCCATCGCCGGGCACGAGGCCGATCTTGAGGAAGGTCGCGCCGAAGATCGCGCTGCTCGAGGCGATGCGCGTATCGCAAAGGCAGGCGACGTCATTGCCGAGGCCGATGGCCGGCCCGTTGACGGCGGCGATCACCGGCACCTCGATGCCCCAGACGGAGCGGACGATGCGGTGGATGCCGTTGCGGTAGCGCTCGCGAATATGCGTGCCGGGGCCACCGAACCCCTCTCCCCCTTCGCGCATCGCCTTGACGTTGCCACCCGCCGAAAATGCCTTGCCGGCTCCGGTAAGGATGACGCAGCGAACATCGCGGTCGGCATTGATGCGTGCCGCGGCGGCCGAGAAGTTCTCCGGATCATCGGCAGCACCCAGCGGATTGCGGATTTCCGGTCGGTTGATCGTCAGGGTCACGACATGACCCTTTTTCTCAAAGATCAACGCATCGCTCATTTAAAGGACTCCTTGTTGCGGGCGCGTCCCGACGGGCACGCGCCACTTATGGATGGCGACGAATTTCACTGAAACTCCCTCCCGGATTTATTGGCTTTAACCAAGAGTCGGAAAGCCTTGTTAAGAATTTTAGCCGACCCTGCGCCCCAACGGAAAGCCGGAGATTCGACGGCTGGCGGATGGAGGCGCTTCTTCCTTCCGCATCGACAGGGCAGATACGCATGGAATGGGCAAGCGCGTTGCGGAAATCCAGCCGCGGCGCGAGCAGAAAAGACGCTCCCGCGAGTTCGGCTGCTGACGGCCTGCGCCAGAAGCTGATCGCATATGCGACGACTGCGCTCTCCGGCCATCACACCGCGCTGTCGAGCGAGGCTCATCTCGCCCAGTTGCGATCCTTCCTTCAGCCGCAGACCATCATCCCGGTCGGCTTTCCGCTGCTCGTCATCGCCTTCGTCTCCTGCTTTGGGGGCGTCGTCGCCTGGCCCACGCTTGCAGGCTGGCTCGCGGCCATACTGACGCTCCACGTGATCAACCAGTATCTCGTGCGCCGCTTCCTCGCCATGGATGTGCCGCTCGGCGATGTCGAGAAATGGGCGAAGCTGTTCCGCTTTCTGACTTTGCTCCTGTCGCTCATCTGCGCGAGTTCGCTCTACTTCTTCTGGGCGCCAGACAGCCCCATCCACCAACATTTTCTCATCACGTCGATGGCGATCGCCATCGCCCCCATGACCCTCGTCACGATCTCCTATGCGCCCGCGTTCCATCGCGCGATCCTTCCCCTGATGATCGCGCTGGAACTGCGTCTCATGGCCTATGATGATCTGCTTTATATCGCCGTCATGGTCGCGCTCGCCGCGTTCTCGGTGGTGCTTATCCGCCTCGCGCATCAGGTCAACGGCGCGATGGCGCGCGCGCTCAATCTGCAATCGGACAAGAACGCGCTCATTGAGCAGCTCTTTCGCGCGAAGCGTGAATCGGATGCGGCCCGCGCCCGCGCCGAGGAGGCCAACAGGGCCAAGTCGAATTTCCTCGCCAATATGAGCCACGAGCTGCGAACGCCGCTCAACGCGATCATCGGTTTTTCGGAAGTGATGGCTTCCGAAATCTTCGGGCAGCACTCGAAGCCGGTCTACAAGGAATATTCCAACGACATCAACGTGTCGGGACAGCATCTGCTCGGCCTCATCAACGACATTCTCGATCTGTCGCGCATCGAGGCGGGGCGGTTCCAGATTTACGAAGAAGACCTCGACATCGTGCAGATCGCGGAGGAATCCCGCCGCCTGCTCGAAATTCGCGCTCAGGCGCAGCGCGTCGCGATCCGCGAGGAATTCGAGCACGACCTGCCGATGCTCCGGGCCGATGCCCGCGCCATACGGCAGACATGGATCAACCTGCTCACCAATGCGATCAAATTCTCCCCGGCGAATACGACGGTCACGATCTTCGCCCGGCTCGAGCCCAATGGAGATCTGCGCTTCGGCGTCCGCGACCAGGGCGTGGGCATTGCCGAGAGCGAGATCGAGCGCGTGATGGATGCCTTCACGCAGGGCGCGGCCGGCATCGCACAGCCGGGCAAGGGCTCGGGCCTCGGCCTTTCAATCGTGCGGGGCCTCATCTCGGTGCATGGCGGACGCTTCGAGCTGAAGAGCAAGCTCGGTGAAGGCACTCATGCCGAAGCGGTCTTCCCTGCCTCGCGCCTCTGCTCGCGCCAGCTCGACCTGACATCGGGCCGCAAATCGGCCTGATCGCGCCGGCATGGCCCCAATCGCGACGACGCAAACAAAAAGGCCGTGGAGATAATCCACGGCCTCTTTTCCTGTCCGGTGCGGCTCGCCGCTCAGGCAGCCTGCGCGTAGCGCTTCAGCTGGTGGTCGACATTGCCGAACTGGGTGTCGATCATCGTCAGGCGCTTGAAATAGTGGCCGACATTGAGCTCGTCGGTCATGCCCATGCCGCCATGAAGCTGTACGGACTGCTGGCCGACGAAACGGCCCGCCTTGCCGATCTGCACCTTGGCGCCGGCGGCTGCCTTCACGCGCTCGGCCTCGCCTTCCGTCAGCTTCAGATTGACCATGTAGGTCATGGAGACGGACTGCTCATAAGCCATGAACATGTCGACCATGCGGTGCTGGAGCACCTGGAACTTGCCGATCGGCACGCCAAACTGCTTGCGCGTCTTGCAGTATTCGACGGTCGCCTTGTTGAGCTCGCCCATGCAGCCGACCGCTTCGGCGGAGAGCGCCGCGATGGCTTCGTCGGTGATCTTCTCGACCAGCGGCAGGCCCTTGCCTTCCGCGCCGATCAGCGCGTCGGCGCCGACTTTCACATTCTCGAAGGTGATCTCGGAGGCGCGGCGGCCATCGACCGTCGGATAATCGCGCGTCGAAACGCCGGGGGCGTTCTTGTCGACGATGAAGATCGAAACGCCGTCGCGGTCGCGCTGGCCGCCCGAGGTCCGCGCGGTGATGATCAGCTTCTGCGCCCAGGGCGCGCCGAGGACGACGGCCTTGTAGCCATTGATGACATAGCCCGCGCCGTCCTTCTTCGCCGTGGTGGCGAGATCGGCGAGATTGTAGCGGCCCTGCGGCTCGGCATAGGCGAAGGCCCAGACCGTCTCGCCGCCGATGATGCCCGGAATATGCGCTTCCTGCTGTTCCTTGCTGCCGCCTTCACGAAGGAAGCCGCCCGCCAGCACCACCGTCTCGACGAAGGGCTCGACGACGAGGTGACGGCCGAACTCTTCCATCAGGATCATCGTCTCGATGGAGCCGCCTCCAAGGCCGCCCAGCTCTTCGGAGAACGGCGCGGCGAGCAGGCCGAGTTCGGCGAACTGCTTCCACATCTCCGGGCTCCAGCCCTCCGCGGACTTCACGATCTTGCGGCGCGTGTCGAAGTCATATTTGTCGGCGAGCAAGCTCTGCACCGTGTTGCGAAGCAGGGTCTGCTCTTCGGTGAACGAAAAATCCATGTCTAGCCCTTCCCGTTATGTGCTGGTTTCTATGAGGCGCGTTCGGCCGGTCAAAGGCCAAGCACCATTTTTGCAATGATATTGTGCTGGATCTCGTTCGAGCCGCCATAGATCGAGGTCTTGCGCATGTTGAAGTAGTTCTGGGCGGAACCATGCGAATAGTCCGGACCGGCGACGAACTCGTTGCCTGACAGCTCACCCGTCGGCGTCTGAACGAAAGCGTAGTTGCCGACCGCCTCGAGCGTGAGCTCGGTGATGCGCTGCTGGATCTCGGTGCCCTTGATCTTGAGGATCGAGGCTTCGGGCCCCGGACCGCGTCCCCGGCTCTCGGCGGCGAGCGTGCGAAGCTCGGTCACTTCCAGCGCGGCGAGGTCGATCTCGAGTTCCGCGACCTTGCGCGAGAATTCATCGGTCTTGATGAGCGGCGCGCCATCGACAAGCTCGGCGGCGGCGATCGACTTCAGCCGCTCGATCGCCTTCTTGGAGCGCGAGACGCCCGCAATGCCCGAGCGCTCGTTGCCAAGCAGGAACTTCGCGTAGGTCCAGCCCTTGTTCTCCTCGCCGATGAGGTTCTCGGCCGGCACCTTCACGTCTTCGAGGAAGACCTCGTTCACCTCATGCGCGCCGTCCATGGTGATGATCGGCCGCACGGTGATGCCGGGCGTCTTCATGTCGATGAGAAGGAAGGAGATGCCCTCCTGCGCCTTCGCATTCGGGTCGGTGCGGACGAGGCAGAACATCCAGTCCGCGAACTGGGCAAGCGTCGTCCAGATCTTGTGGCCGTTGACGATGTAGTGATCGCCCTCGCGCACGGCGCGGGTCTTGAGGCCGGCGAGATCGGAACCGGCGCCCGGCTCCGAATAGCCCTGGCACCACCAGTCGTCTCCCGAGAGGATGCCCGGCAGGAAGCGCTTCTTCTGCGCCTCGTTGCCGTAATTGAAGATCACCGGGCCGACCATGGCGAGGCCGAAGGGAAGCAGCGGCTGCGTCTCGGCGCGCGCATTCTCCTCGTTCCAGATATAGCGCTGGGTGATCGACCAGCCCGCGCCGCCATACTCGACCGGCCAATGCGGCGCGACCCAGCCCTTCTTGTAGAGGATGCGGTGCCAGGTAAGGATTTCTTCCTTCGTCATCTCGCCGCGCGTGCGCCGTGACTTCAGGTCTTTCGGATAATTTTCCGCAATGAAGGTGCGGACTTCGTCCCGAAACGCGAGATCCTCCGGCGAGAAGCTCATATCCATCGAATGTTCCTCCTGATCGGCAGGCTCGAACGCGGTGAAACGCGGCTACCGAATTTACGTGCGGAAGGACCGCTGCAGCAACGCGCGGACCGCCATTTTTGGGCGTGATATTAGCCGCAAACCCCTTCGTTGCAAGACCGCGCAATGATGCGAAACGCACGGCTCGCTGTGCACGTATGGACGGGTGCGGCCGATTTCAAAGCGAGTTGACGAAGGCGACGAGGCGCTCGCGATCGGCGCTGTTCAAGGCTTTGAAGCGCTCCCGGGCGGCCTCCGCCTCGCCGCCATGCCAGAGAATGGCCTCCGCCACCCCCCTCGCCCGGCCGTCATGCAGAAGCCGGTCGTGGCCATTTACCGCAGGGACGAGCCCGATGCCCCAGAGCGGCGGCGTGCGCCACTCGCTCCCGCTCGCCTCGAAGTCCGGCCGCCCGTCGGCAAGCTCCGGCCCCATATCGTGGAGAAGAAGGTCGGTATAGGGGTGGAAGGTCTGGTTGGCGAGGCTGATGGGCGTCGCCGCCGGTCCCGTTCTGAGCGTCGGCCTATGGCAGGCCGCGCAGCCGATCTCGGCAAAGATGCGGCTCCCGGCGACGACCTCCGGGTCGGCGGGCGCGCGGCGCGCGGGCACCGCAAGCGTGCGGTTGTAATGCACGAGCTTCGCCAGGAACTCGTCGGAGATTTCCGGGCTCCCGCCATTGGGCGCCGCCCGGCAGGCGGTCTGCGCCGGCGGGCAGTTCTGCACCGGGTGAATGGAGGTGGTGAGCCCGATATCGCCATTGGCCGCGCCCGCGTCCTGCGCGCGAAGGCTCGGCTGGTTCGCCTTCCATCCGAAGCGGCCGAGACGCTTTTCGCCCGTCTCGGGATCGGGGACCCAGTTCGGGCGGCCGGAAACGCCGTCGCCATCGGCGTCTTCGGGATCGGCGAGCGCGACTATGTCCTTCTCGGGCACGAATTCGAGAAGCCCGAGGCCGATCACGGCGGGAGCGACGCGCGGCGAGATCATGATGTCATCGCCCAGCGGGCCGAAGGCGAGATCGGCGAAGGAAAAGACCGGCCTTTGCAGCTCATAGGGTGTGCCGTCGGCGTAGCGGCCTTTCACGCTCTCCCACCGCATCTCGACCTTGCCTTCGGCCGGAACGCCGAGCACGGCGCGGTCGTTGAACTGATCGCCATAGTGAGGGTGCGGCTTCGGCCCGCCATCCTCGGCCCTGCCCGGCAGCGACAGGCGGATCAGCATGGAATCGAAAGTCTCGCCCGCTTTGAGCGGCGGGCGGCCGCGTCCGTCGCGCGTGTGACAGCCCGAGCAGGACACGCGGTTGAAGGTAGGACCAAGCCCGTCAAAGGCTTCGACGGAGCCGGGCGCCGCAGTCCAGTTCGTATTGAAGAGCCTGTTGCCGAAGAAGAAGTCGCGCCGCTCCGCCGTGGTGAGCTTCGGCCCCGACTGTGCGAAGGCCATGCGGTTCACGAGAGCGGTCGTGTAGTCGCCTCCGGGCGGAGACATCGGGTCCGGCATCTCGATCGCGCGGACCGCCGCCGGCTGCGCCACTCCCGCCTGGTTCGCGCTGAGGAAATGCGAGACCGCGCCGCCGGCGAGAATGAGCCCCGCCGCAAGCGCGCCCGCGCGAAGCAATGAGAGTTTCGACGGCTCCAAGATGAGGCTACTCCGCGGCAATGTTCACGGCGACGCCGAGCCGCTTGCCGATTTCGACGAAGAGCGTGCTCTGGGCTTCGAGTTCGGCGATCGCCTTTTCCATCGTCGCGCGTTCCTTGCCGCCCTTGGGGCTAGCGAGGATGCGATCCACCGGCGCGGGGATCGCGGCGACGGCCGCGCTCGTCTTCCTGATCTGCGCCGCGACGCGCTTGTCGAGTTCGGGATCGACACGGGCGACGAGGCTCTGGAGCCCCGCGCCCTTCCAGCCGCCGAACTCGCCGAAATAGACGTTGGAAATGCTCTCCTGGTCGGCGCGATAGACGAGATGCGTCGTATCGCTGAAGCAGGAGGGTTCGTCTTCCTGATCGCCGGAATCGAGCGCGACACTCATGCGCTCCGTCGCAAGCTCGACGGCGCCGAGCGTCGCCATGCCGGTCAGGATGCGGCCGAGCGCGTCGCGCTGGTCATAGGCGAGAAAATTCTTCGCATAGACATTGGCGTTTCGCACATCCCACTGCGCCGTGAGCCAGAGAAGATCGTCGGCGATCATGTCCGTCACGGTGGAGAGATAGAGGCGGCGGCGCTCGCGGATCGGGTCGCCCGAGGCATAGTCGGATGCCGGACGCGCACCCGGCCCCTTCGTGCTCAAATCCTGCCCCCAGAGCAGAAACTCGACGGCGTGGAAGCCCGTCGTCACATCGGCCTCGTCGCTCACCTGATCGCGCTCGCGGATGCTCTTCACCGTGATCGGGATCGAGGGATCGTTGACGAGGCCCGCCTTCGGATTGCCCTTCACATAATCGATGAAGGCTTCGTTGAGCGGCCAGGCGTTGAGGCGGCCTTCCGGCCCCTCGTCGCCCTTCGCGTTCTTGGCGAAGTCGATCGGCCCTTCATAGAAGCGGAAAGTCTCGGTGCGGGAATAGGCGACATGGGCGGCGATCCATGCCTTGCGGGCGGCGGCGAGATTGCTCTCGCTCGGCTTGTCGAGCAGCGCGCCGATGGCGGATTTCATCGCCACGGCCTTGTCATAGGCCTCCTCATAGGAGCGATGCACGAGGTCGACATAGGAGACGATTTCTGCCGCAGCGCCATAGGTCGGCGCCGCGCCGCCGGGCAAGGCGAAGCTTGCCGGAACGCCGCCGGGCCCCGACGCCAAAGCCGGGGCGATCTGGGCAGGAAGAAGCAGGGCGGCAAGCGCCGCCGCGGTCAAAAACTTCGCCTTGAGCCCGCGGCTTCTCAGTCCGGCCGTCCTTCGCATCGCTTCTGCCCATCCGCAAACCGGCCGGAGCCCCGTGCCCGGGCCATGAGTTGCGAATGAATTTCATTTTCATTGCGGGCTGTCAAGCGGCGGCTTGACACAGGCTCGGCCTCGACGAGGCAGGATTCAGGCGAGGCAAGGCTCAGACGAGGCCGGCCTCCACCCGCGTGGTCATACCCGCATAGGCGGCGGCGGCCGTCTTCACCATCGTTATGGCGAGCGCCGCGCCCGCGCCGTCGCCAAGGCTCACGCCGAGATCGAGCAGCGGGCGCTTGCCGAGGGCGGCCAGCAGCCGGTCATGGGCGGCGCTGCCGGAGCGATGCGCCGCCGTGCAATGGTCGATCGCCGTGGGCTCGGCCTTCTGGAGCACGGCCGCAGCGGCGCAGGTGACGAAGCCATCGAGCAGGACGGGGATGCGCTGATAGCGCGCGGCGATGATCGCGCCGGCCACGGCGGCAATCTCGCGCCCGCCGACGCGGCGAAGCGCCTCGAGCGGGTCCTTGAGCGCGGAGCCATGAAGCGCCAGCGCCTCGCGGACGATTTCCGCCTCGGTTGCGTCCTCCGTCCAGTCGCCGGGCTCGCCGCCGAAAAGCGCGCAGGCGAGCGCCGCCGCGACCGCGCCATTGCCGACGCCCTCCGCACCCACGCAGAGAAGATCCGTACCCCCCGCAATCGCCTCCATGCCGAAGGCCATCGTCGCCGCGCAGGCGGGCTCGGAAAGCGCGGCCTCCTCCGCAATGTCCGGCGTCGGCATGTCGAGCGCGAGATCGAACACCTTGAGCCCCGCATTCGCCGCCAGCGCGAGCTGGTTCACGGCCGCGCCGCCCGCCGCGAAAATATCGACCATCTCGCGCGTCGAGCAGAACGCCTTGCCCGTCGTGCGCTTCGCCACGCCATGCGTCGCGGCAAAGATCGCGACGAGCGGGCGATGCACCGAGGGCTTCGCCAGTGCCTGCCAGCGAGCGAGCCATTCCACGATCTCTTCGAGGCGCCCCAGACCGCCTTCGGGCTTCACGAGATTGCGATTGCGCAGATGAACGGCGGCAGCGGAATCGCGGTCGCCGGCAGGAAGAGCTGCAAGCAGATCGCGGATGTCATCGAAAGGCAGGCCAGTGATGGAGCGGGTCATTTTGATTTGTCTCGCCTTGAGCGGCTGGGCGGGGGGATTGCGTTGCTATACCCTGCCCGCACCCGCCATAGAATGAGAAAATGACGTGACGGCCCTGCCTCCGATTGCCTCACCCTGCATCAATGTCTGCGTCATGGACGCGGAAAGCCGCCTTTGCACAGGCTGCGGACGGACAATCGACGAGATCGCGCAATGGAGCGCGATGAGCGCCTCGCGCCGCCGCGAAGTGATTGCGACCCTTCCCCAACGCATCGGAACGCTCGGCGAGAAAGCCGCGGCGCCTGCCATGGCGCTTGCCCGCATCCGCTCGCTGCTCGGAGCCTGACCGGCCTTTCCACGCCGCCACATCACGAATCTTGACTCGCCGCTGCGACAGATTTATTTAACCGATCGGTTATTTAACCAGCAGGTTCATTGCAAAGTGTCGACGGATCGCCTCAGCTCCACCTTCTCGGCTCTCTCCGACCCCACGCGGCGGGCCATTCTCGCGCGGCTATCGCTCGGCGAAGCATCGGTGAGCGAGCTTGCCAGGCCGTTCGAGATGAGCCTTCCGGCCATTTCAAAACATCTCAAGGTGCTGGAGCGCGCAGGGCTCATCTCGCGCGGGCGGGATGCCCAGTCGCGGCCCTGCCGGATAGCGCCCGGCGCGCTCAAGGAAGCGGCCGAGTGGATCGAGCATTACCGGCGGTTCTGGGAACAGAGCTTCGACCGGCTTGACGATTATCTGCGCGAAATTCAGGCGAAGGAGGACGAGCATGGACGCAACGGCTGATGCCGACACGGTGCTGGAGATCACGCGCTTGTTCGACGCGCCGCGCGAACTGATCTTCAGGCTCTGGACCGACCCGCAGCACTTCGGAAAATGGATCGGCCCGCGCCATCATCCGGCCATCCATGTCGAAATGGATGTGCGGCCGGGCGGCGCCTGGCGCGCCTGCCTGCGGCCGGTCGCCGGAGGCGTCGATCTCTGGCAGGGCGGCCATTACCGCGAGGTCGTCGCGCCGGAACGGCTCGTCTACACTTTCGCATGGGACAAGGAACACCCCGCCCATGGCCATGAGACACTGGTGACCGTGACCTTTGCCGAGGAAGGCAACAGGACGAAGATGTTCTTCCGGCAGGAATTCCTGCCCTCCACCGCCGAGCGCGACGGACATCGCGGCGGCTGGTCGAGCAGCTTCAACAGGCTGGACGATCTTCTGCGCGCCATGCGGGCACGGGGTGGACAGGCATGAACGCGAACGACAGGAGCGGCGCGGCCGCCACGAGCGAATTCGTCCTTGCACGTATGTTCGACGCGCCGCGCGACGTCGTGTGGCGCGCCTTCACGGAAAGCGAGCGGCTGAACGAATGGTGGGGACCGACGGGCTTCGCCATGCTCGCCTGCAAGGTCGATCTGCGCCCCGGCGGAATATTCCATTATGGCATGAGGGCGCCGACGGGAGAGACGATGTGGGGCAAATGGGTATACCGCGAAATCGTCGAACCGGAACGGATCGTCTTCGTCGTTTCCTTTTCGGATGAAAAAGCGGGCATCACCCGCCATCCGCTGAGCGAAAGCTGGCCGCTCGAGCTTCTGAGCAGCACGACGTTCGAGGAGCGGGACGGCAGGACGCTCGTCACCGATCGCGCCGTGCCCATCAACGCAACCGAGGAAGAGCGCGGGACATTCGTGGAAAATCTCGAAGGGATGAGACTGGGAACCGATGGGAGCTGGGACCAGCTCGCCGCCTATCTGGCGAAGCTCTGAAGGGCACCAGATCCCCTTACTCAGCCATAATCGCTATACGGGAGGAACGCATATGAAACTGAACCCCTATCTCAATTTCGACGGCACATGCGAGGAAGCCTTCAGATTCTATGAGAAGTGCCTGGGCGGCAGGATCGAAGCCATGTTCACGCATGAAGGTTCGCCCATGGCCGAGCAAGTATCGCCCGAATGGCGCGGCAAGATCATGCATGCGCGTCTCGTCGTGGGCGATACGATCCTGATGGGGTCCGACGCGCCGGCCGAGCATTTCGAGAAGGCGCAGGGCATATCGGTCTGCCTCAATGTCGAGAAGACCGCCGAAGCGGAACGCATCTTTCACGCGCTGGCGGAAGGCGGCACGGTACGCATGCCGATCCAGCAGACATTCTGGGCCGCGCGCTACGGCATGGTGGTCGATCGCTATGGCACGCCCTGGATGATCAATTGCGAGCAAGCATCGTAAGGCACCGCTCGGGCACGAGCGCGCGCCGCAATGGACGCGGCGAACAGTTGCCAAGGGGAGACGGCAAAATGGATATCGGACTTGAGAGTGCTGGCAGCGCGCAATCCGGCAAGCGCGGCATGAAGCGCATCATTCTCGCGGCATTCGTCTGCGCCGCGCTCGGAGCGAACATCTCCGTTGCGCGAGCGGCCGATGCCGCGAAGGAGACGGCGCCCGCAGCACCCGCGGCGCCCGCCCCGGCCGCCACCGAGCCGGTTCCGGCCGGCGTCTATACGATCGACAAGTCTCACACGAGCATCATCTTCCGCGTCGATCATCTCGGCTTCTCCTACTTCACCGGACGGTTCACGCGCTACGACGCGAAACTCGAAGGCGATCCGCGCAATCCGCCCGCGGCCCGTCTCTCCGTCACCATCGATCCCGCGTCCATCGAGTGCGACAACCCGCCCGCGGGCTTCGTCGCCGCGCTGCGCGGCGCGCAATGGCTCGACGCGGCGAAATATCCAAAGATGACTTTCCAATCGACATCCATCGAGATGACGGGCGCGACGAGCGCGCGGGTCACGGGCGACTTCACCATGCATGGCGTGACGAAGCCGGTGACGCTCGATGTCGCGTTCAATGGCGGCTATGCGGGCCATCCGATGGACCCCAATGCGCGCATCGGCTTTTCGGCGCGCGGATTTCTCAATCGCTCGGAGTTCGGCATCAGCTACGGCATTCCGCCGGCGGGTTCCGCCATGGGCGTGAGCGACAGGGTCGAAATTCTGATCGAGACGGAATTCTCCGGCCCCGCATTGAAAGCCGCCGCCAAATAGCACCGTCGGCGGCGCGTGGCCGCAGACCCGCATGCGCCAGGAAGAGAGGTCCCATGTCGCTTGAACTCTTGTTCCATCCGATGTCGTCCTTCTGCCAGAAGGCACTCATCGCGCTTTACGAGAACGACACGCCCTTCACGCCGCACATGATCGACCTCGGCGATCCGGCGTCGCGCGCGGAACTCACCGATCTCTGGCCCGTCGGCAAGTTTCCGGTTCTGCGCGACCACAAGAGAGGGCGGACGGTACCGGAATCGAGCATCATCATCGAGTATCTGGCGCAGCATTATCCGGGCAAGGAGGAACTCGTGCCGACCGACGCCGACCTCGCGCGGCAGGTGCGGATGCGGGACCGCTTTTTCGATCTCTATGTGAACGTGCCGATGCAGAAGATCGTCACCGACCGGCTGCGCCCGGAAGGCATGCACGATCCCTATGGCGTCGAGGAGGCGCGAAAGCTTCTTGCCACCGCCTATGACATGATCGAGAGCGAGATCGGCACGAAGGTCTGGATCATGGGCGACGGCTTCAGCATGGCCGATTGCGCCGCCGCGCCCGCGCTCTTCTACGCCAGCAAGGTTCTACCCATCGGCAAGGCGCATCGGAAGGTCGCCCAATATTTCGACCGCCTGCTCGCGCGCCCCTCCTATGCCCGTGTGCTCGAGGAAGCAGAGCCTTATCTCCCGCTTTTTCCGAAGTAGGAGAGCGGCGCTAGAAAAGCGAAGCGTAGCGCACCGCATCGAGCACGCGGCGCGAACGGACCTCGTAGCCGCGCTCGCGCAGCGCCTTCTCGATGCCGGGCATGTGCTCCGCGCCCCACGGAATGACGATCACGTCATGGCCTTGCGCCTCCCGGTCGAAGACCGCGATCAGCGCCGCGTTGCGCCTGTCGATGAGATCGGCATAGACGGTCGAAAGGTCCTTCTCGGAGAAGCGCTTGCTCATCGCATCGAGGCGGCGGAATGCCTCCAGCAGCGAGTGGCTGCCATAGATCGCGCCGACCTCGCGGAGAAAGCTGATCGTCGGATCGGAGAGATCGGACACATCGACATCTGCCCGCATGATGACGGGGCGCTGCCCGCCGCTCGGGACCGGCGCGGCGGCCGCGCTCGCCATTTTCCCCGCCTGCCCTGCCTGTACTGCCTGCCCTGCCGCGCCGCCGCTCATCCAGGCGGATTGCACTTCCACCTGCTCCTCAAGACCGAGCGCGCGAGCAAGGCGGCGATAGGAGAACTCGCCCTTCAGCCGCCCCTGCTCGTCGGACACGCCTTCGACGAGGACCAGCGCGCGCGGCGGAATACCCGCAAAGAGATTTTCATAGAAGGCACGCTCGCCGATATGGATCATGCCGACGAGCCGCACGGTCCTGCCCTCTTTCTCGAGCACAGTTTCGCCCGCCTCGATGCCCCTTGCCGTGAAGCGAATATAGCCATCCGTCTGCCGCTCCACCGTTGCCGCAAGCAGGGCCGCGCCGAGAAGCGGCAGCGCGACCAGGACGATGGCGAGGGTCGCCACCACAGCGAGGAGCACTCGCCGCAGGAGATGCGTCTTCACCGGCAGATCTGAAACGGCGAGATGCCAGCGCCCCGTCCGCCGCTTCACCAGCGCGGTGGCGAACAGGAAAACTGCGAGCTGGCTTGCGCAAAGCAGGAAGCTGGCAAGCGGCGTGCCCTGCCTGAAGGCGAAAGGCGGTGCGCCAAGCCCCGCCCAGAGCACGAAGACGAGCGGCGGAAGAAAGACCCGCTTCGGCAGATGCGGCACAAAGACGAGCAGCAGCAACATCGGTACGGCCGCAAACAGGACGGCGATCGCCACTGCCTCGCGGATCGCGGAGAGCGCGCCGATCTGCCAGAGTCCCTTCAGCGCCTCGTCGAGCGTCGAAATCCCGCCATCGAGACCGAAGGCGAAGAGATATGCATTCGCCAGCAGCGTGGCGATTGCGAGAAACTGGCTGCGACGGCCGGCAAGCGCATCGCTCTTCACTTCGGCCATCCGCCCTTCCCTCCCTCGCTGGCCCTCCGTCGCTGGCCTGCCATCGCTGGCTCGCGGCGAAGTTAGCGCGGATCACGCTTTGCGGGAAACCGGGAGTGCGATGGCCTCATGCCTTCTTCAGAAACTCGGTCTTGAGGACGAGGCCCTTGACCTTCTCGGCATTGCACTCGATGAGGCCCTCATCGCCGGTCAGACGAATGTTCTTGATGACAGTGCCGCGCTTCAGCGTCACCGAGGTTCCCTTTACCTTCAGATCCTTGATGACCATGACGCTGTCGCCGTCATGCAATTGATTGCCGTTGCTGTCCTTTACAATCAGGGTCATGGGGCCGCCTTTATTGATTGGGGGAAGCCCCTCTTTAGGCGGCGGGACGGCAAAGAGCAAGGAGAGGGCCCGAAGCCCGCTTCAGCCCGCGTCGCGCTGGCTGCGCGTTTCCAGCGGATCGCGCTTCAGGACGCGGCCTTCGAGCGCGCCGAGCCAGTCGAGCCCTTCGCGCAGGCGCACGACCTCGCCGATGACGATGATGGCGGGCGCCTTGAAGCCTGTCCGCTCGACATCGGCGGCCGCCTGCCCGAGCGTCGTTTCCAGAACCTGCTGGCTCTCGAGCGTCGCATTGTGGACGAGCGCGACGGGTTCGTCCGCATGCCGACCATTCTCGATCAGGAGGCTGGCGATACTGGAAAGATGCGACAGCGCCATATAGAGAACGATAACGGGCGAGCCGCGCGCGATGGAGGGCCAGTCGAGATTTTCCGGCACGGCGCCGCCCGCCATATGGCCGGTGACAAAGGTGACGGCGTGGTTCACGTCGCGATGGGTGACGGGAATTCCCGCATAGCCGAGGCCGCCAATGCCGGCGGTGACGCCGGGCACGATGCGGAACGGGACGCCGGCATCGACCAGCGCCAGCGCCTCCTCGCCGCCGCGGCCGAAGACGAACGGGTCGCCGCCCTTGAGCCGCAGGACGCGCTTGCCGGCCCGCGCAAGCTCGACGAGGCGCGCGGAAATATCGCGCTGCTTCGGACTCGGCTTGCCGCCGCGCTTGCCGGAATATTCGAGCTTCGCATGGCGGCTTGCGAAACCGAGCACACTCTCATCGACCAGCGCGTCATAGACGATGACATCGGCCTGGGAGAGCGCGTTCAGCGCATGGAGAGTGAGCAGGCCCGGATCGCCCGGCCCGGCGCCGACAAGCCAGACCCAGCCCGGTTCAAAAGCGGGCAGACCCGCGCGTGCCGCGAGCTGCGGGTCGAGCGCCGCTCCGCCACCAAGGCCGATGATCTTGCCGTCACTCATATTACAAATTTCTGTTGGTATTTAATCTCAAGCCCGACATTAGCACGTAAATAATGGGCTGTCGCGCCCGATCAAGACGAAAAGCGCGTTCTTTCAGACGTCGTTTATCCCCGGTCAGCGATTCCCGGCTAAGCTTCCTGCCATGAGACACAATAGCTGGACATTGGCGGCGCTGCTCCTCCTTGCGGTGGTTGCGCTACTCCTCCTCCTCAACAGCCTTTTTCCTGGCGCGCTCCAGGAAGAAGGAACGCAGATGCGCCTCATCTATGGCCTGACCTGGCTCACGCTGATCGGCGGCAGCATCGCGCTCGGCTGGCGCGGCAATGCGGGCGTGGCGCTGAAACAGGCGCTCGCCTGGGTCGGCATCGCGCTCGTGCTCATCGTCGCCTACAGCTATCGCGACGATTTCATGGGGCTGGGACGGACGCTTGGAAGCCGCGTGGCCGGCGAACTCATGCCGACGTCGGCGGTCGCCACGGCGCCGGGCATCGCCTATCTCACGCGCGATCTATCCGGGCATTTCCGCGCAGATGCGCTGGTCAACGGCACGCATGTGCGCTTCATGGTCGATACGGGCGCGACGGACGTCGCGCTCAGCGCGCCGGATGCGGAGCGGCTCGGCTTCGACCTCGCCAAACTCTCCTACAGCGTGCCCTACCAGACCGCGAACGGCGTCATCATGGCGGCGCGGGTGACGCTCGACGAGATCGCCATAGGCGAAATCCGGGTGAGGAATGTGCGCGCGTCGATCTCCCGCGCCGGGCTCGACCAGTCGCTGCTCGGCATGAGCTTCCTGAACGAGCTTGGCGGCTACGAGTTTCAGGGCAACCGGCTCATGCTGCGCGAATAGCCCGCCCGCGCCTCCCCGCCCGCAATCGACATCCCACGAACCCGGCCGACCCGCTATAAGGGGGCTAAGCCGATTGCGATATCAAGGAGACAGGGATGCTTCCCAAGCCGCGCGCCGACCTCAAGCCCAATACGTTCGAATTCGAGGTGGAGCCGCTGATCGCGCCCGCGGGCTTCCGCGAATATGACGCGCGCTGGCTTTTCCCCGAGCAGATCAACCTTGCGGGGATGCAGGCGCTGGGGCTCGGCCTCGGCACGCTGATCCACGAAATGGGCGTGCGCCCCGCTCTCGCCGTCGGTCACGATTTTCGCTCCTATTCGGCCTCGATCAAGAATGCGCTCATCATCGGCCTCATGCGCGCGGGCGCGGAGGTTCACGACATCGGGCTTGCGCTTTCACCCGTCGCCTATTTCGCGCAATTCGCCCTCGACGTACCGGGCGTCGCCATGGTGACGGCAAGCCACAATGAGAACGGCTGGACGGGCGTAAAGATGGGCGCGCAGCGGCCGCTGACCTTCGGACCGGACGAGATGAGCCGCCTGAAGGAGATCGTTCTTTCAGGCGCGGGCAAGGAGCGGGACGGCGGCAGATACATCCATGTGCCGGACATGGCCGAGCGCTATATCGCCGACCTCGCCAACCGGCCGAAGATCAAGCGCAGGCTGCGCGTCGTCGCCGCCTGCGGCAATGGCACGGCCGGCCATTTCGCGCCGAAGGTCCTCGAGGGCATCGGCGCGGAGGTGATCCCGCTCGATTGCAATCTCGACTACACGTTCCCGCGCTATAATCCGAACCCGGAGGATATGGAAATGCTCCATGCCCTTCGCGACAAGGTGCTCGCGGAAGGCGCTGATGTCGGCCTCGCCTTCGATGGCGATGGCGACCGCTGCGGCGTGGTGGACGATACGGGCGAGGAAATCTTCGCCGACAAGGTGGGCGTGCTGCTTGCCCGCGATCTTTCCGCGCGCCACCCAAATGCGCAATTCGTCGTAGATGTGAAATCGACCGGACTTTTCCTCACCGATCCCGTGCTCGTCGCCAATGGCGCAAGGACCGACTACTGGAAGACGGGACACTCCTACATCAAGCGGCGCGCGCATGAACTCGACGCGCTGGTGGGCTTCGAGAAGTCGGGCCATTATTTCTTCAATCCGCCGATCGGCCGGGGATATGACGACGGGCTCGTCTCGGCCATCGCCATTTGCGACATGCTGGACCGCAACCCCGGCACGAAGATGTCCGAACTGCGCGAGGCGCTGCCCAAGACATGGGGCACGCCCACCATGTCGCCCTTCTGCCCGGACGAGGTGAAATATCAGGTCGTCGATCGCATGGTCGCGCTCTTCACCGGCATGAAGGCCAATGGCGAAACGCTCATCGGACAGAAGATCCGCGATCTCGTGACCGTCAACGGCATCCGCGTCGTCACCGAGGACGGCACATGGGGGCTGGTGCGCGCCTCGTCGAACAAGCCCGGCCTCGTGGTGGTGGTGGAAAGCCCGACATCGGAAGCCAATATGCGGGGCATGTTCGCCGAGATCGACACGCGGCTCTCGGCCTTCCCGGAAGTCGGGGCTTACGACCAGAAGATCTGAAGCCGCGCGGTGGGGATGACAAGCTGGTGTCAGACGAGCGCGGCGGCGGCCTCGCGCGGGACAAGCGCCATGGCATCGCGGATGACCTGCGCCGTCGCGCCCGGACGTGGCGCGTTCTCCGAGATGTGGCGGCGGAAGGCGCGTGCGCCGGGCATGCCGTGAAACAGGCCGAGAATGTGGCGCGACATGGCGTGAAGATGCGTGCCCTTCGCAAGCTCCGCCTCGACATAAGTCAGGTAAGCCTCGAGCACCTCATGGGGCGCTCGTGGCGGCGCATCGGCGCCATAGAAGCGGCGGTCGGCATCCGCAAGCACGTAAGGCGTCTGATAGGCGGCGCGGCCGAGCATCGCGCCATCGACATGATCGAGATGGGCCGCCGCCTGATCGAGCGAGACGATGCCGCCATTGATGACGATCCGCATGTCCGGCATGTCGCGCTTCAAGCGATAGGCGCGGTCATATTCGAGCGGAGGAATGTCGCGGTTCTCGCGCGGGGAAAGCCCTTCGAGCCACGCCTTGCGCGCATGGACGATCAGCGTTTCGCAGCCTGCATCGCGCACGGCGCGGGCAAGCGCCGGCAGGGCCTCGGCCGGGTCCTGCTCATCGACGCCGATGCGGCACTTGACCGTGACGGGAACGGAAACGGCCTTTCGCATCGACGCCACACACTCGGCAACCAGCATCGGCTCGCGCATGAGGCAGGCGCCGAAGCGGCCGGACTGCACGCGATCCGACGGGCAACCGACATTGAGATTGATCTCGTCATAGCCGAAGCCTTCGGCGATGCGCGCGGCCTCGGCAAGCTCGCCGGGCTCGGAGCCGCCGAGCTGCACGGCAACGGGATGCTCAGCCGGATCGAAGCCGAGAAGGTGCTGGCGGTCGCCATGAATGACGGCGCCGGTCGTCACCATTTCCGTATAGAGCAGCGCATGGCGCGTGATGAGCCGCAGGAAGAACCGGTCATGCCGATCGGTCCAGTCCATCATGGGCGCCACGCAGATGCGGTGGTTGAAGCTGCTCATCTGATCCGCATTGTTGAAATTCGGAGCGCGCGAAGATCGCCGGAAAGGTCCTGAAGCGCAAGCGCGCCCGCCCGGCCCGCGCAATCGACAAGGATCAACGCCGCTTCGCCGCGGGCGGGCAATAAATCTCGGCCAGAGTTTCGATGATGCGCTGGGCGGCCGGGTCCGCGAGGCGATAGAAGATCGTCTGTGCTTCGCGCCTCGTCGCCACCAGCCCCTGCTCGCGCAAAACGGCAAGATGCTGGGAGAGCGCCGACTGGCTGATGCCGATGAGTTCCTGTATCTCACCGACGGACATTTCGCGGGCCGCGATCTGGCAGAGGATCAGCAGGCGGCGCTCATTGGCGAGCGCGCTCAGGAGCTTCGACGCTTCCGCCGCGCTTGCCTCGAGATCCTTGATATCCGCCGCCAGGGCCGTCGCCATGTGAACTCCGTCGCCGCGTGAAGCGGCCTGTCCGATACACCACATACATTAGCAATGCGTGATATGAATTCAAGGCTGGGCGCCGGGAACAACCGCACATCGCGTGAGCGCATAGCCTGAAATTGATGTTTTATACATCATAATACACCATTGAAATATCCATCTTCATGGATTATCCTCGATCAAATTCGACATCCAGCCGCTGAAGGCCGCCATGATTACCGCAGCGCAACTGCGCGCAGCGCGCGCCCTGCTCGGGATCGACCAGCGCAAGCTTGCCGCGCTGTCGGGCCTTTCCGTACCCACGATCCAGCGCATGGAAGCGAGCGAAGACGTGATACGCGGCAATGTCGACTCGCTGATGAAGCTCGTTGCGGCGCTCGATGCCGCGGGCGTCGATCTGATCAATGAAGGGGCGGTGAGCGACCAGGGCGGCCGCGGCGTGCGCCTCAAAGGCGGACCTGCAAAGCCCTAGCGTGGGGGGCGCCCGATCCCACACGCTGCCATGGCCGCGATTAGTGTTGCTACGGGCATGTCGAGGATGAAGCACGATGTACCTCATCGTGAATTTGTGGTGCGTTCTCGCCTTCTTCGCCCTTTCGGCGGCAGCAGCCGCGACGGGGCGGCGCCCGCTCGCCTCGCCGCTCATCTATGGCGCGAGCGCGGTCGTCTCGCTTGCAGGTTTCATCCTCGCCCTCGCGGAAATGACTGGCGTGGAAATGACGGGCGCGCCCATGACGGCGGCCCTGCCGCTCGGCCTTCCATGGCTTGGCGCGCATTTCCGCGTCGATGCGCTGTCGGCCTTCTTCCTCGCCATCGTCAACTTCGGCGGGCTCGCCGCGAGCATCTACGCCATCGGCTATGGACGGCATGAAAGCGCGCCTCAACGCATATTGCCGTTCTTTGCGTCCTTTCTCGCCGGCATGAACCTCGTCGCGCTGGCGGACGACGCCTTCACATTCCTCGTCGCCTGGGAGTTCATGTCGCTGTCGTCATGGGCGCTCGTCATGGCGCATCACCGAGAACCGGAGAACCGGCGCGCGGGCTACATCTATCTCGTGATGGCGGCCTTCGGAACCTTCTGCCTTCTGCTCGCCTTCGGCCTGCTTGCGGGGCCCGCCGGGGGCTACACATTCGCCGAGATGCGCGCGCACGCGCCCGGGCCGCTCACGGGCGCGCTGGTGCTCATGCTGCTTCTCCTCGGCGCGGGCTCGAAGGCTGGCCTCGTGCCGCTGCATGTCTGGCTTCCGCTCGCCCACCCGGCGGCGCCGAGCCATGTCTCCGCGCTGATGAGCGGCGTGATGACCAAGGTCGCGATCTATGGTTTCATCCGCATCGTTTTCGATCTGCTCGGCCTTCCCGAATGGTGGTGGGCGCTTCCGGTGCTCGCGCTTGGCGGCGTGACCGCGGTCGCAGGCGTTCTCTATGCACTCATGCAGAGCGACATGAAGCGCCTGCTCGCCTACAGCACGGTCGAGAATGTCGGCATCATCTTCATCGGCCTCGGCCTCGCGCTCGCCTTCCGGGCGAACGGCATGAACGCGGCGGCGGCGCTCGCGCTCACCGCCGCGCTGATGCATGCGCTCAATCACATGCTCTTCAAGAGCCTGCTCTTCTTCGGCGCGGGCGCGATCCTCAACGCGACGGGCCTGCGCGACATCGAAAAACTGGGCGGGCTCATTCGCCTCATGCCCGCGACGGCGCTCTTCTTCCTCGCGGGCTCGGCCGCGATCTCGGCGCTGCCGCCCTTCAACGGCTTCGTCTCGGAATGGATGACCTTTCAGGCGATCCTGCTGAGCCCGGCGCTGCCGCAATGGGGCCTCAAGCTGATGGTGCCCGCGGTGGGCGCCGGGCTCGCGCTCGCCGCGGCATTCGCCGCCGCCTGCTATGTGCGCGCTTTCGGCATCGCATTCCTGAGCCAGCCACGATCCGGCGCCGCAAGCATGGCGCGCGAGGCCGATCGCTTCTCGCTGGCGGCGATGGCGGCGCTCGCCGCGCTGTGCCTCCTGCTCGGCGTCGTGCCCGGCCTTGCCATCGACGCGCTCGCACCCGTCGCACAAGGGCTCATCGGCACGCATATGCCGCGCCAGATCGTCCAGCCATGGCTCTCCATCGTCCCGATCGCGGAGAGCCGCAGCTCCTATAACGGGCTTCTGGTGCTCGCGTTCATTGCAATGTCGGCTACGGCCGCAGTGCTCGCCATTCACCGCTTCGCCTCGCGCGTGGTCCGTCGCGCGCCGAGCTGGGATTGCGGCTATCCGGACGCCTCTCCCCGCCTCCAATATTCGGCGAGCGGATTTTCGCAACCGCTTCGGCGCATCTTCGGCACACTCGCCTACAGGATCGACGAGCGCGTCGATATGCCCGCGCCCGGCGACACCCGCGCCGCGAGATACAGGCTCGAATTGCGCGACATGGCATGGGAAACGCTCTACGCCCCGCTCGCGGGCGCCGTCATGTCCACCGCCGAATATCTCAACCGCTTCCAGTTCCTGACGATCCGGCGCTATCTCAGCCTCGTCTTCTTCGCGCTCATCCTGCTTCTCATCATGGTGGCGGCATGGCCCTGATCGCCGACCTCGCAATCCAGACGGCGCAGATGGCGCTGGTGCTGCTCATCGCGCCACTCCTCACCGGCTTCGTGCGCAAG
This sequence comes from Parvibaculum sp., assembly GCF_049671045.1. GTDB lineage: Bacteria > Pseudomonadota > Alphaproteobacteria > Parvibaculales > Parvibaculaceae > Parvibaculum. Next base: position 43,742 of record NZ_JBATUH010000127.1, on the reverse strand, counting down.
GCGAAGGCGCGCCTCCTGCGCAGGCGCGGGCCTTCCGTGCTGCAACCATATCGCGACCTCGCGCGGCTGCTGCGAAAGGACGCAGTGCTTGCCGAGAATGCCTCATGGCTCTTCCGCGTGGCGCCCTATCTCGTCTTCGCCGCGACCTGGGTGGCGGCGGCACTCGTGCCGACATTCGCCACCGGCCTCATGTTCAGCTGGTCGGCCGATCTCATCGCCATCATCGCGCTTCTCGGCAGCGCGCGCTTCATGCTCGCGCTGGCGGGGCTCGACGCCGGAGCGCGCTTCGGTGGCATAGGCTCGAGCCGCGAAATGATGATCTCCTCGCTCGCGGAACCCGCCATGATCATGATCGTCTTCACGATCGCGCTCATCGCGGGCTCGTCGCAACTCTCGACCATAGCGGGCTTCATGCTGTCGCCTGAGGTGGGGCTGCGCGTCTCGCTCGGGCTTGCCGCCATTTCCCTCGTCATGGTGGCCATTGCAGAGAATGCGCGCATACCCATCGACAATCCGGCGACGCATCTCGAACTCACCATGGTGCATGAAGCGATGGTGCTCGAATATTCGGGCCGCCATCTGGCCATGATCGAGCTTGCGGCGATGCTGAAGCTCCTTCTCTACATTTCGATCATCATCTGCGTCTTCACGCCCTGGGGCCTGACGCCGGATGGCGCGAGCCTCGCCACGCATCTCGCCGGTGCCGGCATCTATGCGCTCAAGCTCGGCGCGGCGGGGCTGCTGCTCGCCTTCTTCGAGACGACGGTTGCCAAGATGCGCGTCTTCCGGGTTCCGAATTTTCTCAGCGCCGCGCTCATGCTGGGCCTGCTCGCTGTTCTCCTGCGTTTCGTGTCGGGGAGTTTCTAGATGCAACATCTGACCTTCGATATCGCGCATATGCTGGCAGGCGGGCTCGTGCTGGTGAGCGTGATGATGCTCTATCAGGATCGCCTCTACGCGCTGCTCAATGTCTTCGCGCTCCACGCCGTCGTGCTGGCGCTCTCGGTCGCATGGCAGGCCTACATTCAACACGCCTCGCAGCTCTACATCACCGCAGGCATCGCGCTCGTCTTCAAGGCGATCATCATTCCGGTCGCCCTGCACCGCATGATCGTTCGCCTCGGCATCCATCGCGAGGTCGAAACGGTGATCGGCATCGGCACGATCATGCTCGCGGCGATGGCGCTCATCGCGCTTTCCATGGCCGTGATGCTGAGGGTGACGGCCGAAGCCGATCCGCTGGCGCGTGAGGACATCGCCTTCGCGCTCTCTGTCGTATTGCTGGGACTTCTGATGATGGTCAGCCGCCGCAATGCCGTCAGCCAGATCGTCGGCTTCATGTCGCTCGAGAACGGTCTCATCCTCGCTGCGGCCGGCGCGAAAGGCATGCCGCTCGTCGTCGAGATCAGCGTCGCCTTCTCCATCCTGATCGCCTTCATCGTCATAGGTATCTTCCTCTTCCGGATCCGCGAACGCTTCGACACGGTCGATGTGCGCGCGCTCGATCAGGTCAGGGAGGATCAGCGATGACGGGTTTCGCCTTCGATGCACTCGCGGCGGTTCTCATCGTTCCCTTCGCTGCCGCCGGGCTTCTCATCCTCATTCCCGGCTACAGGGCGGCCGCCGCGCTGAACGCGCTTGCCTCGCTCCTCACGCTCGCCGCCGCAGCGATGCTCCTCGTCGAGCGGCCGGAACCCGGCGCCTATCTCATCGTCGATGATCTCAATATCGTCTTCATCGTGCTCAACGCCTTCGTCGGCTTCACGACCAGCACCTTCAGCGCGGGCTATATCGGGCACGAACTCGAAACCGGGCGGCTGACGCCTGCCTATCTGCGTTTCTACCACGCGACCTATCAGATCATGATGTTCGGCATGAACCTCGCGCTGGTCTCGAACAATCTCGGCCTCATGTGGGTCGCGGTCGAACTTGCCACGCTGAGCACCGTGCTCATGGTGGGCATGTATCGCACGCATGAAGCGCTCGAAGCGGCGTGGAAATATTTCATCCTGGGCAGCGTCGGCATCGCGCTGGCGCTCTTCGGCACGATCCTCGTCTATATGGCGGCGCTGCCCGTCATCGGAGAGGGACCGCAGGCGATGGCCTGGACCGTGCTCATGGAGCATGTCGCGAAGTTCGATCCGGCGCTTCTCAATGTCGCCTTCATCTTCCTGCTGCTCGGCTATGGCACGAAGGCGGGACTCGTGCCGCTCCACGCCTGGCTCCCCGATGCGCATGCAGAAGGCCCGACGCCGATCTCGGCCGTTCTTTCGGGGCTTCTGCTCAATGTGGCGCTCTATGCCGTGCTGCGCTTCAAGATGCTGCTTGCGGGCAACCCGGAAGCGCTCGCGCCCGGACCGCTGCTCGTGACCATGGGGCTTGCCTCGCTGATCTTCGCCGCCTTCATGCTCTATCGGCGGCGCGACATCAAACGGCTCTTCGCCTATTCGTCGATCGAGCATATGGGCATCATCGCATTCGCCTTCGGCATGGGCGGCCCGCTCGCAAATTTCGCCGGGCTGCTGCACATGACGATGCACAGCCTGACGAAGTCCGCGATCTTCTTCGCGGTCGGGCATGTGGCGCAGGTGAAGGGCACGCAGCGCCTTGCGGATATTCGCGGCCTCAGCGAGTCCCACCCGCTGCTCGGCTGGGGGCTCATCGCCGGCGTCGCAGCCATAGCGGGCCTGCCGCCTTTCGGCGTTTTCATGAGCGAATTCCTGATCGTGAGTTCGACCTTCGCGCGCGAACCGCTGCTGGCGATCCCGCTCGCCTTCGGCCTCTTCGTCGCGCTCGGCGCGCTCTTCATGTGGATCGGCAGCATCGCATTCGGAGAGCCGACGGGACGCGTGGCGCCAGTGCGCGCATCCTACGTGCCGCTCTTCGCGCATCTTGCGCTGGTGCTTGCCGCGGGCGTCTATCTGCCGCCGCCTCTCGTCGCGTGGTTTCAGCATGTCGCGCATCTGCTCGGCTAGGGAAAGGAGGCAGGCACGATGACAATCCTTTCCGACATTCTCGCGAAGGGGCGGCCCGCGCCTTCGCACCGGCCCTGGCCGCGCGTGACACTCGACGTCGAGGCGTGGCGGCAGCTCGGCCCGCAGCTCGCGGAAGGGCGCCCGACGCTCTGCGGACTTTGGGCCGATGGAAATAAAGTCCATGCCGCGCTGCTCGACGAACTGACGCATGAACTCGCCGTCGTCACGCTGGATTGCGAGGATGGGCGCTATCCCTCGATCGCCGCCGCGCATCCGCCCGCGCTTCGCCTCGAGCGCGCGGCGCGCGATCTCTTCGGGCTCACGGCGGAAGGATGCCCGGATGAAAGACCCTGGCTCGACCACGGCCGATGGGGAGACGCGAGCGACAAGGTCGCGCCCTACACCTTCCTGCCGAGCGAAGGCGAGGCGCTGCATCAGCTCGCGGTCGGCCCCGTTCATGCCGGCATCATCGAGCCCGGACATTTCCGCTTCACGATCAATGGCGAGACGATCGTGCGTCTCGAAGCGCGGCTCGGCTACGCGCATAAGGGTGTCGAGGATCTGATGTCCGGCGCCGGGCTCGATCACGCGGCGAGGCTCGCAGGCCGCGTGTCGGGCGACAGCACGGTAGCCTATGCGCTCGCCTTCTCCCGCGCGGCGGAGGCGGCGCTCGGCATCGAGGCGCCGCCGCGAGCCATGTACTTGCGCGCGCTCATGGCCGAACTCGAGCGGCTCGCAAACCATTTCGGCGATATCGGCGCGATCTGCAATGACGCGGCCTTCGCGCTCATGCACGCCCAATGCGGCGTTCTGCGCGAGAATGTCCTGCGCGCGGCGCATGCCTCGTTCGGCCATCGGCTGATGAAGGAGTGCATCGTCCCCGGCGGCGTCGCGGCCGATCTCACCAAGAACGGGGCGGAACGCATCCGCGCGCTCATCGCCGAGGCGGGACGCCAGTTTCCAGAGCTGATCGAACTCTACGACAACACGGCATCGCTTCAGGATCGCACCGTCGGCGCCGGGATATTGAAGCCGGCGCTTGCCCGCCAGTTCGGCTGTGGTGGCTATGTGGGGCGCGCATCGGGCCGCGCATTCGACGCGCGGCATTCGCTGCCCTATGCGCCTTATGGCGCGCTCACATTCGACGTGCCAGTCCTCATCGCAGGCGACATAGACGCGCGCGTATGGGTGCGCATACGGGAGGTCGAACAATCGCTCTCGCTGGTTCGGCAAATCCTCGATCGTCTGCCCGAAGGGCCGCTGCGCGCCGAGCCCGCGCCCTTCGCGGGTGAGCCGCGCGAAGGCATGGCCATGGTCGAGGGATTTCGCGGCGACATTCTCGTCTGGCTCCGGCTTTCCGGCGACCTCCGGATCGAGCGCTGCCATTTGCGCGATCCTTCATGGTTTCAATGGCCGGTGCTCGAAAACGTCGTTGAGGGCAACATAGTTGCCGATTTTCCAATCTGCAACAAATCCTTCAACTGCGCCTATTCCGGCCACGACCTCTAGGGCCACACGCCATGCGCAAAATTCTCTTTCGTAATCTGACACGCGGACCGCTGACGGAGCAGGCACCTTCGGTGGACGACAAGGCCATGGCCGAACTCGCGGCCGCGCTCGAACGCGCATCGCGCCGGCGGCTCGGGCGCAGCCTCTCGATCCGCGCGCTCGATGCCGGCTCCTGCAATGGCTGCGAACTCGAGATGCATGCGCTCTCGAACGCCTTTTACGATCTCGAGCGCTTCGGCCTGCACTTCGTTGCATCGCCCCGACACGCCGATGTGCTGATGGTGACGGGCCCCGTCACGAAAAACATGCGCGAGGCGCTGGAACGGGTATGGACCGCGACGCCGGACCCGAAATGGGTCATCGCTATCGGCGATTGCGCTGTGGATGGGGGGCTTTTCGCGCCGAGCCCGAAGATCGTGGGCGGCGTCTCGGCGGTCATTCCCGTCGATCTTCACATTCGCGGCTGCCCGCCCTCGCCGCTTGAACTTCTGAAGGGGCTCGTCGCTCTGCTCGAGACGACAAGCCCCGCCAGGAAGTAGCGCCGATCAGAAAAGCAGATCGGCAAGCAGGCGGCGATGATGAGCCGCATCGCCATGCTGATATTCGCACCAGAGCCCGCGGCGGCGATAAAGCTGCGCGTCGCAGTCATAGGTGAAGCCGAAGCCGCCATGGAACTGGATGGCGCGGTCGGAGGCAAAGGCAAGCGCATCGCTCGCCTGCGCCTTGGCCATGCGGACGGCTATCTCGCCCTCCTCGCCCTTGCCGAAAACCGCTGCTGCGTAATAGAGGTGCGAGCGCGCCGCCTCCATCGCCAGCAGCGCATCCACCGTCGGGTGCTTCAGTGCCTGATAGGAGCCGATATATTTCTCGAACTGCTTTCGCGTCTTCAGATATTCGACCGTTACGTCGATGACGCCACTCGCGCCGCCGCACATCTCCGCGGAGAGAAGCAGGCAGGCGGCAAGATCAAGATGCGAGAGGCAATCGGCCGTCTTCGCCGGATCGAGAAGATTGCTCGCCGGGATCGACACCCCATCGAGCTTCACCCGGTAGGAACGGCGCGTTTCGTCGATGACCGTCTCGCGCTCCATCTTCGCGGAGGCAAGCGCCGCGCGATCGAGGAGAACGAGCGCGGGCGCGCCGTCGAGCGCCACCGAGACGATCGCAAGATCGGCGGAAGCGGCGTCCGTCACGAATGTCTTGGTGCCCGAAAGCGTCAGCTTGTCGCCGCTGCGCACCGCCCTGCTCGCAAGGTTTGCGAGGTTCCAGTCGCCGCTCGGCTCCGTCAGCGCGAGCGCGCCGATGGCGCCTTCGCAGATGGCCGGCAGCCACTCGGATTTCTGCGCGTCCGTTCCCGCCTTGATGAGCGCCTGCGCGACGAGCGTGGTCGATGTGAGAGGCGTGCCCACCAGGTAGCGGCCCATCGGCTCCACGATGGTCACGACCTCGGCGAGACCAAGGCCGCTGCCGCCGAACTCCTCGGGCACCGCGACGCCGAGCCAGCCGAGCGAGGCCATCTCGAGCCACACGGACCGATCGAAATCCTCCGCCGCAGCAATGCGCGCCCGCGTGCGGTCGAGCGGGAACTTGTCGGCGCAGAAGCTCGTCGCAACTTCGAGGAGCTGCGCCTGCTCTTCGCTGAACTCGATGGTCGGTCTTTTGTTTGTGTCCTGCATGGTCCTACGTCTCACTTAGCTCTTCGGCAGGCCGAGAACACGCTCGCCAATGATGTTGTGCTGAATTTCGCTGGTGCCGCCGCCAATGGTGGCGGAGAAGGCATTGAAATAGGAACGCTGCCAGAGGCCGCGCTCATAGGCGAGATCGTCGCCCACATAATAGGCGGCGTTTGCGCCCTGTAGCGAAAGCGCGAACTGATTGAGGCGGCGCTGATACTCGCTGCCGACGAGCTTCGACGACATGGCGATCGATGCCGGGCGATCGGCGGTGAGCGCCTTGATGCGTGCGCGCGAGGAATTGAGCGACTGGCCGCGCTCCTCCATGATGAACTGGACGAGCTTGTCGCGGATCAGCGGATCCTCGATGGCGGGCCGCCCGTTGCGCTGCGCGACACGCGCCAGCGCCACGACTTCGGCCACTTCCTTGCTCATCATCGAATGGCCGCCGGCCTGCCCGCCGACCGCGCCGCGCTCGAAGGCGAGCGTCGCCATGGCGACCTGCCAGCCGCCGCCTTCCTTGCCGATGAGGCAGGTGTCGGAGATCCGCGCATCGGTGAAGAAGGTCTGATTGAAGCCATACTCGCCCGTTAGCTTGCGGATCGGCACGACTTCGATGCCCGGTATGCGCATGGGGATGAGGAAGAAGCTCAGCCCTTCATACTTGTTGTTCGCATTCGGATTGGTGCGGGCGAGCAGGATCATGTACTTCGCGTGCACGCCGAGGCTCGTCCAGATCTTGCTGCCGTTGAGCACGAACTCGTTGCCGTCGCGCTCCGCCTTGAGCTGCGCATTGCCGAGATCGGAACCATGGTCGGGCTCGGAGAAACCCTGGCACCAGATGTCCTCGGCGCTCAGAATGCCCGGAATGTAAGCCTTCTTCTGTTCGTCCGAGCCCATGTTGAGGATGAGCGGACCGGCCCAGTTGAGGCCGATCGTGTTCATCATGAAGGGCACCTTCTGGCGCACCATCTCGCGCGTCACGATGTCCTGAAGCTGCTGGGGCTTGCCGCCGCCGCCATACTCCTTCGGCCATGCCATGCCGAGATAGCCAGCCTCATAGACCTTTCGCTGCCAGTCGCGAAGGAAATAGAACTGCTCGTCGGTTCCCACTTCCATGAAAGATTGCGGCAGCAGAAATCCCGGATCGGCGGGCTTGTTCTCCTCGAACCAGGCCCGCACCTCCTTGCGGAATTCGTCGAGCTCCTGTTTGCTCAGGCTCATTCGTCGTCCCTTTCCATCAAATTCCAAGCTGACGGGCGGCGAGATCGCGCATGATCTCCTCCGACCCGCCGCCAATCGCGTTCACGCGCACCTCGCGATAGATGCGCTCGACGCGGCAGCCGCGCATATAGCCGGCGCCGCCCATGATCTGCATCGCCTCGCGGGCGCAAAACTCCATCGTCAGTGTTGCCTGTACCTTGAGCAATGAAAGGTCCGCGACCGGCGTCTCGCCCGCCTTCACGCGCACCACGCACTGCTCCAGATATGCCTGCGTCGCCGCGATCTTGCGAGCCATCTCGGCGAATTTGTGCCGGATGACCTGATGATCCGCAAGCCGCTTGCCGAAGGTCTCGCGGTCTCGCGCCCAGGCCAGCGCATCCTCGAAACAGACGCGCGCATGAGCGACGGCGCTCGCCGCGAGGCCGATACGCTCATTGTTGAAGTTGAGCATAATGCCGAGGAAGCCCTGATTTTCCTCGCCGATGAGATTTTCCTTCGGCACGCGCACGTCGTCGAAATAGAGCGCGGCCGTGTCCGACGACCACCAGCCCTGCTTCTTCAGCGGGGTGCGGGTGAAGCCCGGCATGTCGCGCTCGAGCAGCAGGAGCGATACGCCCTTCGCGCCTGGGCCGCCCGTGCGGACGGCGACGGTGTAGAAATCCGCCCGCATGCCGCCGGTGATGAACATCTTCGAGCCGTTGACGACATAGTGATCGCCGTCGCGCACGGCGCGCGTCTTGAGGTTCGCGACGTCGGATCCGCCCGAAGGTTCGGTGATCGCCAGCGCATGGATCTTCTCGCCCGCGAGAACCTGCGGTGCGACACGGGCCTTTATCGCCTCGGACCCGATGGCGAGCACCGGCGGCAGGCCGATGCCATGCACCATCAGGCTCGCATTGACGCCGCCAGCGCCAAGCCGCGCCAGCTCTTCCGCCGTGACGATCGAATACATCGGATCGTCGACAGGCGTGCCGCCATATTCCTCAGGGTAACCGAGACCGATCAGCCCGATCTCGGCCGCCTTCCTGTAAAGCTCGCGCGGGAACTCGCCCGCCTCCTCCCAGGCATCGACATAGGGCATCATCTCCGTCTCGACGAACTTGCGGAGCGTTGCCCGCCAGGCGCGATGATCGTCGGTATAGAGCGGTCCCATATAACGGTGGTCGAAATCGACCGGGCTTTCGCCGCCGGAAAACTTGAGTGACATACTGCCGCTCCGCTGCTTCAAAGCGCAATGGCGCGCTGGAAGGCCGGGCGCTCGCTCAGCCGCTTGTAATAGGCGTCCGTATTCGGCTTGAAGCCGCCCCTGAGCCCAAGCGTATCTGCGAGATAGAGCGCGTAGCCGACGCAGATGTCGGCGATGGTGAAGCGGCCCGCGCAGAGATATTCACGCTCGCCCGCCGCCTGCTCGACGCTCTTCAGGCGCGAGAAGAACCACTGGGTGTAATCGTCCGCCGCCTGCTTCAGCCGCCGCTCCTCGGGCTCGAGCTGCGTATAGCGAAGCACGATGGTCTGCGGGAAGGTGAGCGTCGCGTCGCTTCTGTGCAGCCAGTTGAGATAGAGGCCGTAATCCTTGTCCTTCGGCGTGAGGCCGATGGAAGTCGGCCCGTAGCAATCGACGAGATACTGACAGATGCCCGCCGACTCCGTCATGGTGAGGTCGCCATCCGTCATGGTCGGCACGGTGCCCAGCGGATTGATATCGAGATAGCCTTCGTGGAAGAAGCGCGGCGGAAACTTCATCGATTCGAGTTCGTAGGAAATCCCCATTTCCTCGAGAGTCCAGAGCGGACGCACCGAGCGCGCGCCCTTGCAGTGATAAAGCTTGATCGTCATGCCTTTGAGGCTCCGCTTGCCGTTTGTTCCATCTCGATCATGAGCGTGTTCGCAGGCACCTGATCGCCAAGAGCGACATTCACCGCCGTCACCTTGCCGCTCCGCGTCGCGTTGATCTCGTGCTCCATCTTCATGGCTTCGAGCACCACGAGCGACTGGCCTTCGGCAACCTCGTCGCCCACCGCGACATTGAGCCGAAGAATCTTGCCATGCATGGGCGCAAGGATGTGCCCGCCCGACGCCGTTTCATCCGCGCCTTTGGCGCGCTTCAGAAGATTGTCGAAAACGAAGCTGCGCCCGTCGACCGCGAGATGAAGCTTCGCCTCGCCGCTTGCGAGATGGCGCAACGTCTTTTGCACATTGCCGACGAGCATGCGCGCAACGCCCGCTTCGTCGTTCAGCACCTCTACATTGTGGACGCTCTCTCCCTCCTCGACCCTGTAGCGCCCGCCACCGAGCGCACTGACGCGGAACTCGACCGGCGCTTCCTCGCCCAGCGAATAGGAAAAGCGGCTCGCAAGCGTGCCGGCGCTTGCCCAATCCTTGAGCTTCGGCGTCAGCGCCACGGCACGGGCGGCGGCATCATCACGCGCCGCGCGATATTGCAGCACCGAGGCGAGCGCTGCCTGCGCGCGGGTGGGACGCGTGGCCTCCAAGCCTGCATCTCCGAAATTCTCGGCAAGGAAGGCGGTCGTCGCCTCGCCCGCCGCGAAACGCTCCTGCGCGAGAATGGCGACGAGGAAATCCTTGTTCGTCACCGGGCCGAAGACGGTCGTTTCCTCCAGCGCGCGGATGAGCCTCCGCCGTGCCTCATCGCGATCGCTTCCCCAGGCAATGATCTTGGCGATCATCGGATCGTAGAAGGGCGAAATCTCCTGTCCTTCGCGCAGGCCATGGTCGATGCGGACGCCATCGCCGCTCGCAGGGCGCCACACATCGACACGGCCACTCGCGGGAAGGAAATTGTTGGACGGATCTTCCGCGTAAAGGCGCACCTCGATGGCGTGCCCCTCGAGCGTCACATCGTCCTGCGTCAGCGGCAGCACCTCGCCGCGTGCCACGCGAAGCTGAAGCGCGACGAGATCGAGGCCGGTGACAAGTTCCGTCACCGGATGCTCGACCTGAAGGCGCGTGTTCATTTCGAGGAAGTAGAATTCGCCGTCGCGGTCGAGCAGGAATTCGACCGTGCCCGCGCCCTCATATTTGATGCTGCGCGCGGCTTCCACCGCCGCGCGGCCCATCATGTCGCGCAGGCCCGGCGTCATCACCGGACAGGGCGCTTCCTCCACGACCTTCTGGTGACGGCGCTGCACGGAACAATCGCGCTCGCCGAGATGAATGACATGGCCGTGGCTGTCGCCAAAAACCTGTATCTCGACATGGCGCGGCTGCTGCACAGCCTTTTCGAGAATGAGTTCATCCGAGCCGAACGCATTGAGCGCCTCGGAACGCGCGGAGGCGAGAGCAGCGACGAGCTGATCCTTCCGCTCGACAAGGCGCATGCCGCGGCCGCCGCCGCCTGCCGCCGCCTTCACCATGACGGGATAGCCGATCTCTTCCGCGGCCGCGACGAAAGCCGCATCCGACTGATCGCGCCCTTCATAGCCCGGCACACAAGGCACGCCCGCCGCGATCATGCGGCGCTTGGCTTCCGCCTTGTTGCCCATGAGATGAATCGCATCGGCCGAGGGGCCGATGAAGACGAGCCCCGCTTCCGCGCATGCCCGCGCGAATGCGGCATTCTCGGAGAGAAAGCCGTAACCGGGGTGGACGGCGTCGGCCCCTGTCGCCGCAGCTGCCTTCAGCAGCCGCTCGGGATCGAGATAGGACGAGGCGACCGGCGCCGGGCCGATCAGCACAGCTTCATCGGCAAGCGCGACATGAGGCGCGCTGCTATCGGCTTCCGAATAGACGGCGACGGTGCGATAGCCGAGCGCACGGGCCGTGCGGATGACGCGCACGGCGATCTCGCCGCGATTGGCCACCAGTATCTTCGTGAAATTCCTCATGCTGCGCCCCCCGTCACGCGCCCGATACCGACCAGCGCGCCTTGCGCTTCTCGATGAAGGCGGCAACGCCTTCGCGCCCCTCCTCGCTCAGCATGCATTCGGCAAAGCCCCGCGCGGCGAAATCGAGCGCTTCCGCGCGCGGTCGCCGCATGGCCTCGAAGAGGATCGCCTTGGTGACCGCGTTCGCGCCGGGCGCGCAATTGGCGATCTGGGAGAGCACATCGGTGCAGATGCGGTCGAGATCGTCCGCGCCATCGGCGAGGAAATGACCGATGCCGAGACGCACCGCCTCCTCGCCCTTGAAGCGCGCGCCCGTGAGCATGAGCCGGCGCGCCGTCGTCAGCCCGACGCGCTCGACGACGAAGGGCGCAATCTGCGCAGGGGGAATGCCAAGGCTCGTCTCGCTGAGCTGGAAGCGCGTCTCTCGCTCGACGATGGTGACGTCGCCGACGCAGGCAAGCCCGAGCCCGCCGCCGACGGCCCCGCCCTCCACCAGCATGACGACGACCTGGGGCTGCTCGTTGATCTTGATCATGAGATCGCCAAAGGCGCGATTGCCGCGCGCGATCTCATCGGCGTTGCCTGGGCCCTGCATGCCCGACTTGAAGCCCTTGATGTCACCGCCCGCGCAGAAGACGCCGCCCTTGCCGCGTATGACGAGGGTGCGGATTGAGCGGTCGTCGCGCACCGCGTCGAGCACGGCGGCAAGCTCGCCCGTAACCTCCGCCGTCAGCGCGTTGCGCGCCTCCGGCCTGTTGAACCAGATGCGCAGCACGCTTTCTTCGCGTTCGAGGATCAATGCGGTCGTCGCCGGAAGCGTCGTCATATTCCCTTCTCCCGAAATCACATGCGCGCGATGCCAAAGCTGTTCGGCGTCACCTTGCGGTGCCGCGCCTCCCAGCACGTCTCGAGCAGGAAGCCCAGAACCCTGCGCGTATCGCGCGGGTCGATGAGCCCATCATCGAGCAGATGGCCCGATGTGTAGAACGCATCCGACTGGCCGTCGAAATGCTGGGTCAGCATGTCTTCCTGCGCCTTGATCTGCGCCTCGTCGAGCGTCAGACCGCGCCGGGCGGCACCGGCCATCATCACCTGTGACATGGTGCGCGCGGCCTGCGCGCCGCCCATCACGCCGGTTTTCGTGTTCGGCCAGGAGAAAACGAAATCCGGATCGTAGCCGCGTCCGCACATGCCGTAATTGCCTGCGCCGAAGCTCGCGCCGATCATGAAGGTGAGGCGCGGAACGCTGACATTGGTGACCGCCTGGATCATCTTCGAGCCATGCTTGATCATGCCCGCGCGCTCATACTGCGTGCCGACGAGATAGCCCGTCGTGTTCTGGAAGAAGACGAGCGGTATCTGCGCCTGATCGCAAAGCTGCATGAACTGCGCGGCCTTGGTCGCGCCGTCGGGATCGATCGGGCCGTTATTGCCGATGAGGCCGAATGCCTGACCGTAAACCTCCGCCTGCAGACAGACGGTCGACACGCCATAGGCGGGCTTGAAATCCAGAAGCTCGGAGCCATCGACGACACGCGCCACGACCTCGCGCACGTCATAGGGCTTGCGGTAATCGAGTGGCACGACGCCCGCGATCTCGTCAGGATCGTAGAAGGGCTCGGCGAAGCCACGCGCGGGCAGCGCCGGGCAGCGATCGTTCCATTGCAGGCGCGCCACCACTTCGCGCGCGATCAGAAGGCCATGGCCGTCATCCTCGGCGAGATATTCGGCAAGGCCGGACACCGTCGCGTGCATTTCCGCGCCGCCAAGTTCCTCCTCCGTCGCGACCTCGCCCGTCGCTGCCTTGAGAAGCGCCGGACCGGCAAGGAACGCCTTGCCGCGCCCCTTGATCGCAACGACGTAATCGCTGAGCCCCGGCATATAGGCGCCGCCCGCCGTCGACGCGCCATGGAGCACCGTGATGACAGGAAGACCCGCGGCGCTCAGCCGCGCGAGATTGGCAAAGAGGCCGCCACCGGCGATGAAGCCTTCGACGGTATATTTCATCAGGTCAGCGCCGGCGCTCTCCACCAGATGGATGAAGGGAAGTTTCTTCGCCAGAGCGATTTCCTGGCAACGCCGAAGCCGGTAACTGCCCGCCTGCGTCATGGCGCCCGCATTGATGCCGCTGTCATCGACAAGGATCGCCGCGCGCACGCCCGCGACGAAGCCGATACCGGCAATCACGCTGCCGCCAGGAACCGACTTCGCCGGATCGTTCGTGTCGAGCAGATAGCCCGACATATTGCCGATTTCGAGAAACGGCATGCCGGGATCAAGGAGCCGCGACAGCCTTTCGCGCGGCGTCAGCTGACCGCGCTCGTCGAAACGGGCCTTGCGCTTTTCCGACTCGCGGAAGGAACGCCCGTTCAGCTCCTCGAGCTTCGCCGTCAGTTCGAGCATTTCCGCCCGATTGGTTCTGAACGCCTCAGACACCGTGCTGATTTTCGAGACGAAGCGTGGCATTCGAGCACCCTCTCAGAATTGATGGCCGCCTGTTACGATCCTCACGCCGCCGGAAGCCCGTCGCGGCGGGCAAGCTCCGCCGGCACTTCGATCGGCACTTCGAGCAGCAATTGCGAATAGCCCTTGCCCTGCGGATCGTTGCGAAGGCTGGCGATGCCGCCGCCGCCGAGCACATTGTGCAGCAGGAAATTGAGTGCATGCGGGCCCGGCAGAACGAAGCGCTCGACTTCGCCTTTGAGGAAATGGGCGAAGCGCTCCACGACGATTTCAGTCGTCAGCGAGCGGCAGATATAGGGGAAATATTCGGCGCGCCGCGCGATCACGCCAACATTCGCCTTGTCGCCCTTGTCGCCGCTGCGCGCCCAGGCGAGCGAGACGAGCGGCACACGGACGAGATTTGCCGTCTCCGCAGCTTGCGGCGTCTCGGGCCGGGCGAGCGAAGCGGGATCGAAAGGCCGGCCCGCCGCATCGGCCATCGCGATTTTCCGGCCATCCACTTCGACGGCGATCGCAACGCGCGACTTCGGGATCGCGAAGGAGAAGAGCCGCGCCACCGGCATCGGCTTCGGCCGCCCGCCTGCAAAGCCGGACAGTCCCGGCGGCGTCGCAAGGCCGAGGCCCGTCGCCTCCTTCAGCAGAATGCCGATGCCCGCCGCCTCCGGGTGCTTCGCCGCGATCTTCACCACGACCTCGCGCGAAACCTCGATGCGCCGCGCGCTGCCATATTGCGACTCGGCGCCGATGACCTCGGTGCTGACCTCCGTATAGTCCGGCAGGTTGAGGCCCCGCAGCGTGCGCCGCGCGCGCTTGTAGACGACTTCGGCGAACCGCTCCGCCTTGCGGCTCGCATCCATGCCGTAGAAGCTCATGGTGAGGCCGCCGCGAAAGCCATCCACATAGGTCGCGCAGACCTTATAGGTATCGGGCGCGGGATGCCCCTTGGCGTTCCACACCAGCACGCGGTCCGCGCCCTGCTGCTCCACTTTCACCTGCGAGAAATCGCAGACGACATCCGGCAGCATATAGGCCTGGGGATCGCCGATCTCGTAAAGCATCTGCTCCGAGACGGTGCCGACATTGACGACGCCGCCGGAGCCTTCCGGCTTCGTGCAGACGAAAGTGCCGTCCGGCGAAACCTCGGCGATCGGATAGCCGATGTCCTCCAGCCGGTCGATGACGCTTTCCCAATCGGTGAAGTTGCCGCCCGTCGCCTGCGGCCCGCATTCGAGAATGTGGCCTGCAAGGCTGCCGCCCGCGAGCTTGTCGAGATCACTTGGCGTCCATCCGAATTCGTGGATGCAGGCGCCGAGCGTCACCGCGCTGTCGACGGAGCGCCCGGTGATGACGATGTCCGCGCCCTCGCCAAGCGCCTTCGCGATCGGGAATGCGCCGAGATAGGCATTGACCGAGAGAATCTTCTTCGGATCGGGAAAGACATCGGCCGAAAACATTTCAGCGAAGCCCTGCGCCGCAAGCTCGTCCTTGCTCGCGATGAGATCGTCGCCGGTGATGGCGGCAACCTTGAGATCGAGACCGCGATCGGCGATGAGCGCGCGCACGGCCGCCGCGCAGGCCTCCGGGTTCACGCCCCCGGCGTTGGAAATGATCTTCACCTTCTGGCGTGCGATCTCGGCAAGATTGGGCTTCAGCGCCTGAGAGACGAAATCCGTCGCGAAGCCCGCATCCGGCTTCTCGGCGCGGGCGCGCGCCATGATCGACATGGTGATTTCGGCAAGGTAGTCGTAAACGATGTAGTCGAGCCCGCCAGCCGCCAGAAGCTGCGGCGTCGCCATGGCCGCATCGCCCCAGAAGCCGCTCGCACCGCCGATGCGGATGACCTTCTTCGACATTCTCCGCCTCCCTCATCGATGCCGGATCGCCACGCCTTATTGCGACATTTACAAACCGGGCATACTGTTTTTATTATGGCAGCGCGCCGCGAACAAGTGGATTCAATGTCGCGCATCACAGTAGAGCCCAAGCTTCCCTTGCGGCACCCAACAAAAGAGCCACGATGCGGAAGATGAAGTCAGCAGAAGCACCGCCGCTGGGCCGCCAGGAGGCGAAAAGCCTCAGGACGCGCAACGCGCTCTGCGATGCGACCGTCACCTGCCTCGTCGAGTTCGGCTATGGCGAGACGACGCTGGCGCGGGTGGTCGAGAAGGCCGGCCTTTCCAACGGGGCGCTGCTTCACCACTTTCCGTCGAAAGAGCATCTGATGACGGCGACGGCGCAGCACCTCTTCGCCAAGACGCTCAATCGCCCCAAGCGCCGCCTGCCCGAGAATGCGGGCGACAAGGATGTGATCGCAGCCGATCTGCGCACGAACTGGTCCTACTACATCAACACGCCGCAATATCGCGCGCTTCTCGAAATCCTGATCGCTTCGCGTACGGACAAGAACCTTCGCGCGCAGATCGCGGGCACGCTGCACGAATATCACCGCCAGGCCGTCGCCTACATGATGTCCGCCTATGAATCCGCGATCGGCGAGCCGGAAGACGCGGAGCTTCTGCCCGTGATGAGCAACATCTTCTTCCGTGGCCTGCTCATTCAGGACCAGTATTCCGCCGATCCGCACAAGCAGCAGCGCATGGTGGAACGGTGGATCGAGATTGTCGCCCCTCTGCTTCGGCCGCGCGGCGGCACGGCCGGACAATGAGCGGCGAGGAAAACGACGCCGTCTTCGAGGCGGTCGTAGCGCTGGTGCCCGCGCTCCTCAACGCGCTCGAGGCGATACAGTTCGCCGGGCGGCATCTGCATCCGCCGCACCTCGCCGATCTCATTGCCACTGTCGGCACGCGCGACGCACCGCTGCGCGAGGCGCTTGACGGGCTTCGCCGTATCGACTGGCCGGAGCGGTTCGCCTTCGTCCGCGACCGGCTCGAAGCGGCATCCATCTCGGCCATGAGCGCATTCGATGGCTTGCGCGCCGCTGGTGGCGAAGCAGGCGGCGTGCTTCAGGCCTATCGCGCCCTTCGGCACTACGTCCGCGCCGTGGAGGCGATCTATCCGCTGGCGCCGATGCTGCCTGCCATCAGCCGCTTCTTCCTCGAGGAGCCGGCGCGCGGCGACGAGGCGCTACTGCGTCGGCTTGGCGAACCGCGCAGCGGAGAGGAACGGACAGGCATTCTCGAAGCGCGCAACGAAAAGACGATGCGTGGCGGCTTCTCGCTCTATGTCCCTGAATATTATGACGCCGGCACCGCCCATCCGCTCATCATGGCGCTGCATGGCGGCAGCGGGCATGGACGCGATTTTCTCTGGACATGGATGCGCGAGGCGCGAACGCGCGGCGCCATTCTCGTGAGCCCCACCTCGATGGGCGATACCTGGTCGCTCATGGAGCCGGAACTCGACATCGCCAATCTGGAGCGCATGCTTGCCTTCGTGCGCGAGGGATGGAACGTCGATCCATCACGCATGCTGCTCACCGGCATGAGCGACGGCGGCACCTTCACCTATTTGAGCGGCCTCTCCGGCGAAAGTCCCTTCACCCATCTCGCGCCCATCTCCGCGAGCTTCCACCCGATGTTGCTGAGCTTCATGGACGCGGAACGCATTGCCGGACTGCCGATCCGTATCGTGCATGGCGCGCTCGACTGGATGTTTCCGGCCGCCATGGCTCGCTCCGCCGAGGAAGCCCTTAAGGGCGCGGGCTCACGGGTCGTCTATCACGAAATCGCCGATCTCTCGCACACCTATCCGCGCGAGGAGAATGCGGCGATCATGGACTGGTTTCTCGGCTAGTCGCCGCCTTCAAAGGTGACGAGCGCCGCGCCTGCCTCCACCTGATCCCCGGCGGCGACGTTCACCGCCTCGACAACGCCATCGGCCGGGGCGGCGAGCGTCTGCTCCATCTTCATCGCTTCCATGACGACGAGCGCGGCACCTTTCTTCACCGCCGCACCTGCCCCCGTCAGTACCGCGACGATCTTGCCCGGCATGGGCGATTTGAGCGCGCCCACCTCACCCTCATGAACGAGATCGACATCGAGGGGATCGGGGACGATGAAGTCGCGGACAACGCCTTCACGGATGAGCGCGAAGCCGCGCGCCGCAGGCACGAAGGCCGCCTTCATGCGCACGCTATCGACCGTCGCCACGATGCCGCCATCGGGCCCGAGCGTGCCGGAAGCGACATGCTCGCCGCCCTCATGTACGAAGCGGACAGCCCCGCCCTGCATCCGCACGGGGATCGCGAGCGCTTCGCCGTCGAGCGTGAATGTCAGCACCTGGCGCCTTCCGCCGCCGAGCACCCAGCCATCGCTCGCCGCCCAGGGCGAATAGGGATCGCGCGTTGCCCGCTGCGCCGCTTCAGTCTTGCGGGCGCGATCGGCAAGATGGCCAACAAGCGCTGCGCCCAGCGTCAGCGCATCGAGCTTCGGCGCCGGCAGCAGCGCGGCCAGATGCCGGTCGATGAAGCCGGTGTCGATATCGGCCTTGAGAAATGCGTCGTGCCCCGCCACGGCGGCGAGGAAGGCGAGATTGGTTTTCGGTCCCGCCACCTCGGCCGATCGGAGAAAGCGGCGCAGCCGCGAGAGCGCCGCCTCGCGCGTTTCCCCATGCGCGATGATCTTGCCGATCATCGGATCGTAGAACAGGGAAACGTCGTCGCCCTCCTCCACCCCCATATCGGCGCGGATCGCGGCATCCCCCGGCAGGCGCATGCGCGTGAGCCTGCCCGTCGACGGGAAGAAATTATTTGCGGGATCTTCCGCATAAAGCCGGACCTCGACGGCATGGCCGTTGAGCGGAATGTCGCCCTGCGCGAGCGGCAGCGCCTCGCCCGCGGCCACGCGAAGCTGCCATTCGACGAGGTCGGTGCCGGTGATCGCCTCGGTCACCGGATGCTCGACCTGAAGGCGCGTGTTCATCTCCATGAACCAGAAGGCATCGGCGCTGAGGCCCTTCGAGGCATCGGCGATGAACTCGACCGTGCCCGCGCCCCGATAGCCGATCGCCTTCGCCGCCGCGACCGCCGCCTCGCCCATGGCGCGGCGCATCGCTTCCGGCATTCCGGGGGCCGGCGCCTCCTCGATCACCTTCTGGTGGCGCCGCTGGAGCGAGCAGTCGCGCTCGTGGAGATAGACCGCATTGCCATGCGCATCGGCAAAGACCTGGATCTCGATGTGACGCGGCCGCGCGACATATTTCTCGACCAGTACGCGCTCGTCGCCGAACGCGGACCCCGCCTCGCGCTGGGCGGCCTTGAGTTCCGCCTCAAACACCTTGGGATCATCGACGCGGCGCATGCCCTTGCCGCCGCCGCCCGCCACCGCCTTGATGAGCACGGGATAGCCGATCTTCTGCGCCTCGCCCTCGAGGAAACGCGCATCCTGCATTTCGCCGTGATAGCCGGGAACGACAGGAACCCCCGCCTTCTCCATCAGCGCCTTCGCCGCGTCCTTGAGGCCCATCGCCCTGATGGCGGAGGCTGGCGGGCCGACAAAGACGAGCCCTGCCTTCTCGCACGCCTCGGCAAACGCCACATTCTCGGAAAGGAAGCCATAGCCCGGATGAATGGCCTCCGCGCCCGAGCGCTTCGCCGCCTCGATGATCCGTTCAATGACGAGATAGGACTCCTTCGCGGCGGCGGCACCGATATGGACGGCGTCGTCCGCCTCGCGCACATGATATGCGCCGGCATCGGCATCCGAATAGACGGCGATGGTACGAAGCCCGAGCCGCCTTGCCGTGCGCATGATGCGCACCGCGATCTCGCCGCGATTGGCGATGAGGAGAGATTTGAACATGCTCTTGCTCCTCACATCCTGAAGACGCCGAAATGCGTTTCGGACACTGGCGCATTGAGACAGGCCGAGAAGGCAAGCGCCAGCACGCGGCGCGTTTCCTGCGGCGTGATGATGCCATCGTCCCAGAGCCGCGCGGTGGCGAAATAGGGATGCCCCTCTTGCTCGTATTGCGCGCGGATCGGCGCCTTGAAGGCATCTTCCTCCTCCGCGCTCCAGCTCTCGCCGCGTGCTTCCATACCCTCGCGGCGCACGGTCGCGAGCACGCTCGCCGCCTGCTCGCCGCCCATGACAGAGATGCGCGCATTGGGCCAGGTGAAGAGGAAGCGTGGGCTGTAGGCGCGACCGCACATGCCGTAGTTGCCCGCGCCATAGGAGCCGCCGATGACGAGCGTGATCTTCGGCACGTCGGCGCAGGCGACCGCCGTCACCATTTTGGCGCCGTCCTTGGCGATGCCGCCCGTCTCATACTCGCGGCCGACCATGAAGCCCGCGATGTTCTGAAGGAAGAGCAGCGGGATGCGGCGCTGGCAGCACAGCTCGACGAAATGCGCGACCTTGAGCGCCGATTCCGAAAAGAGGATGCCATTATTCGCGACGATGCCCACGGGCATGCCGTGGAGATGGGCAAAGCCGGTCACGACCGTCGTGCCGTATAGCGCCTTGAACTCGTCGAATTCGGAGCCGTCGACCAGCCGCGCAATGACCTCGCGAACATCGTACTGGATCGAGAGCGAATGCGGCACCACGCCATCGAGCTCCGCCGCGTCATAGAGTGGCGCCACGGGCTCGCGCAGCGGGATGTTGACCGGCTTGCTGCGGTTGAGCGTGCCGGCGATCTGGCGGGCGAGCGCCAGCGCGTGATTGTCGTCGATGGCGTAATGATCTGTGACGCCGGATTTGCGCGAATGCACATCGGCACCGCCGAGATCCTCGGCTGTCACCACCTCGCCCGTCGCCGCCTTCACGAGCGGCGGGCCGCCGAGAAAGATCGTGCCCTGCTTGCGGACGATGATCGTCTCGTCCGACATGGCGGGCACATAGGCGCCGCCCGCCGTGCAGGAACCCATGACGACCGCGATCTGCGGAATGCCCTTCGCGGACATGCGCGCCTGATTGTAGAAGATGCGGCCGAAATGCTCCCGGTCGGGAAAGATGTCGGCCTGGTTCGGCAGGTTCGCCCCGCCAGAATCCACGAGATAGAAGCAGGGAAGATTGTTCTCGAGTGCGATTTCCTGCGCGCGCAGATGCTTCTTCACCGTCACGGGATAATAGGTGCCGCCCTTGATGGTCGCATCGTTGCAGACGATGACGCATTCCTGCCCGCGCACGCGGCCGATACCGGTGATGATGCCCGCCGCATTGATCGCCTCGCCATACATGCCATGGGCCGCCATGGACGAAAGCTCGAGAAAGGGCGTTCCCGGATCGATGAGGCCATAGACGCGGTCGCGCGGCAGGAGCTTGCCGCGCGAGACATGGCGATCGCGCGAGCGCTGGTCGCCGCCCTCCGCTGCCTTGGCGCGCTCTGCCTCGAGTTCGGAGACGAGGCGTTCCATCGCCGCGGCGTTTTCGCGGAAGCGCGCATCGCGCGGATTGACGTTGCTCTTCAGAATGGACATGGGCTCGACCGGACGGATTGAAGACAGGGCCGGGTTAGGATACAAACGATCATACGTTCGTTTCCGGTATCCGCGCAAGCCGCGTGAGAGGTTCCATGAGCAGGACCAGAGGCTCCTCGGGCCCCAAGACGCTCGCCGCCATCCGGGAGGCCGGGCTCGATCTCATCTACAAGCGCGGCTTCGACGCGATGACGCTGCGCGATCTGGCCGCCCGGGTCGGGCTCCAGCCCGGCTCGCTCTACAACCACATCGCCAACAAGCAGGACCTGCTCTTCGACCTCATCCATAATCACATGGTGACGCTGCTCGCGCGCATCGACGCCGATCTCGACGGCATCGACGACCCGGTGGCGCGGCTCGAGGCG
The DNA here is from genome assembly GCF_049671045.1 of Parvibaculum sp. Taxonomy (GTDB): domain Bacteria; phylum Pseudomonadota; class Alphaproteobacteria; order Parvibaculales; family Parvibaculaceae; genus Parvibaculum. The sequence goes on along the minus strand of NZ_JBATUH010000127.1, from coordinate 22,310 downwards.
TTCATCGCCTTTCACCTCACCTATCACATCGAGCGCAAGCGCGAGGTCTTCATCGGCTCGGCGGAGCTTCGCAGCCTGACGCCGAAAAACCGCAGGCGCATCGTCGATCTGCGGCGCGCCTATGAAGACCGCCTCTGCGCGATCCTCGAAAGCGGCGTCAGAAAGAGAAAGTTTCGCGTCGGCGATATCCGCGTCGGCGCCTATGCCATCCTCGCCATGCTGACGGGCATCTGCACATGGTACGACCCCAAGGGGCGCATCGACCGCGAGGCGCTCATCGACATCCACACGAAGCTCATCCTCGAGGGTGTTGAGCGATAGCGCTTCAGCTCTTCAGCGCCGCGATGTCGCTGTAGAGATCGAGTGCCTCGGGATTGGCGAGCGCTTCCTTGTTCTTCACCTGCCGCCCATGGACGACATCGCGCACGGCAAGCTCGGTGATCTTGCCCGATTTTGTGCGCGGAATATCGGCGACGGCGACGATCTTTGCGGGCACATGGCGGGGCGAGGCCCCTTCGCGGATCTTCTGGCGGATGCGCGCTTCCATCGCCGCATCGAGCGCGGCGCCGGGCTTCATAACCACGAACAGCACGACGCGCACATCGCCCTGCCACTCCTGGCCGATGGCGATCGCCTCCTGAATTTCGGGCAACTGCTCGACCTGGGCGTAGATTTCCGCCGTACCGATGCGCACGCCGCCCGGATTGAGCGTCGCGTCCGAGCGGCCGTGAATGATGAAGCCGCCATGCGGCGTCAGCTCCGCGAAGTCGCCATGACACCAGACGCCGGGAAAACGCTCGAAATAGGCGCTGCGATATTTGGCGCCGTCCCGGTCGTTCCAGAACCCGATGGGCATGGACGGAAAGGGCTTCGTGCAGACGAGTTCGCCCTTCTCGCCCGCGACGGGCCTGCCCGCATCGTCCCAGATCTCGGTCGCCATGCCGAGCATGCTCGCCTGGATCTCGCCGCGCCAGACCGGCAGCAGCGGCGAGCCGCCGACGAAGCATGCGAGCAGGTCCGTGCCACCCGAGATCGAGGCGAGCGCCACGTCCTTCTTGATGTCCTCATAGACGAAATCGAAACTCTCCGGCACCAGCGGCGAGCCCGTCGAGAGGATCGTGCCGATGCTCGAAAGGTCATGCGTCTCGCGCGGCTTCGCGCCAGACTTCTTCACCGCGTCGATGAATTTGGCCGAGGTGCCGAAGACATCGGCTTGAACGGCGTCGGCATAGTCGAAGAGCACATCGCCCGTTGGATGGAAGGGCGAGCCGTCGTAAAGCGCGAGTGTCACTTCCGAGGCAAGCGCCGAGACGAGCCAGTTCCACATCATCCAGCCACAGGTGGTGAAGTAGAAGAGCACGCTGCCCGGCTTCAGATCGCAATGGAGCTTGTGCTCCTTCATGTGCTGCAGCAGCGCCCCGCCCGCGCTGTGGACGATGCATTTCGGAATGCCGGTCGTGCCGCTCGAATACATGATGTAGAGCGGATGGGCAAAGGGAAGCCGCGCGAAGGTGAGCGGCGCGACGGGAACGGAGGCGAGAAGCCCGTTCCAGTCTTCCGCCTTCGGAAGACCCTTCGGCCCCTCGCCGATGAAGGGCACGATTGCCACATGCTCGAGCCCCGGAAGCCCCTCGATGATTTCGGTGAGCTTCTCATGGGACGGGAGCACCTTGCCCGCATAGCGATAGCCGTCACAGGCGACGAGCACCTTGGGCTCGATCTGACCGAAACGGTCGAGCACGCCGCGCACGCCGAAATCGGGCGAGCAGGAGGAGAAGACGGCGCCGAGGCTCGTCGCCGCCAGCATGGCGACAATCGTCTCCGGGCAATTCGGCATGAAGGCGGCAACGCGGTCGCCGGGCCCGACGCCCCAGCGGCGGAGCACGGAGGCGAAGCGGGCGACGCGGCGCTTGAGTTCCGCCCAGGAGACGGCCTCGGCCATCTCGCCTTCATTGTTGAAATAAAGCGCAGGCCCGTCGTCGTCGCGCGACAGCAGGTTCTCGGCGAAGTTGAGCCGCGCATCGGGAAAGAATTGCGCGCCGGGCAGCTTCTCCGCATCGGCAAGGATGCGGCCGCCCTTCTCGCCAACGACGCCGCAGAAATCCCAGACGGCGTCCCAGAAGGCCTCGACATGCTCGACCGACCAGCGGTGAAGATCGGCATAGGAGGAGAAGCGCACGCCGTGCCGAGCCGTCAGATGGCCCATGAAGGCCGTCATGTTGGAGGCGGCGATGCGCTCGGCGGAAGGCGACCAGAGCGGCGCCTCGATCACATTCTCACCTGCCATGCCGGCCGCCATATCGCCCTCCCCCTCGACGTCATTCGTGCACGAAGCTGGGCGGCCTCTTCTCGATGAAGGCGGCCATGCCTTCCTTCTGGTCCTTCGTCGCGAAGGCCGAATGGAACACACGCCGCTCGAAGCGGACACCCTCGGCAAGCGTCGTCTCGTAGCTGCGATTGACGCTCTCCTTGATCATCATCGTAATCGGCAGGGACATTCCTGCAATGGTTTCCGCGAGCTTCAGGGCCTCCTCGGCGAGCGAGGCCGCCGGCACGATGCGAGCGACGAGGCCGGCGCGCTCCGCCTCTTCCGCGTCCATCATCCGGCCGGTCAGGCACATTTCCATCGCCTTCGCCTTGCCGATGATGCGGGTCAGGCGCTGCGAGCCACCAATGCCCGGCATGACGCCGAGCTTCACTTCCGGCTGGCCGAATTTCGCCGTGTCGGCGGCGAGGATGATGTCGCAGAGCATGGCAAGCTCGCAGCCGCCGCCCAGCGCATAGCCCGAGACGGCCGCGACGAGCGGCGTGCGGATGCGGCCAAGCTCGTCCCAGGGCTGGAACCAGTCGGCGAGATACATCTCCGTCGCCTCGCGCTCCGCCATCTCCTTGATGTCGGCGCCAGCCGCGAAGGCCTTGGCGGAGCCGGTAATGACGATGCAGCCGATGCCCCTGTCGGCATCGAAAGCCTTGGCCGCGCCGACGACCTCGTTCATCAGTTTCTCGTTGAGCGCGTTGAGCGCCTCGGGGCGGTTCAGCGTGATGATGCCGACGCGGCCCCGCGTCTCGACCAGAATCGTCTCGAAGACGGTCATGTCCCTCGTTCCTCGTACTTCGGCTTTGATCAGATTTCGCCCTTGATGAGCTTGATGACGCCGGAGAAGTCGAGGCTGTCATGCCCCGAGGCTTCCATCAGCGCATAGAGCTGCGCGGCCTGCGCGCCGAGCGGCGTCGGCGCCTTCGCGGTCTTCGCCGCGTCCTGGGCGAGGCGCAGATCCTTCAGCATCATGCCCGCCGTGAAGCCCGGTTTGTAGTCGCGATTGGCGGGCGATGTCGGCACCGGCCCCGGCACCGGGCAATAGGAAGTCATGGACCAGCACTGGCCGGACGCCGTCGAGGAAATGTCGAAGAGCGTCTGCGCATCGAGGCCGAGCCTTTCGGCAAGCACGAAGGCTTCCGAAACACCGATCATGGAAATGCCGAGGATCATGTTGTTGCAGACCTTGGCGACCTGCCCGTTCCCCGCCGCGCCGGCATGGAAGATGTTCTTGCCCATCTTCTCGAGAATGGGCTTTGCCCGTGCGAAAGCCTCGTCGGCGCCGCCCACCATGAAGGTGAGCGTGCCTGCCTCCGCGCCGCCGACGCCGCCCGAGACAGGCGCGTCGAGCATGGCGTGGCCCGCCTTCCCGGCCGCCGCGATCACCTCGCGCGCCGTTGGCACGTCGATGGTCGAGCTGTCGATGAAGAGCGTGCCCTTCCGCGCCGCGGCGAGGAGCCCGTCCGTACCGAGATAGACCGCGCGCACATGCTCGCCCGCGGGCAGCATGGTGACGACGATCTCGACGTCGCGCGCGGCATCGGCGGCTGTCGCCGCCTTCTCCGCGCCCGCCTCGACAAGGCCCGCCACGGCCTTTTCGGAAAGGTCGAAGACTTTGAGCTTATGTCCCGCCTTGACGAGATTCCTCGCCATGGGCCCGCCCATATTGCCGAGGCCGATGAAGCCGATCGCTGCCATTGCTCTACTCCCCTGTCTCGCGCCCTGCGGGTCAGCTCATGGTCGGGATGACGAAGGACGAGCCCTCCTTGACCCCGGTCGGCCAGCGCGAGGTCACGGTCTTGACCTTCGTCCAGAACTTCACGCCTTCGGTGCCGTGCTGGTTGGTGTCGCCGAAAGCCGAGCGCTTCCAGCCGCCGAAGGTGTGATAGGCGAGCGGCACGGGGATCGGCACGTTGATGCCGACCATGCCGACCTGCACGCGCGAGGCGAAGCTCCGCGCCGTGTCGCCATCGCGGGTGAAGATCGCGACACCATTGCCATACTGGTGCTTCGTGGGCAGCTCGACGGCTTCCTCGAAGGTCTTGGCGCGCACGATCGAGAGGACGGGCCCGAAGATCTCGTCCCGATAGTTCTTCATCTCGGGCGTTACGTGATCGAGCAGCGAGCCCCCGAGGAAAAAGCCGTTCTCATAGCCCTGAAGCTTGAAGTCGCGGCCATCGACGAGAAGGTCCGCTCCTTCCTTCACGGCGAGGTCGATATAGCCCTTCACCTTTTCGAGATGGGCCTTGCTCACGAGCGGGCCGTAGTCGGAATCCGCCGCCGTGGAAATGCCGACCTTGAGCGCGCGGACACGCGGCACGAGCTTCTCGATCAGCCGCTCCGCCGTTCCCTCGCCCACCGGAACCGCGACCGAGAGCGCCATGCAGCGCTCGCCCGCCGAGCCATAGCCCGCGCCGATGAGATCGTTCACGACATGATCCATGTCGGCATCCGGCATGATGATGGCGTGGTTCTTCGCGCCGCCCATGGCCTGCACCCGCTTTCCGTTGGCGGCGGCATTGGCATAGACATATTGCGCGATGTCCGACGAGCCGACGAAACTCACGGCCTGGATGACAGGATCGGTCAGGATGGCGTCGACCGCCTCCTTGTCGCCATTGACGACGTTGAGCACGCCTTCCGGCGCGCCTGCCTCCATCATCAGTTCGCCAAGGCGCATGGGCACCGAGGGGTCCTTCTCCGAGGGCTTCAGGATGAAGGTGTTGCCGCAGGCGATGGCGACGCCGAACATCCACATCGGGATCATGGCCGGAAAGTTGAACGGCGTGATGCCGGCGACGACGCCGAGCGGCTGACGCATCGAATACATGTCGATACCGGGCCCCGCGCCTTCCGTGAATTCGCCCTTCTGGAGATGCGGAATGCCGCAGGCAAATTCGATCACTTCGATGCCACGCTGCACATCGCCGCGGGAATCGGCCAGCACCTTGCCGTGCTCCGCCGAAAGCATGGCGGCAAGCTCGTCCATATTCGCCTCGACGAGGCGCTTGAACTCGAACATCACACGCGCGCGGCGCTGCGGGTTGGTCGCCGCCCAGCCGGGAAACGCCTTTGCCGCGACCTCAACGGCCGCGTGCAATTCGCCCGCGCTTGCGAGCGGCGTGCGGGCTGTGATCTCGCCCGTGTTCGGGTTCGTCACATCGAGGAACCGTCCGCTCGTGCCCCTGACATGCTTGCCGCCGATGAAATGTGTGAGTTCCTTGGCCATGACCGGTTCCACCCTGAGGTTCTGTTGATCTGAAGACGTGAATAGAGGCTGCATCGACGCATCGGAACTGATAAAAATGCAGCATGAAGCTGCAAAAACGCATGCCCTTCGATTGGGAAGATCTGCGCCTGTTCCTCGAAACGACGCGGCATCCGACGCTGGCCGATGCCGCGCTGCGCCTGCGGATCGACCCGACGACGCTCGGACGCCGCCTCAAGCGCTTCGAGCAGGAAATCGGCACCAATCTCTTCGAGCGCGCGCAGCAGGGACTCCGGCTGACGCCGACCGGCCAGCGGCTCGCATCTTATGTCGAGCGGATGGAGGATTCGAGTCTTCAGGCGCTCGAGGCCATCAAGGGCATCAGCGGCACGGTGCGCGGCACGGTCCGCATCAGCACGACGGAGGGGTTCGGCACATTCGTCGTCGCCCCCGCCCTCGTCGATCTGGCGCGCGCGCACCCCGATATCGACATCGACCTCGTGGCGAGCAGCGGCTTTCTCAGCGTCTCGAAGCGCGAGGCGGACATAGCGATCCTTCTCGCCCGACCGCAGACGGGACGCCTCTTCACGCAGAAACTCGCCGACTACGCGCTCATGCTCTATGCCTCGAAGCGCTATCTGCGAGGCGCGCCGCCGATCCGCACCGCGCAGGATCTCGCCCCGCATCGCCTCGTAGGCTATGTGGACGATCTCATCTACTCGCCGAAGCTGCGCTATCTGGACGAGCTTCCCGTTGCGGTTTCGCCCTCGATCAAGAGTTCGAGCATCGTCGGCCAGTATCACGCCACGAAGGCCGGCGCGGGGCTCTGCATATTGCCCTGCTTCATCGCCGATCAGGACAAGAGCCTCGTTCGCGTGCTGCCGGACGAGTTCCGCATCGAGCGTAGTTTCTGGCTCGCCGTGCATGAGGATATTCGTGGCTTTGCTCGCATCAGGGCTGTTCTCGACGCGCTCATCGGCGCCGCCCATGCCCGCCAGGTGCTGCTGATGGGCCGGCTCGACTGAGGCGCGCCCGCCGCCACTTGACCGAAATCAATGCCCCGGCAGCGCGATGGGCGAGCATTGGGGCGTGAGTTCCGGCTCCAGGGCCTCTTGTATGCACAATACGGAGATCGCGCATCTCTTCGAGCGTTTTGCCGTGCTGCTCGACATAGACGGCGCAAACCCCTTTCGCGTGCGCGCCTATCGCAATGCCGCGCGGACGATCGAGAGCCTGTCGCAAAGCCTCGAATCCATGATCGCGGATGGCGCCGACCTCACGGAGCTGCCGGGCATCGGCGAAGACCTCGCGCAGAAGATCGCGGACATTGTGGCGACGGGGCGTTTCCATGATCTCGACGAGATCGAAAAGCGCGTACCCGGCGCGCTTGCCGATCTCACCGAGGTTCCGGGCCTCGGCCCCAAGCGCGTGCGAAGCCTCTTCAAGGATCTCGGCATCGCATCGCTTCCGGAGCTTTCAAGGGCCGCGAAGGCAGGCAAGCTGCAAATGCTGCCGGGCTTCGGCCCGAAGATCGAGCAGGCAGTCCTGCAGGCGGTCGACCGCCATATCTCCACCGAAAAGCGGCTCATGCTGTCCACGGCCGAGGGCGTCGCCGCGCCGCTGATCGCCTATCTGAAGGCGCTGCCCGGCGTCAGCTCCGCCGTCGTCGCCGGCAGTTTCCGCCGCCGCCGCGAGACGGTCGGCGACCTCGACCTTCTCGTCACCTGCAGGCGCGGCACGCCGGTGATGGAGCACTTCGCGGCCTACAAGGAAATAGCCGATGTGCTCGCCAAGGGCACGACGCGCTCGACGGTCAAGCTCCGCTCCGGGTTGCAGGTCGATCTTCGCGTCGTGCCGGAGGTGAGCTATGGCGCCGCGCTCGTCTATTTCACCGGCTCCAAGGCGCATAATGTCGCGATCCGCATGCTCGGTGTGCGCAAGGGCCTCAAGATCAACGAATATGGCGTCTTCAAGGGCAAGCAGCGCATCGCGGGCAATACCGAAAAAGAAGTCTATGCGGAGATCGACCTGCCCTTCATCGCGCCCGAGCTTCGCGAGGATCGCGGCGAGGTCGAGGCGGCGAAGGCCGGCCGCCTGCCAAAGCTCATAAACCTGGACGACATCCGGGGCGATCTTCACAGCCATACAAAGGCGACCGACGGCCACTACACAATCGAAGAAATGGCGCGCGGGGCCGAAGCGCGCGGCTATGCCTATCTCGCCATCAGCGACCACACCAGGCATGTGACGATTGCCCATGGGCTCGACGCCAGGGCGCTCGGCAAGCAGATCGCGGAAATCGACCGCGTCAATGCGAAGGTCAAATCCATCCGCATCCTGAAATCGGCGGAGGTCGACATTCTCGCCGACGGCACGCTCGACCTGCCCGACAGCATATTGCAGGAACTCGATTTCGTGGTGGCGGCGCTTCACTACAAATTCAACCTCGACGCCAGGGCGCAGACCGAGCGCCTCATCCGCGCGATGGACAACCCCTATGTGAGCATCCTCGCCCATCCGACGGGGCGGCTCATAGGCGAGCGCGAGCCCTGCGCGCTCGACATGGAGCGGCTGATGAAAGCCGCGCTTGAACGGGGATGCTTCCTCGAAGTCAATGCGCAGCCAGAGCGGCTCGACCTCAACGACATTCACTGCCGCATGGCGAAGGAAATCGGGCTGAAGGTCGCCATCTCGACCGATGCGCATAGCGTCGATTCACTCGACCTCATGCGCTTCGGCATCGATCAGGCGCGGCGGGGGTGGCTCGAAGCCGACGATGTCATCAACACGCGGAGCTGGCAGGACCTCAAGCGTCTCTTCCAGCGAAAGTGATCGGGAAGCTCCATGCCTCGCCTCTTTCAACCCTCGCTCGTCAACGACGTCTTCGGCGACCCGGCGCTCATTGTCGATCTGACATTTCGCAGGCAGGCCCTTCTCTTCGATCTCGGCGAAATCTATCCGCTGCCGCCGCGCAAACTCCTCAATGTCTCGCATGTATTCGTGACGCATACGCATATGGATCATTTCGCCGGCTTCGACCGGCTGCTCCGCATCTGCCTCGGGCGGCCGCGCATTCTGCATCTCTATGGACCGGAGGATTTCGCCGAGCGCGTTCGCCACAAGCTCCAGTCCTATACATGGAACCTCGTGCCGAACTATGTGAGCGACTTCACCATCGCCGCGCATGAAGTGCTGAGCGCGACGCGGCTGAAAACTGTCGAGTTCCACGGGCGCGAATCCTTTCATCCGCGGCAGCCGGAAGAGTCGACGATCGCCAATGGCATCCTTGTGGACGAAAACGGATTTCGGGTGACGAGCACCCTCGTCGATCACGGCATTCCCTGCCTCGCCTTCGCGCTCGAAGAGCACGAACATCTCAACATTTGGAGCAATGTCATCGAGGAGATGGGGCTCGGGATCGGCGCCTGGATCAACGATCTCAAGGCCGCAATTCTCGCGCGAGCGCCCGAAGAAACGCCCATTCACGCATCATGGACGGAGGGCGGCACGACCCGCACCGCGACGGTACCTCTCGGCACATTGCTGGGCACGGCTGTCCGCCGCACGCCGGGGCAGAAGATCGGCTATATCTGCGATGTCGGTTTTGAGAAGCGCAACAGGACGCATCTCGTGGAGCTGGCGAAGGACGCCGACGAACTCTTCATCGAAGCGTCCTTCATGGCGGCCGACGCCGATCTGGCCGAAGCGCGGCATCATCTGACGGCGGAACAGGCGGGCCTTCTCGCACGCGAGGCGCATGTGAAGAAGGTCACGCCCTTTCATATCTCCACCCGCTACTCCGAGTGCGAAGACGCCGTGGTGGAGGAAGTGCTCCGGGCATTCTTCGGCACTGCGGCGTGAGGCGCCGATCAGGCGATGTTGCCTCGGACCCTGAGCAGCGCGATCACCTCCTCGGCCAGCTCCTCGGGCGACCGCGTTCCCGATTCAAGCCTGATCTCGGGATGCTCCGGCGCCTCATAGGGCGAGTCGATGCCGGTGAAGTTCTTGATCTGGCCCGCACGCGCCTTCTTGTAGAGGCCCTTCGCGTCGCGCTTCTCGGCGATCTCGAGCGGCGTGTCGCAGAACACCTCGAAGAACTCGCCATCCTCCACCAGCTCGCGCGCCATGCGGCGCTCGGCGCGGAAGGGCGAGATGAAGGAGACGAGCACGATCAGACCGGCATCGAGCATGAGCTTTGCGACTTCCGCCACGCGGCGGATGTTCTCGACGCGATCGGCCTCGGTGAAGCCGAGGTCGCGGTTGAGGCCGTGGCGCACATTGTCGCCATCGAGCATGTAGGTATGCCGTCCATCGGCATGGAGCCGCTTCTCGACGATATTGGCGATGGTCGACTTGCCCGCGCCTGAAAGCCCGGTGAACCAGAGGATCGCCGGCTTCTGCCCTTTCTGAACGGCGCGCGCTTCCTTGTTCACGTCGAGCGCCTGAAGGTGGATGTTCGTCGCGCGGCGAAGACCGAACATGATCATGCCCGCGCCGACGGTCGCATTCGTCATGCGGTCGATGACGATGAAGGACCCGGTCTTACGGTTCGTCTGATAGGGATCGAACCCGACGGGCTGCGAAAGCGAGAAGTTGCAGACGGCGACCTCGTTGAGCCCCAGCTCCTTGGCCGCCAGATGATCGAGCGTGTTCACGTCGATCTTGTGCTTGATCTCGGTCACTTGGGCCGTGACCGTCCGCGTCCCGATCTTGACGAGATAGGATCTGCCGGGCAGCAGGTGATCCTCGCTCATCCAGAGCAGATGCGCCGCGAACTGGTCGGCGAGCTCGGGTTGGTCGTTCGCCGCGACAAGGAGATCGCCGCGCGAAATGTCGATCTCGTCGGCAAGCGTCAGCGTGACGGCATCTCCCGCGACCGCAAGGTCGAGGTCGCCATCCGCCGTCACGATGCGCTCGATCGTGCTCGACCGGCCGGAGCCCGCGACGACGATCTTGTCGCCCGGCCGCACCGCTCCGCTCGCAATCGTGCCGGAAAAGCCACGGAAATCGAGATTTGGCCGGTTCACCCACTGAACCCCCATGCGGAAGGGTTTGGCCTCCGCTTCGTTCGTGACGTCCACCGTTTCGAGGTGATCGAGCAGCGCCGGCCCATTGTACCAGGGCGTGCGCTCCGAACGCGCGATCACATTATCGCCATAGCGCGCTGAAATCGGAATCGCGACGATCTGGCGGAAGCCGAAATTGCCGGCGAACTCGGTGAAGCCTTCCCGGATCTCCTCGAAGACCTCACGCGAGAAATCGACGAGGTCGATCTTGTTCACGGCAAGGACGATCTGCCGGATGCCGAGCAGAGAAGCGATGAAGGCGTGACGGCGCGTCTGGGTGAGGATGCCCCTTCGCGCATCTACGAGCAGAATGGCGAGGTCCGCGGTGGACGCGCCCGTCGCCATGTTCCGCGTATATTGCTCGTGTCCGGGCGTATCGGCGACGATGAACTTGCGCTTGTCGGTCGTGAAGAAGCGATAGGCAACGTCGATGGTGATGCCCTGCTCGCGCTCGGCCTCGAGGCCGTCCACGAGAAGCGCGAAATCGATGTCCTCGCCGGCCGTGCCGTGCTTCTTGCTGTCGCGCTCCAGCGTCGCGAGCTGGTCGTCGAAGAGCAGCTTCGTGTCGTAAAGCAGGCGGCCGATCAGGGTCGACTTGCCGTCATCGACCGACCCGCAGGTCAGGAAGCGCAGAAGCCCCTTCCGTTCCTGCTGCGCGAGATAATCGACGAGATCCTGCGTCGTGATATCTGCTGCAAGCTCGCTCATCAGAAATACCCCTCGCGCTTCTTCTTTTCCATCGAGCCCGCCTCGTCGTGATCGATCAGCCGGCCGGAGCGTTCCGAGGTCCGGGTCACGAGCATTTCGCGCACGATCTCGGGCAGGGTCGTCGCATTGCTCTCCACGGCTGCGGTCAGCGGATAGCAGCCGAGCGTGCGGAAGCGCACGAGCTTTTGCTCCGGCTTTTCGCCGGGGCGCAGCGGCATGCGGTCATCATCGACCATGATGAGTTGGCCACCGCGCTCGACAACGGGACGGAGCGCCGCGTAGTAGAGCGGCACGATCGGAATGTCCTCCGCCATGATGTATTGCCAGATGTCGAGCTCGGTCCAGTTCGAGAGCGGGAACACGCGGATCGACTCGCCCGGCCCCACGCGCGTGTTGAAGATGTCCCAGAGTTCCGGGCGCTGCTTCTTGGGGTCCCAGCCGTGATTGGCGGTGCGGAAGGAGAAGATGCGCTCCTTGGCGCGCGACTTTTCCTCGTCGCGGCGCGCACCGCCGAAGGCCGCGTCGAAACCGTATTTCGTCAGCGCCTGCTTCAGCGCCTCCGTCTTCATCACATGCGTGTAGTAGGACGAGCCGTGATCGAACGGGTTGATGTTCTGCGCCTTGCCCTCGGCATTGGTGTGGACGATGAGATCGAAGCCGAGCTTCTTCGCCATCATGTCGCGAAAGGCGATCATCTCGCGGAATTTCCACGTCGTATCGACATGCATCAGCGGGAAAGGCGGCAGCGAAGGGAAAAAGGCCTTCGCGGCCAGATGCAGCATGACGGACGAGTCCTTGCCGATCGAGTAGAGCATCACCGGATTGGAGAATTCGGCCGCCACCTCGCGGATGATCTGGATGCTTTCATCCTCGAGCCGTTTCAAATGGGAATGCCGATCGCGTGACATCGAATAACCTCTTGAAGATCTACTGTTCGGCCGAAGCGAAAGGATCGAAGCGCCCGGTCGCGGCGAACCACGGGTTCGCGAAATCAACGTCGTCCTTCTGATTGCGTTTGCCGTAAACGAGCGGCTTGCCGTCCATCGTCAGCACCGCGCCCTTCGCCGCGCGCAGGACCGCATCGCCCGCCGCCGTGTCCCACTCCATGGTCCGGCCGAGCCGTGGGTAAAGATCGGCCTCGCCGGCCGCGAGCTTGCAGAATTTGAGCGAAGAGCCCGCCGTCACGAAGTCCGCGACCGAAAAGCGCTCGATGAAGGATTTTGTCTCCTCGGTCAGATGAGAGCGGCTGGCAATGACGCAAAGCCCGCCATGCGGCTCGGCGCGCACCGAGATCGCGCGCCAGGGGCCGGGGTTTCCGGCCTCCACATTGGCCACCTTCGCGCCCTGCCCCTTGCCGCCCGCATAGATGACGCCGATCGCGGGCGCATAAACGACGCCGAGCACCGGGACCCCGTCCTCGATGAGCGCGATGTTGACGGTGAATTCGCCATTGCGGCTGATGAATTCCTTGGTTCCGTCCAGCGGGTCGACCAGGAAGAACCGGCGTCCCGTCTCCGGAACCTGACCGGCGGCGACCGCCTCCTCGGCAACGACCGGGATCTCCGGTGCGAGCCGCGCCAGTTCTTTGAGAATCAATGTCTCCGCCGCCGCATCCGCCGCGGTCACCGGCGAGCCGTCGACCTTGGTCGCCATGGTGGCCGGATCGAAATGCGCATAAATGGCCATGATGGCCGCGCCGGCCTTCAGCGCGATGGTGACGAGATCGTCCAGCATTAGGGAGGCTCTATTTACAGTTACCGGCCGGGCTTTAATTATCGTCCGGCGTTTCGCATGTTAAATAGGACATCTTTGCGGCCGCGAAAAGCCCTATTCCGTCCTCCGGCCGGCAATTCGCCATTTTCGACGGGCTACGCTTGGCCGAGCGCCGACCCGTGTCGTCGTCCCGGCCTGCATCGTAATCATAGAGTTTCAGCGACGGATCGGCTTGTCGAGCGGCTTGCCACTCTCCGCCCGCACCCCATCGGACCGAAGCTTGATACCGGCCTTGCCCGTCTCAAAGAAAATTCCGAAAGGCGCAGCGCAGGCCCGCTCTCAGGCACCCAATGCGTATTCCGCAAAGTCGGGGTGACGCATCTGCCACCAGTAACGCATCGTGAATGTCGACCAGTTGTTGGTGACCTTGCCCTCGGCCGTCTTGTACCAGCTCGAACAGCCGGCAGCCCAGACGGTCCGCTGCATGTCTTCCTGCAGCTCTCGATTGAAGGCGTCCTCGGCTTCCTTGCGAACCTCGATGGACTTCACCTTCGGGCTGCGAAGCGCCTCGATGCACTGCAGGATGTAGTTCACCTGACATTCGAGCATGAAAATGATCGAGTTGTGGCCGAGATTGGTGTTGGGCCCGTAGAGAATGAAGAAATTCGGGAAGCCGGCCACCGCGACGCCCCGATGCGCCTCGGCGCCTTTCGCCCAGACGTCGTTGAGATCGCGGCCGCCCCGGCCGACGATCTTCATCGGTGCAAGGAAGGTCGTTGTCTCGAAACCCGTCGAATAGATGATGACATCGGCCTTGTGGGCCACGCCATCCTCGGTCACGAGCCCTTCCGGTGTCGCTCTCGCGATATGGCTCGTCTCGACGTTGACATTGGGCCGCGCCATGGTGGGAAACCAGTCATTGGAAAGCAGGATGCGCTTGCAGCCGGCCGGGTAATCCGGCGTCAGCTTTTTCGCAAGCTCCGGGTCCTTGATATGGGTTTCGATTTCCTTGCGCGAGGCCCGCTCGAAGAGCTTGCCGAAGAAGCTGCCCTGGATGAAGGCCAGGAAGTTGCGCTCGAGCGTCAGATAGATCTGATAGCGGTGCAGCTTCACGAGCCAGGGGAAGCGCCGGAACATCTTCTTCTCGAATTCCGTATAGGGACGATCCGGCTTCGGGACGATCCAGTTTGCGGAGCGCTGGAAGATCGTGAGCTTCTTCACCTTGGGCGCGATCTCCGGCACGAACTGGATGGCGCTGGCGCCATTGCCAATGACGGCGACGTTCTTGTCGGTGAGATCGACGTCATAGTCCCAGCGGGCAGAATGGAATGCCTTGCCGGCGAACGTTTCAAGCCCCGCGATCTTCGGATAGGCGGGACGATTGAGCTGCCCCGTTCCCGAGACGACGACATTGGCCGTGATCTCCTCGCCCGCCGTCGTGCGGATGCGCCAGAGGCTCTCGGCCTCGTCGAAGCGCGCCTCGGCGACTTCCGTATTGAAGCGGATGAAGGGGCGCAGGCCGTATTTCCGCGCCACCTGCTTCATGTAGTCGAGGATTTCGGGCTGCAGCGCGAATTTGCGCGACCAGTCGACCTTGGGCTCGAAAGAGAAGGAATAGAGATGCGAGGGCACGTCGCATCCCGATCCCGGATAGATGTTGTCGCGCCATGTGCCGCCGATCTCGCCGGCCTTCTCGATCATGACGAAGCTGTCTATACCGGCGCGGCGGAGCTGCGCGGCCATGCACAAGCCACCCATTCCGGTCCCCAGAATGGCAATCTGGACGGTCTTCGCGGCGGTGGGCGCGGCGGGCCCGGGCTTGCTCATCAGATCCACGAGAATGCTCTCCCTCTCCTGCATGTCTGCCGCCCCTGGCAAAAGGGGCCGCAATTCTCCGGATTGTCTAGGGTATGTGCCCTAGATTTATATACCAGAGCGCAACCTTCGACAACGCGGATGGAATGATCGGAGCCTCCCTGAAAAAAGCAATGGGTCCCGCGAGACGCGCTCGCGGAACCCATGCGGAAGACCCTCGAAAGAGCAGCTTCCCTTGCGTCTCTCAGAAGCGGTAGCCGATGCCGACACCGATGAGCCAGGGATCGAGATCGGCCTTCGCGGTGACGGCCCCGCCATTCACCGACACGTCGGTGCGGAGGAAAATCTTCTTCACGTCGAGGTTCACCGACCAGTTGCCCGCGATCGCATAATCGACGCCGGCCTGCAGCGCGTAACCGATATGGTTCTTGTAGTCGACGCTGTTGATGCCGCCACCCGGCGCATCCTCATTGTAGAAGAACGTGTAGTTGAGGCCCGCGCCGACATAGGGGCTGAGACGCTCCTTCGGCATGAAGTGATACTGAAGCGTCAGCGTCGGCGGAAGCAGGCTCACCTTGCCGAGATCGACACCCGCAGGCGTCCAGCTCACCTTGTGCCGCGTCGTGCCCGCGATCAGTTCGAGCGCCAGATTGTCGGTGAGGAAATAGCTGAAGTCGGCCTCGGGAACGAAATCGTTGGAAACCTCGACGCCGCCGCCGGCCGAAACGCTCGCATGGTCGCGCGGGACCGCATAAAGACCGCGCAGACGGACCAGAAAGTCCCCGGCGGACTTGGCCTTGAAGCCCGCCTCGTCGGCCGCGGCCGGAGACACGGTCAGCGCCGTCGTACCGAGCAGAATGCCGAGCGCCATCGCCGCCAAAGTGAAACCCTTATTGCCTCTCATCGTTCTTCTCCGTCAGGGGCACTCTATCGGTGCCAAATCAACGGGAAGCAGTCTCGTGGAATAGTTACATTTTTTCTGTGGTCATTCTGTCGCAGAGGCTGCGGAGCGTTGTCGCATAAGGACAATTACCTATAGGCCTCGAGAATATGCTGATAGGCGCGGACCTGCTGCACGAAGCGGAGCGCCTGCCCGCCCCTCGCCGGTCCGAACTTGAGGTTCCGGGCATATTCCGGCTTCTGGATGAGCGAGAGCGCGCGGCGGACGCCGGTCCAATTGTCCGCATCCAGACCAAGTCGCGTCGCAAGAAGGCGTGCGTCGGAAAGATGGGCAATGCCCATATTGTAGGCCGCGAGCGCGAACCAGACGCGGTCCGGCTGCTTGACGCTGTCGGGTATGCGATCCTTGATGCTGGCGATGTAGCGCGCGCCTGCATGGATGCTCTCGACGGGATCGAGACGGTCGGCCACGCCGAGGTGGTCGGCGGTATCCTGCGTCAGCATCATGAAGCCGCGAACGCCGGTATGGCTTCGCGCCTCAGGCTTCCAGTGGGATTCCTGATAGGCGACCGCCGCGATCAACTGCCACGGCAGGCCGGTATCGCGCGCGGCGTCGCGAAACGCCTTTTCGTAATCCGGCAGGACGTCCCTGATCGCCTGCCTGAAGGCGCGCACATCGACATAGTCGAAGGGCGGAAGGAAGCCGAAGAAGCGGCGCGCAATGTCGAGCAGGAAACCGGATTTGCGCTGCTCGTCCATCCACCGTTTCAGATAGTCCGCGAGGTCTTCGGAGCCCGGCGCGACGAGCCAGGCGACCGGCTCTTCCTCCGTCAGCGGGAACGCCTCCACGAGTTCGGGGAAATAGGGATTGTTGGTCTGCAATTCGGGGCTGTTGGCCGCGGTGCAATCGAGCTGGCCCGCGGCAACGGCCTCGAGCAGGGTTTCGACGGGCTCGCGCTCGGCCCGGATGGACAAGCCCGGCGTCTTTTCGGCAAGGGCCTCCATCGCCTCCGCGCCTGCCGTTCCCTCGGAAACGGCAAGGTTGAGCCCGGCGAGGTCGGCGGGCTTTTTCGGCCGGGGCAGATCGCGCCGGCAGACGACAAGCTGGCGCACGGTCTGGTGCGGCGGCGCGGCGGCAAAGCGCGCATGGCGGGCCTCGGTGGCAGCAAGCCCCGCTGCCGCGAGTTGCCCCTTTCGCGCGGCGAGCGCCGCCAGCAATTCGGGCTCCGTGTCATAGACGCGATACTCGACGCGAACACCGAGAGCGCGGCCAAGTGCCTGCGTCATCTCGTAATCGAAGCCCGTCTCGCCCTGCGTGCCGAGATAATAGGTCGTCGGCGCCATGCGCGTGAGCACGACGAGGCGGCCGCTCTTGCGAATGGCATCGAGCCCCTGCGGAACCGCCGGGACATGGAACAGATACAGGCCGAGATTGGCCGCAGCGAAAACGAGAAGCGCCGCCAGGACGAGATAGGGCGCCCGCCGGTCGCGCCATGGCGGCATGAGAGCCCGCGCGCGACGCCGCGCCCCCTCTATCGCCTCGCGGAACATCTATGGCATGCCTCCACGCCGCTCTTTTCCTGTGTCACAAGTTTACCTTGCCATCGGTACACCGATGAACGGGGGATATCCCCCCTCCCGATCATGGGCAAGAAACCGGCAAAAGAAAGGCCCGTGGCGGGAAGCCACGGGCCTACTTTCAGGTCGCCCTAGCGGCTGCCCGAGGGTTACTTCCCCTTGGGCGCCTGATTGAAGGGCAGGTCCTTGTCGACGCGGACATCCTGCGGCATGCCGAGAACGCGCTCGGCAACGATGTTGCGCAGGATTTCGTCCGTGCCGCCGGCGATGCGGTAGCCCGCCGCGCCGATCCACTGTTCCGTGTAGGCGCCTTCGGCCGGCGAAATGCTCCGGTCGCGGATGACGCCGCCCATGTCCTGCAGATCCATGCCGAAGGAGCCGAGATCCTGCATCTTCTTGGCCGCGACGATCTTGGAGATTGAGCTTTCCGGTCCGGGCGTCTGGCCCTTGGAAAGCGCGGTCAGCGTGCGGAAGCGCGTGAACTTGAGCCCCTGCGCCTGCACATACCAGTCGGCGATACGCTCGCGCACCGCGCCGTTCTGAATGGCGGGCTTGCCCGCGACCTCGGTTTCGCGCGCAAGCTCGATCAGGTCGTCCGTGTCGGCGTTGCCCTGGCTGCCGCCGACGGCGAGACGCTCGTTCATCAGCGTGGTCAGCGCCACCTTCCAGCCATCGCCGACATTGCCGAGACGCTGGCTGTCCTTCACGCGGACATTGGTGAAGAAGACCTCGTTGAACTCGGCGCCGCCCGACATCTGCTTGATCGGCCGCACTTCGATGCCGGGGCTCTTCATGTCGATATAGAACATGGTGAGGCCCTTGTGCTTCGGCACCGTCGGATCGGTACGGACGAGCACGATGCCGAAGTTCGAATAATGGGCGCCCGACGTCCAGACCTTCTGGCCGTTGATGACCCATTCATCGCCATCGCGCTCGGCGCGCGTGCGAAGCCCGGCGACGTCAGAGCCGCCCGCCGGCTCGGAGAAGAGCTGGCACCAGATTTCGTCGCCGCGCACGGCGGGGCCGACATAGCGCTTCTTCGCATCCTCGGGGCCCCAGGTCATCAGGGTCGGGATGCACATGCCAAGACCAATGGCGAAGATGCCACCCGGAACGGCGTAGTTCGCTTCTTCCTGGCTGTAGATGACGTTCTGGATCGGCGTGCCGCCGCCGCCGCCCCACTCCTTCGGCCAGGTGATGCAGGCAAAGCCCGCTTCCGCCTTCTTCGCCTGCCAGGCCTTTGACTGCTTCAGCACCTCGTCGAGGGTCTTGGGCAGCGGCAGGTCCTTGGCATCGGCCTTGCGGACGGCGTTCTTGTCGAGCCAGGCACGCACCTCGGCGCGATAGGCTGCTTCTTCCGGAGTATCGTTGAAATCCATGGTTCTGTTCCGATCTTCGAATGTCTATGCGTCTCTGGGCGATGCGTCAGGCGGCGTTCTTGGCTTCGAGACGCGCGACGAGCTTTTCCTTCCACTGGATCGGCGCGCCAAGCGCGAGCGCAAGGAGCTTCGCGCGGCGATAGTGGAACTGCGTGTTCGCTTCCCAGGTGTAGCCGATGCCGCCATGGGTCTGGAGGCTCTCCTGCGCGGCGAAGACATAGCCCTCGCTGCCCGCGATGCGCGACGCGGCCGCTGCCTCCGGCAGCTCCGAGCCTTCATCGTTGAGCATCATCGCGCCGAAATAGGCGTTCGACTTCGCCAGTTCCTTCTTCACATAGATGTCGGCGAGCTTGTGCTTGATCGCCTGATAGGAGCCGATCTGGCGGCCGAAGGCATAGCGCTCGAGCGAATAGTCGCGCGCCATTTCGAGCGCCGCTTCGGTTCCGCCCACCTGCTCGAAGGCAAAGAGCACGGCCGCGCCGTCGAGAATGCGCTGAAGCTGCGACCAGCCCTGCCCCGCGGGCCCCATCAGTTCTGCAGGCGCATCCTTGAAGGTCAGGTGCGCATGCTTCCGGGTCGGGTCGATGGTGCGCACATCCTCGCGCGAGACGCCCGCCCCCCGGAGGTCCACGATCGCAAGCGAGATCGCCTGCTCACCCGTGCCGCCGGAATTGACGACCACGACAGCGACGTCGGCAACGCCACCATCTGCGACGGGCACCTTCTCGCCATTGACCTTGCCACCGGCAAACGCCGTCTCGATATTGCGGGGGCTGGCGGCATGAAGGCCTTCCGAAAGCGCCAGCGTGCCGATGATTTCGCCGCTGGCGAGCTTCGGCAACCAGTTCTGCTTCTGCTGCTCGGTGCCGAAGAGCTTGATCGCCTCGGAAGCGAGATAGACGGACGAGGAGAAGGGAACCGGCGCCACGGCGCGGCCAAGCTCCTCCGCGATCACGCAAAGCTCGAGCGCGCCGAGGCCGAGGCCGCCATAGGCTTCGGGGATCGCCGTGCCGGTGAGGCCCATATCGACAAGACCCTGCCAGACCTCTTTCGCATAGGGCTCATCGCTGTCGAGAATGCGGCGAGGCACGGAATAGGGGCACTTGTCGGTCAGAAACTTGCGAACCTGCTCCTTGAGCAGCTTCTGGTCATCGGAGAAATCGAAATTCATGCGCCTCCCGGCTCCCTTGTTGTGCGGCACATATCCGGCCGGCCGATCGGCAACGGCTCGAAGCTGTCGCCCATCAGCCGTGCCTCCATTGGATACGGCCGAAATCCGCAGTTGGACCGACGCCGCATGACGCGGGCGCCCATCCGCTTGGCGCGCATTGTTCCTGCAATTTCACGCTCTGAAAAGGGCTTAGCCGTTGACGTTGCGTCCGCTTGGGCGTCCGCTTGGGCATCCGCTCGTCCGGGCCGCCTTGCAAGGAGGATTCGGGGATTAATCTCCCGATAACCGGCCGCCGACATACTGACAGTGCGCATTTCCACTCCTGCCGGATATCCGTTCATGGCGAAGGCACAGTTCCACAAGAACCAGCGCGTCTATGTCAGACCCGTCGGTACATGGGCCATTATCGAGCGCGTGGTCCCCCATTGGGTGAAGGATGTGGATGAGCCGCTGCGCGTCTTCTACGACGTGGGACTCGGGCGGGATTTCCATGCCGACGAACTTCAGACCGAGCAATCGGCGGAACTCACCGAGATCGATCCAGCCATGGAGGAGTGGCGCGTGGTGCGCGCGGCCAACAAATGGCGTTCGGTGGAGGAATGCGCGGGCCATCCCGTTCCCGGCACCTATCCCGTCATCGTCACCGGCAGCACGAAGGAAGGCGGCGGCTGGCGCGTGCCCGGCGTCGAATACGACCTTTCGCCGGACCGCATCGAGCTTCAGGCCCGGATCATGGCGGCCTCGCCCAAATTCATGGTGCTGCTGCGCCGGCTCATCGAATATGCGGAAACGAACCCCGAGAACCTGCCGGAAGAACTGCTGGTGCTGGCGCGCGACGCGCGGACCGTGATTGAGCAGACGAAGAACAACGCGCCGTCCTAGTACCGCCGCGCCGGCGACGCCTCAAGCCTTCGCGTTGGTCTCGATCCAGGTCGCGAAGCTCCCCATGAATTTGGTCAGAAAATCGCGCGTTGCATCGTTCGTCAGATTTCCTTCCTTGTCGAAGAGCGAAGCCGCATTGCCGATATAGGCTTCGGGCTGCTGCATGACTGGCACGTCGAGGAAGACGAGCGATTGGCGCAGATGATGATTGGCACCAAAGCCGCCAATCGCGCCGGGCGACACGCTGACCACGGCACCGGGCTTTCCGGCCCAGGCGCTTTTCCCATATGGCCGCGAGCCGACATCGATCGCGTTCTTGAGGACGCCCGGGACCGAGCGGTTATATTCCGGCGTGACGAAAAGCACGGCGTCGGCCGCGCGGATCCGCTCGCGAAATTCGACCCAGACGGCCGGCGGGTGCACATCCTCGTCTTCATTGTAGAGGGTCAGCGCGGCGATCTCGACAATGCCGGGCTTGAGCGTTCCGGGGGCAAGCTTCGCCAGCGAATGCGCCATCTTGCGATTGTAGGATTCCTTGCGGAGACTGCCGACGAGAACGGCGACTTTGCGTTCGATGGCCATGCGAAACTCTCCTCACACCGGAAAGACGGGCCCCCACGCCAGATCATCGATCTGACAAGGCTCCTTCCACAAGGCACCGCTGTCAAGCGGCCAAGGGTGGAGTCAAAAGCGCGTGTCACAGCGCCATGGCGAACCAGACCGGATCATGCGGGCGCGGGTTTTCGCGCGGCAGTTCCTCAAATCCATAGGCCCGATAGAAGCCGAGCGCGCGGTCATTGACCGGGCTCACGCCGAGATGCACGCCGCGCGAACTGGCGTCGCGCATCGTGTCGAGCCAGCGGGTCATCAGCTTCGCCCCCATCCCCTGCCCCTGCAGACGCGGCAGAAGGTTGATATGGAGATGCGAGGGATAGCGCTCGATGATGGCGCGCGGCGTCCGTCTCGGATGATGGATGATGAAGGCCGCGATCTCGTCAGCGCTCCATTCCGCCGCCCGCTCCGGCGACGGGTCCGCATAGCGAGGGCGGAGCCCCGGCCACCACTCGGCTTCGAGCCTCGCATCGAAGGCGGGCGTATCGACCGTTCCGACGATATAGCCCGCGACGCCTTCGTCATCGACGGCGACGAACGCGCTTTCAGGCTCGAGCCGCGCATAGGGCGCCGCCCAGATATGCCCGACGAGCCGGCCATCCTTGTAAAGATGAGTGGCGTCTTGGCCGCTCGCGCCGGTCAGAAGAGCGATCTCGTAAAGCGCGTCGATGTCGGCCGGTTGAACGGGGCGGATATGGGGCAAGGGACTGTTTCTCCGGTTTGCCGTCCGAAACGGCGTCCACGCGGACGAATAGAAAAGAGGCAACCGGCCCGGTCAAGCCCCGGCATCGCCCGGATTTCCGTCCCGGCCGGCCTTGCAAGGCCCCGTTTGCGTCCGCCGAAATTTCGCCCTATCAAGCGCTTAATGTTCTAGACTTTGTTAAGTTACTCTCGCTGCGCGGCTCCGGCCCCGTGGCCGAATGTTGAGCGCCGCCATGCGAACCGAAGAACCGCGCGCCGT
>NZ_JBATUH010000126.1:0-6699 GCF_049671045.1 Parvibaculum sp. | reverse complement strand
GTCTGGGACATTCTCGAGCAGGTCATTCGCGAGCATCCCGTGCTGCTCAACCGCGCGCCGACGCTGCACCGTCTCGGCATCCAGGCTTTCGAGCCGGTGCTGATCGAGGGCAAGGCGATCCAGCTTCACCCGCTGGTCTGCGCCGCCTTCAACGCCGATTTCGACGGCGACCAGATGGCCGTGCACGTTCCGCTGTCGCTTGAAGCGCAGCTCGAAGCGCGTGTGCTAATGATGTCGACGAACAACATCCTGCATCCGGCCAACGGTTCGCCGATCATCGTGCCGTCGCAGGACATCGTTCTCGGACTCTACTATGTGACCATCGCCAAGCAGAACGAGCCGGGCGAGGGCATGGTGTTCTCCGGCATGCAGGAGATCGAGCACGCGCTGGCCGCGAAGGTCGTCACGCTGCACGCCAAGATCAAGGCGCGCTACAAGACGGTCGATGCCGAGGGCAAGCCGATCACGCAGATCGTCGAGACGACCCCCGGCCGCATGATGGTGGGCGAGCTTCTGCCGCGCCATCCGAACGTGCCGTTCGATCTCGCCAACCGCCTGCTCACCAAGCGTGACATCTCGCGCATGATCGACGTGGTCTATCGCCACTGCGGTCAGAAGGAGACGGTCATCTTCTGCGACCAGATCATGGCGCTCGGCTTCACGCAGGCTTTCAAGGCGGGCATCTCGTTCGGCAAGGACGACATGGTCATTCCCGACGAGAAGGAAAAGCTCGTCAGCGAGACGCGTTCGCTCGCGACGGAATATGAGCAGCAGTATATCGACGGCCTCATCACGCAGGGCGAGAAGTACAACAAGGTTGTCGACGCCTGGGCGAAGTGCACCGATCGCGTCGCCGATGTGATGATGCAGAAGATTTCGGCCGTGCAGGTCGACGCGGAGTCGAAGCGCGAGAAGCCCATCAACTCGATCTACATGATGGCTCACTCGGGCGCCCGTGGTTCGCCCGCCCAGATGAAGCAGCTCGCCGGTATGCGCGGCCTCATGGCCAAGCCGTCGGGCGAGATCATCGAAACGCCGATCATCTCGAACTTCAAGGAAGGCCTCACCGTTCTCGAGTACTTCAACTCGACGCACGGCGCGCGAAAGGGCCTTGCCGATACCGCGCTCAAGACCGCGAACTCGGGATATCTCACGCGCCGCCTCGTGGACGTGGCCCAGGACTCGATTATCACCGAGTTTGATTGCGGCACGGATGGCGGCATCACGGTGCAGCCCGTGATCGAGTCCGGCGAGATCATCGTTTCCCTCGGCACGCGCGTCCTTGGACGCACGACGGCGGAAGACGTGGTCAACCCGGTGACGGGCGATGTCATGTTCCCGAAGAACACGCTCATCGAGGAAAGCCATGTCGACCAGATCGAGGAGGCCAATATTCAGGGCATCCGCATCCGTTCGGTGCTGACCTGCGAATCGAAGACGGGCGTCTGCGCGGCCTGCTACGGCCGCGATCTCGCGCGCGGCACGCCGGTCAATCTCGGCGAGGCTGTGGGCGTCATCGCCGCCCAGTCGATCGGCGAGCCGGGTACGCAGCTCACCATGCGCACGTTCCATATCGGCGGCACGGCGCAGGTCGTCGACTCGTCCTTCGTCGAGTCGAACCATGAGGGCACCGTCAGGATCGTCAACCGCAACGTGGTCAAGGACTCGAGCGGCCATCTCGTCGTCATGGGTCGCAACGTGCAGGTCCAGGTTCTGGACGAGCAGGGTCGCGAGCGGGCGAGCCACAAGCTCACCTATGGTTCGCGCCTCAAGGTCGATGACGGCCAGAAGATCGAACGCGGCCAGCGCATTTCGGAATGGGATCCGTACACCGTGCCGATCCTGACCGAAGTCGATGGTGTCGTTGAGTTCGAGGATCTCGTCGACGGCGTGTCGATCCGCGAAGTGGCGGACGAGGCGACGGGTATCTCGAGCCGCGTCGTCGTCGACTGGCGCGCCTCTCCGCGCGGCAGCGAACTGCGGCCCGCCGTCGTGGTCAAGGACAGGAACGGCAAGGTTCTGAAGCTCGCCAGCGGCAATGATGCGCGCTACCTGCTTTCGGTCGATGCGATTCTCTCGGTCGAAAACGGTGCGGATATCCATGCCGGCGACGTGATCGCGCGTATCCCGACGGAAGGCGCCAAGACGCGCGACATCACGGGCGGTCTGCCGCGCGTGGCGGAGCTCTTCGAGGCACGCCGTCCGAAGGATCATGCGATCATCGCGGAGGTGACGGGCCGGGTCGAGTTCGGCAAGGACTACAAGAACAAGCGGCGCATCATCGTGCATCCGGTCGACGAGTCGCTGGAGCCGATCGAGTATCTGATCCCGAAGGGCAAGCATATCGGCGTGCAGGAAGGTGACATCATCGAGAAGGGCGAATTCCTCCTCGACGGCCACCCCGCGCCGCATGACATTCTTGCGATTTCGGGTGTGGAGGAGCTTGCGGCCTATCTCGTCAACGAGATTCAGGACGTCTACCGCCTGCAGGGCGTGTCGATCAACGACAAGCATATCGAAGTGATCGTCCGCAACATGCTGCAGAAGGTGGAGATCACAGACTCGGGCGACTCGACCAACCTGCCGGGCGAACAGCTCGACCGGGCGGAGTTCGACGAGATCAACGAGAAGCTCGCCCTTCAGGGCAAGAGGACGATGTCCGCCAACCCGGTTCTTCTGGGTATCACGAAGGCATCGCTTCAGACGCGCTCCTTCATCTCTGCCGCCTCCTTCCAGGAGACGACGCGCGTTCTCACCGAAGCCGCCGTCAACGGCAAGGTGGACCAGCTGATCGGCCTCAAGGAGAACGTCATCGTCGGCCGGCTCATCCCGGCGGGCACTGGCGGCATGCTGCAGCGCCTTCGCTCGGAAGCGCTCAAGCGCGACGAGAAGATCGCTGCGGAGCAGCAGGCAGGCCAGCTTCCGCAGGCAAGCGAGCCCGTGGTTGTCGAATCCGCCGAAGCGGCGGGCACGCACGCCTGACGGGCGGCCGCCACGCGAGAGAAATGAAGGGCCGCCCCCAAGGGGCGGCCCTTTCGTTTGCCCGGCACCGTGGCAAAAACCTGTGGCCGGATGGAGACGAAGGGCCGCCGGGCGCGGGGCGATGTGCGAATCTCCTTCCGCGAGGTCTGCAAAGAGGAGGGAATCGAAATGTGATTCCGTGCTCAAGACCCGGCTAACGCCCGGTAAAAAGCCCTCAAATCCGGGTTGCGAGGCCGGATTCTGGTACCAGGCGGCCCCTAAACGGACCGCAATGGGCAGATGAGCCCCTAAAAGCCGGAAAACATTGCTTTTCTTGCGTATCGCACTTGACGGGGAGGGGGGTGGCGGGTAGCTTCCGCCCACTTTCGCCGCAGGTAGTAGGGGCACCCGAGCCGAAACCGGCCGGACCTAGACACTGGGGCCAGTAAACAGACTATGAGGAATGGCGCACGACTCCGGGCGCAAGGCCGGAGTCCTCTGCAAATGGGCACTTACCTTCAGGGGTGTAGTGCCCGTAGCCGCGCGCAACTCTTGTAACCAAGAGCTGTGGCGAGGTTTTCGTTTTTGACAACAGGGATCGAGCAGGCGAGCAGATAATGCCCACGATCAACCAGCTAATTCGTAAGCCGCGCAAGCCTTTGGCGAAGCGGAACAAAGTGCCGGCGATGGAGGCGTGTCCGCAGAAGCGCGGCGTATGCACGCGCGTGTACACGACGACGCCGAAGAAGCCGAACTCCGCTCTGCGTAAGGTCGCTCGCGTGCGCCTCACCAACCAGTTCGAAGTGTCGAGCTACATTCCGGGCGAAGGCCACAACCTGCAGGAGCACTCGGTCGTGCTCATTCGCGGCGGCCGCGTGAAGGACCTTCCTGGTGTTCGCTATCACATCATCCGCGGCGTGCTCGACACGCAGGGTGTGAAGGATCGTCGTCAGCGCCGCTCGAAGTACGGCGCGAAGCGTCCGAAGTAAGGGATCAAAGACATGTCGCGACGCCACCGCGCAGAAAAGCGGGAAGTCATCCCGGACGCCAAGTATGGCGACCTGGTTCTCGCCAAGTTCATGAACAGCCTGATGTATCACGGCAAGAAGTCCGCCGCTGAATCGATCATCTACGGCGCGTTCGAGCAGATGGAAAAGAGGGCGAAGGTCGATCCGCTTCGCACCTTCCACGAAGCTCTCGAGAACGTCATGCCGGCAATCGAGGTCCGCTCGCGGCGTGTCGGCGGCGCGACCTATCAGGTTCCCGTCGAGGTTCGTCCCGACCGGCGCCGCGCGCTGGCGATCCGCTGGATCATCACGGCTGCCCGCGCGCGCAACGAGACGACCATGGTCGGCCGGCTGTCCGGCGAACTGCTCGATGCCGCGAACAACCGCGGCAGCGCCGTCAAGAAGCGCGAAGACACGCATCGCATGGCGGAAGCCAACCGCGCGTTCTCGCACTACCGCTGGTAACCCGTTCTTTCCGAGGCCAATCTTATGACCCGCCGCACAAAGCTCGAAGATTATCGCAATATCGGCATCATGGCGCACATCGATGCCGGTAAGACGACGACGACCGAGCGCATCCTCTACTTCACGGGTGAAAGCCATAAGATCGGCGAAACGCACGATGGCGCTGCCACCATGGACTTCATGGCGCAGGAGCAGGAGCGCGGCATCACCATCACGTCGGCCGCGACGACCTGTTACTGGAAGGGCAAGCGTCTCAACATCATCGACACGCCCGGTCACGTCGACTTCACCATCGAGGTGGAGCGTTCGCTGCGCGTGCTCGACGGTGCCGTCTGCGTGCTCGACTCCAGCCAGGGCGTGGAGCCGCAGACCGAGACGGTTTGGCGCCAGGGCGACAAGTATCACGTTCCGCGCATCGTCTTCTGCAACAAGATGGACAAGATCGGCGCGGACTTTGACCGCTGCGTGAAGGACATCGTGCAGCGCCTCGGTGCGAAGCCGGTTCCGATCCAGCTTCCGATCGGCGCCGAAGGCGACTTCCGCGGCGTCATCGACCTCGTCGAGATGAAGGGTGTCGTCTGGTCGATGGATGACAAGGACACCGCTCCGCAGATCATCGAAGTTCCGGCCGATCTGATGGACAAGGCCGTGGAAGCGCGCGCCGCGCTCGTCGAAGCCGCCGTCGAACTGGACGATGCGGCGATGGAAGCCTACCTCGAAGGCAACGAGCCGGATATTCCGACGCTGAAGAGCCTCATCCGCAAGGCCGTGCAGAAGAGCACCTTCTATCCCGTGCTCTGCGGCACCGCATTCAAGAACAAGGGCATCCACACGCTGCTCGACGCGATCATCGACTATCTGCCGTCGCCGACGGAAGTGCCGGCGATCAAGGGCGTCGACGTGAAGACCGGCGAAGAGACGGTGCGCGAGTCCTCGGACGAGGATCCGCTGTCGATCCTCGCGTTCAAGATCGTGGACGATCCGTTCGTTGGCTCGCTCACCTTCTGCCGCATCTATTCGGGCAAGCTCGAGAGCGGCATGACGCTCCTTAACTCGGCGCGCGAGAAGAAAGAGCGCGTCGGCCGCATGCTGCTGATGCATGCCAATGACCGCGAAGACATCAAAGAGGCCTTTGCCGGCGACATCGTTGCGCTCGCGAGCCTCAAGGACACGCGCACGGGCGATACGCTCTGCGATCCGCTGAAGCCCGTCATCCTCGAGAAGATGGAATTCCCGGATCCGGTCATCGAGATCGCGGTCGAGCCGAAGACGAAGGCCGACCAGGAAAAGATGGGCGTCGCGCTGCATAAGCTCGCGGCCGAGGACCCCTCGTTCCGCGTGTCGACGGACGCCGAGAGCGGCCAGACGATCCTGAAGGGGATGGGCGAACTCCATCTCGATATCAAGGTCGACATTCTCCGCCGCACCTACAAGATCGACGTCAATGTCGGTGCGCCGCAGGTGGCCTATCGTGAAGCGATCACGAAGCGTGCGGAAATCGACTACACGCACAAGAAGCAGACCGGCGGTTCGGGCCAGTTTGCGCGCGTCAAGATCGTGCTGGAGCCGGGCGAGCCTGGTTCGGGCTTCGAGTTCGAGAGCAAGATCGTCGGCGGTTCGGTTCCGAAGGAGTACATCCCCGGCGTTCAGAAGGGCATCGAGAGCGTGAAGGATTCCGGTCCGCTTGCCGGCTTCCCGATGATCGACTTCAAGGCAACGCTGATTGACGGCGCCTACCACGATGTCGACTCGAGCGTCATGGCCTTCGAAATCGCGGCGCGTGCAGCTTTCCGTGAAGGCGCGCAGCAGGCCGGCGTGAAGCTCCTCGAGCCGATCATGAAGGTCGAGGTGGTGACGCCCGAGGAATTCCTCGGCGGTGTGATCGGCGACATCAACTCGCGTCGCGGTCAGATCCTGGGTACGGACCAGCGCGGGAATGCGCAGGTTGTCCACGCGATGGTGCCGCTCGCGAACATGTTCGGCTACGTGAATACGCTGCGCTCGATGAGCCAGGGTCGTGCAAGCTACACGATGCAGTTCGATCACTACGAGCAGGTTCCGCAGGCGGTTTCCGACGAAGTCAGGGCGAAGCTCGCCTAACCATTAATCGAAGTCAGTTCCAGAAGGATGGAGCGCCGAGATGGCCAAAGAGAAATTTGAGCGCAATAAGCCGCACTGCAACATCGGGACGATTGGTCACGTTGATCATGGCAAGACGACGCTGACGGCGGCGATCACGAAGGTTCTTGCGGAAGCTGGCGGAGCG
>NZ_JBATUH010000125.1:0-4703 GCF_049671045.1 Parvibaculum sp. | reverse complement strand
GCGCCAGGCTCGCCGCCAGCGCCGCGCAGGAATCGGGCGGCGTCACCGGCGCGGTCAAGGGCGTGGGCAGTGCGGTCGGCGGCGCTGCCGAAGGCGCGGCCAAGGGTGTCGGCGGCGCGGTGGAAAGCATCGGCAAGGGTATCGGCGGGCTCTTCGGTAAGTGAGCGTATGGGTATGAGTGACGAGGATTCCATTTTCGCGCCCCTCCTTTCGGAGCTGGGGCGCAACAGATCTCTCGACGAGCAGGTCGAGCATCCGGGGCGCAATGCGTTCCGTACACTGCCGAAGCGCTTCTACAAGGAAGCGATGGCTGCCCCCCTTGATGGCGGCTTCACGGTTCTGCTCGACGGGCGCGGGGTCAAGACGCCCGCCCGCTCGCCGCTCGTCGTGCCGAGCGCGGCGCTGGCGCGCGCCATGGCGGAGGAATGGAACCGTCAGGGAGAGCTGATCGATCCGCGCGGCATGTGGCTGACGAAGCTCGCCAATACCGCGATAGATCGCGTGATGCCGAGGCATGACGCCGTCGTCGAAGAAGTCGCGACCTTCGCCTCGAGCGACCTTGTCTGCTACCGGGTCGATCACCCGCTGGAGCTCGCCAGGCGGCAGGCGGCGCATTGGTCGCCGCTCGTCGAATGGGCGGCGCGCGAGTTCGGCGCGGGGCTCAGGGTGACCGAAACGATCGTCCATGTCGCGCAGGACGAGGCGGCGATCGCCGCGCTCAGGGCGGCGATTGCGGACGCCGATGCCTTCCAGCTTTCCGCGCTGCATAACGCCGTGACGCTGACGGGCTCGGCGGTGATCGGGCTTGCGCTCCTCCACGGTCGGCTCGACGCCGGCCAGGCATTCGATGCCGCCCATGTCGACGAAGCCTGGCAGATGGAGCTTTGCGGCGAGGACGAGGAGGAGGCCGCGCGCCTTGCCACGCGGCGCCAGGAGCTTGCCGATACAGCCCGCTTCCTCGATCTCCTTTCTGACGCTACGTAAGTTCCGGCCTCCGGAATCGAGTTGCAAGCCATTGGCAAAAAGGCGTTTTGGGTGGTATTGAACCCCCTTGCATCATGCCGGGGCGAGCCTGAAAACAAGGCCCATGTCCGGTAACCTTCATATCGATTATGCCCGGCCACATCCCGGTTGGCTCATGGGCTTCAGGGGGCGGAATGAAAGAGATTATTCGCCAGCTTGAGGAGCGCAGGCAGATCGCCCGGCTCGGCGGTGGGCAGAAGCGCATCGACGCGCAGCATGCGCGCGGCAAGCTCACGGCGCGCGAGCGCATCGAGCTTCTTCTCGACGAGGGCTCCTTCGAGGAGTTCGACATGTTCGTCGAGCATGATTGCCAGGACTTTGGCATGGAGAAGCAGAAGATCCCCGGCGATGGCGTCGTCACCGGCTGGGGCACGGTCAATGGCCGCCCCGTCTATGTCTTCGTCAAGGACTTCACGGTGTTCGGCGGGTCGCTCTCCCGCGCGCATGCGAAGAAGATGACGAAGGTGCAGGACATGGCGCTGAAGACCGGCGCTCCCATCATCGGACTCTTCGATGCGGGCGGCGCTCGCATTCAGGAAGGCGTCGATGCGCTGGGCGGCTATGGCGAAGTGTTCACGCGCAACGTGATCGCCTCCGGCGTCATTCCGCAGATCTCTGTCATCATGGGCCCATGCGCGGGCGGCGACGTTTACTCGCCAGCAATGACCGACTTCATCTTCATGGTGCGCGACACGTCCTACATGTTCGTGACGGGTCCCGATGTCGTGAAGACGGTGACGAACGAAACGGTGACCTCCGAGCAGCTTGGAGGTGCGAGCGTTCACACGGTGAAGTCCTCGGTCGCCGACGGCGCCTGGGACAATGACGTCGTCACGCTTGGCCAGATCCGCCGCCTCGTCGATTTCCTGCCGTCGTCGAACCGCGACGATGTTCCGGAGCGCCCCTATTTCGACGATGCGAAGCGCATCGAGATGTCGCTCGACACGCTGATCCCCGCCAACCCGAACATGCCCTATGACATGAAGGAGCTGGTGCTCAAGGTCGTGGACGAGGGCGACTTCTTCGAGCTTCAGGAAAGCTTCGCGAAGAACATCATCACGGGCTTCGCCCGCATCGAGGGCCGCACGGTCGGCATCGTGGCGAACCAGCCGATGGTGCTTGCGGGCGTGCTCGACTCGGATGCGAGCCGCAAGGCGGCGCGTTTCGTGCGCTTCTGCGATTGCTTTAACATTCCGATCGTCACCTTCGTCGACGTGCCGGGCTTCCTGCCGGGCACGGCGCAGGAATATGGCGGTCTCATCAAGCACGGCGCGAAGCTGCTCTTCGCCTATACCGAAGCGACGGTGCCGAAAATCACGGTCATCACGCGCAAGGCATATGGCGGCGCCTATGACGTCATGTCGTCGAAGCACATCCGCGGCGATCTCAACTATGCCTGGCCGACGGCCGAAATCGCGGTGATGGGCGCGAAGGGCGCGGTCGAGATCATCCATCGTCAGGACCTTGGCGATCCGGAGAAGATCGCGGCGCACACGAAGGCTTACGAGGATCGCTTCCTCAATCCGTTCGTGGCGGCCGAGCGTGGCTATATCGACGAGGTGATCATGCCGCACTCGACGCGCATTCGCGTCGCGCGGGCGCTCGCTCTCCTGCGCGACAAGGAGGTCGAGACCCCGTGGAAGAAGCACAATAACATCCCGCTTTGAGGGCGATCCCATGTTCAAGAAAATCCTGATCGCCAACCGAGGCGAGATTGCCTGCCGCGTCATCAAGACGGCGCGCAAGATGGGCATCAAGACCGTTGCCGTTTACTCCGACGCCGACAAGGACGCGCTGCATGTGGAGATGGCGGACGAGGCCGTGCATATCGGCGCGCCGGCAGCCGCCCAGTCCTATCTCGTGATCGAGAAGATCATCGAGGCGTGCAAGAAGACGGGCGCCGAGGCCGTTCATCCGGGCTATGGCTTCCTCTCCGAGAATCCGAAATTCGCCATCGCGCTCAAGGAAGCGGGCATCGCCTTCATCGGGCCGAATATCAAGGCCATCGAGGCGATGGGCGACAAGATCGAGTCGAAGAAATTCGCCAATGCCGCGAAGGTGAGCACGGTTCCGGGCTTCCTCGGCGTCATCGCCGATGCGAAGGAGGCGGTGAAGATCGCCAACGAAATCGGCTATCCGGTGATGATCAAGGCGTCGGCGGGCGGTGGCGGCAAGGGCATGCGCATCGCCTGGTCCGAGAAGGAAGTGGCGGAAGGCTTCGCCGCGTCGAAGTCGGAAGCGCTGTCGAGCTTCGGCGACGATCGCGTCTTCATCGAGAAGTTCGTGACGCAGCCGCGCCACATCGAAATCCAGGTGCTCGGCGACAAGCATGGCAATGCCATCTATGTGCTCGAGCGTGAATGTTCGATCCAGCGCCGCAATCAGAAGGTCATCGAAGAGGCGCCGTCACCCTTCCTTGACGAGAAGACGCGCAAGGCCATGGGCGAGCAGGCCGTGGCGCTTGCCAAGGCCGTGAATTACGAAAGCGCGGGCACGGTCGAATTCATCGTCGACAAGGACCGCAACTTCTACTTCCTCGAAATGAATACGCGCCTTCAGGTCGAACATCCGGTGACGGAGCTTATCACCGGCATCGACCTCGTGGAGCAGATGATCCGCGTAGCGGCGGGCGAGAAACTCTCGCTCACGCAGGATGACGTGAAGATCAATGGCTGGGCGATGGAAAGCCGCATCTATGCGGAAGATCCCTATCGCAACTTCCTGCCTTCGACGGGGCGCCTCGTGCGCTATCAGCCGCCTGCGGAAGGCACGGCCAACGGGCTCACCATCCGCAACGATACGGGCGTCTATGAGGGCGGCGAAATTTCGATCTATTACGATCCGATGATCGCCAAGCTCTGCACGCACGGGCCGGATCGCATCAGCGCCATCGACCACATGTCGGTCGCGCTCGATCAGTTCCGCATCGAGGGCATTCAGCACAACATTCCGTTCCTCGGCGCGATCATGGAGCATCCGCGCTTCCGCTCGGGCAACATCACCACGGGCTTCATCGCCGAGGAATTCCCCGAAGGCTTCCACGGCGTCGAACTGGCGCCGGCGCGCAAGGCGCAGATCGCGGCCATCGCAGTCTTCATCAACAAGATCCACGCCGAGCGCGCGGTGGCGATCAGCGGCCAGTTGCCGGGCCGTCCGCGCCAGTTGCCGCACGAATGGGTGGTGACCCTCGGCGACTGGGTGCAGCGCGCCATGATCTCCGGCGACGGGGATGCGGGCGTCGAGGTCACGCTTCTCGACGAGGAAGGCACGACGCAGCTAGGCCGCCACGTCGTCGCCAGCGACTGGACGCCCGGCAAGCCCGTCTTCTCCGGCACGGTCGACGGTGAGCCCATCGTCGTGCAGCTCGACAGGGCGAAGAAGGGCTATGTGTTCCGCTATCGCGGCGCGACGGTTCATGCGGCCGTCCGCACGCCACTCGCGCATAAGCTCTATCTGCTCATGCCCGAGAAGGTCGCGGCGGACACGTCGAAATATCTCCTCTGTCCGATGCCCGGTCTCGTGAAGTCGATCGCGGTGGAAGTCGGCCAGGAAGTGAAGGCCGGCGAGCCGCTCGCCATCGTCGAGGCGATGAAGATGGAGAACATTCTCCGCGCCGAACGCGATTGCACCGTTGCGGCGATCGAAGCGAAGCCCGGCGACAGCCTCGCCGTCGATGCCGT
>NZ_JBATUH010000124.1:0-28381 GCF_049671045.1 Parvibaculum sp. | reverse complement strand
CCTATGGGCTCAATGGCGACATTTCGCGCCCCTCGACGAGCCATTTCAGCATCATCGACGCGCAGGGCCGCGTCGTCTCCATGACGACCTCCATCGAGGCGCCCTTCGGCAGCCACCTCATGGCGGCCGGGCTCATGCTCAACAATCAGCTCACGGATTTTTCGTTCGTGCCGGAGGAAAACGGCGCGCCCGTCGCCAATGCGATTGCGCCGGGCAAGCGCCCCCTGTCGGCAATGGACCCCGTCATCGTCTTCGACGACAAGGGCGCCTTCTTCGCCGCCATCGGCTCGCCTGGCGGCAGCCGCATCATCGGCTATGTCACGCAGACGCTGATCGCGCTTCTCGACTGGCACATGCCCATGCAGGAGGCGATCGCCCTGCCACGCTTCGTCGACCGGAACGGCCCGCTCGAGATCGAGAAGGGCACGACGCTCGAAAAACTCGTCCCGCAGCTGAAGCAGCTCGGCCATGAGGTGAAGGAGGCGGAACTGCGCAGCGGACTGCACGGCATCCGGGTGACGCCGACGGGGCTCGATGGCGGCGCCGATCCACGCCGCGACGGCACGGTCGCCACCGGCACGCTTGCGAAGGGCGGGCTCTTCTAGAGAGGCTCACCGAGAGCGGCACGGGCGAGGCCGAGCAGCGCCGCATCGGCGCGCATGATCGCATGCACGGGAATTTCCGCGAGATAGGCGGCGAAGCGCCCCTTCGCCTCGAAGCGCTGGCGGAAAAGCGCCTCGTCGAAAAGACCCGGATGCCTCGAGATCCAGCCCGGCACGATGCCGCCGCCGATGAAGACGCCGCCTTCGGCGCCGAATGTGAGAGCGAGATTGCCGGCGACGGAGCCAAGCCAGCTACAGAAAAGCGAGACGGCCTCCATTGCGACGGGCGAGCGGCCCGCCGAGGCCCACTCCGAAATGTCTGCGCCTGTCGGCTGTCCTTCGACCGCCTTTCCTTCGAGCGCGCAAAGTGCTGCGTGAAGCGCGACGAGCCCCGGCCCTGAAAGCACGCGCTCGACCGACACATGGCCATAGGACGCCATCAGCCGCTCGAGCACCGCGAGCTCGCGCGCATCGGTCGGCGCGAGGTCGGCATGGCCGCCTTCGCCCGGCAGCACGATGTGGGAGCCCTTGCCATCGGGCACGAGGGCGGCGACACCGAGGCCCGTGCCCGCGCCGAGAAGCGCAATGGGAGCCCCCACCCGCGCGGCGCCGCCGCCAATGGCATGGACATCGCCGGGCTTCAGTTCCGGCACGGCGCGCGCGAGCGCGGCGAAATCGTTCATGAGGAGGGGATGCGAAACGCCTGTCGCGGCCGCGATCGCGCCGACGGAAATATTCCAGGCGCAATTCGTCATATGGATTTCGGCCGCGCCGCCTTCCCCTCTGACGGGGCCTGCGGCGCAGATGGCGGCCGCGTCGATGCCGGGCCTTCCCTTCCCCTCGAGAAAAATGCCGAGTACGTCCTCGAGGCTTGCATGATCCGCGGTCGGCAGAACGGACGCGACCTCAAGCCCGATCTCCGCGCCAGCGCCCCGCGCAAGAGCGAAGCGCGCATTGGTGCCGCCTATATCGGCAACGAGAACGAGGCGGCGAGCGGCGCTCATCGCGCACCTGAAAGCGAGGAGAGGCGCGCGCCCTGGCGTTCCGCCTCGGCGCAGCTTTGCGTGCTCATTTCCATCGGAATGCAGACCCGGAAAATCGTTCCATCGCTCCCTGTCGTCAGAAGCTCTATTCCGCCGCCATGGCCGCGCGCAAGCTCGTCCGCAATGGCAAGGCCGAGCCCCGCGCCGCCCGATCTGGCGCCCGCGGCGAAGGGCTGGAAGAGATGCTCGCGGGCCTTTGGCGCAAGGCCGGGTCCCGTATCCGCGACCTCGATATGAAGATGCTCGCCCGCGCGGCGCGCGGCGATGCAGATGGCGCCTTCGCCGCCCTTGCCTTCCTGGATGGCCTGCACGGCATTGCGCGTGAGATTGAGCAGGATACGGAACAAATGGTCGCGATCCGCCTCGACCATGAGGCCCGGCGCGCTCTGGTTCGCCCAGCGGATTTTCGCCTCGTCCGGCACGCCCGACATTTCGCGCACCTCCTCGAGTAGCGGCGCAAGCTCGAAGCGGCTGCGGCGCGGCAGCTCCTCATCGGCCCGGCCGAAGCGCAGCGTCCGCGTGCAGAGATCGATGGCGCGGTCGATCGAGGCGAAAAGGCGCGGCGCCAGATGCTGCACCGTCGGGTCTTCCACGGCGCCGATCCGGTCGCCTATGAGCTGGGCGTTGGCGAGAATGTTCCGCAGGTCGTGATTGATGCGGCTCACCGCCGCGCCGAGCGAGGCCAGATGGGCGCGCTGGTTCAGCGTCGCGCGAATGTCGCGCTGCATGGCGCCAAGCTCGCGCTCGGTCACGCCGATCTCGTCTTCGCGGCTCGATGGCGCGATGACGCGGCGCGCATCCTCCGGGTTCTCGCGAAAGGCGACCATGTTCTCGGTGATGCGCCGCATCGGCCGCACGAAGACGATGTGAAGCACCAGAAAGACGAGGCTCGCCGTCATGATCGAGATGACGAGCGAAAGCAGGAAGATGTTCTCGCCGTAGCGGATCATCGCATGGCGGAGCGGCGCCTCGCTGACGACGATGCGGATGAAATCGCCCGCGCCGAAACGCGGATATCCCGTCACCACGATGACGCGGCCGTCGCCGGCAAGGAGCGTGCGGAAAGCGTCCAGGATGAGCATCGGCGCCATGGCCCTGCGCAGATCGTAGGCCGCATCGACCTTGGGCGGCATCTTCTCGCTCAGCATCAGCCGGTGCACATTGTTGCGATAGAGCGAGACGGAGAAGACCTGCGCGTTTTCGAGAAGCTCCTGCTGCAAGGCGGGCGACACCATATTGTCGGGCGTCGCCTCGAGCGCGAGCGCCGCGATCTGCGCGCCGCCCAGCGTCTGCTCCAGCCATGACTTGCGGAAATTCGCGATCGACGGCACGAAGATCAGCACTTCGCTCAGCATGACGAAGAGAACGGTCAGCACCAGGAGGCGGCGCGACAGGCTCCGCCGCAGAGGATGGACGAGACGCAGCCGGAGCGGCATGCGGCGCATCGCCCTTTCTTCGGCATCGTCATGCGTCATGCGCGGCGTTCCCGGCTTGGACATTCTGGAAGATCATACTCCGAAACGGCGGAGGCGGATCAGCCGAAAAGTCCGAGGAAGCGCACGAGCGCCCGCGTCCGCCTGCTGAAAAGCGTGGGCGTGTAGTAAGACGCGGCGGCGCGCCTGGAAATTTCGGAGAATGTCGGATAGGGCACGACAAGGCTCGCCATGGCGGCGAGCTTCAGCCCCTGCGATCTCGCCAGAACCCATGGCAGGATGAGTTCGCCCGCATGAGGGCCGACAATGGTGCAGCCGAGGATGCGGCTGTGCATGTCCGTGATGACCTTGATCTCGCCTTCCGTCTCGCGCTCAGCCTGGGCGCGGTCGTTTTCGGCGAGGTGCCAGCGCAGGACGTTGATCTTCATGTTGCGCGCGCGGAGCTCCTGCTCCGTCTCGCCGACATGGGCAAGCTCGGGATCCGTATAGGTCACCCAGGGAATGGCGCCATAATCCACGCGGGCGGGCAGGCGGAAGAGCGCGTTCCTTATGACGATGCCGGCGTGATAGTTGGCGACATGGGTGAACTGAAGCCCGCCGATGACATCGCCGATCGCGAAGACGCGCCTGTTCGCCGTGCGGAGCCGCGAATCGACCTTGATGCCGTGCCGGTCCCATTCGATGCCCGCCTTGTCGAGATCGAGCCCCTCGACGGCGGGCCTGCGGCCGGTGGCGACGAGAAGATGCGTGCCGGAGACGATGCGCGCGTCGCTCCCCTCCCCGATGGTTACGGCGATACGGCCTTCCTCGCCTTCCACGCGCGTGACATTCGCCTCCTCGATGATCTCGACGCCTTCCTGCGCGAGACGATCGGTGACGAAGGCGACGAGTTCGGGATCGTCCTTCGACAGAACCTTCGCCGCCTCGATCACCGTTACCTTCGCGCCGAGGCGGCGATGCGCCTGCGCCATCTCCATGCCGACGGGTCCGCCGCCGATGACGATGAGATGTCCGGGGCGGACCTTATTGGTGAAGATCGTTTCGTTGGTGAATACGGGAACGGTCTCGAGCCCCGGGATCGGAGGCAGAGCCGGATGCGAGCCCGTGGCGATGACGAAGCGGCGGGCCCTGATTTCCTTGCGCCCCGCGATCACGGTGCGGGCATCCTTGAAGCGCGCGTGATCCTTGATGACGGTGACGCCGAGCCCTTCGAAACGCGCGACGGAATCGTTCGGCGCAATCGCGTCGATGACGCCGCGCACATGCGCGTTCACACGCGCGAAATCCACCTCGGAGCTGCAATCGTCGAGGCCGAAGGCCGCGCCCTGTCCTCTGCGCCAGGCATGTTTCGCCGCGGCGAGCAGCGCCTTCGACGGAACGCAGCCCGTATTGAGGCAATCGCCGCCCATCTCGCCGCGCTCGATCAGTACGGTGCGCGCGCCCATCTGCGCCGCACCCGCCGCGACCGAAAGCCCGCCCGAGCCGCCGCCGATCACACAAAGGTCAGCCTTGATTACTTGCACCATGAGATCTCATCCGGAAACTGTTCAGGCGTTGCGCCGAAAGCGGCGATAGATGACGGGCAGAAGCGCGAGCGCGGCGAGCGCGAGAATGGGGCCGATAATCTGCGGCTCGAAGATGAGCCCGAGATCGGGCGAGCGGCCCGCATCGAAGACGGCGCCGAGGCCATTGCCAAGGCTCGCGAAAACGAATGTGCCCGGAATGATGCCGATGAATGTCGCGGCGATGAAGGTCGGAAGGCCGACGCCGAGAAAGGCGGGCGCGAGATTGACGAGAAAGAAGGGAAATATCGGCACGAGGCGCAGCACGAGAAGATAGCTGAAGGCGTTTTCGCGGAACCCCTCCTCCATGCGCTGCAGGGTGGAGCCCGCCTTCGCGCGCAGAAGATCACCGAGCGCCGATTTCGCGGCGGCAAAGACGATCGTCGCGCCCAGGGTCGCGGCGACGACGGTGAGCGTGCCGCCCATGAGCGTCCCGAAGAGAAAGCCGCCGGTCAGCGTGGCGACGAGGGCGCCGGGAACGGAAAAGGCCACCATCGCCGCGTAAAGCCCCATATAGGCCAGCATGGCAAGGAGCTGGTGCGCCGCCACCCATTCCGACAGCGCCTGCCGGTTTTCGCGCAGGGCATCGAGCGTCACATAGCGATCGAGCCCGAGGGCGATGAAGAGCGCGAGCCCCGCCGCGAGGACGGCAAGAGGCCAGAGCCGCCGCAGCGAAAAGCGGCTTTCTTCCGGCGGAACTGGCGAGGCTGCGGCCATGTCTCTTCCCAATTCGAACACAAAGTGAACATGCGCGTTTCGGCGCGCGCGCTCTTCAGATGACCGACCATAGCCGAGAATCGGCCGTACGCAGCCCCGCAAGGTCCGCATCTCCCGCCCGATCACCTGATTGTGACGGACGCCCGGCGATGACGAAACCGGGCCTTAACGGCCCTGCCCGCATTGACTTTTACGGCTCTGATCGACTATACAGCCCGCCAGACAGCCGTCTGGTGCCAACGCCGACGGCTCTTCACATTATTGGCACCCCAGTGTGCCGGCAGGACTGACCCGGCGACGGGACAGACCTCCCGCCAGATCCGCCGGAGAAGAGACGTGAAACGGACTTATCAACCGAGCGAACTCGTCCGCAAGCGCCGCCACGGTTTCCGTGCGCGCATGTCGACGAAGGGTGGACGCAAAGTGCTCGCCGCCCGTCGCGCGCGCGGCCGCAAGCGGCTCTCGGCCTGAACGGCGGCCTGACGGGTCGGACTGAACCCGTTTCGGCGGAACGTCCCGCCGTCTGAACGGGCCCCGAGGGTCGGGACAGCTCTGGACGGGATGGGCCTCTGGACAGCCGTATGAACCGCCGCCCCCATATCGACAGATTGAGGAAGCGGCGCGATTTTCTCGCTGCGGCCACGGGCCGCAAATGGGCGGCAACGAGCCTCGTTCTCCAGGCGCGCAAGCGCGAGGACGAAGCGGAGCCCCGCATCGGATTCACGGTCACACGCAAGGTCGGCTCCGCCGTCGTTCGCAATCGCGCGCGGCGGCGTCTCAGGGCAGCCTCCGGCGAAATCCTTCCGCTCCTCGCCAAACAAGGCTACGACTACGTGCTGGTCGGGCGCGCGGCGACGCTGAACCGGGCCTGGCCCGACCTCCTCGACGATTTGCGCACCGCCTTTGCCAAGGTGCATGGCAACGGGCATAAGGCGCGCCGGAACTCCTCACGACATTCCGAGGGCAAGGAAGACACGTCTCATGGGTGACAACCGCAATTTTCTCATCGCCATCCTGCTTTCGGTCCTGCTCTTCGTCGGCTGGCAGCATTTCGTCGTGACGCCCCGCATGGAGGCGGAGAAGGCCCGCCAGCAGGCGATCTCCGAGCAGCAGGGGCAGCCCGCAGGCACCGCCGCGACGCCCGCCGCCGGGGAAGGCGGGCGCCTGCCCGAGGTTTCCACCCTCGCTCCGAGCGGCGCCACCATCACGCCCACCGTGCTCGGCACCGACGAGGCGCTGGCGCAGTCGCCGCGCGTCAAGATCACCTCCGAGCAGATCGACGGCTCGATCGCGCTCAGGGGCGCGCGCTTCGACGATCTGCGTCTGCGGCAGTATCGCGAGACGGTCGACAAGACGAGCCCCGAAGTCGTGCTGCTCGCGCCGCGCGGCACCGCGAAGCCCTATTTCGCCGAATATGGTTTCGTCGCCGCGCCGGGCGTGGCAGCGAAGCTTCCCGGCGCCACGACGCCCTGGACGCTCGAGAGCGGATCGACGCTGACGCCGGAAACGCCCGTCACCCTCAAATGGGACAATGGCGAGGGCCTCGTCTTCCACCGCACGATCTCGGTCGACCAGAATTTCCTCTTCTCGATTTCCGACCGGATCGAAAACAAGTCCGCCGCGCCCGTCACGCTCTATCCCTATGGCCTCATCTCGCGCACGGGCAAGCCCGAGGGCAAGAGCTTCTATCTCCTGCATGAAGGCTTCATCGGCGAATTCCTGAACAATGGCGAGCAGACGCTCAAATATGATTCCGCCGTCAAGGACGGTCCCAAGACCGTTTCCGACACGGGGGGCTGGCTCGGCCTTACCGACAAGTACTGGGCGACGACGCTCATTCCGCAGACGGGCAAGCCCTTTGTCGGCCGCTTCAGCGCCGAGCCGGGCCCCGGCAACGATCCCGCGCGCGAAACCTTCCAGGCCGATTTCCGCTATGAGGCGCTGACGATCGCGCCCGGCGAAAGCGCCACGGTCGACAACCGCCTCTTCGCGGGCGCCAAGGTGTCGAAGCTCGTCAGCAAATATCGCGACGAGGGCCTCTACCGCTTCAACCTGCTCATCGACTGGGGCTATTTCTGGTTCCTGACGCAGCCGGTCTTCAAGGCGATCGACCTCATCGCGCATCAGGTCGGCAATTTCGGCATCGCCATCCTCATCATCACGGTTCTCATCAAGCTCGCCTTCTTCCCGCTCGCCAATCGCTCCTATGAGGCGATGAGCAAGATGAAGAAGCTCCAGCCCGAAATGGAACGCCTCAAGGAAGTCCACAAGGACGACAAGATGCGCCAGCAGCAGGAGATCATGGAGCTTTACCGCAAGGAAAAGGTGAACCCGCTCGCAGGCTGTCTGCCGATCCTGATCCAGATCCCGGTGTTCTTCGCGCTCTACAAGGTGCTCTTCGTCACCATCGAAATGCGGCACGCGCCCTTCTTCGGCTGGATTCACGATCTCTCGGCGCCCGACCCGACGACGATCTTCAATCTCTTCGGCCTCATCCCCTGGGTGCCGCCGGCCTTCCTGATGATCGGCGCATGGCCGCTCCTCATGGGCTTCACCATGTTCGTGCAGCAGCGCATGAACCCGGCGCCCGCCGATCCCATCCAGCAGCAGATCTTCCTGTGGATGCCGGTGATCTTCACCTTCATGCTGGCGAGCTTCCCGGCCGGCCTCGTCATCTACTGGGCCTGGAACAACCTTCTCTCGGTTCTCCAGCAGGGCGTCATCATGAAGCGGCAGGGGCTCAAGATCGAGATCTTCAGCAATCTCGGCCTCGACAAGCTCTTCGCGCGGCGCGGCGCGGGCGGCGACAGATCCTGATGACGGAGAGCCCGCAAGACGACGTGCAAGCGCTCGAAGCCGGGCGCTGGCTCTTCGCCCAGCCCTGCACCTTTCTGCGCGGGGTGAACGATCTCGGCGGCCTGCCGCCGATGAGCGTCGCCGAGATCGCCTTTGCGGGCCGCTCCAATGTCGGCAAATCGAGCCTCGTCAACGCGCTGACGGGCCGCTCGACGCTCGCGCGCACATCGAACACGCCCGGCCGCACGCAGCAGCTCAATTTCTTCGAGCTGGGGCCCGCGGGCAAAGCCGCCCTCATGCTCGTCGACCTTCCGGGCTATGGCTATGCGCGGGAGACGAAATCGACGGTCGCCGCCTGGACGCGCCTCGTCGTGGATTATCTCAGAGGCCGGGCCAGCCTGCGCCGCGTGCTCCTTCTCATCGACTCGCGCCACGGGCTCAAGGACAGCGACCGCAGCATCATGGCGCTGCTCGACGAGGCGGCCGTCTCCTACCAGATCGTGCTGACCAAGACCGACAAGCTCAAGCCGGGCGAGCTTCAGCTCAGGCTCGAGGAAGTGGGCGCAGCGATCAAGCGCCATGTCGCGGCGCATCCCTCGATCATCGCAACCTCATCGGTCGAGGGCACCGGCATCGCGGAACTCAGGGCCGAGATTGCCTCATTGGCGGACCCGGCGAGCATCGGCTATAAACCGCGAACGGAATAAGAGGGAGCGCGAGGCGGCCATGCCGGACCATCAGACGCACAATCCGGCCAACGAGGCGAGGGACAGGGAGCGCGCCAACGTCCTCTCCGAGGCGCTGCCCTATATGCAGCGCTACGACAAATGCACCGTCGTCGTGAAGTATGGCGGGCACGCCATGGGCGACGAGGAGCTGGGGCTCGAATTCGCGCGCGACATCGTGCTGCTGAAGCAGGCGGGCATCAATCCCATCGTCGTGCATGGCGGCGGCCCGCAGATCGGCGCCATGCTCACCCGGCTCGGCATCAAGAGCGAATTTTCCGGCGGCCTGCGCATCACGGACAAGGCGACCGTCGAGGTCGTCGAGATGGTGCTGGCAGGCTCGATCAACAAGAACATCGTCTCCCTGCTCAACCGGGCGGGCGGCAAGGCCATCGGCCTTTGCGGCAAGGACGGCAATCTCATCGTCGCGCGCAAGGTCGAGCACAAGGTTCACGATCCCGAATCGAACATCGAGAAGATCCTCGATCTCGGCTTTGTCGGCGAACCGGAAACGATCAACCCGGAAATTCTCGAAACCATTCTCGAATCCGACATCATTCCGGTCATCGCGCCGGTTGGTGTGGCGCCGAACGGCGACACCTACAACATCAATGCGGACACAGCGGCGGGCGCCATCGCGGCCGCGATGGGCGCGACGCGCCTTCTCCTTCTCACCGATGTGCGCGGCGTGCTCGACAGCCAGGGCCAGCTCATCGAGGAACTGACGGTCGATGACGCCAAGGCACTGATGAAGGACGGCACCATTTCGGGCGGCATGATTCCCAAGGTCGAAACCTGCCTCGACGCGGTCGATGGCGGCGTCGAGGCCGTCGTCATACTCGACGGCCGCGTGCGGCACGCGGTGCTGCTCGAACTCTTCACCGAGCACGGCGCGGGCACGCTCATCCAGAAGAAAGCGGGCTGAGTTCCGGGATGCCCTCCCGCCCGCGCACATCCCGCCGGGACGCGAGGGGCATTGCCGCTTCCTTCCTGTTCTTCTCCCTCCTTTTCTGGGCATTTCCGGCGAAGGCCGATTACCGCCTCTGCAACGCGACGAGCTATGTGCTCGCAGGCGCCATCGCCCTTCAATCCGATCCGGCGGATGTTCACTCGGAATGGCATTCGCAAGGATGGGTGCGCGTCATGCCCGGCGCCTGCGCCCCCGTTCTCGC
Source organism: Parvibaculum sp. (assembly GCF_049671045.1). GTDB lineage: Bacteria > Pseudomonadota > Alphaproteobacteria > Parvibaculales > Parvibaculaceae > Parvibaculum. Next base: position 18,331 of record NZ_JBATUH010000124.1, on the reverse strand, counting down.
CGGGCCGATCCGGGCGGGCAGCTATCACGTCTTCGCCCGCTCGATCGAGGCACATCAGGGGCCGGTGAAATATTTTTCCGGCAATGAGCGCTTCTGCACCCTGCCCGGAGACTTCGCCATTACGGGCCGCGAGAACTGCGCCATGCGCGGCTATGAATCCGACAATTTCATCCGCGTCGAGACGAACTCCGGCGACGAGTGGACGACGACCTTCAGCGAGCCCCGCAACTATACGCTGGAGCGCGCGCGGGTCGCCGGCGTGCAACGGCTTCTGCGCGACAATGGCTTCCGCATCGCCCGGATCGACGGCATCGCCGCCAAGGCGACGCAGCGCGCTGTCATGGCCTTTCAGCGGGCGGCAGGCAGGCAGCCGACGGGCACGATCGACGAGGCGCTGCTTGGCGCGCTCATCGAGGGCGCCAAACAGGAACAGGCCCGCTTCGGCCTCAACATCTGCAACAGGACGGGCCATCTCGCCTGGGCCGCGGTCGGCGTCGAGGCCAGGGAACAGGGCCTGTCGAGCGGCTGGATCAGGATCGAGCCGCAGGCATGCGTGAAGGCGGTCAAGGGCAAGCTCGCGCCCGGCGGCTACTCGGTCTATGCGGAGGCCGTGGACGAGAAGGGCATGATCGTGAAGGAGAACGGCCGGGCGCTTGTCTGGTCCGGCAGCGAAACCTATTGCACCAAGACGACGCGCTTCGAGATCAGGGGCCGCGAGGCCTGCGCCGCGCGCGGCTATGACGAAAAGAAGTTCATGCCCGTCCGGACGGGCGGCAAGGCGCGCTTCGATCTTGCGCTCGAATAGGGCTCAGACCTCGATGCCGAAATAGTGGAGGTGCCAGAGCAACTCGCGTTCCTCCATCGGATAGTCGATGCCGCCACGCGGCAGCACGCGCGCGTCGATCGGGACATTTGCAACGAAGATCTGGATCGCAAGCGCGGTGCGCATGGCAAGGCCTGCGCGCCAGCAGAGCGCCGAGATGCCCTTGCCGCTCTTGACCTCGATGATATGCGCGACGGTGGCTTCGGGAACACCTGACAGAAGCGACAGCGCGAGGGCGACGGCGCCGCGATGCTGAAGCGAGGCTGCTTTCGCCACCATGTCGTCGCCGAGCGCGCCTTCCTCATGCGCCTTGCGGACGCGCTCGACGAGCAGGTCGGATGCTGGCGGCTCGGCCTGCGCCTCGATGCGCGCCTGAGTGCGCGCCTTCAATTCGATCTCCGTTTCCGGATCGAGCTTGTGGCGCCGGACGAGTTCCTCGACGAGGCCGCGCGAGACGAAAACGGCGATGCGCCTGATCGCCCGCAGCGACAGCGCGGGGCGCATGACGAGCGGCAGGTGCCAGGCTTCGATGGAGGCCGCCTCGCGGAGAATGTTGTCGAGCGTTTCTTCCCTGATCTCGGCGCTCGGATTGGCGATGAGCTGGGCGATGGCGGGAATGTCGAGTGTCGCGACGATCGCATCGGTGAGCGCACCGCCAATGTTACGGCGCCGCGCTATCGCCTCGAGCGCGCCCTGAACGCGCGTCGTGGCCACGATCTCGATCAGATCGTCCTCCGAGAGCAGCGGCGAATATTCGAGCACCGGGCCGCAGACCGCGCCTTCCGCGTCATGCGCGAGGCGGATCGCCAGCCGCTTGGGAATGGTCGGGCAGGATTTGATTTCCTCGGCCACGATCTGGCGCACGCGCGTGAACTCGTCGCGGGCGAGCTTTTCGAGGAGGGTCATCACGCGGTCGCGCACATTCTCGCGCTCGTCCTCCGGCATGTCCGGCACGATGCGCGCGATCTTGCGCGCAAGCTCCGCGCGCACTTCCTCATCGGCATCGGTCTGGAGGATTTCATCGGCCTGAATGGGCGTCGAGGGATTGGCCGCGACGAGCGAGCGCACGGCCGGGTCGTCGTCGCCCGCGAGATAATAGAGCGTTTCCGGCGGCGCGTCGGGCCGGGCGGCAAGCTCGCGCTTCAGCGCGCCTGACCGGCTTTCGAGCGCACGGCGCGCGTCCTCGTAGCGAAGCTCCGAGGGGAGCTTCCGCCAAGTGAAAAGCTTTTTCAGGCTTGCGAGCCGCATCCACACCCTCCGGAACGGCCCCGAGTCTTCCCGGCAGCGCTTAATGTTACGTTAAGATTTTGAGGAAGTCGGCCGGGCCCGCTTGCAAGCGCGCGCGTGGGGGTCCACATAAGGGCCATGATGGATAGCAGCTCTCATTCCGGTCCTCTGCGCGCCACGGCGGCGAGGACGTTCTCGCATGTCGAGCACTGGGTCTTCGACCTCGACAACACGCTCTATCCGCCTGCCTGCGATCTTTTCGGGCGGATCGACGAAAAGATGTGCGACTTCATCATGCGCTTTCTCGATGTCGATGAAGTGGAAGCGAAGCGCGTGCAGAAGGAGTTCTATGTCGAGCACGGGACGACGCTTGCGGGCCTGATGGCGGTGCATGGCGTCGAGCCGCAGCAGTTTCTCGCCCATGTTCACAACATCGATGTGAGCGCCGTCGCGCCCGACGCCGCGCTCGGACAGGCCATCGCGGCGCTGCCGGGCCGCAAGGTGATCTTCACCAACGGATCGGTCGCGCATGCCGAGAACGTCATCACGCAACTCGGCATCGGCCATGTGTTCGAGGGCATTTACGACATCGTGACGACGGATTATCGGCCGAAGCCGCGGCGCGAAGCCTATGACCGCTTCATCGCGGCAAGCGGGATCGCGCCGGAGCGCGCCGCCATGTTCGAGGATCTGCCGCGCAATCTCGAGGTGCCGCATGCGCTCGGCATGAAGACAGTCTGGGTCAGGCCCCAGGGCGAAGTCGGGCCGGAGCGCTTCCAGCGCCTTTCGCATGAAGGCGGCGACGCGCCCCATGTGCATCACGTCGCCGACAACCTCACGGATTTCCTGAAAGAGATCGCGCCCTGACGCGGCCGCTCAGAGGCCGAAGGTCACATAGCCTTCCGCGCTGATCGGCCAGGCCGGATTCCAGGCGATCTCCCAGGCGTGATCGTCGGGGTCCGCGACATAGCCCGCATATCCGCCATGAGGCGGCTCGACAGGCGCCTTGAGCAAGCGGCCGCCGAAGCCCAGCAGGCGTTCGATCAGGGGCGCGACCTCATCCCGCGCGGACACGTTATGCGCCATGGCGAATGCGCCGGGCCGGGCGAGCGCCGGCCGCTTCATATCGGCGGCGAGGCTCGTCTCGAGCCATGTGCCGAGAATGAAGCCGTTCATCTGATAGAAGACGATCTCCTCATTCTCGAAGACGGGCGCCCAGCCGAAACCTTCGCAATAGAAGCGGCGCGAGCGGACGAGATCGGCGATGCCGAGAGTGATGACGGAAAGCTGTTGCTGCATGATCCACGCACCCTGATATGCGCCGACGCGACATGCGCCGGCGGACGGGTCGCGGGACTTGGCGCCCATGCGCCAGCCAGAACTCCCGCTCGGGGAGCGGCCGGGCTAACCGAACCGGCCTGCCTTTTTCGACCGGCCAAGAATAGCCGCGAGAAGGTGCCTGTCCAGAAAATCTCTAGCGGCGGCCGAACAGGCGCTCGATGTCGGAGAGTTTCAGTTCCACATAGGTCGGGCGGCCGTGATTACACTGGCCGGAGTGAGGCGTCGCTTCCATCTCGCGCAAAAGCGCGTTCATCTCCTCGGCGCTGAGGCGGCGGCCGGCGCGCACGGAGCCATGGCAGGCGATGGTGCCGCAGACCTCTTCCAGCCGCTCCTTGAGGGAGAGCGCTTCGTCCATCTCCGAAAGATCGTCGGCAAGGTCGCGCACGAGGCCTGCCACATCGAGCCTGCCGAAGATCGCGGGCACTTCGCGCACGACGACGGCGCCCGGCCCGAAGGCTTCGAGCACGAAGCCGAGTTCGGCAAGCTCGCCCGCGCGCGCGGCGAGGCGCTCGGCCTCCGCCTCGTCGAGTTCGACGACTTCGGGGATCAGCAATATCTGCCGCGCGACGCCATGCGCCGCCATGGCGTTCTTCATGCGCTCATAGACAAGGCGCTCATGCGCCGCATGCTGATCGACGATGACGATGCCGTCCGCCGTCTGCGCGATCACATAGGTTTCATGCAACTGGCCGCGCGCGACACCGAGAGGCCGGGCCTCGGCGTCGGCAGCCGCCTGCGCTTCCGGCGCGGGTTCGACGCGAGCGGAGCGGCCGAGATCGGCAAAGGCGCCCTGCCAGCGCGACGGCCCCTCGCTCTCCGCAAGGTCCGGCCGGTGCTGCGGCAGGCCGCCCTGCTCATAGCGTTGCGGCGCGAAGAGCGCCCGTTCCGGTTCGACCTTGAGCGCGCCAAGCGCCGCCCCCGCCACCGTGGTCGAGGCGCGGTGGCCCGCCTGATGCAGCGCATGGCGAAGCGCGCCGACGATGAGGCCGCGCACGAGCCCGGCATCGCGGAAGCGCACTTCGGCCTTGGCCGGATGGACGTTCACATCGACATCGCGCGGATCGATCTCGACGAAAAGGGCGACGGCGGGATGCCGGTCGCGGGCGAGATAATCCGCATAGGCGCCGCGCACCGCGCCGATGACGAGCTTGTCGCGCACGGGCCTGCCATTGACGAAGAGAAACTGCATCTGCGCCGTGCCGCGATTATAGGTCGGCAGGCCGGCAAAGCCCGTCAGCCGCACGCCTTCGCGCTCCGCCTCGATGGCAAGCGCGTTCTCCGCGAAGTCGCGCCCCATGATGGCGCCGAGGCGGCCGAGCCTGCCCATCTCGCCCGGCGTCTCCGCCTCGAGCCGCAGCATGTTGCGGGCCTCGCTGGTGAGCGAGAAGGCGACCTCCGGGTGAGCCATGGCAAGGCGCTTCACCACATCGCCGACGGCCTGGGTTTCCGAGCGCTCGCCCTTCAGAAACTTGAGGCGGGCGGGCGTGGCGAAGAAGAGATCGCGAACCTCGATGCGCGTGCCCGCCGGCCCGGCGGCGGGCTCGACGGGCGAAACGCGCCCGCCTTCGACCGTCACCTTATGCGCCGTATCGGCGCCCGGCTCGCGGCTCAGGATCGACAGGCGCGCCACCGCGCCGATCGAGGGTAGCGCCTCGCCGCGAAAGCCGAGCGTCGCAATGTCGTGCAGGTCCTCGCGACCCGTTTCATCGGCCTTGAGCTTCGAGGTCGCGTGACGCTCGATGGCGAGCGCGAGATCGGCGGCGCTCATGCCGCATCCATCGTCGGTGATGCGGATAAGCTCGCGTCCGCCGGAAGCGATCACGATGTCGATATGGCGAGCACCGGCGTCGAGTGCGTTCTCGACCAGCTCCTTCACCGCGCTCGCCGGCCGCTCCACCACCTCGCCCGCAGCGATGCGGTTGATCGTGCCTTCGCTCAGGCGGCGAACTATCCCCATGCGACCCTACATCTCCGCCAGATATTTCTTCGCGAGGATCTTTCCTTCCTCGACCGCGGGCTGATCGAACGGATCGATGCCGAGCATCTTGCCGGCGATGATCGTCTCCAGCATGAAGTGCATGAAGAGAGCGCCGAGCGTATATTCATCGAGCGTCTTCAGCCTGAAGCGGCGCACCGGGCGGCCGTTGCGCGCCAGCGTGTCCACGGTCGCGCGCGCTTCCGCATCGACGAGATCGCCGATGCGATGACCGGCGAGCGACGCGAAGGCGGGCTCGTCCCTGAAGGCTTCCGCGATCTCGGGGCCCTCGCCCGCCGTTTCCGTGCTGAAGACGGTGAACATCTTGTCGCGCGGACCGGCGAGATAAAGCTGCAGCTGGCTGTGCTGATCGACGGGGCCGAGCGCGCGCACCGGCGTGGTGCCCTTGCCGTCCTTGCCGAGGCTTTCCGCCCAGAGCTGGCAATGCCAGGCGAGGAAGCGCTCGAGCCGGTCGGCATAGGCCATGAGCACGGAAATATTCGCGCCCCTCTCGCGCTGGAGCGCCAGCGAAAGCGCCGCGCCGACGGCGGGCGCGATCTCGAGCGCGGGCTTTCCGGCAAGCACCGGCGCCAGCACATCGCGCGCGCCGGCGCGAATGGCATCGACATCGAGGCCGAAAATATGAGCCGGCAGCATGCCGACATTGGTGAGCACGGAATAGCGGCCGCCGACGCCCGGATCGTGTTCGAGCGTCGGGAAGCCATGCTTCTCGGCGAAGGCGCGCAGCGCATTGGGCTTGCCGTCCTTCGCGGGCTCCGTCAGCACGGCGAAATGATATTTCATATATTTGCCGCCGCCCGCCTTCTCGATCGCGGTCATGGCGGCGAGCATCTGCATGGAGGGCTCGACCGTGCCGCCCGACTTGGAGACGACGAGAAAGCGCGTCGTCCTGAGATCGGTCGCGGCCAGCGCCGCCTGCATCGTCTGCGGATCGAGATTGTCGACGATGTGGATGCGGGGGCCCTTGTGGACATGGGCCTGCGTGCCCCAGCCGGTGAGCTGCGCCAGAGCCTGGGCGCCGAGCGACGAACCGCCAATGCCGAACAGGAAAAGATCGGTCGTGTTGTCGAGGAGCTTCGCCGCCACCTCGCGCAAGGGCGCGATGTCGTCCGCGCGCTCGGGCACGCGCAGCAGGGCGAGAGTCTTCTTCTCGTAGGCTTCCTTCAGCCAGGCGAGCGCGGGCGCGGCTTCCTCCAGCGCGCGCTCATAGGCGGCGCGGGAGAGCCCGCCCTCGCCTATCTTGTCCTCGAAACAGGTGTCGACAAGCTGCTCATAAGGCAAATTGGGTCGGGACATTTTTGTGAACTCACAAATCTTGTGCATGATTTTCCGACGCCGACGGGAATCAGGCGCCCACCCCCCATGCAGATGTCACGTTAACAAGAACCGGCCTGCGCAACCAGCACCGGCAAAACGCGACGCCGCTCGAAAGGCGCCCGCTCAGCCGCCCGGCGCTGCCTCATGCGGGCCCGTGGGCTCGGCCGGCATGGGCCGCTCGGCGGAGCCCGGCGCCGGGGTTTCCGACATGTCGGGCTCGCCCACAATGGAGACGATGAGCCGGTCGGATCTGAAGAGGCGCTTCGCCACCCTGGCGATGTCTTCCTTCGTCACCGCCTCGATGAGCCCATTGCGGCGGTCGACATAATCGATGCCGAGATCTTCCTGCTGGATGCCGAGAAGCTCGCCCGCGATCTCCGTATTGGAATCGAAACGCAGCGGATAGGAGCCGGTGAGGTAGGTCTTCGCGTCGGCAAGCTCCTGATCGGTGAGCCCGCCTTCCGCCATGCGGGCAAGCTCGGCCCGGACGAGCGAGAGCGCGACGCCCGTCGTCGCATTCTTGGTGCCGAGCTGGCCGAGGAAGAGCGCGCCGTGGCGCATCGGGTAGAGAAAGCTCGACACGGAATAGGCGAGCCCGCGCTTCACCCGCACCTCCTCCATCAGACGGGAGGAAAAGCTGCCGCCGCCGAGAACGTAGTTGGCGACATAGGCGGGAATGAAATCCGGATCGGCGCGCTTCAGCCCTTCCTCACCGAAGATCACGACGCTTTGCGGGAAGGGGCGCTTGTCGATGACCGTGCTGGCCTTCGAGGCCACCTTCACTTCAGGCATTTTCGGCAGATGCGACTTTGCCGGCAGGGCGCCGAAGGTCTTGTCGAGAAGTGCGCCGAGTTCCGCCGGCTTGATGGGGCCGACGACGCCGATCTTCATGTTGTCGCGCGCGAACACATTTTTTGCGTAAGCCTGAAGATCCTCGCGGCCGATCCGCGCAATCGACTTCGCAGTGCCGTCGCCCGGACGCGCATAGGGATGATCGCCAAAGGCGGCCTTGTAGAAATTCCGCGCCGCGATCCATTCCGGGTCCTCGGCATTGCGGGCGATGATCGTCGCGATCTGCGCGCGGATGCGCTCGACGGCATCGGTATCGAAACGCGGACGGGTGACGGCAAGGCCGAACAGGCCGAACGCCTCATCGCGCCTTTCCGCCAGCGTCTTGAACCTGCCCTCGAAATAATCGCGGTCCTCGGAAAAGGACATGGTGGCGCCGGTATCCTGCAGGCGCTTCTGGAACGCCTCGGAGGTCAGATCACCCGCGCCCTCATCGAGAAGGCCCGAGACGAAATTCGCAAGCCCCTCCTTGTCCTTCGGATCGTAGGCAGAACCTCCCCGCCAGGAGACGTTCATCACGATGACCGGCACCTCATATTCCTCGACGAGCCAGGCCTCGATGCCGCCGGGGCTGACGACGCGCTCGATCTTCATGGCCTCGGCGGGGAGCGCCCATGCGACCAGCACGAGCCAGAAAGCCGCGACCGGCAGGAGTGCCTTGCGCATCATGACCGCTTCTCCGGCAGAAGTTCGCCCGTGACCGCGTGGGCGCCGTCGAGAACCTTCCTCGCCGCCGCCATCACATCCTCCGCGCTCACCGCGCGGACGCGATCTGGAAATTCATATACGTCGCGGGCGCTGAGCCCCGTCATCAGGCCGCTGCCATACTGATAGGCCCGCGTCTGCTGGCGATCGCGCGCATAGACGGAGCGCGCGACGATCTGCGTCTTGGCGCGCTCGAGCTCATCGGGCTTCACGCCGTCGCCGAGGAAGCTCGCAATCTCCGCATCGACCGCCTTTTCCAGCGTATCGAGCCCGTCGCCGACGCGCGGAATCGCGTAGAGGCCGAAGGAGCCCGCATCGCGCTGGTCGCCGCCATACCAGGACTGCACCGCCGTGGCCGCGCCTTCGCGGACGACGAGCGCGCTATAGAGGCGGCTCGTCGTGCCGCCGCCCAGAATCTCGGCAAGCACTTCGAGGGCGGCCCGTTCCTTCGGGCCCGCCTGCGCGGCGCTCGGCGCGGGATAGAAGCGCAGCCATGTCGCCTCGCGCACGCGCGCGTCATGAAGCGTCACACGCTCGGGCGCGCGTGGCCAGACGACAGGCAGAAGCTTGCGCGTGTAGGTCGGGGCGCGCTCGGCGATCGAGCCGTAATATTTCTCGGCAAGCGGCTTCAGCTCCGCGCCGGTGATGTCGCCCGCGACGATGAGGATCGCGTTGTTGGGCGTGTAGAAGCGGCGGTAGAAATCGAGCGCGTCCTCAGTTGAAAGCTTCTCGACCTCGGATTTGTAGCCGATCACGTCGCGCCCATAGGGGTGAGCGCCAAAGAGCTTCGCATCCATCGCCGACTGGAGGGTCGCCAGCGGGTCGTTTTCGATCCGCATACGGAGCTCCTCGATGACGACATCGCGCTCGGGCAGCACTTCCTTATCGGTGAGCCTGAGGCCGGTCATCCGGTCGGCCTCCATCTCCATGACGAGCGGCAGACGGTCGCGCGCGATCGACTGGTAATAGGCGGTGAAATCGTAATTGGTGAAGGCGTTGTCCTTGCCGCCATTGCGGGCGACGATCTTGGAGAATTCACCGGGGGCGATCTTCGCCGTGCCCTTGAACATCAGATGTTCGAGGAAATGCGCAAGCCCCGTCTTGCCCGGCGTTTCATCCGCCGCGCCGACCCGGTACCAGACCATATGCGTGACCACGGGCGCGCGATGATCGGCGATGACGACGACCTGCATGTCGTTGGAGAGCCTGAACATCTCCGGCGCGCTCGGCCCTTCCGCCACCGGCATGGGGTCGGAGGCCGCGAGAGCGGGGCGCGGCGCGAGCGTCGCCTGCGGCGCGGCCATGGCGGCAAGCGCGATGCAGGAAAAAGCGAGAGAGGCGAGCGTAAGACGGAGGAACGAAACTCGGGTAGCGAGGGGAAGAAGCAATTTGTCGCTCCATCTTGCGGGCCCGGCTGGGCCAGGGACGCGGAAGGCCCGCCATGACAAGCGGGCCCTCCCCTTCGAGCGATGAAACCGGCTTAGAAGATCGAGGACCACAGGCCGCTGAAGAAGCCCGGCTTCGGCGGCGCCTTGGACGGCGTTTCGCCCTCGGTGACGGGCTTGCCCTCGGCGCTGTTCTGCTGAAGGCGCTGACGCTCGCCCGCTGAATCGACCAGACGCTCATCCGGCGGGGTTCTCTGCTGCCAGAAGAGCACGTCGTCGGTAAAGCGCTTGTCCTTTTCGACGAGGGTGCGCGTCTCGGCGTTCACGACCTGACGGATGCGCGGATCGGCCTCGGTGGCGCCGGTCTGCTGGAGCAGTGCCTGCTCGCCAACGCTGCCGGTCGCGGGTGTCTGGGCGGCAGCCTCGTTGCCGATGAGCGCCGACTGGGCGACGGCGGAGGGCTGCAAATTCGCTTCCTGCGGGCGCGGCGCGCCGGGCTCCGGCGGACGGAGCGCGAAATCCGGCGGAATGGCCAGCGGAGCCTTGGTGACGATCGCGAATTCGTCCGGCGCGTCCTTGCCATAGCCGAGGGCTTCCTTGAGCCCGCCGCCGCCGCAAGCCGCGAGCGACAGGGACAAGCCGCTCAGGATAGCCAGGCTTGCGATCCGCCTGTTCTTCAGCATTACCGTCATGTCCTTCAGCTTTCGGGTATCGAGACGACGACCCATTTGCGTTGGCGCATATCGGGCCCGCTTTTTCAGGCGCGCTCGTCCTTGCGCGCCTTGCTGCCCTGATCCGTCTGTTCGGAGTGAACCGGTCCGAACACTCCCGGCAATGCGGACTCCAGCAAGATCAGGCCGACGCCCACGACGATCCAGATGTCCGCGACGTTGAAGATATACCAGTAAAAGCCGAAGGCGTGAAAACTAAAAAAGTCCGCGACGGCCCCGTAAAGGAAGCGGTCGAGCACGTTGCCGAGCGCGCCGCCGATGACGAGACCGATGGCGACGGCGGTGATCCTCGCCTCGCTTCTGGCTAACCATAATCCGAGCCCCGCCACCACGCCGAGCGCGAAGACGATGAGCCCGATGCGGCCCACAAGCGTCTCGGCCTGGAAAAGGCCGTAGCTCACGCCCTTGTTCCAGGCCATGACGAGATCGAAGAAGGAGGTGATCTCGACCCGGCCGCGCGAGGGCAGATCATAGACGCTGAGCATCCACCATTTATGGAGGCGGTCGCTCGCAAAGCCGAGGATGGCGACGAGCGCCCCGAGCCCCGAAAGAGGCCCCCAGACCGGCCGGCCGGCAATGCGATACGTCATGTCCTATCCTTTTCGGAGCGCGTCGAATTCCATTACGGCGGCGGCGTCGCGCGGCGTCAGATCAGGGAAGCCCGGAACGCTGCCGACCTCGGGAAGAATTTTCCACGAGCGCGCGCATTTGCGCCCCTGGGCGAGCTTCGGCACGACGGCGACGCCCGGCACATCGTCGAGCCGGAAGGCATCGGCCGGCCCCTCGCCCTCGATGAGGCTCGCCTGCGAGGTGATCGCGATCTCCGCAAGGTCGAGGCCCGCCATGGCGGCCATCAGTTCGGCGTCCGCCACATAGACATCGGGCGCGGCCTCGAGGCTCGCGCCGATGCGCTTCTCGCGGCGCTCGATCTCGAGCGCGCCGGTGACGACGCGGCGAAGCTCGCGCACCTTGCGCCACTTCTCCGCCAGCGCCTCGTTACGCCATTCAGCCGGGACATCGGGGAAGAGGCGCAGGTGAACCGATCCGTCCTCGGAGGGAAAGCGCGTCTGCCAGACTTCCTCGGTGGTGAAGCAGAGCACCGGCGCGAACCAGGCCGTGAGGCACATGAAGAGTTCGTGCAGCACTGTCCGGCAGGCGCGGCGACGCAGCGAAGACGGTGCGTCGCAATAGAGCGCGTCCTTGCGGATGTCGAAATAGAACGCCGAGAGATCGATGTTCATGAAATTCGTCAGCGCATGGAAGACGCGCTTGAAATCGTAATCGCAGTAGGCCTTGCGCACGAGCTCGTCGAGTTCGGCGAGGCGATGGAGGATCACGCGCTCAAGCTCGGGCATGTCGGCGAGCGCAACGCGCTCATCCTCGCCGAAGCCGGTGAGGCTGCCCAGCATGTAGCGGAAGCTGTTGCGGAGCTTGCGATAGGCCTCGACCGTCGACTTGATGATCTCCGGCCCGATGCGCTGGTCTTCCCAATAGTCGGTCGAGGCGACCCAGAGGCGCAGAATGTCGGCGCCGTTCTGCTCCATGATCTTCTGCGGAACGACGGTGTTGCCGAGCGACTTCGACATCTTGCGGCCCTGCTCGTCGAGCGTGAAGCCGTGGGTCAGCACCTGCCTGTAGGGCGCGCGGCCGCGCGTGCCGCAGCTTTCGAGAAGCGAGGAATGGAACCAGCCGCGATGCTGGTCCGACCCTTCGAGATAGAGATCGGCGGGCGAGCGCAGATCCGCGCGCTGCTCGAGCACGAAGGCATGCGTGCAGCCGGAATCGAACCAGACGTCGAGAATGTCCGTCACCTTCTCGAAATCGTCCGCATCAAGACCATCTCCAAGGAAGAAGGAAGCGGGCTTGTCGAACCAGGCGTCGGCGCCGCCTTCCTTGACCGCCTCGACGATGCGGGCGCGGATCGCGTCATGAGCGGGCTTCGAGGGCACGATCTCGCCGGTCTTCTTGTGCACGAAGATGGTGAGCGGCACGCCCCAGGCGCGCTGGCGCGAGACGACCCAGTCGGGACGGCTCTCGATCATCGAATGGATGCGGTTGCGGCCGGCGGGCGGCACGAAGCGCGTCTTCTCGATCTCGGTGAGCGCCACCTTCCGCAGATCGTTCACCTCCATGGAGATGAACCATTGCGGCGTGTTGCGGAAGATGAGCGGCGCCTTGGAGCGCCAGCTATGCGGATAGGAGTGGGTGAGCTTGCCTTGCGCGACGAGCCGCCCCGCCTTCTGCAATTCCTCGATCACGGCGGCGTTGGCCGTTCCTTCCTTGCCCTGACGGGTGAGAACGAACTTGCCGGCGAAGAGCGGCACATGCTCAAAGTAGACGCCTTCGGCATCGACCGTTTCGGGGATACCCTTCTGGCCGAAATTCGCCATCCAGAGTTCGTAGTCGTCCTGGCCGTGGCCGGGCGCGATATGGACGAAGCCGGTACCCGTTTCCTCGGTGACGAAGTCGCCCGCAAGGAGCGGCACGTCGAAATCGTAGCCCTGCCCCGCGAAGGGATGCGCGCATTTCGCGATCCGCGAGGGATCGACGGCTTCCTTGCGCTCCCAGGCGGTGACCTTCGCCGCCTTGAAGACCTCGCCCGCGAGATTGTCGGCGAGGATCAGAAGCTCGCCGACGCCGGCGGCGCTTCCCTCGGCCGTCTCCTCGATGCGGTAGAGGCCATATTCGATCGACTTCGAATAGGCGATGGCGCGATTGCCGGGAATGGTCCAGGGCGTCGTCGTCCAGATGACGACCGAGGCGCCCGAAAGCTCCGCCGGGCCACCGAGGACGGGGAACTTCACCCAGATCGTGCGGCTGACATGATCGTGATACTCGACCTCGGCCTCGGCGAGCGCGGTCTTTTCGACCACCGACCACATGACGGGCTTCGAGCCGCGATAGAGCCCGCCGCCCTCGCGGGCGAATTTCAGGAACTCTTCGACGATGGTCGCCTCGGCGTCGAAGGACATGGTGGTGTAGGGATTGTCCCAGTCGCCCACGATGCCGAGCCGCTTGAACTCGGCCTTCTGCACCTCGATCCAGTGGGCGGCGAAGTCGCGGCACTCGCGGCGGAACTCGGAAGCCGGCACCTCGTCCTTGTTCTTGCCCTTGGCGCGGTACTTCTCCTCGATCTGCCATTCGATTGGCAGGCCGTGGCAATCCCAGCCCGGAACATAATTCGCGTCGTGGCCGAGCATCTGCTGGGAGCGGACGATGATGTCCTTAAGCGTCTTGTTCAGCGCATGGCCGATATGGATGTTGCCGTTCGCATAGGGCGGCCCGTCATGAAGGATGAAGGGCTCGCGGCCCTTCGCCTCGAGGCGGAGGCGGCGATAGAGGTCCATCTTCTCCCAGCGGGCCAGCCATTCGGGCTCGCGCTGGGGAAGGCCGGCCTTCATGGGGAAAGGCGTTTCGGGAAGGAAGATCGTCTCGCGGTAATCGCGGGATTGCGCCGGGGTATCGGTCTTGCTGTCGCTGGCCATGGGGGTCTCGCGCAGTTCGGGGTTCGCGTCATGTCGAAAAAAGGTCGTCCCGGCCGGGGCGCATTTCGGCGGCCCTTATCGAAGGACCCCTCAGCGGCAGGCCGGGCCGCTAATTCGTGCAAGCCCTATGGCAAAATGGCGCAGATGACGCATTTTCATGGGCCCGGTTTTTAGCAGCGGTCCGCTTCGCAGTCCAGTAAGGGGGAATTATCCCCGGTGCGCGGCGGAAGAGCTAGGATCGGCGCCGCGTTGCGAATATCGAGGAGCCGATGCGCCAAATTGCCTTTCGCCTGATTCTCGCCCTTGCCTTTCTTCTCCTTCCGGCGCTTCCAGCCGCCGCCGGGGAACGGCTCGATGCCATCGAGGCCGCGGGCACGCTCCGGATCGGGCTCACCGGGGATTACAAGCCCTTTTCGGCGCTCGAACCCGGCAGCGGCGAATTCACCGGCCTCGATGTGGAGCTTGGCCGCTCGCTGGCGCGCGCGCTCGGCGTCCGCCCGGTTTTCGTAAGGACGAGCTGGCCGACGCTTTCGGCCGATCTCGAAGCCGGCCGGTTCGACATCGCCATGGGCGGTATCTCGATCACTGAAGCGCGGGCGAAGATCGGGCTCTTCTCGGCGTCCGTCCTCAGCGACGGGAAGACGCCGATCACGGCCTGCGCGAATGTGGCGAAGTTCCAGACGCTCAACGAGATCGACCGGGAGGGCGTGCGCCTCGTCGTCAATCCCGGCGGCACGAACGAGAAATTCGCCCGCGCGCATATTCGCCGGGCGACCATCATCGTCCATCCCGACAACAACACGATCTTTCAGGAGATCGTGGCCGGGCGCGCCGACCTCATGATCACGGATGCGATCGAGACGCGGCTGCAGGCAAGGCTCAACCCCTCGCTCTGCGCCGTGCATCCCGACCGGCCCTTCGACCGGGCGGAAAAGGCCTATTTCATGCCGAAGGACGAGGCGCTCAAGGCGCGGGTGGATATGTGGCTCGCAGAGGCGAAGGCATCGGGCGAGTTCGCGGCGGCGCTGAAGAAATGGGTGGAGTGAGGCACGGACGGAGGGAGCACGCGGGGCGCTGAGCCGGAAGACGTGGATGACCCGGACAAGCAGGGCCATGACGATTGGGGCACGGGCCGTTCCGCAAACACTGCTGCCACCCCGGACTGGCCTGTCCCGCTCAGGCCGGAATGATCCGCTCCACCGCGCGGGCCTTGAGCGCGAGCTTGCCGTCGGAATTGGTGAAGGTCGCCTCGACATAGGCCTGCGTCTTCGAGACGTTCACCACATGACCCTCGCAGGCGAGGACGCCCTCCGTCACGGGACGGAAGAAATGCATCTGCAGGTCGGAGGTGGTGAAGTTCTGATCGTCTTTCAAAAGCGTCATCAGCGCGAAGGAGCAGGTCTGGTCGGCAAGCGTCGCGAGATAGCCGCCGAAGATCGCCACCGGATTGAGATATTGCGGATCGACGGGCCAGTCGTAGCGGATGCGGCCCGGCTCGACGATGGTGAGGCGCCCCGCATAGAGATTGAGGGCCGCGACATGGGGCGGGGCCTTTTCCATCTCGCCCGCCGCGATGCGCTTCAGAATGTTCGACCAGCTCGGCATTATTTCGTCTCGTCAGAAAATTTGGCGGCGCTGGCAAGAAGCTCCGGCAGCCCCACGATCTCGTTATAGCGCTGGAAGGTGACGCGCGGCTCGCCCGCGGGCAAGCCCTCGCCGCGCAGCAGCGTGGCATAGACCTCCTCGAGCCGGCGGGTAACGGCGAGAAGGGCGGCGACGGGGAAGATCGCGATCTTGTAGCCGATCTCCTCCAGCACACGCGCCGAAAGATAGGGCGTCTTTCCATCCTCGACCATGTTGGCGAGCAGCGGCACGCCCTTGAAGGTGCGCGCAATCGTCTGAAGCTCGGCCATGTCGCGCGGCGCCTCGATGAAGAGAATGTCGGCGCCCGCCTTGAGGAACGCCTCGCCGCGCCGGAGCGCCTCGGAGAGATCATGCGTCGCGCGGGCATCGGTGCGGGCCATGATCTTGAATTCGCGCGAGGCGCGGGCGTCGGCCGCGGCGCGGATCTTCTCGGCGGCCTCGGCGAGCGAGATGACTTCCTTGCCCTCCATATGGCCGCAGCGCTTGGGGAAGACCTGATCCTCGAGCTGGATGCATTGCGCGCCCGCAGCCTCGTAGAGACGGGTGAGGCGCGCGGCATTGAGCGGCCCGCCATGGCCGTTGTCGCCATCGGCGATGAGGGGCGCGGGCATGGCGGCGTCGGCAAGGGCGCGCACGCGGTCGGCCATTTCGGTCGCCGAAAGGAGGCCGATATCGGGCAGGCCGAGCGTCGAGCCGGCGACGCCGAAGCCCGTCATATAGACGGCGGGCGCGCCTGCCTGCATGGCGATCCTTGCCGAGAGCGCGTCATAGGCGCCGGGCGCGACGACGATGCCGGGTGCGGCGAGAAGGTCCGAAAGGGATCTGGTCGATGGCACGGTTGGCTCCCCTGCAAGGCTCCGTCGCGCCGCCAGGGCCGGAAACCATCCGGCGGGCGAGGGAGCCGCCAGCTCCGTGCATGACGCCCCTTGCGGCGTCGGTCAAGTCCGGCGGGGGATTTTCTCCCGGGCCTGATTTTGGGTAGTGTCTCAGTTTGAGGGTGGCGGCCTATAGAACCGCTTTCGGAGGCGGCTCAATAGCAGGCCACCGCTCCGCGATGCTCGCACATGCGGCCTCCATGTTCTGGAACCGCCGAACCGCATCGCTTGGGGCAACCGTTACCGCCCCAGAGTAGGCATCTAGCGTGACGCAAAGCTTGTGTTCGGGTGCCGCACCTTCCTCAACCCCGATCCGTCCCAAGTATCCGAGCAGATAGGCAGATTGCCATTCGGCCACGTCCGGCGAGAGTGCCTTGCCCTTCTGATACCGAAGTGCCCCAACCCCCACCTTGATCTTGTTCGTTTTGGTTATACGCCGAAGTCGAAAATGGGTTTCGGTTGTGACCCGAACTCCGTTGAGGGTTAGATGTTGGCCCTTGCCGCCGAAAAAATACTGCGCTTCCGGCAAATTGATCAACGGCCAGACGTTGGCGAACCGTGTAATGTAATCGGCGTTGTGGTCGAATAGGTCACGGTCGAAAACGCTGTCAGCCATTCGGTCTTTGATCGTCTTGGCTTTCGCATGGAGGGTTGCCGTGTCCCCCTCCTCTTGCCATATGAATTTTGATATAATCGCCTTCGCCTCGTCGTGCTGTATGACGCGGGCAATGGGTTGGTACTTGCAGTTTCGGACGATGGTTCGCTTTGCCGTCTCCGATGCTGCCATGTAGTCAGCGAGGAACCGGGCGGAGATTTGGGGTTTCTTAACCTCTCGATGCGTCTTCTTCTGATCGGACATGTGGGGAAATCCTGAGGGTTGAAGACATGGGCGAATTTTACTTCAGCGTTAATCTCGACAATGACAGGATGCTTTGCTTGGCCCCACTGAGCGACAGGCGAATCGCCATGTCCGGCCAAGAATTGGACGATACTAGCGGGTATTTCCTCTTTGAGCAGCGCCACTCCGATGAATTTGGGGGGGTAAAAATACTTGCTCGGGTCCTGTCCGAGGACGGAGTAATGCAACTCCGCGATATGTTTTCAATGGCTTAATCCGCCAACTGAGCGATATCCTCTAGCATCCAGTCATGATCCGCAATACCCGCCTGCATGGCCGGGGTAACGCGAAGCGTTTTATGGATGCGGCAGAAATTGTAGAACATGAAATGCAGGGCCACGGCATGGGCGTGGTTCTCGACCTTCTTTGAGAACCCATTTGTCAGCCTTGTGAAGCGGCGCATGTGCATCCGCATCGTGAGGTTCTGGCGCTCCACGAACGACGTGCTGACGTGCTTCGGATCAGGATTGCCGGTCACGCGATCCTTGCGCGCGCCCTTGCAGACCGGCGGGCTGTACCGGCGCTGGCCTTCCGGTGCATTGCCTGATTTCCCCCGAACTTGATTTCGCGAGGGGCAAGGCATTCAATCGTCGCGTTTTCTCTTTCAGGAGCCTCCCCATGAGCGCCGACGCCCCAGCGCCGAACAGCCTCGCGCCGAACGACCTCGAATCGAACTGGCTGCCCTTCACGCCGAACCGCCAGTTCAAGCGCGAGCCGCGACTGCTCGCCCGCGCCAAGGGCATTTATTATTACAAGCCCGACGGGGCGGAGGTGATCGACGCCACGTCGGGGCTCTGGTGCTCCAATGCCGGCCACTGCCGCGACGAGATCGTGCAGGCGATCCAGACCCAGGCGGCGGAACTCGACTTCGCGCCGACCTTCCAGTTCGGCCATCCCAAGGCCTTCGAGCTTGCAAGCCGGATCGCAAGCCTCGCGCCGGGCGATCTCGACCATGTGCTCTTCTGCAATTCGGGCTCGGAGGCCGCCGACACCGCGCTCAAGATCGCCATCGCCTATCACCGCGCCAATGGCGAGGGCACGCGCACGCGCCTGAT
>NZ_JBATUH010000123.1:0-42328 GCF_049671045.1 Parvibaculum sp. | reverse complement strand
ATTTGGCACGGAGCGCCAGCGCCTCCTCGCGCAACGCATAGTTCGAGCGCAGCGACGGCGCAATCGAAGTGTCCGTGTAACGGCCCGGCCATGGCTCGATGCAGGTATCGAGATAGAGCGCGCCGCGGCGATGGCAGAATTCGACCAGGGCGAGGCTCGACACTTCGACCGAAAGGTTGAGAAGGAAATCGCCTTCGCCGACCAGGGGGGCGAGGATGTCCGCGTAATTCTCCCTCGTCAGAGGGTTCACCATGAAGCGAACGCCAAGCGCCTCCGCCTCGGCGCGTCCGCTCGCGTCCGCCGTGAGGATCGTGATCCGGGATGGCGCGATGTCGACATGACGCAGGATCAGCGGCAGCGTGCCCTGCCCGATGCTGCCGAAGCCGACCATGACGATGCGGCCCTGAAACGCGACGATTTTCGTGTCGTTGGACATCTTCACAATCCCGGCTGTGGCGGCGTGGTTCTCGAAGATTTACGACCTCACTCCGCCTTATACCGAACATGATTTCCCATTGAAAGAATGCTTCTGAAAGCGCCCCGGGCGTTCTTTGATCGAAGTCAATGCAACGTCCACCTGCCCGGTCCTGACTAGTTGGCACAGAGGCAGGAGACGTTCATGCAAATCCCCCTTTCCATCACCTTCCGCCACATCGAGCCATCACCCGCGCTCGAACAGCGCATCCGCCAATCGGTGGAAAAGCTCGAACATCTTTATGGCCGCATCACCGGCTGCGACGTGGTGGTCGAGGCGCCGCAACATGGACCGAAGAAGGGCGGCCTCTTCATCGTCAGCATCAATCTTCGCGTGCCCGGCCATGAGATCGCGGTGACAGGTCCGCGCCCCAAGGACCACACGCATGAGGATGCGCATGTCGCCGTGAGAGACGCGTTCGACGCGGTTGCGCGCCGGCTCGAAGATCATGCGCGCCGGACGCGCGGCGACGTGAAAACCCACTGGACGCCGCCCGGCTAGAGCCGCGCGGCTCGCGCCGCCTCGACAGGAAAGGAACAGGCGATGAAGGCTCTCGTTTATCAAGGCCCGGGCAAGAAGGCGCTGGAAGAACGCCCCATGCCGGAAATTTCCGATCCGACCGACGCCATCGTCAAGGTCAGCCGCACGACAATCTGCGGCACGGACCTTCACATTCTCAAGGGCGATGTCGCGACCTGCAAACCGGGGCGCATTCTCGGCCATGAGGGCGTCGGCATCGTGGAGGCGACGGGCCCCGGCGTCACCGCTTTCAAGAAGGGCGATCACGTTCTCATTTCCTGCATCTCGTCCTGTGGCAAATGCGAGTATTGCCGCCGGGGCATCTATTCGCATTGCACGACGGGCGGCTGGATACTCGGTAATGAGATCGACGGCACGCAGGCCGAATATGTTCGAATTCCTCACGCCGATACGAGCCTCTATCCCGTTCCCGCCGGCGCGGATGAGGAAGCGCTTGTCATGCTGAGCGACATCCTCCCCACAGGCTTCGAGTGCGGCGTTCTCAACGGCAAGGTCGAGCCGGGCGACACGGTCGCCATTGTCGGTGCCGGCCCCATCGGGCTTGCGGCGCTGCTGACGGCGCAATTCTTCTCGCCCGGCGAGATCGTCATGATCGACCTCATCGACAACCGCCTCGAAGTTGCAAAGCGCTTCGGCGCCACTACGACCGTCAACAGCGCCAACGGAAAGGCCGTCGAGACGATCATGAAGATGACGGGCGGCCGAGGCGTTGATGTCGCCATAGAAGCGGTCGGCGTACCCGCGACTTTCATCCTCTGTCAGGACATCGTCGCGCCGGGCGGCACCATAGCGAATATCGGCGTTCACGGCACCAAGGTCGATCTCCATCTGGAGACGCTCTGGTCAAGGAACATTTCGATCACGACGCGCCTCGTCGACACGGTGACGACGCCGATGCTGCTGAAGACGGTACGGTCGAAGAAGATCGACCCGAAGCTCCTCATCACGCATCGCTTCAAGCTCGCCGAGATGCTCAAGGCCTACGACACTTTTTCCGATGCGGCCAAAACCAACTCGCTGAAGGTCATCATCGAGGTTTGAAGGGGCATGAAACCGATCGCCGGGCAAAGCGTCTTCTTCCCCATCCCGCGCCACGGCGCATGAGGCCCTCGCAGCCATGGACAAGAAGTTCCGCTTCAACTTCGGCTATTTCCTCGTGGCGCTGCTTG
The DNA here is from genome assembly GCF_049671045.1 of Parvibaculum sp. GTDB lineage: Bacteria > Pseudomonadota > Alphaproteobacteria > Parvibaculales > Parvibaculaceae > Parvibaculum. Next base: position 40,144 of record NZ_JBATUH010000123.1, on the reverse strand, counting down.
CCATCACCGCATTCCAGATCTGGCTCGGGTCGCGGCAGGTCGCGCATATCGACTATAGCGATTTCCTGAAATTCGCCCGTGAAAGGAAGATCAGCGAGGTCACCGTTACCGAGACGCAGATCCACGGCACCTTCGTCAAGCCCGTCGACGGCAAGGAGTCCTTCACGACGACGCGTGTCGAGCCCGGCATCGCCGATGAACTCATCAAGGAAGGTGTGAAGGTCTCGGGGGGCTCGGACCAGAACTGGATGACCATCCTCCTCTCCTGGCTCGCGCCCATGCTGCTCTTTTTGGGGCTCTGGTTCTTCGTCTTTCGCGGCTTTGCCGAGCGGCAGGGCGTCGGCGGGCTGATGAGCGTCGGCAAGTCGAAGGCAAAGGTCTATGTGGAAACCAAGACTGGCGTGACCTTCGCCGACGTCGCCGGCGTGGAGGAAGCGAAGCTCGAGCTTCAGGAAGTCGTCTCCTTTCTCAAGAACAAGGAGAAATATGGCCGCCTCGGCGCGCATGTTCCCAAGGGCATCCTTCTCGTCGGGCCGCCGGGCACGGGCAAGACGCTGCTTGCCCGCGCCGTGGCGGGAGAAGCGGGCGTGCCCTTCTTCTCCATATCGGGCTCCGAATTCGTCGAACTCTTCGTCGGCGTCGGCGCGGCGCGCGTGCGCGATCTTTTCGAGCAGGCGCAGAAGGCCGCGCCCTGCATCATCTTCATCGACGAACTCGACGCGCTCGGCCGCGCGCGCTCGCCCATGGGCGGCCTCGGCGGACAGGACGAGAAAGAGCAGACGCTCAACCAGCTTCTTGCCGAGCTTGACGGGTTCGACCCGCGTGTCGGCATCGTTCTTCTCGCCGCGACCAACAGGCCCGAAATCCTCGATCCCGCGCTGATGCGCGCTGGCCGCTTCGACCGGCAGGTCGTCGTGGACCGTCCGGACCGCAACGGGCGCACAGCGATCCTCAAGGTGCATCTCAGAAAGGTTACCGTCGCGCCCGACATCGCGCCCGACGAGATCGCGGGCATCACGGCGGGCTTCACCGGCGCCGACATCGCCAATCTCGTCAACGAGGCGGCCATCGTGGCGACACGGCGCGGCGGCGACAACGTGACGATGGAGGATTTCACCCGCGCCGTCGAACGCATCGTCGCCGGATCGGAGATGAAGAGCCGCCTCCTCAAGCCCGCCGAGCGGGAGCGCGTCGCCTATCACGAGATGGGGCACGCGCTCGTCGCCTCCACCCTGCCGGGCACCGACCCCGTGCACAAGGTCTCCATCATTCCCCGCTCGATCGGCGCGCTCGGCTACACGCTCCAGCGCCCGACGGAAGACCGCTTCCTCATCACCACGAGCGAACTCAAGAACCGCATGGTGGTTCTTCTCGCCGGACGCGCGGCGGAGGACGTGACCTTCGGAGAAATCTCGACCGGCGCCGCCGACGATCTCGCCAAGGTCACCGATGTGGCGCGGCAGATCGTGACCCGTTTCGGCATGACGCAGGAGCTTGGCCAGCCCGTGCTCGAGCAGCAGCGATCGAGCTATCTCGGCGACAATGTTCTCGGCATGCGCGAGAAGGACTACTCGGAAGCGACAGCGCGCGAAATCGACCTCGCCATACGCGGCCTCATCGCGGAAGCCTATGAGCGCGCGAAGGACATTCTGCGCAGCCGCAAGAACGATCTCGAATCCGGCGTCCGCCTGCTCCTTCAGAAGGAAACGATCACGCCCGACGATTTTCCACCGTTGAAGCCGCGAGAAGCCGCCGATACGACCGCGATCCGCGCCACCGATGCGATGCGCGGAACGTCTTGAGAGGACAGGCTCATGCTCGACATCAATACGGACAAGGTCTGCTACGTCATCGCCAAGGCGCGCATGTTCGACGTCAAGGAGGAGATCAGCGATCCGGATTCCGGCTCCAATCCGACCGATGAGGAAATGCGGGACGTTCTGGAGGATTTCGCCGACGATCCGACGCAGGAGGAGCTTCTGGCCTTCATTCGCGGCCTCGACGAGGAGGAGCAGATCACTCTCGTCGCGCTCGCATGGGTCGGACGCGGCACCTTCGACAGATCGGAATGGGCCGAGGCGCTGGAGACGGCACGCGACGAGCACAATGCGCGGACAGCCGAATATCTCCTCGGCCTGCCGCTTCTCGCGGACTACCTCCAGGAGGGACTGGAAGCCTTCGGCGAGAATTGTTCGTCATTCGACGAGAGCCACTGACGCACATGCCCTATCGAACGAACGCCAATCTGCCGCCTTCGCTGCGCGAGCGCCTTCCGCTCCACGCGCAGAATATTTACCGCGAGGCGTTCAACCATGCCTGGGCGAATTACGCATCGGCCGGCGAACGTCAGGAGGAGATCGCGCACAGGATAGCCTGGGCGGCAGTCAAGAAGAGCTACCGCAAGGCCGGCGACACATGGATCGAAAAATCCACGCCTTGAGCCGGCCAAGGTCATTGAGCGACGGCGCACCCTTCCTTGCGCCTCCTTGACCTCGATCAATGCCGTTCCCGCCCGGATTTCGCATAAAAATCAGATCACTGGATGCAGGCGTAATCCATGTCGGCAGAAGCTGTGGCGGGTGAAGGATATATCCGCTGGTTCAAGGACATTCGCGTCGGGGACGTGGCTCTCGTCGGCGGCAAGACGTCATCGCTTGGCGAGCTTTACAACGCTCTCTCCGCCGCCGGCGTACGGGTGCCGAGCGGCTTTGCGCTGACAGCCGCCGCCTATCGGGATGCGCTGAGCGAGGCTAGCGCATGGGAAAAGCTGCGCCCGCTCCTCGCCACGCTCGACATATCCGATACCGCGGCGCTTTCCGCCGCCGCGGCGAGCGCCCGGCAAATCGTCTATGAGGCGACCGGAACAAAGGCGATCCGCGAGGGCATAGCGGCAAGTTATGCCGAACTCGAAAAGCAGTATGGCCGCAATGTCGCCGTCGCCGTTCGCAGCTCCGCCACTGCCGAGGATCTGCCGACGGCGAGCTTCGCCGGGCAGCATGAGAGTTTCCTCAATGTGCGAGGCACGAGCGCGCTTGTCGAGGCGTGCCGCCGCTGCTTCGCTTCCATCTTCACCGACCGCGCCATCGTTTACCGCCGCAATAACGGCTTCGATGACTTCAAGGTCTTTCTCTCCGTCGCCGTCATGAAAATGGTGCGCGCCGACACGGCCGCGAGCGGCGTCGTGTTCACTCTCGACACGGAATCGGGTTTCCGCGATGTCGTCTTCATCACGGGTGTTTACGGCCTTGGTGAAACGATCGTGCAGGGTCAGGTCGATCCGGACGAATTCTATGTACACAAACCGACCTTCAGCCAGGGACACCGGGCCGTGCTGCGCCATTCGCTCGGCGCCAAGCAATCGAAACTCGTCTATGCGCGCGCCAGAGGTTCCGTCACCACGCGATTGAGAACCGTCCCCAGAGCGCAGCGCGAACGCTATTGCATACCCGACAGCGAAATCCTCGCTCTCGCGGGCCAGGCCATCGCCATCGAGGAGCATTACTCCCGCGCCGCCGGACATCCGATGCCCATGGATATCGAATGGGCGAAGGATGGCGATGACGGGTTCATCTACATCATCCAGTCGCGGCCGGAGACGGTCGCCTCGCAGCACGCGACAAATATCGTGGAAGTCTATTCCCTCAAGGGCACAGGAACCGCCATAGCCAAAGGGCGCGCCGTCGGTGAACGGATCGCCACAGGCAAGGCGCGCGTGATTTCCGATCCGAGGGAACTCGCGAGCTTTCAGCCCGGCGAGGTTCTCGTCGCGCAAACGACGAGCCCGGACTGGCAGCCCGTGATGAAGTCGGCCGCCGCCATCGTCACAGATCGCGGCGGGCGGACCTGCCACGCGGCGATCGTCGCGCGCGAGCTTGGCGTTCCGGCGGTCGTGGGCGCCGAGGGCGCGACCTCGAAGATCAGGACCGGAATGACCGTCACCGTTTCCTGCGGCGAGGGCGAGACGGGCCATATTTACGAAGGCACCATCCCCTTCGATGTTTCGCGCGTGAGCACCGACAATATCCGGCGCCCGCGAACGGAGATCATGGTCAATCTCGGAAATCCCGACCTCGCCTTCCGCACCGCCATGCTGCCGAATGACGGCGTGGGCCTCGCGCGGATGGAATTCATCATCAACGAATATATCGGCATCCATCCCATGGCACTGGCCGAGCCCTCGAAAGCGTCGCCCCGGGACAGAAAGATGATCGAGCGTCTGACGCGCGGCTATGAAAAGCCGGCCGACTTCTTCGTCGAGAAACTTTCCGAAGGCGTCGGCACCATCGCCGCCGCCTTCTATCCGAAGCCCGTCATCGTGCGCCTGTCGGACTTCAAGACGAATGAATATGCGCGCCTCATTGCGGGTGAGCCATTCGAGCCGACTGAGGCGAACCCGATGATCGGCTTTCGCGGCGCGTCCCGATACGCACATCCCGCCTATGCGGCAGGCTTCGCGCTCGAATGCGCGGCGCTCGCCCGCGTCCGGGGCGAAATGGGTCTGACAAATCTCCGCATCATGGTGCCCTTCTGCCGCCGGGAGGAGGAGGCGCGCAAGGTGCTCGCGGCCATGGCGGAGCACGGGCTCAAGCGGGGCGAGAACGGGCTTGAGATTTTCGTCATGTGCGAGATTCCGAACAATGTCATTCGCGTCGATGCCTTTGCCGCGCTTTTCGACGGGTTTTCGATCGGCTCCAACGACCTCACGCAACTCACGCTCGGGGTCGACCGTGACTCCGAAATCGTCGCCTTCGATTTCGACGAGAGCGATCCGGGCATGCTGGAGATGATGCGGCTTGCCGTGACGGGCGCCCAGCGAAACCACCGCCATGTCGGAATTTGCGGCGAGGCTCCCGCGAACGATCCGGGCATCGCGCGCTTCCTCACCGATCTCGGCATCAGCTCGATCAGCGTCAACCCCGGCAGCCTCATACGCACCATGAATATCGTCTCGGAGGCCGAGAGCGCCTCTCCGGGCGTCAGGGCCGGCGGATGATGCCGCGCCACCGGCGCCCAGGAACATGAAATGGCCGAGCCAGCCTCCGCAACCAGCACCGAACTTGCCGTAGGCTCCCTCCGTTCCCGCTACCGCATTCTGCGGCGCTTCGCGCGCCTCGCGCTCGCCTATTGGACGGCGGAGGAACGCTGGAAGGCGAGCGCGCTTACCGTTGCGCTCCTCCTCCTCACGCTGATGCAGGTCGGGCTTGCCATCTGGACGAATTACTGGAACGGCGCGCTCTTCGATGCGCTGGGCGAGCGCTCCGTGCCGAAATTCCTGACCCAGATCGGCGTTTTCGTCATCATCTTCATTCTGACGATGTGCGTCACCGCCATTCACCTCCAGGTCAAGCGCACGCTCCAGGTGAGCTGGCGCCAATGGCTCACGGCCCGCGTCGTGGATCGCTGGATGGCGGAGAAGCGGCACTACCATCTCATCTTCACGCCCGGCGAGCATGACAATCCGGATGGCCGCATCGCCGAGGATGTCCACATCGTGACCGAGAATGCGATCTCGCTCGCGCACACCCTCGTCTATTCCATCTTCATACTCGGCAGCTTCATCGACATTCTTCTCTCCGTTGCCGGCAGCGCGACATTCAGCGTTCGGGGATCATCCTTCTACATTCCCGGCTACATGGTCCTGCTGGCCTTCCTCTATGCAGGCGTCGGCACGGGAATGGGGCTCGTGCTGGGCCAGCCGCTCGTCCGCTCCACGAACGGCCTTCAGACGACGGAAGCGAATTTCCGCTTCGCTCTCGCGCGAGCGCGGGAGAACTCGGAATCGATCGGGCTCCTCGGCGGAGAGCGTATGGAAAGGCTGCGCTCGTCCCGCCTCTTTGCGGATATAAGGCGGTGGTGGTCGCGGCAAACGCTCGCCCTGACATGGATTCTCTTTTTCACATCCGGTTACGGCGCGCTTCTTCCCGTCTTTCCCATTCTCGTCATGGCGCCGCAATATATCGCCGGCACGATGACGCTCGGCGTTCTCATGCAGTCCGCGCAGGCGTTCCAGAAGCTCACCTCCGCCCTCTCCTGGCCCATCGACAATCTCGCCGATATGGCGCGCTGGCGCGCCTCGGCGGAGCGCGTTCTCTCCCTCCACGACGATCTCCGAACTCTCGACGAAACGCGCGCGAATCTCGACGAGAACCGCATCGCAGTCGGCAAGGCGGATGGCGAAACCCTCATCATCCGCGATCTGCGCATAGCGCGACCGGACGGCCAGATCGTGCTGGACGGGCTCAACATGCAGGTGCAGGCGGGCGAGCGGCTTCTCATCGACGGCGATGCGGGCGCGGCGATTGACCTTTTCAAGGTCGTGGCCGGCCTCTGGCCGTGGGGCCGTGGCGAAGTTCTGCTCCCGGCCGCGAGTTCCATATTCTTCATGCCGCGAAATCCGTTCATTCCCCATGGAACGCTCGAAGAGGCCCTCAGCTACCCGGACGCGGCCGGCACGTTCAGCAGGGACGATCTTCATGACGCGCTCGAAAGCGCGGGGCTCGGCTATCTCGTCACCCACCTCGACGAGGCCGATGCATGGGACCGCAGTCTTACCGTGCGCGGGCAGCAGAGATTGAGCTTCGCGCGGCTCTTCCTGCGCCGGCCGAGCTGGATCTTCATGCAGGAAGCGACCGACGCCTTCGATCAGAAGAGCGAGACAAAGATCATGGAAGCGGTTCTCTCCTGTCTCCCCGGCGTGACGCTCATCACCATCGGCTTTCATGCGGCGCTGGAGCCCTTTCATCGGCGCAAGCTCTGTCTCGAACGGGCGGCCGACGGGCGCTATCTCTTCGGCGGTCCGCCCGCGCCCAAACTGCCGGAATTGTCCGAGATCGACGAAACCTATTCCGGTTGAACCGAACCGCTTCGGCCTTCGCGCCGCGGGAGAATGAAATGAACGACAAGATCGCCGCGCCTCAATCGGAACTTCCCGGCGCCGAACTCGATACCGCTCTCCTGCGCCCGGACTTTCTCTGGGGCGTTTCGACTTCGAGCTATCAGATCGAGGGCGCGGCTCATGAAGACGGACGCGGCCTCAGCATCTGGGATGTCTTCTGCCGCCAGAAGGGGCGCATCGCCAATGGCGACACGGGCGACATCGCCTGCGATCACTACCACCGCTACGCTGAAGACATTGCGCTCATGCGCGACATGGGGGTGCGCGCCTATCGCTTCTCCACCGCATGGCCGCGCCTTCTGCCGCGCGGCCGCGGCGCCGCCAATGAGCAAGGCTTCGCCTTCTATGACCGCCTCATCGACCGCCTGCTCGAAGCCCGCATCGAGCCCTGGCTCTGCCTCTACCATTGGGATCTGCCGCAATCGCTCGACGATCTCGGCGGCTGGACCAACAGGGATATCGCCGGCTGGTTTGCGGATTACGCGGCCCTCGTCGCGCAACGATATGGCGACCGGGTGAAGCACTTCGCCACCTTCAACGAGCCCTCGGTCTCCACGCTCTTCGGCTATGCGCTCGGCTGGAACGCGCCGGGCATCGCCGACAAAAGCTCCTATTACAAGGCGGCCCATCACCTCAATCTCGCTCACGGCGCGGCGGTCGATGCGATCCGCGACCTCCGCCCTTCCGCGCTCATCGGCGCGATCCACAACCGGCAGCCCGTCTTGCCGGAAAGCGGCAAGCCCGAAAACGCACATGCGGCAGCGCTGCTCGACGCGCACTGGAACCTACTCTTTCCCGAGCCGCAGAGCTTCGCTGCCTATCCCGCCCTCATCGCGCATGAAATGGAACCCTCACAGAAGGCGGGCGACATGGCTCGCATCTGCCGCAGGCTCGACTGGTTTGGCGTCAATCATTACTCGCCGATCTATGCGAGGGCGGATGCCGCGAGCCAGCTCGGCTTCGCCTGGGGAAAGCCTCCCGCCTCCGCGCAGCAAACCGGCGCCGGCTGGTCGATCCATCCGGACGCCTTTCGCGACGTTCTGATCGCGGCGTGGCGCCGTTACGGACTCCCAATCTATGTCACGGAGAATGGCTCGGGCGGCAATGACGCGCCCGACGCCACCGGCGCGATAGCCGACAAGGCCCGCATCGACTATCTGCGCGCCTATACGCATGCGATGGGCGAGGCGATCCGAGCGGGAGCCGACATTCGCGGCTATTTCGTCTGGTCGCTTCTCGACAATTTCGAATGGGGCGCGGGCTTCACCAATCGCTTCGGCCTCGTCCATGTCGATTTCAAGACGCTCAGACGCACGCCCAAGGCTTCCGCGCGCTGGTACGCCGGCCTCATCAGACCGACGCGCAAGGATTGATCCGATGCCCTCTGCCCCGCCTCCCGCCGACGCCGGAACCATCGTCCAGAATCCCTTCGGACGGGAGCATGTTGATCTTGGCGGCAAGTGGCGTGTCATCGTCGATCCCCGCGCGCCCGCGCAACATCCGCCGCTTCCGGGCCGCGACATTGCCGGCATTGCGGAAGGCCGCGAGGCGGCAACCGGCCTCGAGCTTGTGGAATTCGCCTTTGACGACAGCGTGACGCTCCAGACCGGAAGGGACTGGAACACGCAGGATGCGAGGCTCTTCTTCTATGAATCCGTCATCTGGTATCGTCGGGACTTTTCTTTTTCCAGGCGTAGCGGCCGCCGCTACTTTCTTCATTTCGGCGCCGTCAATTATCGTGCCGAGGTCTGGCTCAACGGCATCCGCCTTGGTGCGCATGAAGGTGGCCACACACCCTTCGCGTTCGAGGCGACCGAGGCGCTGCGTGAGGGCGCGAATTTCCTGATCGTCAGGGTCGATGCGCGTCTCGACGCCAGGACCGTTCCGCCCATCGTCACCGACTGGTGGAACTATGGCGGCATCAAGCGCGAAGTGCTGCTTCTGAGCCTTCCCGAAACCTTCATCCGGGATTACTGGCTGCGCCTTGTCGGCCTTTCGCCGCGGATCGTTCACGCCGCCTTCTCCATTGACGGCGCGGCGGGCGGCGAGATCGTCACGATCTCGCTGCCCGGCGTGAGCGAAGCCGCCCGCGCCACTGTCGATGCCTCCGGATACGCGGAGGTCCGTTTCGAAACGAAGGCGCCGCTCTGGTCGCCGGACGATCCGCAACTCAACGACATCGAAATCGGTTTTTACGGCGAGACGATCCGCGACCGCATCGGGTTGCGGACGATCGAGGCGCGCGGCGGCGACATCATCCTCAACGGAGCGCCGATCTTTCTGAAAGGCATTGCCGCCCATGAGGAAAGCCCCTTGCACGATGGCAGCGCCTTCGGCGCCGAAGACGCGCGCGCCACACTATCGCTCGCCAAGGAACTCAACTGCAATTTCATCCGCCTCGCTCATTATCCGCATAATGAGTTCGTGACGCGGCTCGCTGATGAGATCGGGCTTCTCGTCTGGTCCGAGGTACCCGTTTATTGGGCCGTGTCATGGAGCGATGGCGCCACGCTTGATGTCGCCCGTTCGCAACTGCGCGAGATGATCGAGCGCGACAGGAACCGCGCTTGCGTCATCATATGGTCCGTCGCCAATGAAACGCCTCCGACGCCTGAGCGAACGAAATTTCTGACCTCGCTCATCCGCGACGCCCGCACCCTCGATCCCTCGCGCCTCGTCTCGGCCGCCATTTACGGCCGCGACAAGGATTTCCGCGAGCCGCTATCAAGGGCGATCCGCGCACGCGCGCTCCTCGATCCCGCAATCACGGATGAGGAAAAAGCGCCCATCCGCGCGTTGCTGCTGGCGGACGGCATCGACATTAACGAGCGCCCTTCCCTCGAAAGGGCAGCGCGCGCGCCAGCGCTCATCATTGACGACCCGCTGCTCGACGAGCTCGATGTCGTCGCCTTCAACGAATATCTCGGCTGGTACACGGCCGCGCAATGGGCGGGCGCCGTACCCATTGCGGAGGAGAAAATGGCACTGCTCATGCTCGATCTCCTTCCTGAACTGAGCATGGCGCCGCGCGCATCAAAGCCATTCCTGATCAGCGAATTCGGCGCGGACGCGAAATCGGGATTTGTGGGTGACGGCACCACCATGATGTCGGAGCGGTTTCAGGCGCGCCTCTACGCGCTTCAGTTCAGGATGCTCGCGAACTGCCCCGCGCTCTCCGGCGTCACGCCCTGGGTTCTCAAGGATTTTCGTTCCATGCTCCGCACACATCCCGCCTATCAGCAATATTTCAATCGCAAGGGGCTCGTCGATGAAACGGGAAGGAGGAAGCCCGCCTTCGATCTTGTCAGGCGGCTATACGAAAAGACCGGCACTGTTGATGCGCGCCCCGTTTTCGAGGCGTCCCGCGATGATGCGGAATTCAAGGAAATTGCGGCGGCAACGAGGACGGAGTAATTTTCTCCCATGCCGCTCCACACGGGAAACGGATATCAACTCCGGCCATGAGTGAGAGAAAATGACAAATCCCGCTTCGCCCTACGCCCTGCCCGCAACGATCGAGGCCGACCTTGCCGAAGTTCACACCTATTGGCAGAGCCTCATTCGCGGCCAGGCCAGCGACATGCCCTATTGGGACGATGTGAAACTCTCCGCCCTGCCGCGGCTCGAGGACCGGATGATGCTCATCGGCGTCTTCGAGAAGCCCGAGCGGTTCCGTTTCGAAATCATCGGCCGGCGGCTCTCGGAGCATTATGGCAAGGACGTTACCGGCAGCTTCGCCGACGAGATCGCCTCCGCCGCGCCCTTCGAATATCTCCGCGCGCAGGCGAGCGCCACGGTGGAAAGCCGCGCACCCACCTATATCCAGCATGGCGCACAGGCGCGGCTCCTTCTGCCTCTCTGGGGCAACGGACGCATCAGCATGCTGCTTGGCGTGAGCGCCTGAAACTAGATCCGCCTCGGCGAGACTTCCCGCGCAAGGCGCGCGACATCCTCTGGCCGGCAAAGCTCTGTGCCCGGAGAAAGAAGCGCTGCCGATCCCGCCGCGACAGCGCGGCGAAATGCCTCCGCCAAGGGCTCGCCCGACGCGATGCCCCAGACGAGCGCGGCGAGAAAGCTGTCGCCCGCGCCCACCGTGCTCACCACTTCCACCTTCGGTGCTTCGGCGCGCCACGCTTCGTCCTGCGTGACGATCAGCGCTCCCTCCTCGCCCAGCGTCAGCGCCACCATCTCCGCCTGCCTCGCGGCGATGAGGCGGCGCGCCGCCTCGAGCCAATCCCTCTCGCCATCGAGCGCCACACCCGTCAGTTCGCGCAATTCGCGCAGGTTGGGCTTGATGAGGAAGGGAGATCGGGAAAGCGCAGCCGCCAACGGCTCGCCCGATGTGTCGAGCACGAATCTCGCGCCGAGCGAATGCGCGATCCGCGCGACCTCGGCATAGAAATCGACCGGCACGCCGGGCGGCAGGCTCCCGCTCGCGACGATGTAGCCGGGCTTCTCCTCGAGCCTTGCCACGGCATCGAGCGCGGCGAGCCAGCTTTCCCTCGCAAGCTCCGGTCCCGGCATGACGAAGCGAAACTGATTTCCGCTCGATTGTTCATAGACGGTGAAGTCTTCGCGCGTCTCCGTCATCTCCCTGATGACGAGATCGCGTATACCCTCCCGGTGCACGAGCTTCCGCAGGAGATCGCCGGTCGATCCGCCGGCCACATAGATCGCCAGCACATCCGCCTCGAAGCGGCGCAGCACGCGGGCAACATTGATGCCGCCGCCGCCGGGGTCGCGATGCGCAGGCGCGCAGCGCAGCTTGTGAGTAGGCTCCACATGCTCGACCGAGGTCGAAACGTCGATCGCCGGGTGCATGGTCAGGGTAACGACTTTTTCTGCCTTCATTTACGCCTCACTCTTACACGTTGCCGCTAGCGCCGTTCCCTCTCCTCGAGGGCATGGCGCAGACGGCGGATGAGGGCATTCTTCGCGCGGTCGTCGGCCGCGCGATCAAGCTCTTCGCTGATGTCGAGCCAGAGTTTGGAGAAGTCATTGTGCCAGTCGAAGCGGCCCACTTCTTCCGCGCGCAGGCGGCGCGGCCCCGGCCGCAGGCGCGGCCCCGGCAATTCGGTCATGAGATCGAATATGTCATCGAGCGTCGGCTCGATGATGCGCTCGCCATCGAGGCCCAGATCGGAGAGCGCCTTGTGCATCGCTTCAAGGCCCGCATCCTCACCATGGGTGAGCAGGATCGCCCGCTTGACCGGGCTTCGCTGCCGCACCCATTCGACGAGAGCCGGGCCATCCGCATGGCCGGAATAGATGTCCGTCTGGCGAATGCGCGCGCGCACCCTGATTTCCTCGCCCTGAATGCGGACGGCCTTCGCCCCGTCGGCGAGGATCTGGCCGAGCGTGCCTTGCGCCTGATAGCCGACCAGAAGCACGGTCGAGTTCTGCCGCCACAGATGGTTTTTCAGATGATGGCGGATGCGGCCCGCATCGCACATGCCGCTCGCCGCGATGACGATGTGGTTCCCTTCCATGCGCTCGATTCCCATGCTTTCGGTCGGCGTTTCGGTCGTGCGAAGGAGCGGCGTCGCCATCGCCTTGCGGAAGGCGTCGCCATTCTCAAGCTCGTCGGCATGATCGATGAAGGCTTGCGTGGCGCGAATGGCGAGCGGCGAGTCGAGGAAGATCGGAACGCGAGGAACGGCGCCCGAGTTCACAAGCTCCACGAGGTCGGCCAGCAGCTCCTGCGTCCGCTCCACCGCGAAGGCGGGAATGATGAGCGCGCCGCGATCCTTGAAGGCATCCGTCACTTCCTTCGCCAGAATCCCGAGCCGGTCGTCATGCGTCAGCCTCTCGCGCGTCCTGCCGCCATAGGTCGTCTCGCAGATCAGATAGTCGAGATTTTCCGGCGACTCCGGCGCGGCGTGGAAAGTCTGCGCGTCGGGTCCTATATCGCCCGAAAAGAGCAGCCTGAGGCGGCGCGGCGCCGCGGAGCCCGCGTCGATCTCGATCTCGATCGAGGCCGAGCCGAGAATGTGGCCCGCGTTCCAGTAGCGCGCGCACACATCCTCGGCGGGCTCGAACCAGCCGTCATAGGTGACCGGCTTCATGAGGCGGAGGCAGTCCTCAGCATCGGAGGCCGTGTAGATCGGCGTGACGGCGGGCCTGCCGCGCCGCGCATTGCGGCGGTTGAGTTCCTCCACTTCGACTTCCTGAATGTGCCCGGCATCAGGCAGCATGGAGCCGAGAAGGTCGATCGTGCCGCGCGTCGCATGGACCGGCCCACTGAACCCATGCTTGGCGAGCTTGGGAATGAGCCCGGAATGGTCGATATGGGCGTGGGTCAGAAGCACGAAGTCGATGTCGCCCGGCTCGAAGGGAAAGGGCTCGTAATTGAGTTCCTTCAGGGTTTTCGCGCCCTGAAACATGCCGCAATCGACCAGGAATTTGCACCTGTCCGTCTCGATGAGATAACACGAGCCGGTAACCGTTCGGGCGGCGCCGTGCACCGTCATGGTGATCGCCATATTCGTCCTCTGCTGCCTCGGTGCCCGGCGGGATTTCGGGAGCTTGGGTCACGCCGTCGCAGTATACACAACTGGAATTAAACGGGCGCAAAGGGCATCATCCGCCACGGAAACCCGCCTGAAACCGCAAACTCACCCTCACCTTCTTTCCCCGGCACGATGACTGACATGCACTATGACGACCCCGCAGCCCTTGCCGACGACATCATCGCGAAGGTCGGAAAGAAGATCGTCCTTGCCCTGCCGCTCGGCCTCGGCAAGGCGAACCATGTGGCGAATGCGCTCTATGCCCGCGCGGCGGCGGACAGCTCTCTCAGCCTCACTATCGTCACGGCGCTGACGCTGGAAAAGCCCCGTCCCTCCGGCGAGATGGAGCGGCGCTTCATGGGCCCCGTCATCGACCGGCTGTTCGGCGGCTATCCCGACCTCGCCTATGCGAAGGCGCTGCGGCAGGGCGCGCTTCCCGCCAATATCGAGGTGCATGAGTTCTTCTTTCTGGCCGGGCGCTGGCTCGGCGTGCCGCGCGCGCAGCAGAACTATATCGCCGCCAATTACACCCATGCGCTCGCCTGCATTCTCGACCGCAAGCCGAATGTCGTCGCCCAGCTCGTCGCCAGGCGCGATGGCGAGGGCGCGGCCCGCTACAGCATGAGCTGCAACACCGACCTCACCATCGACATTCTGGCCGCCCGCAATGCAGGCAAGGCCGAATTCATCTTCGTCGGCGAAGTGAACAGCGAGCTTCCTTTCATGGAGCATGAGGCCGAGATCGCGCCGGGCCAGATCGATTTCATCCTCGACAGCGAGGCGACCGACTTCCCGCTCTTCGCGCCGCCCAAGGAGCCCGTGAACCTGACGGACTACGCCATCGGCCTGCAGGCCGCCCGTCTCGTCGCCGATGACGGCACGCTCCAGATCGGCATCGGCTCCATGGGCGATGCTGTGGCGCATGGCCTCATTCTCCGGCAGCAGGGAAATGGCGCCTTCCGCGAGGCCGCCGAAAGGCTCTCTCCTTCCCGCGCATCGACATTGCAGCCGCATGAAGCTCCCTTCGAGATCGGGCTCTTCGGCTCGAGCGAGATGCTTGTCGATTCCTTCCTTGATCTGATGAAGGCTGGCGTCGTGAAGCGCGAAGTCGACGGCGCGGTTCTTCATGGCGGCTTCTTTCTCGGCCCGCGGAGCTTCTATCGCGCCTTGCGCGAAATGCCGGACGACATGCGCGCGAAGATCCGCATGAAGGCCATATCCTATGTCAATCAGCTCTATGGCGATGACGAGCCGGCAAGGCGCGCGGCGCGGAAGAATGCGCGCTTCATCAACAGCGCGATGATGGTGACGCTGCTCGGCGCGGTCATCTCCGACGGGCTCGAGGATGGCCGCGTCGTCAGCGGCGTCGGCGGCCAGTATGATTTCGTGGCCCAGGGCTTCGCGCTCGAAGATGCTCGCTCCATCATCACGCTCCGCGCCACGCGCGAAAGCGGCGGCAAGGCGGTGTCCAATATTCGCTGGTCCTATGGGCACGTGACCATTCCACGCCATCTACGCGACATCGTCGTCACGGAATATGGCGTCGCCGATCTGCGCGGCAAGACGGACCGCGATGTCGTCGCGGCGCTTCTCGCCATTGCCGATTCCCGTTTTCAGGCGGAACTTCTGGAGGCGGCGAAGAAAGCCGGAAAGATCGAGACCGGTTACGAAATCCCTGCCGCCTTCCGCGACAACACGCCTGCGCGGATTGAGCGCGCGCTCGCGCCGTTTGCGAAACAGGGGCTACTCCCGCCCTTCCCCTTCGGTACCGATCTCACGCCCATCGAGCAGCTTCTCCTGCCCGCGCTGGAGCGGCTCAAGGCCGCGTCCGCCTCGCCCATGGCGCTTCTGCGCCTCGCACTTCGGGGCCTGTCCGGCCCGGAACTCACGCCCGATGCGCGGATCGCGCTCGGCCGCATGAGGCTCGACCAGCCCTCGGGCGTGAAGGAGCGCTTCTATGGCGCGCTGCTGCGCGGCGTGCTTGCCGATAGCTGAAATTCGCCTCAGCGCACGGAGAAGGCGACGGGGCCAACCATTTGCGGCCCGCCCGGAGTTTCGATCCGCGCTTCGACCGCATAGCTCCCCCGCCTGACGGGCCACATGAATTCGCCACCGCTGCTCTTGCCGGCGATCTCGCCATTGACGAGCCATGTCACCTCGTCGTGCCTGTCCACGCCCGCGAGCGCGAAGCGATAGAGCTGCCGGTCGCCGGGCAGGCGCGGATCATAGGCAAGGCGCAGATTGGGCGTCGGGCTCAGAATGGAGGGGCCGGGCGCCTCTCCCCTCGCCGCCGCGAGGCGGGCACCGCCCTTCGCATGGAAATCGAAAATCTGTTCGCAGCCGCTCTGGCCATAGGCGCAACTATCCGACAGAACGAGATCGTCCGCGAGCGGCAGCGCCTTCGTATTCCCGTCGCGATTGAGATAGGCGAAGAGGCCGCGCAGCACGAGCGCAGGTCCCGTCGAACCTGTGATGCCATCCGTCGGCGTCTGGTCGAGATTGCCCATCCAGATACCGACGACATAGCGGCTGTCGAAGCCCACAGACCAGGCGTCCCGATAGTCCGTCGAAGTTCCGGTCTTCACCGCCGTCTGCACCGGCAGGTTCAGCGTCGAGTAGCGGCCGAACTCCATGACGCGCGCCCAGGGGTCGGAGAGCACATTGCCGATCATCGTCGCCGCCTCCGCGCTCATCACGCGCGCAGCTTTCGGCGTCGGCCGCGCATCCGCAACGGCCCTGAGCGGCACCGGCACGCCGCCATTGGCAAGCGCCGCATAGCCGCGCACGAGCTCCAGCAACGACACCTCGCCATTGCCGAGCGCGAGCCCGTCGCCGTAGAAACCCGCAGTTCGCGTCAGGCTTGCAAAGCCAAGCGAGCGCAGAAAATCGAGATAGCGGTCCGGCCCGACAAAGTTCACGGCGTGAATTGCTGGAATGTTAAGCGAATTGCCGAGCGCCTGGCGCACGCTCACCTCGCCATAGAATTGATGGCTGTAATTGTTGAAGCGATGAAGCCCCGTCCCGACGGCCTCCGAATATGGCGCATCCTCCATGCGCACGGCCGGCGACCAGCCCGCATCGAAGGCGGCGGCGTAGAGAAAGGGTTTGAGCGCCGAGCCCGGCTGGCGGGGAATGAGAACGGCGTCGAGAAAACGGCCGGGCGTTGCGCCCGCCGCGTCGGCGCCCGCCACGACCCAGGCGAGAATTTCGCCGCTCCTGTGATCGACGACAAGGACCGCGCCATTATGGACGCGGCGCGGCGCAAGGCTCGCCAGCCGCTGGTCGAGCAGGTCCTGCGCGAATTCGACGAGGCCCGCATCGAGCGTCGTCGCCACGCGGCGCGGACCCGCCGCTGCCGGCGCATCAGCTTTAAGCTGCCGCTCGACATAATTGCGAAAATGTCCGATGGCGGAGCGTCGCGGCGGCGATTGCAGATCGAGATTTGCGTCGATCACCCGCTCCCACTCGCTGGCTGGCAGAACGCCCGCGCGTCGCATGGCGGTGGCAAGGCGAATGCTGCGGCGGTCGAGGATTTTCGCACCGCCGCGATAGGGATCGAGGCCCGAAGGCGCGCGCGGCAGGATTGCCAGCGCGATCATCTCGCGCGTATCGAGCGTATCGAGGTCGCGGTTGAAATAGTAACGCGCCGCATTGGCGACGCCGCGCCGGTTCGCGGCATAGGGCACCTGGTTCAGATAGAACTCCAGAATGTCCGCCTTCCTGTAGCGCGCCTCGAGCCTTCGCGCGTCGAACCCTTCGAGCCATTTCGACCAGAGCGTGCGCGGCCTCGGCACGATCATGCGCACCACCTGCTCGGTGATGGTGCTCGCGCCGCGCACGTTGCGGCCGGAGTGCAAGCCCTGCCAGAGCCCATGCGCGCGCGCCAGCCAGTCCACGCCGCGATGCTCGTGGAAGCGGCGATCCTCGGCGACGAGTACCGCCTCCTGCATCCGCCTCGGCACGCGATAGAGCGGCACCTGGTTCTGGATGTTCCAGTCGCCTGCCTCCTCGGTCAGTATTTTCCCGTGCCGGTCGAGCAGGATGTTGGCCGCGACGCGGGGGCCGAGCGTCAGGGCGCGCTCGTCGGCAAGCCCCGCCCATGTCGCCACGGCGAGCGCCGCCACGAGCATTCCCATGCCGAAGCCCGCCCAGCGCCGCCATGACCACTCATTAGGTCTTGGAGGCGTCCATTCGAGATTTGTCCAGCTCCAGACGAGCCAGCTCATGGCTTACGGCTTCTCCTTCACCAGCAGACTTCCCGGCACGCCGAGGCCATAGACTTCCGGATCATAAAGCTCTTCGGCCTTTACGCCCGGACGCTGGAAATCGCCGGCCGCGATCGCCTGCGCCACATAGCTCAGATGGTAATTGCCGGCGTCGAGATAATCCGAATAGAAGCGCACGCTGTCATGGCGCAATTCCTGATGATAGAAGGACCAGTAACTCGCAGCATATTCGATCCAGTCCTTGTAGCGGTTCCACCAGCTTCCTTCGGGCCGCTGGATTTCAGCTTTCGCCGCATCGACGCGCGAGGCCGTGGCGAGATCGCGGTTGACGGGTTCGAGCCCGCCCGGCACCGGATCGTTGACGACGACAAAGGCGCGCGCCGCGGGCAGCGACAGATAGAGATCGACGCGCACAAGCTCGCCGCGCGCGATTTCCGCCTTGTCGCCGAGCAGTTCCCATTTGCCGTTGCGCTCGACGCTATATTCGCGCCGCACCTCGATGCCGCTATTGACGGCCGAAGACGAGATGTCTGTCGGCGCGTAAGAAAGCCGCGTCGCATAATAGAGACGCCCATCGCCCTCGCGGGCGATCCCGACCTTCGCCTCGCGGCCAGGGTCGCTCGCGCCGATTTCGTGTGTCAGCGTCGCGGGCGCCGACTTGACGCCCTTCAGCTCGGCGCTCCCCATCGGCTCGCCATCGAGCGTCACCGTCGCCTTGATATCGGGCGCGACGCGCTCATAGGCCGAGGCATAGTCGATGAGTGCATTGGTGCAGAACATATTCTCCTGCGTATTCGCCCAATAGCCCTGCGACTTCTGCTCCTGCGAAATGGCGCGCACGAGCTTGAACGCCATGTTCTCGATGCGACCCTTCTGGTCCTCCTGTCTTCCATAGGCGACGAGGCTCGAAAGGATCGCGCAATTGTCGCGCATCGGCGTCGAGAGGATCCGGTTGAAGCCTTCGCCCGTCTCCTCGCTGAAAAGGAACTTGCCGGATGTCTGGTTCGAATGGGCCAGAATGATTTCGGCAAGCTCGTCCGAAAGTTTGCCGCCATTCGCATCGCCGAGCGACAGCGCCGCCTGCAGCGCCATTGCATTGCCGAAGAGCCCCATCGTCTTGAAATGCGGTCGCAGCCGCTCGATGTCCCTCTCCGTCACCTTGCCGCGCTGGGCGAGCGCCGCGAGCGCAACCGCGCGCACCGAGGCCGTCATGTTCTGCGAATAATATTTCGGCGCCAAATCCTTCCGCAGGAACTCGCCCAGATAGTCCTGGAGCTTCGCATCCACCGCCTCGGGTATCTCGACGCCGCGCTGCCTGAGCCAGCCAAAGGCAAGCGCCGTATAGGCGGAGAGATAGGGATCGGCGCGCTCACTGGAGGGCACCCAATAGGCCATGCCACCATTCGGCGCCTGATAGTCGGCGGCGCTCGCCACCATCTCCTTCAGCACATTCGCCGCGTCCTGCCATTTCATGTCGGCGGGCAGATAGTTTTCGAGC
Organism: Parvibaculum sp.; assembly: GCF_049671045.1. GTDB lineage: Bacteria > Pseudomonadota > Alphaproteobacteria > Parvibaculales > Parvibaculaceae > Parvibaculum. The sequence continues at coordinate 21,016 of NZ_JBATUH010000123.1, read as the reverse complement.
GCGGCATAGTTCGCCGCCATCACCGCCTTCGTCACCCGCTGCTCCCAGCAGAAGAAGGGATAGTCGGCGATGAAGCGGAAGGCGCCCGCGACATCGGTCACGACCGTCGGGCTCAATATGACGGACAGATCGCCCGCATCGGGCCTCATCGCCTTGGGGAAGGCGACCGGCACGGTCACATCGTCCTTGTCCGTCGTGCCGTAGAGCGCGGCGGTGACAAGGCCGTTCCGTTTCCCGACGGGCAGCGCATAGGCATAGGCATCGCGGTCGGTTTCGTCTCCCGCCGTAACTCTGAATCCGATCTCACCCTTCCCCACATTGCGTTTCAACGCGACGCGGCCCGCCGCCAGCGGCATGAAAACAGTCGTCCGCTGATAGGGATCGAGCTCGACCTCACGTTTCAGGCTCTGCGGCACCTCGCCTTCGAGCGTGCCGTTCACCGCGATCTCGATGGCGATCTTCCGCTTCTTGTCCGTCCGGTTCATGACGCTGAACCCGGCGGAGAATTTGTCCTCCTCCATCACCTGGTTCGGCATCACCGGGCGGATTTCCGTCGGCCGGTTCACCTTGAAGTCGCCTTCGCCAAGGCCGACGCGATCGGTCGGCGTCGCGCCGATGACGAGAACGCGCCAGCCCGTCAGATTGTCGGGCGCATCGAATTCGACGCTCGCATTGCCGTTTGCATCCGGCAGGACCGAGGGGTTCCAATAGGCGACATATTTCGAATCTTCGCGGAACTTGAAGTCCGTACCGCCATCGCCGCCGGGATTGGCGCCCTTCTTTTCGAATTTCTGCCGGCCGACGAGCTTGAGCAGCAGGTTGTAGTTGCGCACGTCGAGCCCATCGAGACGGTAAAGGCCCTTGTAAGGATCGAAATACGCCTTGCCGCCGGTCACGAGGTCGAAGACCGCCTGATCGAGCACGGCGACAGCGAGTTCGATCGGCTCCTTCTTCGCTTCATGCAGGGGCGCTGCATGAAGCGCGACCTTGACCTTTTCGCCGGGCCTGTAGTCCGCCCGCTCGGCCGTCGCCTTCACCGAAAGAAGGTTGTAGGGATCGACGACCGGCACGGCGACATAGCCCATGCGGAAGGCGGGCTTGCCGAGATCGACCATGTTCTCGCCGAGCGGCTTGTCGACGCGCGGACTCATGAGAATGACCGAGACATAAAAGCCGGGCGCATATTCCGGTTTCACCGGAATTTCGACGATGGGCGTCGAGGTGGTGAAAGTCTCGACGAAGCGGTCGATGACGCCATAGCGCTCGACGGTGATGAGCGCCTTCGCGTTCGGATAGGAATTCTTGATGAGATAGCGCGCCGTCTCGCCGACCTTGTAGGACGGCTTCTCGGGAAACATCTGCAATGCCGTGTCCGGCCCGCCGTCCCAGAGCACCACGTCGGCGCCCACCACCCAGAAGTCACTGGCGGCGATATGCGACTTGCCCTTTGTGCCCTTGACCGTCGCGGTGATGCGATATTCGCCCGCTTCCTTCGGCGTGACGCTGCATTCGGCGGGCGCGGCCTCCGGCGTTCCCCGGCAGTCGCCTACTTTCTCCCAGCTCGTATTGTACACGGTCTGATAGGCGTTGCCCGCGGACTTCACCCGCGCGGCGGTCACCTTCTTCAGTTCGATCTTGAGATCGACCGATGCGCCCTTCACCGGCGTCCCGTTCTCATCGACGACGATGTAGCCGTAGGTCGCGGGCTTGCCTGCCTGATAGAGCCACTCCTTCGGCTTCAGGCCGACGAAGCGGTCCGTCGCGGCGAAGGTCGCCTCCACCGCATTGGCGACGTTCTTGCCGCGATCGTCCATGACGGCGGCCTCGAAGGTGAGGTCGCCGTAAACGTCGTTGCCCTGATCGGGAATCGCGATCGTGGTTTTCGCAATGCCCTCGGCGTCGAGCGGCTGTTCGATCTGGGCGATCATCCTTTCGTAGCTCGAGGTTTCGAGATCGCTGCGCGAGAAATCGAAGCCCGCCGCAACGGGATGCGCCGAAGACATGGGGCGCGGTGCGAACATCGCCGTGATGCGCGCGGTCGCATTCGTATAGGGCCCGCCCGAGTGAAGCTCGGCCTTGCCCTCCACCTCGACCGGCGCGGAGGGCCCGAACACCTTGCCATTGACGCTCGTGGTCACGCGGAAGGATGCAGGCGTGAAATCGCTGACGAGCACCTGCATCGCCTTCCAGGCAAACCAGCCGGAAGGAAGCGCGCCTTCGGCCGTTGCGTCCGTTCCGCTGCCGTCCTCCGATCCGTCTGTCTCCTCCTTCGCATTGGCGTTCAGCTTCTGAAGCAGGCGAAACTTGTACCAGCCGACCGCGCCGGTCTTCGGCACGGTCACAGTGCCGTCGGTGGCGCCGAATTCGCTGAGTGCGATCTTCCTGATGTCCGCCACGACCTTGCCGGTCGGATCGACGAGCTGGAGGCGATAGATCGACGGCGGCGCCGCCACAAGCCCTTCATTGCTCTGCCCACGAACGAATATCTTGTACTGAATGGCATCGCCCGCGCGATAGACGCCTTGCGCCGTCGTGCCCCAGACGCGCATATGCTCCTGCGCGGACATTTCCATCGGCCACACCTGCTCGCCGGAAGCGCGATAGGTATCGGCCTCGAACTGATAGTTGATCGGCAGGATCGCGAGATCGTCGCCCTTCTCGACGCGTACCGTCAGCGCCTTGTCGCAGACCGACTGATAGACGCCCGGCTCCTGCGCGACGCCGGGGAGAACCGCAAGGCCATTCTCGTCGGTCGTCGCCATGGCCTCCACGCGCTCCGGCTCGTTCCATTTGGCCGGCGCCGTGCCTTCGCATACGGCGGCGCTCAGCGCAGGGTCGCGGTAGCTCAGCACGCGCGCGCCCGCCACCGGCGCGGCCGTCGCAAGATCTGCGACCCAGACCAGCGTGTTGAAATGGCCGACCTTCACATGAACGCTGAAGGGCGTCACCTGCGCGAAGAGAAGGCCGGGCTTTTCATATGGCAGCTTCGGCGTCGTCGAGAGCTTGCCGAGAATGGCGCCGGAGCGCCCTTCCAGCATCTCACGCACGCCGAAGGGAACCGCATATTGCACGTTGCGGATCGGATCGAGCTTCTCGCTCGCGGCAAGACCGTTCTCGATGCCGCCCACGCGCAGGCGCGAATAGGTGAAGTCGCGGCTCGTCAGGTTGTTGACGTAGAGCGGCACTTCGCTGTCGATGCCCTTTTCCAGCACTGCAATGCCGTTCGGCAGCTCGAAATTCGGCGGCCGGTTGTCCATCCGCCAGCGGACCGAAAGCGGTCCCTCAAGCTTGCGGCCGAAAATATCGACGATCATGCCTGTGTCGCCGGGTTTCAGCGTCGCTTCGTAATCGCGGTCCGAGCGCAGATAGACCGGGAAACGCGCCGAATATTCGTCGCCCTTCTGGCGCCCCTTCCAGTTGTAATAGCCGTCCGTCTGCTCGGGATCGACATTGGCCCAGGGATCGCTCTCGGCATCGGCTTTCGGCAGTTCGGGCGAGAGCTGGACGTGATCGCGGATCTCCTTCGCGCGCACCGGCGAGGTGAAAAGCAGCCGGACGAGATTCCACGGGCCGCAGGCGCCCGCTGGCGGGTTCGCCTCGTCCGGCCTGATGACGAGTTTGCTGCCATCGTTGCGCGTGCATTTCAACCCGGCAAAGCGGAAGTCTCCGAAGGTCGCGAAGGCCTGCACCGTCTGGTCGATGACGCTGCGCTCCGGCCCAAGGCCCGAAACGAGCCCCGGATGCATGACGAGTTCGGCCTCGGTGTCGAGCGGCAGCGGCGCTTTCGGCGTCACCAGCCATGTGCGGCGCGCCCATTCCTCCGTTCCCGGAACGGATTCCGGCCGGAACCACGGGAGGTAAGCGAGAAGCCGCCGGAAGAAGCCGGCTATTCCCGGCTCGCGCTCCACCTTTACCAGCGCATCGTCCGGCGCCTTCGACCAATCCGGCCCTTCCGAGGCGTGCACCGCGCGCGTGCCCGCCCTGTCGCCCTTCCATGAGAATTCGAGGCGGTTCACCACCGTGTCGCGGCGCACCGGCTGGTTGAAGGTGACGAGGATCGCCGGTGCGCCTGGCCCCGCCCATTCGGAGAACTCGGCCCGGTCGAGCGCCACGCGCATGGTCACGAATTCGTGCTGGAACGGCCCGGCCAGCGTCGTTCCATCCTCGGCCTTGATCCCCGGATTGACCGTCATGCGGTAGCGGGTCGAGGCCTTCAGCGCATCCGCTTCCCTGAGTTCGCATGCGAGCGCGCTTTCATTGAGCCAGCGCCACTCGCAATTGAGCTTCGGCTCGATCTCGACGGGAATTTCCGCCGCCGTCCGCTCCATGCGCCCGAGCGGCACGACGGGCCGGTCGAACTCGATGACGATCTGCCGCTCGGCGGGCACATCCTCGCCCGAGGGCGTGATGCGGGCGACGGCGAGATTGCCCTCGGCCGCCTGCGCCGCCATGCCCGCCGGATCGGGCGAGAGGATGAGCGCAATGGAAAGGATAAGGGCGAGCAGGGAGAGCCGGGGGATCAGATGCATGGATGAGCCTTCGCTGAACTCCTCGAATGTGCCGAGCATAGCATGCGGCCGCCGCCTCATGACAGGCGGACGGCCTCGCTCGCCACATGCGACCGCGAAGACTAAGTGGGAAAAAAGCGGCGGGGATATGACACCGGGGACGGACGAAACGGGTTATCCCCAGATTTTCGTCCATCCTTCCGATAGAGATCGGCGAGCCGCGTGCCCCTATCCCCCGATCCAGCCCAGCGCGCGTCGGAAAAGCCCGATGGTGGAGGCATGGAGCATGTCGCCCGTTTCCTTCGGCGCCTTGCCGGCCGAGGCACGGGCATGTGTTCCCTCGAGAATGATGCCGAGCTTGTAGCAGGCGAGGACCGCGTACCACTCGATGGCGGAGAGATCGCGCGTCGAGCCCTCGGCGTAGCGGGCGACGAGATTGGAGGCTGCCGGAAAGCCGTCCCACGGCTTCACCCCGACCGAGCCCGTGCTGCCGCGCCCTTCTGGATCGGGCCATGTCGCCATCAGCCAGCCGAGGTCGATGAGCGGGTCGCCCACTGTCGTCAGCTCCCAATCGACGATGGCGGCAAGCTCCGGCCCGTCGAAGCGGTACATCACATTGGCGAGGTGATAGTCGCCATGGATGATGCCTGGGCTGAACGACGAAGGCCGATTGGCGTCGAGCCAGTCCGCCACCCTGTCGATGCCGGGAATATCGCCCGGGCCAGGCCAGCCCGGATATTCGCGATAGCTCTCGAGCTGCGAGCGCCAGCGCGCCACCTGCCGCTCGAGATAATTTGCGACCTTGCCGAGATCGGCGAGGCCCGCGGCGACATGATCGACGCGGCCGAGCGCCGCCGCGCCATCGGCGATCGCAAACCCCATCCGGCGGCGAATGTCCGCATCGCCCGCATGGAGCGGCGGCAGGCCGACGGTCGCGTTGAACCCTTCGACCGGCTCCATCAGATAGAAGGCCGCGCCGAGCACGTCCTCGCGCGGACAGGCCGCGATGAGGCCCGGATGTGGCACATCACTGCCCTTGAGCGCGGCGAGCACCCGCGCCTCGCGCCGCATCGTCTCGCTGCCGTTCATATGCGGGCGATGTGGTGGGCGGCGGAGAACGAAGCTGCGGCCGCCACGGCGGAATTTGAGAAGGATGTTCTGTGTGCCGCCGGCGAGCGGCTCCACATCGGTGAGGTCGCCCTTTTCGAGCCCCTCCTCATCCATCCATGCGCGGAGCTTTTCGAGATCGACGAGATCGGTCCAGTTTTCGAGCGCCATGACCTGCCTCAGGGAACCATGACAGTCTTCAGCACGCCCTGCTGGCGGGCATCGAAGAGGCGATAGGCTTCCGCGCCTTCGGAGAGCGGAAGCTCATGCGTGATGAACCTTTCAGGGCGCAAACGGCCATTGCGGATCAGCGGCACGAGGTCCGGCCAGTGGGATTGAACCGAACAGGTGCCGATGTGGAAGGTCAGCCCCTTCGCGAAGGCAAGGCCCATGGGGAATGCGAAGTCCCGCGTCTGGTTGACGCCGATGGCCGAGACATGGCCGCGCTTGCCCGCGAGCATGAGCGCCATCTTGATCGTCGCATCGGCGCCGACCGCCTCCACCACGCTGTCGAGGCCGCGTCCGCCGGTCGCTTCGGCGATGGCCTCGAGCGCGTTCGCGCCATCGACGGGCGTCGCTCCGAGCTGGGCGGCGATGGCCCTGCGCTCGGGCACGAGATCGATGGCGAAGACTTCCGAAGCGCCGAGCACGAAGGCGCTCTCCACCGCCATGAGGCCGATGGGGCCGAGCCCGACGATGCCGACCTTCGCGCCGGGGCGGATATTCGCATTGACGCAGCCGAACCAGGCGGTCGGCAGATTGTCGGTCAGCATCAGCGCCTGATCGGCGGTGATGCCTTCGGGGATGATGTGGGCGTTGAAATCGGCCATGGGAACGCGGATGCCTTCGGCCTGGCAGCCTTCGAGCCGATGGCTGAGGCCATAGCAGGCCGCTCCGCCCGTTTCGCACTGGTTGATGTTGCCCGCGAGACACGAGGCGCACGAGCCGCAGCCGACTGCCGCCGAGAGCATCACCTTGTCGCCCGCCTTGAGTCGGCGCACGCCGCGGCCCACCTCGACGACTTCGCCGACGGCTTCATGGCCGACGCAGAAGCCGAGATCCGGGCTGAAGCCCTCGCCGTGATAGATGTGGAGATCGCTGCCGCAGATGCCGCATTTGTCCATCTTCACGATGACGTCCGTATCGCCGGCGAGCTTCGGATCGTCGAAGCTCTCATAGCGGATGTCGCGCGGGCCCTGATAGAGAAGCGCCTTCATATTGTCTCTCCCCGTTTCAGGCGTTGCGCGCCATGAGCCCGCCATCGACCGGAATGGTAGCGCCGGTGATGTAGGAAGCGGCGGGCAGGCAAAGGCTCAAGGTGATATGCGCCACTTCTTCCGGGCGGCCATAGCGGCGGAGCGCCGTGCGCCGCTTGGCGTAAACATCCTTCTGATCGTCTGGGATCGCCGCCGTCATCCCGGTCAGGATGGGGCCGGGGCAGATGCAGTTGACCGTGATGCCTTCCTTGCCAAGCTCGACCGCCAGCGCGCGAGTGAGGCCGGTGACGCCCGCCTTCGCCGCTGCATAGGCGCTGTCCATCGCCGTTGCGCCCAGCGCCTCGGTCGAGGCGATGTTGACGATGCGCGGGCTCTTCGATTTCCGAAGATGAGGCAGCGCCGCGCGGATGACGCGCTGCTGCGCGGTGAGGAGCACGGCGTGCAGCCTCTCCCACACATCGTCATAGTTCGGATCGTCGATGGGGGCGAAGCCGGAAATGCCCGCATTGTTGACCACGATGTCGAGGCCGCCGAATTCGGCCGCGATGGCGGTGACGACGCCGCCGACCTCATCCTTGTCGGCGACGTTGAGACGCCACGCCTTTGCGCTGCCGCCGGACGCGGCGATGGCGCGGGCGACGGCTTCGGCGCCATCGGCCGAATAATCCGTCACCGCCACATTGGCGCCCTCGGCGGCGAAGACCTCGGCGGTGGCGCGACCCATGCCGCTCGCTGCGCCCGTCACCAGCACAGTCAGACCTCTGACCGACCTCACAGGTTCTGTCATGGCGACCTCACTTCTGCGCGTTGTATTCGGCGATCTTGAGCTTGCCGAGCTGTGACATATGCACTTCGTCGGGGCCGTCGGCGATGCGCAGGAAGCGGTTCAGCGTGAAGAAGGCCGCCACCGGCGTGTCGGCGCTCACGCCCATTCCGCCATGCGCCTGGATCGCCCGGTCGCAAACCGTCTGGGCCATTTGCGGCGCCACGATCTTGATCGCGGCGATGAGATCGCGCGCGACCTTGTTGCCATGGCGGTCCATCGCATCCGCCGCCTTGAACGTCAGAAGCCGCGCCTGCTCGATCTCGCAATAGGAGCGCGCGATGTCCTGGCGGATGCTGCTCTGATCCGAAAGCTTCTTGCCGAAAGCGACGCGGTTTTCGACGCGGCGCGCCATGATCTCCAATGCGCGCTGCGCCTGCCCGATCGAGCGCATGCAGTGGTGAATGCGGCCCGGCCCGAGGCGGCCTTGCGCGATCTCGAAGCCCCGGCCTTCGCCGAGAATGAGGTTCGACTTCGGCACGCGCACATTCTCGAGCCGGAGTTCGGCTTCGCCACCCGGCGAATTGAAGCTGCTGAAGACCGACTGGTTGCGGACGATATGCACGCCCGGCGTCTCGCGCGGGATGATGATGGTCGATTGCTGCTGGTGGCGCGGCGCCTGCGGATTGGTCTTGCCCATCAGGAGCAGGAGCTTGCAGCGCGGGTCCATGATGCCCGAGATCCACCATTTGCGGCCATTGATGACATAGTCATCGCCGTCGGCGCGGATTTCGGTTTCGATGTTCGTCGCATCCGACGAGGCAACCTGCGGCTCCGTCATCAGATAGGCCGAGCGGATCTCGCCCTCGAGCAGCGGCCTTAGCCACTGCTTCTGCTGCGCGGGCGTGCCGTATTTCGCCAGCACTTCCATGTTGCCCGTATCGGGCGCGGCGCAATTGAAGACTTCGGACGACCACGGCACCCGGCCCATGATCTCTGCTAGCGGCGCATATTCGAGATTGGTGAGGCCGGGGCTCCACTCGCCATATTCATGCGGCAGAAAGAGATTCCAGAGCCCTTCCTCCCTCGCCTTCTCCTTCAACTCATCGAGGCCCGGCCAATGCTTCCAGAGGTTGGCCGGATTGGACACCCAGTCGAAATGCGCCTGCTCGTTCGGATAGATGTGCCGATCCATGAAGCTTTCGAGCTTCGCGATCAGCGTCTTCACCTTGTCGGTATGTTCGAAATTCATGGATTGCCTCCCCGGCTGATTTCGTTGTTCAGAGAATGAGACCGCCATCGACCGGAATGGTCTGGCCAAGTACATAGGATGCGAGCGACGACGCCAGGAAGAGCGCGACGCCCGCCATGTCCTTCGGCGTGCCGAGGCGGCGCATCGGAATGCCCTGAAGGCTCGCCGAAAGGCGGTCGGGATTTTCCGTCGTCACCTTGGTGAGCTTCGTATCGACGAGGCCCGGCGCGATGCCGTTCACGCGGATGCCATCCTTCGCCCAGGCTTCCGCGAGCGTGCGCGTGAGGCCGACGGCGCCGGTCTTCGATGCGTTATAGGCCGGATTGCCGCGTGTCGAATGGAAAGCCGCGGTGGAACTGATCGTGATGAGCGAGCCCTTCGCCGCGGCGAGCATGTCGTGGAACTTGAGCGCGCAGGCCATGAGGCTGTTGACGTTGACGTCCATCACTTTCTGGAAGCCATCCATCCTGAATTCGCCGCGCTGATAAATGACGGTGCCCTGGCTCAGCACCAGCACGTCGAGCTTCTGGAATGGCGGCTGATATTTCTCGATCGCATCGAAATCGGAAACGTCCATGCGGTCATAATGAAGGCCCGTCATGTCCGAACCTTCTGCGGCGGAGTAGTCGGATGCCTTCGCCCGCGTGCCCCAGACATGGACGGCGGCGCCCTTCTCGCGGAAGGCTTGCGCGATCCCGTTGCCAATGCCGCTCGACCCGCCAACGACGAGTACAGTCTTTCCGGTGAAATCGAGTTCGGACATATGGCGCCTCCCCTTCTGTTTTTGACATTCTTGAATTAGGTCGTTTGGATAATATAATTGACGCGCGCCCTCCGGCAAATCATTCTTTGAGCATGGCGAAGACGTTACGTAAGGCACAGACGGGTGCGCGCGAGCAGATCAAGCTCGCGGCGCAGCGGCTTTTCGCGCTGCGCGGCATCGACGGGGTGAGCGTGCGCGAGATCGTCGAGGCGTCGGGCCAGAAGAACCACGGATCGCTGAGCTATTATTTCGGCACCAAGGAGGCGCTTGTGCGCGAGCTGGTGGCCGACGGCGCGAAGTTGATCGACAAGCGGCGCAATGATTTTCTCGACCGGCTGGAAGCGTCGGGCGGCCCCTCAAGCGTCCGCGAGGCGGTGGAAGCGCTTGTCTTTCCCTCGATCGGGCTTTCAGGCGAAACGGGCGAAGAGGAAGACACCTATATCCGCTTCATCGCCATGCTCGCCATGAACCATCGCGAGCTTTTCATGGATGCGCTGGAGAAGCGATGGAACTCCGGCTATCTGCGCTGCCTCGATCACCTGCGCAGACTCATGCCCGACATGCCAGCCGCCGCGAAGAACCAGCGCTTCGTTTTCATGGGCGCCTATATGAGCAGCGTGCTCTCGCTCCGCGAGGCGGCGCTGACGGATCGCTCCCGCCCGCATCCGAGCTGGAGTTCGGACGATACGCTCGAGCACTTCATGCAGACGCTGACCGCCATGCTCGAAGCGCCGCTCGAAAAGGGATTGTTCGCCGAGGCAGCGGGCCCGCGCCGTCCGCGCAGCATTGTCGGCTCGATCGGCATGATCCTCGATTGAAACGCGAAAGGCGGGCGCGCCTCAGGCAGCCCTGCCCGCACTTCTGTCCATCGCCTTCGCGATGATGGCGCCCGCGCCCGCTATCGCCTGCCGCGCGGCACCGAGCATCGGATGGAAGAAGTGCCAGACATGGATCATCTCCGGCCAGATCTGAAGGTTCACCTCGACATCCGCCGCGCCCGCCCTTGCCGCGAGGCGAACGGAATCGTCGAGCAGCGTTTCCGCCGCGCCCACCTGGATGAGAAGCGGCGCAATGCCCCTGAGATCGCCATGGAGAGGCGATGCAAGCGGCGTTCGCGGATCGGCACCATTGAGGTAAGCCGCCGCCATGCCGAGAAGCCCGTCCTTCTGAACCATCGGATCGCGGGCCGCCTGCGACTTCATCGTCTCGCCGCTCGCTTCGAGATCGACCCAGGGCGATATGCAGAAGCCGCAGGCCGGTTGCGCGAGCCCCGCATCGCGGATCGCGAGAAGCGCGGCGACGGTGAGGCCGCCGCCCGCGCTGTCACCGGCGATGGCGATGTTGCCGGGCGCGAAACCTTGCGCCAGCAGAAAGCGATAGGCGGCGAGCGCATCGTTTACCGCGGCGGGAAAGGCATGTTCCGGCGCCAGACGATAATCGAGCGAGAGCGTGCGGGCGCCCGCCGCGCGGCCAAGCTCCGAGACGACATGCCGGTGGCTTCTGACCGAGCCGATGACATAGCCGCCGCCATGCACATACAGGATGACGCGATCGGGCGCGCTGCCGGGCGTCACCGCCCATTCGGCGGGCACGCCCCCGGCACTCACCGCATCGAGCGCGACATCCGCCGCGGTCGGGAAGAGGCCGCCCATTTCGTCATAGGCTTTGCGCAGTTCGTGGATGTCCGTGGGAAATGCCGACTGGGCCAGCATGCTCCGGATAGCGACGATTTCCTGATTGGTCATTGTCTCCCCCCTCCCGCGTTCAGGGGAGGATGATAGACGCACAATCGGCCCGGCGCCATGCCCTCCCGGTTCCGGAAAATCCGCCTTTCGGCATGGGAGGGGAAGCCAGCGAGGGGCGGACCTCAGCCCGCCCGCGCCCGGCTCATTTCTGCTTCAATATCTCTTCTTCCACGTCGCGCAGGCGGTCCTTGCCGAAGAAGATCTCCTTGCCGACATAGAAGGTCGGGGCGCCGAAGCTGCCGCGCTCGACGGAGGCCGACGTATTCGCGATCAGCCTCTCCTTGACGTCCGTGTCCTGAATACGCGCCATGATATGCGCGCCATCGAGCCCGCCCGCGTCGAGCGCCGCGCGGATCACCTCGGCATCGTCCATCTTCAGCGATTGCTCCCACATGGCGCGGAAGACGATCTCCATATATTTCGGGAGCACGCCTTCCATCTCCGCGACGATGGCGCCGCGCATGATCTGCACCGTGTTCACCGGGAAGTGGGAATTGAACCTGAAGGCATCTAGCTTGTGGCGCGCGATGAAGCGCTGCATCTCGAGCGCCTCATATTGCGGCTTGTTCCTGATATTGCCGAAGGCGATCATGGGCGGCTGATTGCCGGTGAGCTTGAAGATGCCGCCGAGCAGGACCGGCACGTTCTCGAAGGCCACGCCTGTGCGCTTCTCGATTTCGGGAATGACTTTCCACGCCAGATATGAGTTCGGGCTTCCGAAATCGAAGTGGTGCTCCACCTTCACCATTACCAATGCTCCCTGTAAGGACGAATATCGAGTTCATGTGTCCAGGCGTCTCGCTTCTGGCTGTGCAACTGCCAATAGGTCTCGGCGATCGAGGCCGGGTCCATGAGCTGGTCGGGCGCGAGGTTCTTCAGCGCCTCCTCGCCCCCCGCCGCCTTGATCCGCTCGCGAACGAAGGCCGTGTCCACGCCCGCATCGATGATGAGATGAGCGACATGGATGTTCTTCGGGCCAAGCTCGCGCGCCATGCTCTGCGCGACCGCGCGAAGGCCGAATTTCGCGGAAGCGAACGCGGCATAGCCGACGCCGCCCCGGAGGCTCGCCGTCGCGCCGGTAAAGAAGATCGAGCCCTGCCCGTGCGGCAGCATGAGCCGCGCCGCCTCGCGCCCGGTCAGAAAGCCCGCATAGCAGGCCATTTCCCAGACCTTGCGGAAAACGCGCTCGGTCGTGTCGAGTAGCGGGAAATTTACATTGGCGCCGACATTGAAGATGCACACTTCGAGCGGCGCCACTTCATCCGCCGCATTGAGAAATTCGACGATCCCCTCCTCGCTGCGCGCATCGAGCGATCGGGCGACGCAGACGCCGCCTGCCGCCTCGATCTCCGTCTTCAGCGGCGCGAGCTTGTCGCCATTCCTGCGGCCGGCGACCACCTGATAGCCTTCCGCCGCAAACTTCCGGGCGATGGCCGCGCCGATGAAATCGCCCGCCCCCACAATCGCCGCCGTCGCGTTTCGTCTGGCTGCCATGCCTGTCCTCCTGCCAAATGTCAGGGCTAGGTAAGTTCCAAAATAGAACTATGTCAACCGCCGAGTTGCGATCGGCCGGCCGCCCGCGCAAATGGCCCTGTCTGACGGCCTGAATCCGGCCCTTACGCAATTCCGCTTCAGGGCTTAACGTCCCTCATTCACATCACCAGCAACGAGGTCGAGATGTCGGACGAAATCATGGAGCGCCTGCGCAAGAGCCCGCTTCCCTTCGCGGAGCTTCTGGGGCTCGAACTGGTCAGCGCGACGCCCGAATGCGTTGAGGCGCGGCTTCCGGTCCGCAAGGAGCTTTGCACCGTTCCCGACATCATGCATGGCGGCGCCATCATGGCGCTCGCCGATACGCTCGGCGCCATCGGCACCGTGCTCAATCTCGATCAGGGCGCCTCGACCACCACGGTCGAGAGCAAGACGAATTTCCTCGCCGCCATACCGCTCGGCGAAACCGCGCATGCTATCTCGACGCCCGTGCATCGCGGAAGGAAGCTCATGGTCTGGCAAACCCGCATCAGCCGCGACGGTGGCAAACTCGCCGCCATCGTCACCCAGACGCAGCTCGTGCTCTGAGGCAGGCAAGAGCGAGGCTCGACCCGCATGATGAATTGGCGCGGCATCGGCTTGGCGCTCGGCCTCCTCGCCGCTCTCGCGCTGCCGGGCGCGGCGGCGCGGGCGGCTGGCACTCCGCCGCTCGTCTTTGCGGCGGCGAGCCTCAAGGAAGCGCTCGACGCGGTGACGGCGGAATGGGCGCATGAAACCGGCAAGACGGTACGGATTTCCTATGCGGGAAGTTCGCTCCTCGCCAAGCAGATCGGGCAAGGCGCGCCGGCCGACCTTTTCATTTCCGCCGATCTCGACTGGATGGACTATCTCGATGCGCGCCATCTGCTGAAGGCGAAGTCGCGGATCGACCTTCTCGGCAACCGGCTCGTCCTCGTCGCGCCGAAGGGCTCCGCCGTATCACTCACGATCGCGCCCGGTGTCGACCTCGCCCACGCGCTCGGAACCGGCCGGCTCGCCATGGCCGACACGAGGGCGGTTCCGGCCGGGAAATACGGCAAGGCCGCGCTCGAAAAGCTCGGTGTGTGGGCGAGCGTCGAGAACCGGATCGCGCAGGCCGAAAACGTAAGGGCCGCGCTCGCCTTCGTCGCGCGGGGCGAAGCGCCGCTCGGCATCGTCTATCGGACGGACGCGCTGGCGGAGCCCGCCGTTCGGATCGTCGCGGTCTTTCCGGAGGACACGCACCCGCCGATCGTCTATCCGGCGGCGCTGACCGCGGCGTCCCGAAACGAGGATGCGGCCGCGTTCCTCGGTTTCCTCTCGTCGGCCCGCGCAGGCAAAATCTTCAAGGCGCATGGCTTCACCACATTGAAGTGAGGGGCGCTCGCGCGCCTTCGCCGCTCAGTTGCCGGCGCCCGCGCTTTTCAGCACCGACTGAACGACCTCCTCTAGCGATCTCAGAAAGCGCGAGCGATCCTCGCGGCTGAATGGCGGCGGGCCGCCCCTGACATCGCTCGTTTCGCGCAGATGCTGCATGAGGCCGCGCATGGCGAGCGCCATGCCGATGCTTTCCTCCGTGAACGGCTTTCCGTTGGCGTTCAGCACTTTCGCGCCGTGCTCGAGACAGCGCGAGGCAAGCGGAATGTCGGCGGTGACGCAGATATCCGCAGACCCGATGCGCTCAGCGATCCAGTCATCGGCGGCATCGGGGCCGTCGGCCACGACAATGGTGCGGACGAGCGGGTGACGGCTCGGCCTCATGCCGCCATTGCTGACGATGAAGACGCCGAGCCCGTGGCGCTCGGCGACACGCAGCACTTCCTCCTTCACCGGGCAGGCATCGGCATCGACATAAATTTCGGGAGTTTTGGGGCTGACGGTCATTCCGTTGTTTCCGGAGCGCAGGGTGTGGACCGGGGCTTTACCGCCCCGCAGATCCGCAGCGAGCGCTCATTTCCATTCCTTCACGCGCAATTTGGCCACTTTGGACCCCCAATCTAGCCGGATTCGACCTCGAACGATGCCGGGCCTTTCCTAAATTGCGGATAGCGAACGACAGAAGAGGCCCCCGATGAGCAGCCCCACCAATGCGGAGAAGATTTCCCGCACCCCCGACGATGTTTCGATTACGCCGCGCAACCTCGATTTCAGAATCGCGGATGTGCTCGCAACCGATTGGCATGGCGGCGAGGCCTTTCCCACTGCCTTCTACAATGCGCTCTCCATCATGTTTCCGGTTGGCGAAGAGCAGTTCATCAACGCCGTGAAGCACTATCGCGACAAGATCACGGACCCCGAGCTGCAAAGCCATATACGCGGCTTCACGGCGCAGGAGTCCATCCACCGGCGCGAGCATCAGAAGTACAATGAAGCGCTTTGCGCCGCCCGCTTCTATCCGCTCGACAAGCTCGAGGCGCCAATCCGCAACCGCATCGCCTGGGCGGACAGGAACCTGCCGCCCATCGCCCGCCTCGCGGCGACGGTCGCCTATGAGCACTGGACCGCGATCCTTGCCGACGCCCTGCTCCGCCGCCCGGAGCTTCTGGAAGGCGCCCATCCGGAAATGGTCGCGCTCTGGAAATGGCATGCGATCGAGGAAAGCGAGCACAAGGCGGTCGCCTTCGACGTCTATCGCGCCGTGGGCGGCACGAACTATCTGCGCCGGCGGATCATGCTTTTCGTCACCGTGCAGTTCTTTTGGGATGCGCTGCGCCATATGCGCATCATGCTGCGCGACTACCAGGGCTCGAAAACCCGGCTGTGGATCGGCGGCATCCGCTATCTCTTCGGCAAGGGCGGCGCGCTGCGCGGTCTGGGCAAGCCGTGGCGCGATTTCTTCCGGCGCGACTTCCATCCCTGGGATCACGACAATCGCGATGTCGTGGCCTCCGTCGCGCGGAATATTTCGGGCACTCCTCAGCCTGCGGAATAAAATGACGGGCGGGCGAGCGGACGGGCGGGAGATCCCGCGCTCGCCCGCGCCCCGCTTCGTCAGTCGAGCTTCGGGTGCCGCGTGTGCCAGTCCGTCGCCTGCTGGAAGGCATGGCCCGCGCGGCAGAGCACATCCTCGGCCATATGCCGCCCGACAAGCTGGAAGCCGATGGGCAGGCCGCGCGCGTCATGGCCGCCCGGCAAGGTGATCGAGGGATTTCCGGAAGCGTTGAACGGCACGGTGAAGCGCAGGAGCGAAGGCAGGCCCTGAACCGGGTCGGCCATCGCCGCATTCGCTTCATCCACCGTCGGCACGGTCGTCATGATCGCGGGCATGAGAATGACATCGACATCCTCGAAGACGGAAGCGAGCCTGCCCGAGAAGGCCCAGCGCTCCTTCTGCGCCTTGAAGAGGTCGACGCCCGTCACCGCCCGCCCGATTTCGAGGAGCCCGGTGAGGCCGGGGCTATATTCGCTCGCGCGCGAGGGGAAGGTCGCGGCGTGGCCTTCCGCCGCCTCCACCGTCATCAGCGTCAGCGCGTTGGCAAGAATGCCCGCGATCGAGGGAAGGGAAATCTCGCGGATGCGCGCGCCAAGCTCGCGGAAGACGGCGAGCGCTTCCTTGATGACGGCCGCCACCGCCTCGTCGGCACCATCGGTCGCATAGGACCAGTCGATGCCGATGCGAAGGCCGCTGATGCCGCCCGCAATGCCGCCCAGATAATCGGGCACCGGCTCGAGCCGCGCGGTCGGATCGTTCGCATCCGCGCCCGCAATGGCGCCGAGGATCGCGGCGGCATCGGCGGCGCTCCGCGCCATCGGCCCGATATGGTCGAGCGATTCCGCGAGCGGAAACACGCCATACCGGCTGACGCGGCCCCAACTCGGCTTGATCCCGGTAACGCCGCAGCTTGCGGATGGGAAACGGATCGATCCCGCCGTATCGGTGCCGAGCGAGCCGAAGCAGAGGCCCGCAGCCGTGGCGACGCCCGAGCCGCTGGACGAAACGCCGGTCCAGCGGTCGGCCCCCCAGGGATTGACGGGCGGAACGATGTCCGGGTGGTGATGGCCGGTCGCACCCTCGGTGAGCTGCAGCTTGCCGAGAATGACCGCGCCCGCGCGGCGCAGGCGCTCGACGACGGTCGCGTCATGGTCCGGCGTCCAGTTGCGATAGATGGTGGTGCCGGAGCCGGTTGGCGCGTCCTTCGTGAAGCAGAGATCCTTGACAGCGACGGGCACGCCATGGAGCGGCCCGCGATCCATTCCGCGGGCGATTTCGCTCTCCGCGCGGCGGGCATCGGCAAGCGCCGCCTCTTCCATCACGGTCGCATAGCTGTGGAGACGGGGCTCCAGACGCGCGATCCGGCCGAGCAGATCCTGCGTCACCTCGACAGGCGAAACGGCGCCCGTTCTGATCTCGCGGGATATATGCGTCAGGCTCTGATAGTGAATGTCGATGCTGCCCATAAGCGGCGCCTCCCCTCCTGCTCCGGCCGTATCTTTCCGTCGTACGGCGCTCCAGGCGGCATCATTGCAGCCATTGCATGCCGCTTCCAGAGTGAAGAGCGCGCGGGGGCGCGGGGCCTATTTCTGGCGTTGCGTGGCCTGACGCTGCAACAGATTGCCAGCGAAGATGACGCCGATGGCGACGCCGACGACGATGATCGTGGCCAGCGCATTGATTTCCGGCGTGATGCCGAACCTCACCTTCGAGAAGATCACCATGGGCAGCGTCGTGGCGTTGGGGCCCGAAGCGAAGCTCGCGATCACGAGATCGTCGAAGGAGAGGATGAAGGCAAGAAGCCAGCCCGCAACCAGCGAAGGCGCGATGAGCGGCAGGGTGACGGTGCGAAACACGTTGAAGGGACTTGCGCCGAGATCGAAGGCGGCCTCCTCGAAGGTGCGGTCGAGGCCGGCAAGCCGCGACTGGACGACGATGGCGACATAGGCGGACGAGAAGGTCACATGCGCGATCAGAATGGTGGTGAAGCCGCGCCGCGTCGGCCAGCCGATCAGGCTCTGCATCGCCACGAAGAGCAGAAGGATCGACAGGCCGAGAATGACATCCGGAAGAACGAGGCGCGAGGAGATCGACTGGATCATCACCGAGCGGCCGTAGAAGCGGCCGAAGCGGACCAGTGCGACCGCCGCCATGGTGCCCAAAATGACCGAGAGCGTCGCGTTCATGAAGGCGATGCGGAAGCTCAGATAGGCCGCGCCGAGCACCTGATCGTCGGTAAGGAGCGAGACGTACCACTTCGTCGAGAAACCCGCCCAGACGGTCACGAGACGCGACGCGTTGAACGAGAAGATCACGAGCACGACGATGGGCGCGTAGAGAAACACGAAGCCCAGCATCATGGAAATCAGCACGAAGGGGGAAAGGCTGGTGACTTTCATGGCTGCTCCGAACGCGCCTGATAATGCTGGAAGATCATGATGGGCACGACCAGGAACAGCATGAGAGCGATGGCCACCGCCGAGGCGACGGGCCAGGCCTGGTTTTCAAAGAACTCGTCCCAGATCACGCGGCCGATCATGGTCGTGCTCGGGCCGCCGAGAAGCGAGGGGATGACGAATTCACCGATCGCCGGAATGAAGACGAGCATCCCGCCCGCGATGACGCCGGGAATGGAGAGCGGCAGCGTGACCGAGAAGAAGGCGCGCGTGCGCGAGGCGCCGAGATCGGCCGCGGCTTCGAGCAGCGTGAGGTCCATGCGCGAGAGCGCCGCATAGAGCGGCAGCAGCATGAACGGCAGATAGGAATAGACAATGCCCACATAGATCGAAAAGGCATTGTTCATCATCGGCAGCGGATCGGTGATCAGGCCGATGGAAACTAGGAAATTGTTGATGATGCCGTTGTTCTTGAGAAGGCCGATCCAGGCATAGACGCGCAGCAGCAGCGAGGTCCAGAACGGCAGCACGATCAGAAGCAGCAGCGGATTGCGCCAGCTTTCCGGCACGCGCGCGACGCCATAGGCGACGGGATAGGCGATCAGGATGCAGATGCAGGTCGCGAAGAACGCGATCTTGACCGAATTCAGATAGGCGACGATGTAGAGCTTGTCTTCGAACAGATAGGCGTAATTGGAAAAATCGAGCTGCAACCTGGGCAGCCACCCTCCCTGGCTCCAGTCGAACAGCGGCGTGTATGGCGGGATACCGAGGATCTGTGTCGCGAAGCTGATCTTGAGAACGATCAGAAATGGCAGCAGGAAAAAGAGCGACAACCAGATCAGCGGAACGCCGATGACGATGCGCCTGCCCGTCAAACCAATACGGGCCAGCGACGACGCCAGCCCTTCGATCCACGAGGTATTGCCTTTACTCGCCATTGAACCCCCGGCGATGAGAAACCCCGGCGGCCACGCCGCCGGGGTTTGCTCTATTACTGTCCAGTCCGAATCGACGTCCAGGCGCGCGTCTGGAGCCGGGTGAACTTCTCCGACTTGGTCGGAACGGCGAACAGCTTATCCATCACTTCCTCGGAAGGATAGATGTTCGGGTCGTCCCGCACGGCTTCGTCGACCATCGGCTTGGACGACGGAACGGGGTTGGCATAGGCGACATAATTCGAGTTCGCCGCCTCGATCTCCGGCTGAAGGACGAAGTTGATCCACTGATAGGCAAGCTCGGGATGCGGCGCATCTTTCGGGATGGCCATGGTGTCGAACCAGATCAGCGTGCCTTCCTTCGGGATCGAATATTTGATCTCGATGCCGTTCTTGGCTTCGACCGCGCGGTTCGCCGCCTGGAACACGTCGCCCGACCAGCCGAAGGCCACGCAGATGTCGCCATTGGCGAGGTCGTTGATGTATTGCGACGAGTTGAAGTACTTGATGTAGGGCCGGATCTTCATCAGCAGGTCCTGAGCCTTCTGCAGGTCTTCGGGATTCTGCGAATTGGGATCGAGGCCGAGATAGTTGAGCGCGACCGGGATCACGTCGGTCGGCGAATCGAGCATGGTCACGCCGCACTTGGCGAGCTTCGAGACGACTTCCGGCTTGAAGATCATGTCGAGCGAATTGACCGGCGCGTTGGGCAGCACTTTCTCGACCGCCTTCACGTTGTAGCCGACGCCGTCCGTGCCCCACATCCAGATCACGGCATGCTCGTTGCCGGGATCGGCGGCGGCGACGCGCGCCATGAGCTTCGGATCGAGATTCTTGTAGTTCGGAATCTTGCTCTTATCGAGCTTCATATAGACGCCGGCCTTGATCTGGCGATCGAGAAACGGGAAGGCGGTCGGCACGACGATGTCATAGCCCGAATGGCCGGCCATGAGCTTGGCCTCCAGCGTCTCGTTGCCGTCATAGACGTCGTAACGCACCTTGATGCCGGTCTGCTTTTCAAACTTCGCCACGGTGTCTTCGGCGATGTAGTCAGACCAGTTGTAGATGTTGAGGACCTTGTCTTCGGCATGCGCGGCCACCGAAATCAATCCGGCGACGGCCATCGCGACGAGTCCCGTCCCGATTTTTCCAATCATGAGAAGCTCCGTTTCAGCCTCATTTCAGATGAAGGCAGTTCCCTGCCTCCGAGATAAAAGGCGGCGGAGGCTTGCAATTGCCCGCTCCAGCGCACAAGTGCGAGCCTCATCCCCCCATCCGCGTTCAATGCTAGCCTCTTTTTATGAAGCCAGCACCCCGCAATTTGGCTCCATGACGGCAATTTCACCTTGCCGCGACAGGCTGGCGCGTGCGGCGCTCCTGCAAATTCGCCGGAGCAAAAGATGGATTAAGTGCTTGCGGAATCATTTTATCTGCGGGCGGCGCTGACATTGCGCCGCGCGGATGCCCAAGGCTCCCGGACGCACCCGTCCGATCATCCGCACCCACCATGACCGGGGCTCCGTCCTGTCGGTCAGCGCGAGACGCCATGCCTTCCCGGCCAGTCGCGGGGCCGCCCTCTGCCCCCCATCTTCGGGGCGAATTCCCCTTCGCCCGAAGCAGGGCGGCCCCCGCGGCGGGCGCGCCCCTTTTTCCGGGCCGCGACGACGCGAAAGGCGGGATTTGTCTATTGAGGCACAGCCGGATAAAAGACCCCATTCCGGCAATTCGAGCCCGCAGGCCCCGCCCTCTTCCCGGGGCCCGGCCCCTCGCTCCAGACGAAAGGATTTGGACCCGTGCCTCCCTATCGTTCACGTACATCGACCCATGGCCGCAACATGGCGGGCGCGCGCGGCCTCTGGCGCGCCACAGGCATGACGGACAGCGAT
>NZ_JBATUH010000122.1:0-23067 GCF_049671045.1 Parvibaculum sp. | reverse complement strand
GGCGAGCGGCGCGCGGCGGGGCGCGGGTGTTCCGGCTTCGCCCGACTCGGCCGCCACCCGCCGTTCGGCGCTTCCGGCTGGCTCGGCCGCGAGCTCATAGCGATTGACGGGCTCGTCGGCGAAGGCTTCGCCCGCGCCCGCCTCGACCTGGAAGGCGAGGAGCGCCAGCGCCTCTTCATATGTCAAAGTTTTGGCGGGTTCCCCCGAGGCGGACATGGGTTTCGTCGCTTCACTGGCACGGAATTGAACAAGGATGCTCCAGACTAGCACGGGGCGGCGTATTGTTGACCAATGGCAAGTGAAGCACCATAAAGTGCCCCCAACCAGAGAGCCTGCCCTTCGAGGAGAGGATTTATGAGCGACGCGACGCCCGAGCGCGAATTCATGGAATACGACGTGCTGATCGTCGGCGGCGGCCCGGCGGGTCTGTCCGCTGCGATTCGCCTGCGCCAGCTTGCCGCCGAGCAGGATTTCGATCTGTCGGTGTGTCTGATCGAGAAGGGCTCCGAAGTCGGTGCTCACATTCTCTCGGGCGCCGTCATCGATCCGATCGGCCTCAACAAGCTCATCCCGGACTGGAAGGAGCAGGGCGCGCCGCTCGACACGCCCGTGACTTCCGATCACTTCATCTACCTCGGCCCGGCCGGCAGCATCACCATTCCGAGCTTCCTCTACCCGCCGCTGATGAACAATCACGGCAACTATATCGGCAGCCTCGCCAATCTCTGCCGCTGGCTCGCCACCAAGGCCGAGGAACTCGGCGTCGAAATCTATCCGGGCTTTGCGGGTGCGGAAGTTCTCTACAATGAGGACGGCTCGGTGCGCGGCGTCGCGACCGGCGACATGGGCATCGGGAAGGACGGCCACCACAAGGACAGCTACACCCGCGGCATGGAGCTTCGCGCGAAGTACACGCTTTTCGCCGAAGGCGCGCGTGGCTCGCTGACCAAGGAGCTGATCCGCAAGTTCAAGCTCGACGAGGGCCGCGATCCGCAGAAGTTCGGCATCGGCCTCAAGGAAGTCTGGGAGATCGATCCCGCCAAGCACCAGAAGGGCAAGGTTCAGCACACGCTGGGCTGGCCGCTCAACGACCAGACCGGCGGCGGCTCCTTCCTCTATCACTTCGGCGAGAATCTCGTCTCGGTGGGCTTCGTCGTTCACCTGAACTACAAGAACCCCTACCTCTCGCCCTTCGACGAGTTCCAGCGCTTCAAGACCCATCCGGCGATCCGCGACACATTCGAGGGCGGCAAGCGCATCGCCTATGGCGCGCGCGCCATCACCGAAGGCGGCTTCCAGTCGGTGCCGAAGCTCGTGTTCCCGGGCGGCGCGCTCATCGGCTGTTCGGCGGGCTTCGTCAACGTGCCGCGCATCAAGGGCAGCCACAACGCCATGCTGACCGGCATGATGGGCGCGGAAGCGGCCTTCGAGGCCGTGAAGGCCGGCCGTCAGTCGGACGAGCTCAGTGCCTATGCCGACGCCTATATCGACAGCCCCGTCTACAAGGACCTGAAGCGCGTCCGCAACGTGAAGCCCTTCCTCTCGCGCTTCGGCACGATCATCGGCATGGGCTTCAGCTTCTTCGACATGTGGATGAACAATCTCGGCATCGGTCTGCCCTTCACGCTGAAGCATGGCAAGGCCGATCACGAGACGCTGAAGAAGGCGTCCGAGTGTAAGCCGATCGACTATCCCAAGCCCGATGGCAAGGTGTCCTTCGACAAGCTCTCCTCGGTCTTCATGTCCGCGACCAATCACGAGGAAGATCAGCCCGTCCACCTCAGGCTCAAGGACCCGGCAATCCCGATCGCCTACAATCTGCCGACCTTCGCCGAGCCGGCGCAGCGCTACTGCCCGGCGGGTGTCTATGAGGTTGTGCGGGATGCGGACGGCTCGAATCCGCGCTTCCAGATCAACGCGCAGAACTGCGTCCACTGCAAAACCTGCGACATCAAGGATCCGACGCAGAACATCAACTGGACCGTGCCGGAAGGTGGTGGCGGCCCGAATTACCCGAATATGTGAGCGCGCTGTCCGAAAGCGGCTCATATCCCTCAGCCTCCGGATAGGCTAAGCTCACAAGCCGCGATGGCCGGCGAGCCCCTCGAGCGCGATCTTCGCGGATCGCGCTCGAACTGTGTCCCGGGGAGGACGACGGCACCATTGCGCCTGCGGTCAATGAATTCTCCCGGCCTTCCGGCGATCGGCGGTCGTGTGTTCTAGAGGCAAGACGGTAGATGGCGTCGATGTCGATGGCTTCGGAGCGGCACCTGGGCACCTCTCGCTCGGGTGCGTCCCGCTGGGGTCTCGGCGCCCTGGCGCGCGGTCTGCTCGTCCTGCTGCAGGGATGCGCGGGCACCGGCCTTTTCGCCGACCGCCGCGCCGAGACGCCTTATGGCGACTATCTGGCCGCACGCTTCGCAGGATCGGTGCATGAGGGGAAGGCGGCGGAAAAATATTTCGACCGCACTCTGGCCGCCGATCCCGAAAATTCCGTCATCATCGAGCGCGCCTTCATGGTGGCGCTCAATTCCGGCGACATGGACCGCGCGGTCACGCTTGCCCGCCGTCTCGTCAAGCTCGCGCCGCGCCACCGCATGGCGCGCCTCGTGCTCTCCCTGAACGCGATCCGCAAATCCGACTACAGGGAGGCGCGGGCCGAGATCGGCAATGCCGAAACGGGAGCCTTCGTCGCTCTGGTGGGGGCGCTCACCAAGGCCTGGGCCGCGGCCGGCGAAGGCGACAAGGCGCTCGCACTCAACGAACTGAAGGCCTTCGAGGGCAAGCCCGCCTTCGATCTCTTCCGCGCCTATCACACGGCGCTCATTCTCGACATGCTCGGCGATGCCAAGGGCGCGGAGCAAAGCTACCGGCAGGCGATGGACACGAGCGGCGCGACCTCGATCCGCATCGTGCAGGCCTATGCGAGCTTTCTCGACCGTCAGGGCAGGGTGGACGAGGCCCGGGCCGCGCTCGACCAATATATCGCGATGGCGCCGGACCACCCCCTCGCCAAGGCGTCGCTCGCCGAGATCGCCTCGAACAAGACGATGAAGCCGCTCATCGGCAACGCCGCCGAAGGCGTCGCCGAGGCGCTTTACGGGCTTGGCAGCGCGCTGGCGCAGGACCGGGGCAACGAGCTTTCCGAACTCTATCTCCAGCTTGCGATCTGGATGCGGCCGGACTTCGATGTGGCGCGCACGCTGCTTGCCGATTTCTACGAGGAGCAGAAGCGCTGGGAGGATGCGATCGCCTCCTATGACGCGGTGGCGGCTTCCTCGCCGCTCTACCAGAATGCTCTCATCCAGAAGGCGCTCGATCTCAACCGGCTGGACAGGGACGCCGAAGCGATCGACGTGCTCAACAAGGCCGCCGACAGGTTCCCCTCGTCGATCGAGCCCGTCATCGCGCTGGGCGATGTCTATCGCGGCAAGGAGAAATATGCCGAGGCCGGCATCGAATATACGCGCGCCATTGCGCTCGCGGGCGCGCCGAAGCCCGCGCATTGGACGCTCTATTACGCGCGCGGCATCTGCAACGAGCGGCTCGGCCAATGGCCCGAGGCCGAACGCGATCTGAAGCTCGCGCTCAAGCTCTCCGACGATCATCCGCTCGTGCTCAACTATCTCGGTTATTCCTGGATCGAGCAGGGCGTGCATCTGACCGAAGCGCTCGCCATGATCGAGAAGGCGGTCGAGTTGCGGCCGACCGACGGCTTCATCGTCGACAGCCTCGGCTGGGCGCATTACCGCCTCGGCGATTACAAGCAGGCGACGGAATATCTGGAGCGCGCAGTGGAGCTCGAGCCCGGCGATCCGACGATCAACGAGCATCTGGGCGATGCGATGTGGAAGGTGGGCCGCAAGATCGAGGCGCGGTTCCAGTGGAGCCATGCGCTTGAAATGAAGCCCGAGAAGGACCGCATTCCCCTTCTGAAGAAGAAGCTCGAATTCGGTCTCGATACGGCGGAGGCGGACCACAAGCGCTACGCCCCCTTGCCGCCCGGCTCCTGAGCCTTGGCTGCCGCGAAGCCTCTCGAAGAACGGGCGCGGGCGAAGGTCAATCTTTCGCTCAAGGTCCTCGGCCGCCGCGCCGACGGCTATCACGAATTGCAGAGCCTCGTCGTCTTCGCGGAGGCGGGAGACCGCCTGACCCTCGAACCGGCTGACGAGATTACGCTCGGCCTCACCGGCCCCTTCGCGCCGTCGCTTGCCGGGGAGGAGGACAATCTCGTGCTCCGCGCCGCGCGCCTGCTGCGCGAGCGGGTCGGCGGCAGCGCGGGCGCGCGCATGACGCTCGAGAAGAACCTGCCCGTGGCCTCCGGCATCGGCGGGGGCTCGGCCGATGCGGCAGCGGCGCTGCGCGGCCTTGCGCGCCTCTGGCATGCAGATTTGGACGAGCCTTCGATTTCCTCGCTCGCGCTCTGTCTCGGCGCCGACATTCCCGTATGCATCGAGCCGCGACCCGCTCTCATGTGGGGCGTCGGCGAATTCATCCTCCGCCTGGGCGCGCTGCCGCGCTTCTGGTTCGTGCTGGTCAATCCGGGCGTCGCCCTTTCGACCGCCGCCGTCTTCAGGGCGTTGGAGGCCGGGCCCTTCACGGAAATGACCGCGGCGCCCGAACTCCCGCCCATGCCCACGCTCGATGCGCTGGTCGGCTGGCTCGAGGAGAACGGAAACGATCTCGAAGCCCCGGCCATGAGGCTCGCCCCCGCGATCGGCCTCGTTCTTGCGGCGCTAAGGGCCAGCCCCGGCTGCCGCCTCGCCCGCATGTCGGGCTCGGGCGCCACCTGCTTCGGCATCTTCGCGGAGGAACCGGAGGCGCGCGCCGCCGCTGCGGAGATTTCCCGCGCGCATCCGAAATGGTGGGTGGTGCCGAGCCCTGCCGCGCCTGGCCCTTGAGCGCTTCGCCGCCCGTGCGGGCCAGGGCTCAGCATGGGCTCAGGACGGGCTCAATAGGTCCGGCTGATGCAGAAATCGACGAGATCGATCAGCGCCTGCCGGTAGGGATCGTCCGGGAAGATCGCCAGCGCATCCTTGGCGATGGAGCCATAATGGCGCGCGCGGGCGATGGTGTCCTCGATCGCGCCGTGCTTCGTCATCAGGTCCTTCGCGTGGTCGAGATCGCCCTCGCGCCGGTCGCCCTGTGTGAGCGTGCGTTCCCAGAAGGCGCGCTCCTCCGTGCCGCCGCGCCGGAAGGCGAGCACCACGGGCAGGGTGATTTTTCCCTCGCGGAAATCGTCGCCGACATTCTTGCCGAGAGAGGCCGCGCGGCCGCCATAATCGAGCGCGTCATCGACGAGCTGGAAGGCGATTCCGAGATTGCGGCCATAGGATTCGAGAGCGGCGGCTTCGCCCGCGCTCCTGTCGGCGATGACGGCACCAACCTCGGTCGCGGCGGCGAAAAGCGCCGCCGTCTTGGCGGCGATCACACGCATATAGGCGTCTTCGGTGGTGCCGGTATCCTTGGCGGCGGCGAGTTGCATCACCTCGCCCTCGGCGATGATCGAGGCGGCATTGGCGATGATTTCGAGCGCGCGGAGCGAGCGCGTCTCGACCATGAGCCGAAAGGCGCGGCCGAGCAGGAAGTCGCCCACGAGCACGCTCGCCTGATTGCCCCAGACCATGCGGGCCGTCTTCTGGCCGCGGCGGAGGTCGCTTTCGTCGACCACATCGTCATGGAGGAGTGTGGCCGTGTGCAGGAACTCGACGCTCGCCGCGAGCTTGATGTGATCTCCGCCCGTATAGCCGCAAAGCCGCGAGGCGGCGATGGTGAGCATGGGGCGAAGCCGCTTGCCGCCCGAATTGATGAGGTGGCTTGCAAGTTCAGGGATCATGGGAACGTCCGAACTCATCCGTTCACGGATGAATTCGTTCACGTCCTCCATGTCGTCGCGGACCAGGGCCTGCAACTGAGCGACGGCGTTCTGACTGCGCCCCCGTTCGTCCTCCAGCGGGACAACGACTCCCAATTTTCGCTCCTGAAAATACAATCTGGAAATGTGTTAGTCTGGACCGCAGCATAAGAGGGCTCATCCCGTGCGGCAAGTGTGGCGGCAATGCCGCTCTCGCGTATGTAATGGGCCCGGCAATGGCTTGCGAGGCCTCGAAAGGCGATGAAAGAACTAACCCGGACGAATGACATCGTGCTGCTGTCCTATCTCGAGCATCGCCTGCGCGAGGCGGGGATAGAGGCGCTCACTCTCGACACTCACACGAGCATCGTGGAGGGCTCGCTCGGGATATTGCCGCGTCGTATCATGGTGGGCGACGACGATCTCGGCGAGGCGGAGCGCATCCTCGACGATGTGCGGCGGCTGTCGCGGAGCGGGCAGGAGACATGATCGTGCAGGCAGGCGAAAATCACGCAGAGGCTGCGGCGCAGGTATCTTTCGACGCATCATGCACCGATGACGGTTTTCTGGGCGGGCGCCTGCGTCTCCTCCAGCCGGCGAAGGGCTATCGCGCCGGCATTGATGCGGTGCTGCTCGCGGCCTCCATTCCCCTGCGGGCGGGCGAGCGCGCGCTGGAGGCGGGCTCGGGCGTCGGCGTCGCGTCGCTTTGTCTTGGCTCGCGCGTGCCCGACGCTGAAATCACCGGGCTCGAGCTTCAGCACGATCTCGTGCGCATGGCGCGGGAAAACGCCCGGCGCAACGATCTCGCGCCCCGCATCTCATTCCTCGAAGGCGATATCGGTGCCCCCGTGCGCGATCTTGCCGCACTCGGGCTCGAACCGCAGAGCTGGCATCACGTCTTCGCGAACCCGCCCTTTTACCATCCCGACGCGACGGCAATTCCGCCAGACCGGGGCAAGGCGCAGGCACATGTGACGCTGGGCTCGAACCTCGTCGACTGGGTGCGCTTCGCCTGCGTGATGGCGCGCCCCAAGGGCACCGTGACTTTCATCCACCGGGCGGATGCGCTGGCGGGGCTTCTTTCGGCGCTTGAGGGCCATGTGGGCGGGATCGAGATATTTCCGCTCTGGCCGGCGGCGGGCAAGCCCGCCTCGCGCGTCATCGTGCGGGGCGTCAGGGGCTCGCGGGCGCCGCTGAGCCTGCGTGCGGGCCTCGTGCTGCACGGCAGGGATGGCCGCTTCACCGAACGCGCCGAGGCGGTCCTGCGCGACGGCGCGGGCCTTCTGCTCGACCAGCCCGATTGAAAGAAACGATGCCGATGAAGGACCTCATTGCCCGCTTTCTTCCCGCTTCCCTGCGCCAGCGCTTCGCGCCGGACTGGCAGCCCCGCGCGAGCGTCGCCGTGCTGAGGCTCAACGGCCCGATCGGCATGGCGATGCCGCTCAGGGGCGGCATCGACTTTGCGTCCGTCATCGGCCCGCTCGAGGCGGCCTTCGGCATGCGCGGGGTGAAGGCGGTCGCCCTCGTCATCAATTCGCCGGGCGGCTCGCCGGTGCAGTCATCCCTCATCTACAAGCGCATCCGGGCGCTCGCGCAGGAAAAGGAGCTTCCCGTCTATGCGTTCGCCGAGGATGTCGCCGCTTCCGGCGGCTATATGCTCGCCTGCGCGGCCGACGAGATCTATGCCGATGAAAGCTCGATCATCGGTTCGATCGGGGTCGTCTCGGCGGGCTTCGGCTTTGCGGGGCTCATCGAGAAGCTCGGCATCGAGCGCCGCGTGCATACGGCCGGCGAGAGCAAGGCGATGCTCGACCCCTTCAGGCCCGAAAAGCCCGAAGATGTGCTGCGCCTCGAGGCGCTTCAGCGCGACGTGCATGACAATTTCAAGGCGCTTGTGCGCCGCAGCCGGGGCGGCAGGCTCATCGAACCCGCCGACGGGCTCTTTACGGGAGAATTCTGGGCCGGGCAGGCCGCGCTCGATCGCGGACTGATCGACGGGCTCGGCGATCTCAGGACGATCATGCGGCAGAAATTCGGCGATCGCGTGCGGTTGAAGCTCGTCGGCGGCCGAAAGCCCTTCTGGCAGCGACGGATCGGCTTTGCCGCGCGCGTTGAAGCGCAGGGAACGGCCGGATTGGGCGAGGGTTTTGCCCGCGGCCTCGTCGCCGCCATCGAAGCCCGTTCCCTTTGGAGCCGATTTGGACTTTAATGGAATTTGGCGCCCTGTCTGAGCGCGCCCCGAATGAGGATGAAGACGATGAGCAGACTCGTCTTTGCCGCCGCTTTGCTGGTGGCCTTCTATACGGCCTATAGGGCGATCCTGCGCGCCGCCGAACGGCAGCGCGAGGCGATGGTGCGCGCGCGTGCGAAAACCAGCATGGAGCCGCGCGACCTCGGCTCGCTGCGCGAGATCGAGCGCGGCGTCTACGTGCCCGAAGACCAGCGCTGAGCCGCCCGGCGCTTCAGCGCCTCGTCATGCCGCCGAGAATGGACCGGAAGATCGCCCGGCCGATCTGAGTGCCGATGGATCGGGCCGCCGAAGTGGCGACGCTGGTCACGATCCTTTCCGTCTCCGAGCGCGTCTGCCGTGTCCGCGCGGGCTCGGCGCGCTCGCGCGATGGCGCGGGCGGGTTCGCGGGCGCCGGCTGACCCCAGGGTCCGCTGCGGGGAACGGACCCGCTGGCCCCGGCTTCACGCTGGGGCGGCGCGCCTTCTCCGGCTCGCCTCTGAAGCATCTCATAGGCCGACTCGCGGTCGATCATCCGGTCGTAGCGTCCGCGCACCGGGCTTGCGGCCATGATCGCCTGGCGCTCCTGATCGCTTGCCGGGCCGACGCGGCCCCCGGGCGGGGCGATCAGCGTCCGTTCGACCATGGTCGGCACGCCCTTCGCGTCGAGCGTGGAGACGAGCGCCTCGCCGACGCCAAGCGAAAGAATCGCTTCTTCCGTCCTGAAGGCCGGATTCTGGCGGAAGGTTTCGGCCGCCGCCCGCACCGCTTTCTGGTCGCGCGGCGTGAAGGCGCGAAGCGCGTGCTGGATGCGGTTGCCGAGTTGCGCCAGCACCTTTTCGGGAATGTCGAGCGGGTTCTGCGTTACGAAATAGACGCCGACGCCCTTGGAACGGATGAGCCTGACAACGCGCTCCACGGCCTCGATGAGCGCCTTGGGCGCGCCGTCGAAGAGGAGGTGGGCCTCATCGAAAAAGAAGACGAGCTTCGGCTTGTCGAGATCGCCAACTTCGGGCAGTTCCTCGAAAAGCTCCGACAGAAGCCAGAGCAGGAAGGTCGCGTAGAGGCGCGGATTGTCCATCAGCCGATTGGCGGCGAGGATACTGACCACGCCGCGCCCGTCGCGGTCCGTCCGCATGAGATCGGCGATCTCGAGCGCGGGCTCGCCGAAGAAGTTTTCGCCTCTCTGATTTTCCAGCACCAGAAGCTGGCGCTGAATGGCGCCCACCGATTGCGCCGAGACATTGCCGTAGCGTGCGCCGAGCGAGGCCGTGTTCTCGGCCACGAAGGCGAGCATGGCCCGGAGATCCTTGAGATCGAGAAGCAGCAGGCCCTGCTCGTCGGCGACGCGGAAGGCGATGTTGAGCACGCCTTCCTGCGTCTCGTTGAGATCGAGCAGGCGGGCGAGGAGGAGCGGCCCCATTTCGGAGATTGTCGCGCGCACCGGGTGGCCCTGTTCGCCGAGCACGTCCCAGAAGATGGTCGGGAACCGGTCGGGCACATATTCGACGCCGATCTCCCGAGCGCGCCTGAGGAAGGGCTCCTTGCCGTCGCCGGGCTGGCTGAGGCCCGACAGGTCGCCCTTGATGTCGGCGGCAAAGACCGGCACGCCGGCATTGGAAAACCCCTCGGCCAGCACCTGAAGGGTCACCGTCTTGCCGGTGCCGGTCGCGCCGGTGACGAGGCCGTGCCGGTTGGCGAGCCTCAGAAGGAGGGTCTCGGCCCCGGTAGCGCTCTTTCCGATCAGAATTTCAGTCTCGGCCACCGGAAAACCTCTCCATCCTGCCTCGAGACTGCGCGTGCGGCGCTGGGCCGGATTATAAGGGATGGCGCGCCTGCCCGTCACGAAGGGCGCTTTGCTTGACCCTTGAGCCTCCCAGCCGCTAGTTTGCGCGCGCCCGGGGCCCTCAGGCCCCGCCTGATTCCGCAAGAAGCCCGGCATGTGATGACCGCGAAGCGCGACCGCTCATTCCAGTCCCTCATCCTGACGCTCCAGCAATACTGGGCCAGGCAGGGCTGCGTCATTCTTCAGCCCTATGACATGTCGATGGGGGCGGGCACCTTCCATCCCGCGACGACGCTCCGGGCGCTGGGGCCGAAGCCCTGGAAGGCGGCCTATGTTCAGCCCTCGCGCCGGCCGACCGACGGGCGCTACGGCGAAAACCCGAACCGCTTTCAGCACTACTACCAGTTCCAGGTGATCCTGAAGCCGAGCCCGGACAATATCCAGCAGCTCTATCTCGACAGCCTCTGCGAACTGGGCATCGACCCCGCCAATCACGACATCCGCTTCGTCGAGGACGACTGGGAGAGCCCGACGCTGGGCGCCTGGGGGCTCGGCTGGGAAGTCTGGTGCGATGGCATGGAAGTCTCGCAGTTCACCTATTTCCAGCAGGTCGGCGGCTTCGACTGCTCGCCCGTCTCCGGTGAACTCACCTACGGGCTCGAGCGCCTCGCCATGTATATCCAGGGCGTCGACAACGGCTTCGAGCTCGATTTCAACGGTGCCGATGGCGAGGACCGCGTGACCTATGGCGAGGTCTTCCATCAGGCGGAAGTCGAATTCTCCGCCCACAACTTCGAATATGCGAACACGGAGATGCTGTTCCGCCATTTCGAGGATGCGGAAAAGGAATGCCAGTCGCTGCTCGACAAGGGGCTGGCGCTGCCCGCCTATGACCAGTGCATCAAGGCGAGCCACAATTTCAACCTGCTCGATGCGCGCGGCGTGATCTCGGTCACCGAGCGGCAGGCCTATATCGGCCGCGTCCGCGCGCTCGCCAAGGGCTGCGCCGAAGCCTGGCTGAAGTCGCCGGCCGGGGGTGCGGCATGAGCGAGCTTCTTCTCGAACTCTTCTCGGAGGAAATTCCCGCCCGCATGCAGAAGCGCGCGAGCGAGGATCTTGCGCGTCTCGTCGCCGATGCGCTGAAGGCGGCGGGCGTCGAGGCAAAGGCCACGCGCGCCTTCGCGACACCGCGCCGCCTTGCACTCGTCATGGAGGGCCTGCCGGAAAAGACGCCCGACGTGAAGGAAGAGCGCAAGGGGCCGAAGGTCGGCGCGCCGGAACAGGCGATCCAGGGTTTTCTCCGCGCCGCTGGCCTTGCCTCCATCGACGAGGCGACGGTGCAGGAGGACAAGAAGGGCGCCTTCTATGTCGCGGTCAACGAGAAGAAGGGTCGCCCGACCGCCGAGCTTCTGGCCGAGATCGTGCCGGAAGCCGTGCGCGCCTTTCCCTGGCCGAAGTCGATGCGCTGGGGTGCGGGCACGCTTCGCTGGGTGCGTCCGCTGCATTCGATCGTCTGCCTCCTTGGCGGCAAGGTCGTGCCCTTCGAGATCGACGGCATCGCCTCGGGCGATGTGACGCGCGGCCATCGCTTCATGGGGCCGGAAGAATTCGCGGTGAGGGATTTCGCCGACTATGTGGCGAAGCTCGAGGCGCACAAGGTCATTCTCGATCCGGCCGAGCGCGCGCAGGCGATCCATGAAGGCGCGCGCAGGCTCGCGGAGGAGGCGGGGCTGAAGCTCGTCGAGGATGAGGGCCTGCTTGCCGAGGTCGCGGGCCTCGTCGAATGGCCGGTGCCGCTCATCGGCCGCATCGACGATGAGTTCATGTCCGTGCCGCAGGAAGTGCTGACGAGCACCATGCGCGCCAACCAGAAATATTTTGCACTCAAGGAGGCGAATGGCCGCCTCGCGTCGCGCTTCGTCGTCGTCGCCAATCTCGTCGCGGAAGATGGCGGAAAGGCGATCGTGAACGGCAATGAGCGCGTGCTGCGCGCCCGCTTCTCCGATGCGCGCTTCCTCTGGGATCAGGACCGCAAGCACACGCTTGAAAGCCGCCTGCCGAAGCTCGAGGAAGTCGTCTTCCATGCGAAGCTCGGCACCGTGCGGGAAAAGGCCGAGCGCATCGCCAAGCTCGCGCGCGAGCTTGCCGCCGTCATCCCGGGCGTCGATCCGAACAAGGCGGAGCTTGCGGGCCGTCTCGCCAAGGCCGATCTCGTCTCCGGCATGGTCTTCGAGTTCCCCGAATTGCAGGGCCTGATGGGGGCCTATTATGCGAAGGCCGACGGCCTGGGCGACGAGATCGCCGATGCCATCGCCGAGCATTATTCGCCGCTCGGCCCTTCGGACGATGTGCCCGCCTCGGCGCTCGGCAAGATCGTCGCGCTCGCCGACAAGATTGACACGCTGACGGGCTTCTGGGCGATCGACGAAAAGCCAACCGGCTCGAAGGACCCCTTCGCGCTTCGCCGCGCGGCGCTGGGCGTCATTCGCATCGTGCTCGAAAGCGGCATTCGCGTCGATCTGCTTCGCCTTTTCGGCGCGAGCGGGCAGGATCTCCTCGCCTTCTTCGCCGACCGCCTGAAGGTCTATCTGCGCGATCGCGGCGCGCGACACGATCTCGTGGACGCGGTCTTCGCGCTCAATCAGCTTGGTCAGCCGCAGGACGATCTCGTCCTCATCGTGAAGCGCGTGGAGGCACTGTCCGATTTCCTGGGCAGCGAGGATGGAAAGAATCTCCTCGCCGGCTACAAGCGCGCGGTCAACATTCTCAATATCGAGGAGAAGAAGGACAAGGCGAGCTATGGCGGCGAGCCCGATCCGGCGCTTTTCCGCCAGGACGAAGAGCGCGCGCTCTTCGACCGCATCGAGGAGGCCCGCGCCGAGGCCACGCATGCGATTGGCCGCGAGGATTTCGCCGCCGCCATGACGGCGCTCGCGCGGCTACGCGCGCCGGTCGATGCCTTCTTCGACAAGGTGACCGTGAATGCGGATGAAAAGGACGTGCGCGAAAACAGGCTGCGGCTCCTCTCGCTGATCCGCGCCGCGCTGCACGAGGTCGCTGATTTTTCCAAGGTCGAGGGATAAGCTCCCTCGCGCTCAAGATTTGCCTTCATGCTCCGCCTCATGCGGGGCAGCCACGTCTTTCCAGCCAATAATGGCGAAGGGGGGCGTGGATGGCCCGAAAGAACCGGGCCATGAGGGGCAAGTGACGGCCAACCAGAGGCGTAAGCGAATGGCGGAACAGAAGTGGGTCTATTCCTTCGGTGACGGCAAGGCGGAAGGCGCCGCGTCGATGCGCAATCTTCTCGGCGGCAAGGGCGCGAACCTCGCCGAGATGTCCAATCTCGGCCTGCCCGTGCCGCCGGGCTTTACGATCACCACCAAAGTCTGCACCGCCTTCTATGCGAACGACCGTCAGTACCCGGCCGAACTCGCAAGCCAGGTCGAGGTCGCACTTGCCGCTGTGGGCCAGTCGGTCGGCGCGAGCTTCGGCGATGCGCGGAACCCGCTTCTCGTTTCCGTGCGTTCCGGCGCCCGCGCCTCCATGCCCGGCATGATGGACACGGTGCTCAATCTCGGCCTCAACGACACGACCGTCGAGGGGCTCGCGCTGCGCTCGGGCGACAAGCGCTTCGCCTATGACAGCTACCGGCGGTTCATCCAGATGTATTCCGACGTGGTGCTCGGCGTCGATCACCACAATTTCGAGGAGATCCTCGAATATTACAAGGAAGAGCACGAATTCAATCTGGATACGGAGCTTACCGCCGAGGACTGGCTGAGGGTCATCGCGCTCTACAAGGAGCGCATCGAGGAAGAGCTTGGAAAGCCCTTTCCGCAGGATGTGAACGAGCAGCTCTGGGGCGCCATCGGCGCCGTGTTCGGCTCCTGGCGCAATGCGCGCGCCGAGACCTATCGCCGCCTTCACAATATTCCCGAAGGCTGGGGCACCGCGGTCAATGTGCAGGCCATGGTCTTCGGCAATATGGGCGAGACGAGCGCGACGGGCGTTGCCTTCACGCGCAATCCCTCGACGGGCGAACATGCCATCTATGGCGAGTTTCTGGTCAATGCGCAGGGCGAGGACGTGGTGGCTGGCATCCGCACGCCCCAGTCGTTGACGAAGAAGGCGCGGCTCGAGGCGAGCGATCGCAAGCCCTCGATGGAAGAGGCGATGCCGGAAGTCTTCGCCCAGCTCACGGCCGTCTTCGACCGCCTCGAGAAGCACTATCGCGACATGCAGGATGTCGAGTTCACGGTGCAGAACGGCAAGCTCTGGATGCTTCAGACGCGCTCGGGCAAGCGCACGGCGCGGGCGGCGCTGAAGATCGCGATCGACATGGCGCGGGAAGGGCTGATCGACGAGAAGACGGCGGTGACGCGCGTCGACCCGGCCGCGCTGGACCAGCTTCTTCATCCCACGCTCGACCCCGATGCGGAGCGCGACATCATCGCGACCGGCCTTCCGGCATCGCCCGGCGCTGCGTCCGGCGAGGTCGTCTTCTCCTCAGACGAGGCGGCGTCGGCGCGAGCCGAGGGGCGGCGCGTCATTCTCGTTCGTATCGAGACGAGCCCGGAAGACATTCACGGCATGCATTCGGCCGTCGCCATTCTCACCACGCGCGGCGGCATGACGAGCCACGCGGCGGTCGTCGCGCGCGGCATGGGCCGGCCTTGCGTATCGGGCGTCGGCTCCATCCGTATCGACTACAAGGCCGAGCAATTCACCGTGATGGGCGTCACGGTGAAGAAGGGTGACATCATCACCGTGGACGGCTCGACCGGGCATGTCATCAGGGGTGAGGTGCCGATGCTCCAGCCGGAGCTTTCAGGCGATTTCGCGACGCTCATGGGCTGGGCCGACACTTATCGCCGCATGAAGGTGCGTACCAACGCCGAAACGCCCGTCGACGCGATGACGGCGCGCAAGTTCGGCGCCGAGGGGATCGGCCTTTGCCGCACCGAGCACATGTTCTTCGACGAGACCCGCATCGTGGCCGTCCGCCAGATGATCCTCGCCGATGACGAGAAGGGACGCCGCGCGCCGCTGCAGAAGATCCTGCCGATGCAGCGCGATGATTTCCGCCAGCTCTTCGTCATCATGAAGGGGCTGCCGGTCACGATCCGCCTTCTCGATCCGCCGCTTCACGAGTTCCTGCCGAAGACGCCGGAAGAGATCGCGCAGGTCTCCGAAACGACCGGCATGCCGGCCGACAGGCTCGCCCGGCGTGTGCAGGAGCTTCACGAGTTCAACCCCATGCTCGGCCATCGCGGCTGCCGCCTCGGGATCACCTATCCCGAAATCTACGAGATGCAGGCGCGCGCCATTTTCGAGGCCGCCATCGAGGCCGCCAACGAGACGGGCGAGGCCGTCATCCCGGAAGTCATGATCCCGCTCGTCGCCATGAAGGGCGAGTTCGATCTGCTGAAGGAGAAGATCGTCGCGGTCGCGGGCGCCGTCGAAAAGGAAAAGGGCGCCAGCCTCGAATACCAGATCGGCACCATGATCGAGCTGCCTCGCGCCGCCCTCATGGCCCGGGAGATCGCCAAGTCGGCCGAGTTTTTCTCCTTCGGCACCAATGACTTGACCCAGACCACCTATGGCATCAGCCGGGACGACGCCGCGAGCTTCATGAACGACTACATGGCCAAGAAGCTCATCTCCCAAGACCCCTTCGTCTCTCTCGATCCCGATGGCGTGGGCGAACTGGTGAGCATCGCCGCGGAGCGCGGCCGCGAGGCCCGGCCCGGCATCAAGCTCGGCATTTGCGGCGAGCATGGCGGCGACCCGGCGTCCATCGCCTTCTGCGAGGGGGTGGGCCTCAACTATGTGTCCTGCTCGCCCTACAGGGTGCCGATCGCCCGCCTTGCCGCCGCTCAGGCGGCGCTGGCGGTCGCGGCCAATGCAGGCCACGACTGAGGCCCGCGCGGGCCGGCTCCGACGCTCCGTTTGGGGGCGCCGTTTTGGGGCGCCGTTTTGGGGCGTCGGGGCGGTTAATCTTAACCATGTGAAAAGGGGGCTTCGGCCCCCTTTTTTTGTTTCACGATGACTCCAGCCCGGTAGTTCGCTGGACTGCGCCGTAGCTAGATACAGCAGGTTTATCAATAACTTACGCGCGTCCATCATATGCCGGTGCTTTCTGAAACTTGACCCGGTTTTCCCTCGCGCCGCTCCTATCTGGCTCCTGGAATCCGGGTTGTTCCGAGGAGTCATCATGGCAAAGATCAAGCTCACCAAGACCGCCGTGGAGTCGGCCCAACCCCAGGCCAAGGATGTTGAACTGCGAGATACCGTGGTGCCCGGCTTCCTGTGCAAGATTACCCCGACCGGCCGCCGGGTGTTCATGCTCCAGTACCGCACGAACTCCGGCCAGCCCCGCAAGCCCTCGCTGGGGCTGTACGGGGAGCTGACCGTCGAACAGGCACGAGTCAAGGCACAGGACTGGCTGGCCGAGGTTCGCCGGGGCGGCGACCCCGGCGGCGCCAAGGCCGAGGCGCGCAAGGCGCCCACGATGGCCGAGTTGTGCAAGAAGTTCATGGAGGACTACTCCAAGAAGCGCAACAAGCCCAGCACGCAGGACGGCTATCAGGGCGTCATAGACCGCAACATCATCCCGCTGCTGGGCCGCAAGAAGGTGCATGACGTGAAGCGGCCCGACATTGCCGGGCTGATGGAGAAACTGGCCTACAAGCCGACCGAGGCGAACAAGACCTTCGGCGTGCTGCGCAAGATGTTCAACCTGGCCGAAGTGTGGGGCTACCGCCCGGACGGCACGAACCCGTGCCGCCACGTCCCCATGTACCCGCCGGGCAAGGAAACCCGGCTCATCGTGGACGAGGAAATGGTGCGGATCTTCCGCCAGTTGGAGAAGCTGGAGGCGGAGGGGCTGGAGAACTACGTCATCCCGCTGGCGATCCGGCTGCAATTCGAGTTCGCCGCCCGGCGCTCCGAAATCTGCCCGCTCGAATGGAGCTGGCTGGACTTCGAGAACCGGCGCGTGGTGTGGCCCGACAGCAAGGTCGGCGGCATTTCCAAGCCCATGAGCGAGGAAGCCTATCGGCTGCTTTCGACGGCGCCGCGCCGGGAGGGCTGCCCCTACGTCCTGCCATCGCCGAACGACCCGGCCAAGCACCTGACCTTTGGCGAGCACTATGGCGGCTGGTGCCGGGTGCTCAAGGCCGCCGGCGTCCCGCACGTCGGCACGCACGGCATCCGCCATCGCTCGACCACCGACATTGCCAATTCGGGCGTGCCGACCAAAGTGGGCATGAAGCTGACGGGCCACAAGACCGTGGCGATGTTCATGCACTACGTCCACACCGAGGACAAGCCGGTGCGCGATGCGGCCGAGCTGGTGGCCAGCCGCCGCCAAGCCATCACGGGTGCGCGCCAGCTTGCGGAGGCGGCGGCATGAACACGCGCCGGTCATCCGCAGCATCGTCCGCAGCGCCTTCGGCGCTGCTGGGCGACATTCGGGCACTGATCGAGGCGGCGCGCCAGCGCGCCGCCACGACGGTGAATAGCGAGCTGACGATGCTCTACTGGCGCATCGGCCAGCGCATCCGCACGCACGTCTTGGACGGACGCCGGGGCGCCTACGGCAAGGAAGTCCTGCCCACCCTGGCGGCGCAGTTGGTGAAGGAGTACGGCGGCAGTTTTGCCGAGCAGAACCTGCGCCGCATGGTGCAGTTCGCGGCCACCTTCCCCGACGAGCAGATTCTCGTATCACTGATACGAGAATTGAGCTGGACGCACTTCATCGCCCTGATCCCGCTGAAAGACCCGCTCCAGCGGGACTATTACGCGCAGATGGCGAGCGCCGAACGCTGGAGCGTCCGGACGCTGCGCGAGCGCATCGACTCGATGCTGTACGAGCGCACGGCGCTGTCTCAAAAGCCGGGCGAGACGATCGCGCACGAGCTGGCGACGATGCGCGATGCGCAGCGCATGTCGCCCGCCCTGGTCATGCGCGACCCGTACATCCTCGACTTCCTGGGGCTGCGGGACACTTGGCAGGAAGGCGACTTGGAGGCGGCGATCATCCGCGAAATGGAGTCGTTCTTGTTGGAGCTGGGCGCGGGTTTCAGCTTCGTGGCCCGGCAGAAGCGCATCCAGATCGACGGCGAGGATTTCCACCTCGACCTGCTGTTTTACAACCGCAAGCTGCGGCGGCTGGTGGCAGTGGAGTTGAAGGTCGGCGAGTTCAAGGCAGCTTTCAAGGGACAGATGGAGCTTTATCTTCGCTGGCTGGACAAGCACGAACGGGAGCCGGAGGAAGCCTCGCCGCTGGGGATCATCCTTTGCACCGGCAAGAAGCGCGAGCAGATCGAATTGCTGGAGTTGGACAAGTCGGGCATCCACGTCGCCGAGTACCTGACCGCCTTGCCGCCGAGGGGCGTGCTGGTGGAGCGGCTGCAACAAGCAACGCAACGGGCGCAGTTGCAGATCGAGCAGCGCAAGACCGACAACGAATAGTCCTGTCCCAAGCAGTCGGGCGTCCCGGCGTACCGCCGTCGCGCTGTCGTGCTGCGCATCGAGCCTCGCTGCGCGAGTCTCGCCCCTGTCGGGCTTCCATCACTGACGCCTCCGGCCCGGCTCGCTGATCCGCGCCTGCGCGCTTCGCTTGCCAAAAACCCGCGTGCGTGGGGTGGTGTGAGGGGGCGGTCTTGCTGTGTCCCTTCACCGTATCACGGCGTTCTCGCCGTGCAAGGGCTGCGCGCGCCTTGCGCGCTTGCGTCCTGGCGGCCGTCTGCGACCCCTGACTGCTGCGCTGCGCCGTGAGGGCGACGGTTCCGGGCAATTCCGCCCTTGCAACCGGAGAACCGTCATGAACGACAAATCACACGTTTCCCTCGAACAGCACGTTTGCTTGGTCTGCGGCACGGCGTTCGACACCGGCGCGATCCTGCTGGACAAGCGCCTGCGCGCGAGCATGGAGCGCCACACGGCGACCGGCTGGGGCCTGTGCCCCGAGCATCAGAAGCTGGCCGACGATGGCTTTGTCGCGCTGGTCGAATGCGATCCGCAGCGCAGCGGGTCGCAGGCTGGCGGGCGCATGAAGCCCGAGCAGGCATACCGGACGGGCCGGCTGGCCCATCTGCGGCGCACGGTGTTCGCGCAGGTGTTCAACGTGCCGATCGCGGACGAGCAGGCTTGCGTGTTCGTTGAGCCTGGCGTGATCGAGCAGTTGCAGTCGATGACAGCGCCGGCGGCGGGCTGATTGCGTCGTGCGGCCTTCGGTGCGTCGCTCCTTCGCGGGCGGCGCACTTTTTCATATCCCCCCAGGGGGGATACAATTGCCACATGAACGCGACACACAAGCACTCAACCCATCCCGATCTCGTGAAGCGGCTGAAACGCGCCGATGGTCATCTTCGGCACGTCATAGGGATGATCGAAAGTGGCGAATCCTGTCTCGACATCGCCCGCCAGCTCGCGGCGGTGGAAAGCGCGGTGACGGCCGCAAAGCGCGTCCTGATCCACGACCACATCGACCATTGCCTGGCCCATGACGAAGACTCCGTTTTGACCGAAATGAAGGCACTGACCAAACTGCTCTGAGGCCCGCCGATGCTCTCCGTCCTGAAGAACCGTACCTATCGTCACCTGTTCGCCGCTCAGGTGATTGCGCTTGTCGGCACCGGCCTGATGACGGTGGCCCTTGGCCTGCTTGCCTA
The DNA here is from genome assembly GCF_049671045.1 of Parvibaculum sp. Classification (GTDB taxonomy): domain Bacteria; phylum Pseudomonadota; class Alphaproteobacteria; order Parvibaculales; family Parvibaculaceae; genus Parvibaculum. The sequence continues at coordinate 3,523 of NZ_JBATUH010000122.1, read as the reverse complement.
CGATCTGGCCGGGGCGAATGCCGGCGCGGTACTCGGGACGGCACTCGCAATCAAGATGCTGGCCTATGTCGGAGTCGCCCCGGTCGCGCAGGCGTTCGCCGACCGGCTGCCGCGACGGTCGTTGCTCGTTGCCCTTGACCTAGTACGAGCATCCGTTGCGCTCTGCCTGCCCTTTGTCAGCGAAATCTGGCAAATCTATCTGCTGATCTTCGTCTTGCAGGCGGCGTCCGCAGGCTTCACGCCGACCTTTCAAGCCACTATCCCGGACATCCTTCCCGACGAAGACGAGTACACGAAAGCACTGTCGCTTTCCCGGCTGGCCTACGATTTGGAAAGCCTGATTTCCCCGATGCTGGCCGCCGCGCTACTGACGGTCATCAGCTTCCACAACCTGTTTGCCGGAACGGTTCTCGGCTTCCTCGTGTCAGCCGCGCTTGTGGTCAGCGTGAGGCTTCCCACAACCGTTCCCGGCCCGTGTCGTGGCATATGGGATCGTACTACGCGGGGCACGCGCATTTACCTCGCCACGCCGCGCCTTCGGGGTCTGCTGGCGATCAGCCTCGCTGTGGCAGCAGCGGGGTCAATGGTGATCGTGAACACGGTGGTCATCGTGAAGGCACGCTTTGGCCTGGGCGAATCCGAGGTAGCGTGGGCGCTGGCGGCCTTCGGAGGCGGGTCGATGGTTGCGGCCTTCGCGCTGCCTCGCCTGCTCGACAAGATTGCTGATCGACCTGTCATGATTGCGGGAGCGACGATGCTGGTTGTGGGAACGGCAGCCGGGGCAATGATTCCGACCTATGCCGTTCTGGTGGTGATCTGGTTGGTGGTCGGCTTCGGCTACAGCGTGGCGCAAACACCTTCCGGCCGGCTGTTGCGCCGCTCCGCTCATCCCGAGGATCGCCCCGCGGTCTTTGCCGCGCAATTCGCCCTGTCCCATGCGTGTTGGCTCATTTGCTATCCCTTGGCCGGTCGCTTCGGCGCTGCCTTTGGGCTGCAATCGACCTTCATCATCATGTCGCTGATTGGTCTTGTCGGAGTGGGACTGGCGCTGTGGCTCTGGCCCGCTAGTGATTCTTCCGACATCGCCCACGATCATCTACCGCCAGATCATCCTCACTTGCGCGAACAAGCAGACCGAGGCGGGCACCGTCATCCCATGATCGTTGACGATCTGCACCGGGACTGAGCGCGCATTTAAGAACTGCCCGCCTTTCACATCGCTGATGCCTCCGGCCCGGATTGCTATTCGGGCCTGCGCGCTTCGCTTGCCAAAAACCGCGTGCGTGGAGGTGCGAGGGAGGCGGTCTTGCTGTCCCCTTCATCGTGCCACGGCGTTCTCGCCGTCAAGGGCTGCGCGCCGATGGCGCTTGCGTCCTGGCGGTCGTCGTTGACCCCTGACTGCTTGCGCTGCGCCGTGCCTCGGAAGGAGCGGGCAATTCCGCCCGGCAACCTTTCAGGAGTTCACCATGAACAACGCACTCATCACTGACGAGCAGCGCATCGTGCTGCTGGCCAACGGCCGCGAATCCTTGGAGAACCCGGACTTCGATCCGGCACCCGTCGTCAAGCTGTTCACGCCGGATGCCGGCGCGACCTGGCTGCTGACCGAGATTGATCCCGATGACCACGACCACGCCTTTGGTCTTTGCGACCTGGGCCTGGGGATGCCGGAAATCGGCTGGGTCAGCCTGGGCGAGCTGGCGACCGTGCGCGGCAGGCTGGGCCTGCCGATCGAGCGCGACCTGTCTTTCCGCGCCGAGAAGCGGTTGAGCGCCTACGCGCGCGATGCCCGGTTGGTCGGGCGTGTCGTCGTCTGAACCAGCCCTTGGAGCGCCGCAAGGCGCTCCTTGCGCTTTCCCAACCTTCGCAGGAGATCAATGCCATGAGCAGCCATCACGACTACATCATCGAAATCACGGCGCAACACGATGCGCTCAAGCCGTTCGCGCCGGAGAACGGTCAGCCCTTGCGCTTCAAGATCGGCGACGCGGTGATCTACACCAACGAGTTTGGCGCGCAGTTCCGGCGCCGCGTCACCGGGTTCTACCAGCCTACCGAGCCTTCGGGGCTGTATGCGCGTGGCAGGCGCTACTACCTGAACTCGACTTCGCCTTGGATGCCGGTTGCGGAATCCAGCCTGCGTCCTGACGACTCGGCGTGATGCCTAAGTGCCCCTGACGGGGCGCTGCGCGCTGCGCTTGCCTCCAGGGGAAAGCCCTGCGGGCTATCCCCGCCGCGCGGAGCTTGGCGCCCCTCAAAGGCCGCCGAACCGGCTGCGCCGGATCGGCCAGACCGCAGCAGCCGCTGTCGAACCTGTTTCCCGATGACTGGCGCATGAGCTTGTACATCGAGCCTTGGAGTCCGTGCGTCCCCGGCCAAGAAACATGGCCGGTCGCGCTGTCGTGCGCGTAGCGCATCGAGCCGCCTGCGGCGTCTCGCCCCTGACGGGCTTCCATCGTTCCCTCGCTCCGCTCGGCTGACGCCTCCGGCCCGGATTCCTAGATCCGGGCCTGCGCGCTTCGCTTGCCGTGCTGTCGGCGTGCTGAGGGGCCGTTGCCATGTCCAACCGTCTCCCCTGACTTCATCACCTTCACCGCGACTGTAGCCCGCGGCCGTGTGCCGTCAAGGCGCGCAGGGCCGTGTCCTCGGCTGCGCCTGCGGGCCGCACCAACCCTGCGCTTGCCTCCTTGACGGCCCCCGTCCGCGCGCTCTGACCGTCGCGGGCGATGAACTCAGGAAAGACGGTGGCAACAGGGCCAACCGGGTTCCTCGTGCCGACCGCACCGAACCGCCGAAAGGCTGGGCTTCCGAATCTAGGAATCCGGTGTGCGGTGAACAGCAACCCCTTTTTTCTTTGTCAGGAGAAATGCCATGCAACTCGCATCCCGCTTCGCTTCCCGTTCCCCGGTGCTGCGTTCGGAACGTCCCTTGTCCGACGACCAAATCCGGGCCGTGGCCCCGTCCATCTTTGCGGAGGCACCGCACGAAAGCCGCTCCGAGCGGTACAGCTACATCCCCACCGCGACCGTACTGCAAGAACTGCGCGGGGAAGGCTTCGAGCCTTTCATGGTGACGCAAACCCGCGTGCGCCACGACGACCGTCGCGACTACACCAAGCACATGATCCGGCTGCGCCACGCCAGCCAGATCAACGGCCGCGAGGCCAACGAAATCATCCTGCTGAACTCCCATGACGGCACCAGCAGCTATCAGATGCTGGCCGGAATGTTTCGTTTCGTCTGCAGCAATGGCCTTGTCTGCGGCGACACCGTGGCGGACGTGCGCGTGCCCCACAAGGGCGACGTAGCCGGGCACGTCATCGAAGGCGCTTACGAAGTCCTGCACGGTTTCGACCGGGCGCAGGAATCCCGCGATGCCATGCGCGCCATCACGCTCGACGCCGGGGAATCGGAAGTGTTCGCCCGCGCTGCGCTGGCGTTGAAGTACGACGAGGACAGGCCCGCGCCCATCACGGAATCGCAAATCCTGATGCCGCGCCGCCATGACGACGACCGCCGCGACC
>NZ_JBATUH010000121.1:0-12499 GCF_049671045.1 Parvibaculum sp. | reverse complement strand
GGCGACAACGTGAAGATGAGCGTGACGCTGATCGCGCCGATCGCGATGGAGGAGAAGCTCCGCTTCGCCATCCGTGAAGGCGGCAGGACCGTCGGCGCTGGCGTCGTCTCGAAGGTGTTGAAGTAATCCGTCCGCGTTCTCGGCGGGATTAGGAGTGTAGCTCAACTGGTAGAGCACCGGTCTCCAAAACCGGGGGTTGGGGGTTCGAGCCCCTCCACTCCTGCCACCGCGGACTCGATGAACTTGAAGGGACTCTTGTAGAGGTCATGGCGAAAACCAATCCGCTTGAGTTCTTGCAGCAGGTGAGGTCCGAGACCGCGAAGGTCACGTGGCCGACGCGCCGCGAGACGGTGGTGACAACGATCATGGTTTTCATCATGGTCGCCTTCACGACGATATTTTTCTTCGCGGCGGACATGACCTTGAGCTACGGGGTTTCGCTCATTCTCGGTCTGGGAAGCTAAGGCCAGGGGCGCGCCCCTCGAAAGACAGAAGATTATGACCAAACGCTGGTATATCGTTCACGCCTACTCGAACTTCGAAAAGAAGGTCGCGGAGTCGATCCGCGAGCAGGCGGGACAGCAGGGTCTTGAGGAACTGTTCGAGGAAATCCTCGTTCCGACCGAAGAGGTCGTCGAGGTTCGGCGCGGCCGCAAGGTCAGCACCGAGCGAAAGTTCTATCCCGGTTATGTGCTGGTGAAGATGGAACTGACCGATCAGACCTATCATCTGATCAAGAACACGCCGAAGGTCACGGGCTTTCTCGGCGCGGACAACAAGCCGCAGCCGATCAGCCAGCGCGAGATCGACCATATTCTGCACCAGGTGCAGGAGGGCGTCGAACGTCCGAAGCCTTCGGTCACGTTCGAGATCGGCGAGCAGGTTCGAGTTGCGGACGGGCCGTTCGCGTCGTTCAACGGTTTCGTCGAGGAAGTCGACGAAGAGAAGGCGCGGCTCAAGGTGGCCGTGTCGATTTTCGGCCGCGCCACGCCGGTCGAACTCGAGTACGGACAGGTCGAGAAGCTCTGACCCGTCCTTGTTGTGGGAGGCGCTGCGGTTTCGTTCGATCCGCTGCGTCGCTGACCACTAACCCAGTATCTCCGGATTTTCCGGAAGGGGATTGAAATGGCGAAGAAAATCGAAGGCTATATCAAGCTGCAGGTGAAGGCGGGCCAAGCTAACCCGTCGCCGCCCATCGGCCCCGCGCTCGGTCAGCGCGGTCTGAACATCATGGAATTCTGCAAGGCGTTCAACGCGCAGACGCAGAAGATGGAACCGGGCATGCCGATTCCGGTCGTCATCACGGCTTATTCCGACCGCTCCTTCACCTTCGTGATGAAGACGCCGCCGGCGACCTACTTCCTCAAGAAGGCTGCGAAGATCGAGACGGCTTCCAAGACCCCGGGTCGCGGCACGCCTGCTGCCTCCGTGACGATGGCGCAGTGCCGCGAGATCGCGGAAGCCAAGCTCGCGGACCTCAACGCGAAGGATCTCGATCAGGCGACGAAGATCATTGTCGGTTCCGCCCGTTCCATGGGCCTGCAGGTTGTGGAGTAAGGGCGATGAGCAAAGACGGAAAGCGTATCAGGAAGGCCCGTGAAGGCGTCGACAACAAGAAGGCCTACTCGCTCGACGAGGCGATCAAGCTTGTGAAGGCGCATGCAACGGCGAAGTTCGACGAGACGATCGAAGTGGCGATCGCTCTCGGCGTCGATCCGCGCCATGCCGACCAGATGGTTCGCGGCGTTGTCGCGCTGCCCAACGGCTCCGGCCGTTCGGTCCGCGTCGCGGTTTTCGCGAAGGGCGACAAGGCCGAAGCCGCGCAGAAGGCGGGCGCCGATATCGTCGGTGCCGAAGATCTGGCCGAGACGATCCTTTCGGGCAAGATCGAGTTCGATCGCTGCATCGCCACGCCGGACATGATGCCGCTCGTCGGCCGTCTCGGTAAGGTGCTGGGCCCGCGCGGCCTGATGCCGAACCCGAAGGTGGGCACGGTCACGCCCGACGTCGCCGAGGCTGTCAAGGCGGCCAAGGGCGGTGCGGTCGAGTTCCGCGTCGAGAAGGCGGGTATCGTGCAGGCTGGCGTGGGCAAGGCGAGCTTCACGGAAGATCAGATCCTCGGCAACGTCCGTGCGCTGATCGATGCCGTGCAGAAGGCGAAGCCGGCAGGCGCCAAGGGCACCTACATCAAGAAGATCGCCATCAGCTCGACGATGGGACCTGGTGTGAAGGTCGAGCCGCAGAGCGTTCACGCGGCCTGAGGGCTCGCGCGTTGAGAGTTTCCGTTTCGCATCGGAAGGTGCGAGGCGGTCAGACGGACGGGAAGCGTGGTCGCTTCGGCTCATGGGCCGGAGTGGCCACGCCATCGTCCGTTTACCTGTCCGAGACTGCGGGTGCCGAGGCGCGAGCCGAGGCTTAATCGCCAGATGAGGCGGCCGGCAATAGACGGGAGTTTGAACGGTTTCATGGGCCCTCGGGCCGGTGGGATCGGTTGGAACCCGGGACAGGCAAGTGAGCGCTGCTCGTCGGAGCCCCGCGAAGCTGGCCTTCAAGGGATGAGATGGGCGGCAAATGCCAATGGCGGTCGAGGCTCCCTGTTGGGGAGATAAAACCGCCCCCAGGCGCATGAGGGTTTCATGCGCACGGAGAGAGCAAGTGGATAGAGCTGGAAAGGCAGAGCTCTTGACGCACCTCAACGGCGTTTTCTCAAGCGCCAATGTGGTCGTCGTCGCCCACTACAGCGGCCTCACCGTGACGGAGATGACTGATCTCCGTATGCGGATGGCCAAGGCTGGCGCCGAGTTGAAGGTAACGAAAAACCGGATCGCCAAGCTCGCTCTGGAAGGCACGAAGGCGAACGCACAGATCGCTGATCTGTTCGCCGGGCCGACGGCTATCGCTTATTCGCAAGACCCGGTTGCGGCCCCCAAGGTCGCGGTCGAGTTCGCCAAGGCAAACCAGAAGCTGGTGGTCCTGGGCGGCGCGATGGGCGAGACGTTCCTCGACGCGAATGCGGTGAAGCAGCTTGCTGAACTGCCGTCGCTCGACGAGCTGCGTGCAAAGCTGGTGGGCATGATCCAGACGCCTGCGACCCGCATTGCGGGTGTGGTGCAGGCGCCGGCGGGTCAGCTCGCACGCGTGCTGAATGCCTATGCCACCAAGGGCGAAGCAGCCTGATCCCCGAGCGGGGCTGCTGTCGTGATTACCGATACCAACCGAACCAAGAGAGATGTGAAAAATGGCTGATCTTGCAAAAATCGTCGACGAGCTTTCGAGCCTTACGGTTCTCGAGGCCGCCGAGCTTTCTAAGCTTCTCGAAGAGAAGTGGGGCGTTTCGGCTGCGGCTCCGGTCGCGGTCGCCGCTGTTGCCGCCGGCGGCGCTGCCGCTCCGGCCGCTGAAGCCCAGACCGAATTCACGGTCGTCCTTGCCGCCGCCGGCGACAAGAAGATCGAGGTGATCAAGGAAGTCCGCGCGATCACCGGCCTTGGCCTCAAGGAAGCGAAGGATCTCGTCGAAGGCGCGCCGAAGACCGTCAAGGAAGGCGCTTCGAAGGAAGAAGCCGACAAGATCAAGGCCCAGCTCGAGAAGGCTGGCGCCAAGGTCGAACTCAAGTAATTCGACCTGCGTATGTGAGACGGGACGAGGGCGGTGTTCCTCGTCCCGGCCTCTCTCCCCAGGGGGTGGAGGCGAAGAGAGAAATGGCTGGGCATACTGACCGGGCGGCTCAGCCTTCGAAAGACTACAGGCCCGGCCGCCGTTCTTATCAGAGCGTTGCGAGGAGCACAGATGACGCAGTCCTTCACTGGTCGTAAGCGGGTTCGCAAATCCTTCGGTCGCATTCCGCAGATCGCCGAAATGCCGAACCTCATTGAAGTCCAGAAATATTCATACGATCAGTTTCTGCAGGTTGAAGAGCTGGCCGGCGGACGCCTCGACCAGGGCCTTCAGTCCGTCTTCAAGTCGGTCTTCCCGATCAGCGATTTTTCCGATACGGCCACTCTTGAGTTCGTTCGCTACGAATTCGAGCAGCCGAAATACGATGTCGATGAGTGCCAGCAGCGCGGCATGACCTTTGCCGCGCCGCTCAAGGTGACGCTGCGCCTCATCGTGTTCGAGGTCGACGAGGATACGGGCGCGAAGTCCGTCAAGGACATCAAGGAGCAGGATGTCTATATGGGCGACATGCCGCTCATGACCGAGAACGGCACCTTCGTCGTCAACGGCACTGAGCGCGTCATCGTTTCGCAGATGCACCGCTCGCCGGGCGTCTTCTTCGATCATGACAAGGGCAAGACCCATTCCTCGGGCAAGCTTCTCTTCGCCGCGCGCGTGATCCCTTATCGCGGCTCGTGGCTCGATTTCGAGTTCGACGCGAAGGACATCGTCTATGTGCGCATCGACCGTCGCCGCAAGCTGCCGGTGACGACGCTTCTCTATGCGCTCGGCCTCGATTCCGAGGGCATTCTCAGCACGTTCTACAACCGCGTCACCTTCACCAAGGCGAAGGAAGGCTGGCGTGTGCCCTTCGACGCGGAGCGCTTCCGCGGCGTGAAGCCGGAGCACGATCTCGTCGATGCCAAGACCGGCAAGGTCGTGGTTGAAGCCGGCAAGAAGATGACGCCGCGCCTCGCGCGCAAGCTCGCCGAAGACGGGCTCAAGGAGCTTCGCGTTCAGGACGAGGATCTCTTCGGCCGCTATCTCGCCGATGAAATCGTCAACATGGAGACGGGTGAAATCTTCGCCGAGGCGGGCGAGGAGATCACGCCGAAGCTGCTTCAGACGCTGGTCGAGGCGGGCTATGACGAGCTCGCGACGCTCGACATCGACCATGTCAACACGGGCGCCTTCATCCGCAACACGCTTGCGGTCGACAAGTGCACGAACCGCGATCAGGCCCTCATCGACATCTACCGCGTGATGCGTCCGGGCGAGCCTCCGACGCCGGAGACGGGCGAGGCGCTCTTCCAGAGCCTCTTTTTCGATCCCGAGCGCTACGATCTCTCGGCCGTCGGCCGCGTGAAGATGAACATGCGCCTCAACCTCGACGCCGAGGACACGGTGCGCGTGCTGCGCAAGGAAGACATCATCGCCGTCATCAGGACGCTGGTGGACCTGCGCGACGGCAAGGGCGAGATCGACGACATCGACAATCTCGGCAATCGCCGCGTGCGCTCGGTCGGCGAGCTCATGGAGAACCAGTATCGCGTCGGTCTGCTCCGCATGGAGCGCGCGATCAAGGAACGCATGTCGTCGGTCGATATCGACACGGTGATGCCGCACGACCTGATCAACGCGAAGCCGGCGGCCGCCGCGGTGCGCGAGTTCTTCGGCTCGTCGCAGCTCTCGCAGTTCATGGACCAGACGAACCCGCTCTCCGAGATCACGCATAAGCGCCGCCTCTCGGCTCTCGGGCCGGGCGGCCTTACGCGCGAGCGCGCGGGCTTCGAGGTTCGCGACGTTCACCCGACGCATTACGGCCGCATCTGCCCGATCGAAACGCCGGAAGGCCCGAATATCGGTCTCATCAACTCGCTCGCCACTTTCGCGCGCGTCAACAAGTACGGCTTCATCGAAAGCCCGTACCGGCGCGTCAAGGGCGGCAAGGTGACGGACGAGGTCGTCTATCTCTCCGCCATGGAAGAGGCGCGCTACCGCATCGCCCAGGCGAACATCCAGATCGGCAAGAAGGGCGAGATCGAAGGCGAACTCGTCAACTGCCGCATCGACGGCGACTTCGAGATGGTGCCGCCGGAGCAGGTCGATTTCATCGACGTGTCGCCGAAGCAGATCGTCTCGGTGGCTGCGGCGCTCATTCCCTTCCTCGAGAATGACGACGCCAACCGCGCTCTCATGGGCTCGAACATGCAGCGTCAGGCCGTGCCGCTCATCCGCTCCGAGGCGCCGCTCGTCGGCACCGGCATGGAAGCGGTCGTGGCGCGCGACTCCGGCGCCGCCATCGCGGCGCGCCGCACCGGCGTGATCGATCAGGTCGACGCGACCCGTATCGTTATCCGTGCGACGGAAGAACTCGACCCCGCGAAGTCGGGCGTCGACATTTACAACCTGCGCAAGTTCCAGCGTTCGAATCAGAACACCTGCATCAACCAGCGCCCGCTCGTGCGCGTGGGCGACCAGGTGAAGAAGGGCGACATCATCGCCGACGGTCCGTCCACGGAGCTTGGTGATCTCGCTCTGGGCCGCAACGTGCTCGTCGCGTTCATGCCCTGGAACGGCTACAACTTCGAAGACTCGATCCTGATTTCCGAACGGATCGTGCGCGACGACGTGTTCACCTCCATTCACATCGAGGAATTCGAGGTGATGGCGCGCGACACGAAGCTCGGGCCGGAGGAAATCACGCGCGATATTCCGAACGTCGGTGAAGAGGCTCTGAAGAACCTCGACGAAGCCGGCATCGTCTATATCGGCGCCGAGGTCAATCCGGGCGACATCCTCGTCGGCAAGATCACGCCGAAGGGCGAGAGCCCGATGACGCCGGAAGAGAAGCTGCTGCGCGCCATCTTCGGCGAGAAGGCGTCGGACGTGCGCGACACGTCGCTTCGCCTGCCGCCCGGCGTGCAGGGCACGGTCGTCGAGGTGCGCGTGTTCAACCGCCACGGCATCGACAAGGACGAGCGCGCCATGGCGATCGAGCGCGAGGAGATCGAGCGTCTCGCGAAGGACCGCGACGACGAATTCGCGATCCTCGAGCGCAACGTCTATGGCCGCCTGTCCGAGCTTCTGCTCGGCAAGCAGATCGTCTCCGGCCCGAAGGGCCTCGAGGCGGGCTCGAAGGTGACGAGCGCGGTGCTCGACAGCCTGACGAAGGGCCAGTGGTGGCAGATCGCGCTTCAGAACGACAAGGCGATGGCCGAAGTCGAGGCGCTGAGGAAGCAGTTCGACGAGGGCAGGCAGCGTCTCGAGGCGCGCTTCGCCGACAAGGTCGACAAGCTGCAGCGCGGCGACGAGCTGCCGCCCGGCGTGATGAAGATGGTCAAGGTGTTCGTCGCGGTGAAGCGCAAGCTGCAGCCGGGCGACAAGATGGCCGGACGTCACGGCAACAAGGGTGTCATCAGCCGCATCGTGCCGATGGAGGACATGCCCTATCTTGAGGACGGTCAGCCGGTCGATATCGTGCTCAACCCGCTCGGCGTGCCGAGCCGCATGAACGTCGGGCAGATCCTCGAGACGCATCTTGGCTGGGCCTGCGCGAGCCTCGGCAAGAAGATCTCGGCCGCTCTCGACGTCTATCGCCGCGAGGAGAAGACGAGGGAGCTCAAGGACCTCGTCAAGACGATCTACGGCAAGGACGAGACGGTGGCCTCGCTCGACGACGAACAGCTCGTCGAGATGGCGGGCAACCTCGAGGCGGGCGTGCCGATCGCGACGCCGGTCTTCGACGGTGCTCATGAGCAGGACATCGTCGAGATGCTCGAGATGTCCGGCGTCGATCACTCCGGCCAGGTCGTGCTCCATGACGGGCGCACGGGTGAGCAGTTCGATCGCAAGGTGACTGTCGGCTACATCTACATGCTGAAGCTGCATCACCTGGTGGACGACAAGATCCACGCGCGTTCGATCGGCCCATACAGCCTCGTCACGCAGCAGCCTCTGGGCGGCAAGGCCCAGTTCGGCGGCCAGCGTTTCGGCGAAATGGAAGTCTGGGCGCTCGAAGCATATGGCGCGGCCTACACGCTGCAGGAAATGCTGACGGTGAAGTCCGACGACGTTGCCGGACGCACCAAGGTCTATGAGGCGATCGTCCGCGGCGACGACACGTTCGAAGCCGGCATTCCCGAGAGCTTCAACGTGCTTGTGAAGGAAATGCGGTCGCTCGGCCTCAATGTCGAGTTGCTGCTGCCGCAGGCAGGCTAGACGACACGATGCGGCGCGCTTCGATGAGGAGCGCGCCGCCGCCTTCTCCCGCAGCGGACGGGAAGGCAACCGAATTCGACATACGGGGCAGACATGTCCGGCTGGCCCCATCGGACATGTCAAACGCGACACCCCGTTTTCCTGGAGGCCCTAGGAGAAGTGCATGAACCAAGAGGTCATGAACCTTTTCAATCCGACGGTGCCGGCTCAGACATTCGATCAGATCAAGATCTCGATCGCGAGCCCCGAGCGGATTCTTTCCTGGTCTTACGGCGAGATCAAGAAGCCGGAAACGATCAACTACCGCACGTTCAAGCCCGAGCGTGACGGCCTCTTCTGTGCGCGCATCTTCGGTCCGATCAAGGACTATGAGTGCTTGTGCGGCAAGTACAAGCGGATGAAGTACAAGGGCATCATCTGCGAGAAGTGCGGCGTCGAAGTCACGCTGTCGAAGGTCCGGCGCGAGCGCATGGGCCACATCGAGCTTGCGGCGCCGGTCGCCCATATCTGGTTCCTGAAGTCGCTGCCGTCGCGCATCGGCCTTCTGCTCGACATGACGCTGAAGGATCTTGAGCGCGTCCTCTACTTCGAGAACTACATCGTTCTCGAGCCCGGTCTCACGCCGCTCAAGGAGCGCCAGCTTCTGTCGGAAGAAGAGTATCTGGACGCGCAGGATCAGTATGGCGAGGACAGCTTCACGGCGGCCATCGGCGCCGAAGCGATCCGCGAAATCCTGACCGCGCTCGATCTTGAGAAGATTGCCACCGATCTGCGCACCGAGATCGCCGAGGCGACCACCGAACTGAAGCCCAAGAAGCTCGCGAAGCGTCTGAAGCTCATCGAGGCGTTCATCGAATCCGGCAACCGTCCGGAATGGATGATCATGACCGTCATCCCGGTCATTCCGCCGGAGCTGCGCCCGCTCGTTCCGCTCGATGGCGGCCGCTTCGCGACGTCCGACCTCAACGACCTCTATCGCCGCGTCATCAACCGAAACAACCGACTGAAGCGGCTGATGGAACTGCGCGCGCCCGACATCATCATCCGCAACGAAAAGCGGATGCTGCAGGAAGCGGTCGACGCGCTGTTCGACAACGGCCGCCGCGGCCGCGTCATAACGGGCGCGAACAAGCGCCCGCTGAAGTCGCTCGCCGATATGCTCAAGGGCAAGCAGGGGCGCTTCCGCCAGAACCTGCTCGGCAAGCGCGTGGACTATTCGGGCCGCTCGGTCATCGTGGTCGGCCCGGAGCTGAAGCTCCACCAGTGCGGCCTGCCGAAGAAAATGGCGCTCGAACTCTTCAAGCCGTTCATCTATTCGCGGCTCGAGGCGAAGGGTCTTTCCGCCACCGTCAAGCAGGCGAAGAAGCTCGTCGAGAAGGAACGGCCTGAGGTCTGGGACATTCTCGAGCAAGTCATTCGCGAGCATCCCGTGCTGCTCAACCGCGCGCCGACGCTGCACCGTCTCGGCATTCAGGCTTTCGAGCCGGTGCTGATCGAAGGCAAGGCGATCCAGCTTCACCCGCTGGTCTGCGCGGCCTTCAACGCCGACTTTGATGGCGACCAGATGGCCGTGCACGTTCCGCTGTCGCTCGAAGCGCAGCTGGAAGCGCGCGTGCTGATGATGTCGACCAACAACATCCTGCACCCGGCCAACGGCGCGCCGATCATCGTGCCGTCCCAGGACATCGTGCTTGGCCTGTATTACCTGTCGATGATCGCGGACGGCGAGCCAGGCGAATACAAGGCCGGCAATACGCGCAACCCCATGCAGGGCGTCTACGGGGAGTTCGGCGAGCTCGAGCACGCCATCGCCAGCCGGGTCGTGACGCTGCACAGCAAGATCAAGTACCGCTGGACCGGTCTCGACGAGAACGGCGAGCAGACGACGCGCACCTATGACACCACGCCGGGTCGCGTGATCCTGTCGCGCGTCATCCCCTCGCACCCGCGTCTGCCCTTCGACGTCGTGAACAAGCTCATGACGAAGAAGGAGATCCAGGGGCTCATCGACCTCGTCTACCGCGTCTGCGGCCAGAAGGAATCGGTGATCTTCTGCGATCGCATCATGGCGCTGGGCTTCGCGCACGCCTGCCGCGCCGGCATCTCCTTCGGCAAGGACGACATGGTCGTGCCGCCGAACAAGTGGGAGATCGTCGACGCCACCCGCGCGCTCGTGAAGGACTACGAGCAGCAGTACCAGGACGGCCTGATCACCCAGGGCGAGAAGTACAACAAGGTGGTGGACGCCTGGGCCAAGTGCTCGGACAAGCTGGCCGCCGAAATGATGGTCGGCATCTCGACCGTCAAGAAGGACGCCAACGGCCGCGACCTGCCGGTGAACTCCATCTACATGATGGCGCACTCCGGCGCCCGTGGCTCGCCGGCGCAGATGAAGCAGCTCGGCGCCATGCGCGGCCTGATGGCCAAGCCGTCGGGTGAGATCATCGAGAGCGCCATCGTCTCGAACTTCAAGGAAGGTCTGGACGTTCTTGAGTACTTCAACTCGACCCACGGCGCCCGCAAGGGCCTCGCGGACACCGCGTTGAAGACCGCCAACTCGGGCTACCTGACCCGCCGTCTGGTGGACGTCGCCCAGGACGCGGTGATCCGCGAGCCGGATTGCGGCACCGAGAGCGGCATCACCATGCGCGCCATCATCGACTCCGGTCAGATCGTGGCGTCGCTGGTGTCCCGCGTGCTCGGGCGCACGGTGGCGGAGGACGTCTTTGACGCTGAAGGCAATGTGATCGTCGCCAAGGGCGAGATGGTCGAAGAGAAGCACATCGACCCGATCAACGCCGCGAACGTCCAGCAGGTGAAGATCCGTTCGGTTCTGACCTGCCAGTCGAAGAACGGCGTGTGCGCCACCTGCTACGGCCGCGACCTGGCCCGTGGCGAGACGGTCAACATGGGTGAGGCTGTCGGCGTCATCGCCGCGCAGTCGATCGGCGAGCCGGGCACCCAGCTGACCATGCGCACCTTCCACATCGGCGGCGCCGCGCAGATCGCCGACCATTCGTTCCTCGAGACCAATTTCGAGGGCACGGTCAAGATCCGCAACCGCCACGTGGCGCGGAACTCCGAGGGTGAGCTCGTCGCCCTGGCGCGCAACATCTCGATCGTCATCATGGGGCCGGACGGCGTCGAACGCGCCGCCCACCGCGTGCAGTACGGCGCGCGCCTGAAGGTCGATGACGGCGATACGGTGAAGCGCGGCCAGCGCATTGCCGACTGGGACCCCTATACCCGTCCGGTTCTCACCGAGGTCGACGGCGTGGTGGCGTACGAGGACCTGGTCGAGGGCGCATCGCTGACGGAGACGGTCGACGAGTCGACCGGCATCGCCAAGCGTATGGTCATCGACTGGCGCGGAAGCGCGCGCACCGCCGACCTGAAGCCGGCGATGGTCATCATGCAGAACGGCAAGATCGCCAAGCTGCAGCGCGGCAGCGACGCCCGTTCGCTGCTGTCGGTGGACGCGATCATTGCGGTGGATCCCGGCGCGACGGTCAAGGCTGGCGACGTGCTGGCGCGTATCCCGATGGACAGCGCCAAGACCCGCGACATCACCGGCGGCCTGCCGCGGGTGGCGGAGCTGTTCGAGGCGCGGCGTCCGAAGGAAGCCGCCATCATCGCCGAGAAGTCGGGCACCGTCCGCTTCGGCCGTGACTACAAGAACAAGCGTCGCCTGTCGCTGGAGCCGCATGATGGTTCGGATGCGGTCGAGTACCTGATCCCGAAGGGCAAGCACATTCACCTTCAGGACGGCGACGTGGTGGAAGTTGGCGACTTCATTGTCGACGGCAATCCCGCGCCGCACGACATCCTCGCCATCAAGGGCGTCGAGGAACTGGCCGCCTATCTCGTCAACGAGATCCAGGAGGTCTCCCGTCTGCAGGGCGTGACCATCAACGACAAGCACATTGAGGTGATCGTTCGCCAGATGCTGCAGAAGGTTGAGATCACCGATCCAGGCGATTCCGAGTTCCTCACCGGCGAGCAGGTCGACCGTTTCGATCTCAATGAGGCCAATCAGGCGCTCATCGAAGAGAAGAAGCAGCCGGCCCAGGGCAACCCGGTGCTGCTCGGCATCACCAAGGCGTCGCTGCAGACCCGCTCGTTCATCTCGGCGGCTTCGTTCCAGGAGACCACCCGCGTCCTCACCGAGGCGGCGGTCAACGGCAAGTCCGACAATCTGGAAGGCCTGAAGGAGAACGTGATCGTTGGCTCGCTGATCCCGGCGGGCACGGGTTCGGTCGCTGCGGCGCTGCGCGAGATCGCGACCCGGCGCGATGATCTGATCCTGGCGCAGCACCGGCGCCCGGCTCCGACGCCAGCGGTTCCGCCAACCGGCGCGCTGCCGGCGGCTGAGTGATCGCCTGGGATGCACGACAGGGCATGATGGGGCCGCCTTCGGGCGGCCCTGTTTTTTTGGGAGGGCGAGGGGGGCTGCGGGGCCGGGAAGGCGCGTCAGACGGCTCCGCGCTGGCCGCCGGCGCGACGGCGATGACGGGGCAGGTGGTTAACGGATAATTAACGGCCGCGCGCGGCGCTGCACACCCCGATGGCGGTTGACGAAACCCGACTCGTTGGGTAGAAGGACGCCACTCGACAGGCCGTAGG
>NZ_JBATUH010000120.1:0-28625 GCF_049671045.1 Parvibaculum sp. | reverse complement strand
TGCCGGGCGTGAGCGCGATGGAGCTTGCCGATGCGGCGCAGCTTTCCTCGCTCAGCGACGAGACGCCGGAAGGCCGCTCCATCGTCGTGCTCGCCAAGGAAAAATACGGCCTGCGCGGCCGCGAGCTGGCGAGCCTGCATGCGAAGTTCATTCCGTTTTCCGCGCAGACCCGCATGAGCGGCATCGACATGGAAGGACACAGGATAAGAAAGGGTGCCGCCGACTCGATCCTCGATTTCATTCGCGCCGAGGCGCCGGACGTCGTGGTGCCGAAGGAATTTCAGCAGGCCGTCGACCGCATCGCGCGTTCCGGCGGTACGCCGCTCGCGGTCGCGAAGGATCAGGCGATCCTGGGCATCATTCATCTCAAGGACATCATAAAGGGCGGCATCCGCGAGCGCTTTGCCGCGCTGCGCCGCATGGGCATCCGCACCATCATGATCACAGGCGACAATCCGCTCACGGCAGCGGCCATCGCGGCGGAGTCTGGCGTCGACGATTTTCTCGCGCAGGCGACGCCCGAGGACAAGCTGCGGCTCATTCGCGAGGAACAGGCCAAGGGAAAGCTCGTCGCCATGTGCGGCGATGGCACCAATGACGCCCCCGCGCTCGCGCAGGCCGATGTCGGCGTCGCCATGCAGACGGGAACGCAGGCAGCCCGCGAGGCGGGCAACATGATCGACCTCGATAGCGACCCGACGAAGCTCATCGAGGTCGTCGCCATCGGCAAGCAATTGCTTATGACGCGCGGGACGCTCACCACTTTCTCGATCGCCAATGACGTCGCCAAATATTTTGCGATCATTCCGGCCATGTTCGCGGCCTTTTATCCCGGCCTCGGCGTCCTCAACATCATGGGTCTCGCGACGCCGCAAAGCGCGATCCTGTCGGCGATCATCTTCAATGCGCTCATCATCATCGCCCTGATCCCGCTCGCCCTGCGCGGCGTCCGGTACACGCCGCGCAGCGCCGCCGCCTTCCTCATGCGCAATCTGCTGATTTACGGGGCAGGCGGAGTGATCGTCCCCTTCATCGGCATCAAGCTCATCGACATTCTCATCACCGCCATCGGTCTTGCATGAGGAAGATGCCATGCTGAAGGAAATCCGCCCCGCCATCGCTCTCACGATCCTCTTCACGGTGATGCTTGGCATCATCTACCCGCTCGGCATGACGCGCCTTGCGCAAACGATCTTTCCTCATCAGGCAGAGGGCAGCCTCATCCTGCGGAACGGGACGGTGATCGGCTCCGGGATCATCGGGCAGGCATTCGCCCGCTCCGACTATTTTCACGGGCGCCCATCGGCGACGACCGGGACCGACGAGAAGGGCGGCATGATCGCGCTTCCCGACAATGCCGCCAATTCGATGGGGTCCAATCTCGGGCCCACGAACAAGGCGCTGATCGAGCGTATCCGGAGCGATGTCGAGAGGATGAAGGCCGAAAACCCCGGCATGGCCGTTCCGGTCGATCTTGTGACGACCTCGGCGAGTGGCCTCGACCCCGACATCACGCCCGCCGCCGCCCTCTTTCAGGTGCCGCGCGTCGCAAAGGCCCGAAACCTCGATCCCGCCCGGCTTCAGGCGCTTGTCGGTCAGTTCACGCGGCCGCGAACTCTCGGTATCATTGGCGAGCCGTCGGTCAACGTCCTGCAGCTCAACATGGCGCTCGACGCCGCGACGGCGAAAATGGCGCGCTGATCCGACAGGGCCATATGGCAGGCATCGACCAGACTGCAAGACGACCCGCACCCGAAGCCCTGCTCGTGGAGGCGGCGGCGGAAGGGCGGGGCAAACTCAAGATCTTTCTCGGCGCCGCTCCCGGCGTCGGGAAGACCTATGAAATGCTCGGCTCCGGCGCCGAGCGCCACAGGGAAGGCGCGGACGTCGTTATCGGCATCGTCGAGACGCATGGCCGCGCGGAAACGGAGCGGCTGGCGCACGGCCTTGAAACGCTGCCTCGCGCGCGTGTGTCCTACAAGGGCCGGATACTGGAAGAGATGGATATCGACGCCGTTCTCGCGAGGCGGCCGTCGCTCGTTCTCGTCGACGAACTCGCGCATACGAATGCGCCCGGATCGCGCCATCCCAAACGCTATCAGGATGTCGAGGAGCTTCTCGACGCTGGCATCGACGTCTACACGACGCTCAACGTGCAGCATGTCGAAAGCCTGAACGACGTCGTGGCGCAGATCACACGGATTCGCGTGCGCGAGACGGTACCGGATTCGATCATCGACCGGGCGGACGAGATCGAGGTCGTCGATGTCACGCCGGAAGTGCTGATCCAGCGCCTCCATGAAGGCAAGGTCTATGTGCGCGACGCGGCGCAGCGCGCTCTCAAGCATTATTTCTCGCCCGGCAATCTGACGGCGCTGCGCGAGCTTGCGCTTCGGCGGACGGCGCAGCGTGTCGACGAGCAGATGCTGAACTATATGCGCGCTCATGCGATTGCGGGCCCGTGGCCGACGGATGAGCGGCTTCTCGTCTGCATCGATGGCGGGCCGACCTCGACCGGCCTTGTGCGCTATGCGCGCCGCTCGGCGGACCGGCTGCGCTGCAACTGGGCGGCGATCCATGTCGAGGCGCTTGGTCACGTTCCGGCGCGCGAGGCCGAGCGGGACAGGTTGAGCGAAGCCTTTCGCCTTGCGGAAAATCTGGGCGGCAAGGCTGTCATGCTCTCGGGCGATCATGTGGCCGACACGATCCTCGACTATGCGCGCGAAAACAACGTGACGCAGATCGTGCTCGGACGGCCGGCCGGGGGCCGCTTTCTCGCGGCCTTCCGGCCCACGCTCGTCGGTTCGCTCATCCGCAATGCCGGCATGATCGGCATTCATGTGGTGCCGGGCGATGCCGGACCTGCCGAAAGGACAATCCGTACGCGCGCCGTGGGCGAGGGCATAGATCCGATGCCCTATGCGGTGAGCACGCTGACCATCGGCCTTGCAATCGTCCTGGGCAGGCTCATCCAGCTCGTTGCGCCGCTTCCCAATATTTCGCTCGTCTTTCTCGCGGCGATCCTCTTCACGGCCGTCAATTACGGTTTGTGGCCGTCGCTTTTTGCCTCGCTCCTCAGCACGCTCGCCTACAACTTCTTCTTTCTGCCGCCGCTCTACACATTCACGATCACCGATCCGGCGAATATCCTCGCGCTCATTTTTTTCACCGTGGTGGCGGTGCTCACCAGCAATCTGACGGCGCGCACGCGGCGCCAGATCGTTGTCGCGCAGGCGCAGATCAAGACGACGACGGAACTCAATTCCTTCAGCCGCAAGCTCGCCGGGATCAACGATCTCGACGACCTTCTCTGGGCCGCATCTTTCCAGATCGCCTCGATGCTGAAGCTGCGCGTCGTCTTTCTCTTTCCGGCGGACGGCCATATGAGCGTTGCGGCGGGCTATCCGCCGGACGATGTCGCCGACGAGGCGGATCTTGCGGCCGCGCGCTGGGCCTTCGATCATCAGTCTCCCGCAGGGCGAGGCTCGAACACGCTGCCGGGAGCGAGGCGGCTCTTTCTGCCGATCAGGACCGCAAGCGGAATGCTCGCCGTTGTCGGTCTCGATCGCGAGGCGCCGGGCGCGCTCTTCACTGCCGACGAGGGGCGGCTCCTCGATGCGCTGCTCGACCAGATCGCGGTTTCGATCGAGCGCATCAGGCTTGCCGAGGATATCGACAATGCGCGCGTCATGAGCGAGACGGAGCGGCTGCGCGCCGCGCTTCTCACTTCCATTTCACACGATCTCAGAACGCCGCTCGCCTCGATCATCGGTGCCGTCTCGAGCCTCAGAAGCTATTTCGACCGTTACGACACGAAGGAGCGGGGCGAATTGATCGCGACCATCGAGGACGAGGCGGAGCGCCTCAACCGCTTTGTCGGAAACCTGCTCGATATCACGCGGCTGGAAGCGGGCGCGCTCAACATCCGCGCCGATCGCGTCGAGATCGGCGAGCTTGTCGAAACGGCGCTGCGCCGCGCGGCGCGCCTGCTGGCGAAGCATCGCGTGGAGGTCGACCTGTCGCCGGACTTGCCGCCTATTCGCGCCGATGCCGTTTTGCTCGAGCAGGTGATCTTCAACCTCCTCGACAATGCGGCCAAATATTCGGACCCCGGCAGCCTCGTCCGCATCAGCGCCGAGCGCGCGCATGACGAGGTCCTCATTCGCGTGAGCGATGAGGGCGAGGGCATTCCGCCCGACGAGATCGAGCATATCTTCGACAAGTTCCACCGCGTCCGCGCGGGCGATCAGCGCCCGGCGGGAACGGGGCTCGGGCTCGCCGTCTGCCGCGGCTTTGTCGAGGCATTTGGCGGGCGCATTACGGCAGCCAACCGGATGGACCGGCGCGGGGCGCAATTCACCATCATGTTGCCCGCGGGCGAGGATGATCGTCGGTCATGAGCGCGCAGACGCATATTCTCGTCGTGGACGACGAGCCGCAGATCCGGCGCTTCCTGCGCACGAGCCTCGGGGCCCAGGGCTACCGGCTTTCGGAGGCGGCGAGCGGCGCGGACGCACTGGCCAGGGCGCAGATGGACGAGCCCGATCTCGTCATTCTCGACCTCGGCCTGCCGGACGGGGACGGCTTTTCGGTGATCGAAAGACTTCGTGAGAAGTCGCAGGTGCCGATCATCGTTCTCTCGGTCCGCAACGATGAAAAGGGCAAGGTGCATGCGCTCGATCTCGGGGCCGACGATTACGTGACCAAGCCGTTCGGGATGGAGGAACTGGTCGCACGCATCCGGGCCGCCATGCGCCACAGGCTTCAGGCGCAGGGCGAGGCGCCCGTCTTCCGCAGCGGCGATCTCGCCGTTGATCTCGTGTGGCGCATCGTCACGGTCGGGGACCGGGAGGTGAAACTCTCGGCCCGCGAATACGACCTGCTCCGCATTCTCGTCATGCATGCGGGCAAGGTGCTGACGCATGGCTTCCTGCTTCGCGAGGTCTGGGGGCCGGCTCATACGGAAGACGTGCAATATCTGCGCGTCTATGTCCGCCAGCTTCGCGAAAAGCTCGAGGCAGATCCGACGATCCCGCGTCATATCCTGACGGAGACGGGCGTGGGCTACCGGCTGAGAGCCGAGTGACGGCGGGCCTAGTGCAACGGGCGTCAGCGCGTCCGGATTTGGCGCGATGGCGCGCTTGCGGGCACCAGCACTTTATTGGTGCGTCTGCATAAATCATCCACATGATTTTTATTCAAATTGGGTCATACGAAGGCAGGTCTGACGCGCTTTTGGGCAGCGATGTGTTATTATGTCAAATTGTTAGGATCGTAGCGGGAATGAAGCGGGGTTGGGCTGTCGACATGAAGGGCGACGAGACGAGGGATCGTATCAAGCTGGCTGCATTGAAGCTCTTTGCGGAGCGCGGCGTCGATGGGGTCTCGATCCGCGAGATCGTTTCGGAAGCCGGGCAGCGCAATGTGGGCTCCCTGCATTATTATTTCCGGACGAAGGAAGCGCTGGTCCGCGAACTCGTGATCGATGGCGCGAAAGTCATCAATGATCGCCGCAACGAGATGCTCGCCCGTCTTCATCGCGATGGCGGGCCGACGACACTCCGCGAAGTCATCGAGATGCTCGTCTGGCCGTCCATCGGCGGCAGCGATATACGGGAGCAGGACGGCACCTATATGCGCTTCGTCGCCTCCCTTTCGATGAACCACCGCGAGATCATCACCAGAGCGCTGCAAGGCGGCGAGTGGGATTCCGGCTATCGGGAATGCCTGAAGCACATAAGGGAGCTTTTGCCGCATATTCCCGAACGGGTTCTCGATCAGCGCATCGTCTTCATGGGCATCTATCTCGGCGCGACCATCGCGTCCCGCGCTTCGGCGGTCGATGCGGGCGGCAAGGCCCGCGATTTCTGGATGATCAAGTCCACCATGGACAATTTCATCGACACGATTCAGGCGCTGCTCGAAGCCCCTGTCGAGGGGGAAGCCGGGTTTCATCGGCAGGAGCATGCGCGCCCCGGCGAGCTTTCCGAAATTCGGGCGCCGATCGAATTGCGCAATCAGGCGGCCCGCGCCTAGCGGGCGGATGCCGATGGCGCACGCATAAGCCTCGGGCGCTTCCGTTCGGGCTCGCAAACTCTTTCGTTCCTGCTACAGATTCCGGGTCCCGGTTCCGGCAGCCTCATGCCTGCCGGGACAATGCGGGGCATTGCCGCAACGAGAATTCCGGAACGGGTGGCCTTTGAAATGAGCAGCGAGGCGGAGCGGCGGGACGGCTGGCGCGATCTGTTGCGGGAAGGGCGTTTCGCCCGGTTCGCGCTTCTCTGCCTCGGGGTCTGGCTCAATGCGGCGGACGCATTGATGACGGCGACCATCATGCCGAGCGTCGCGCGCGATATTGGCGGCTATGCCTATTTCGGCTGGGCCATCGCGGGCTACCTGCTCGGCTCGATCGTGGCAGGCGCAAGCGCCGGGCAGTTCTCCATGCGGTTCGGCGTGCGGCGGGCCCTGGCGATGGCGGCCATGGTCTATGCGGCGGGATGCGTCGTCAGCGCGATTGCGCCCGAGATCGCGAGCTTCCTTGTCGGCCGGCTGCTTCAGGGCGTCGGCGCGGGCTGGGTCGTCGGCCTTTGCTACGTCGCCATCGGAACGATGTTTCCCGAGCATCTATGGGCGCGCGTGCTCGCCTCCATCTCTGGCGTCTGGGGCGTCGCCACGCTGCTGAGCCCGCTGATCGGCGGCATATTCGCGGAAGCCGGCATCTGGCGCTGGTCCTTCTGGCTCTTCGCGGCGCAGGGAGCGGGCTTCGCGGCGGCGGCGCTGGCGCTGCTCGGAGAGGGCCATCCGCAACGGGGCGACCATAAGCTGCCGATCCGGCAGCTTGCGATCCTGACGGCCGGCATTCTCGCCATCGCGGCGGCGGGCCTCCTTCCGGATGCCGCTCGGGCGCTCGCTCTC
Source organism: Parvibaculum sp. (assembly GCF_049671045.1). Classification (GTDB taxonomy): domain Bacteria; phylum Pseudomonadota; class Alphaproteobacteria; order Parvibaculales; family Parvibaculaceae; genus Parvibaculum. The sequence goes on along the minus strand of NZ_JBATUH010000120.1, from coordinate 21,710 downwards.
GGCGCTGCCGGCCTTGCGCTCCTCCTCTGGTTCGTTCGCTTCGATGCGCGCTCGCGCGCGCCGCTCCTGCCGCGCCAGACCGGAAACCCCGCAACGGCCGCCGGGGCGGGCTATGCGATGATCTTCCTTCTCGCAGCCGGAACGATCAGCTTCAGCGTCTATGGCTCGGCTATCATGCAGGCGCTTTACGGGAGTTCGCCGCTTGCCGCGGGCTATATCATCGGCGCGGAGGCCATGGCCTGGACGCTGGCGGCGCTCACCGTTTCAAGCCTGCCCGACAGGTGGCACGGCTTCTTCATTCGCCTCGGCGCGAGTTGCATCGTCGCAGGCGTGGCGGGGCTTGCAATCGCGATGCCGCAGGGCCCCGTGGCCGCCATCGTCGCCAGCGCCATAATCATGGGATGCGGCTTCGGCCTTGCCTGGGCGTTCATGGCGCGGCGCATTCTTTCGAGTGTCGACGGGGAGGAGAGGGCGGTCGCCTCTTCCGCCGTGCCGACGATGCAGCTTGTCGGCGGCGCGGCCGGCTCGGCGGGCGCAGGCGCCATCGCCAATCTGCTCGGCTTCGTCCACGGCATAGACGCGGCGACGGCGGCGGCGGGGAGCTTCTGGCTCTTTGCGGCCTTCGTGCCCGTGGTCGGGCTCGGCTGGCTCGCGGCCTGGCGGCTTGCGGGGCTCGAACGCGGCTAGATGAGGCCGCGCGCGGAAAGCTCGTCCTTCACATAGGCGTAGTAGATCGGCGCGGCGATGACGCCGGGCACGCCGAACCACGCTTCCATCGCCAGCATCGCGATCAGCATTTCCCATGCGCGCGAGCGGATCTGTGTGCCGATGATGCGCGCATTGACGAAATATTCGAGCTTGTGGATGAGGACGAGGAACAGCAGCGATCCGATCGCGGCGGAGGCCGAAACACTGAGGCTCACGATCACGATGACCGTGTTCGAGATGAGATTGCCGATGACGGGGAGAAGCCCGGCGATGAAGGTGACGGCGATCATGGTCTTCACAAGCGGAAGATTGATGCCGATCGCGGGCAGGATCGCCGCCAGATAAAGCGCGGTCAGGAGCGTGTTGAGCGCGGAGATGCGGACCTGCGCGAAGACCACGCGGCGGAACGCATTGCCGAGGATCTGCGCGCGCCCGAGCAGCGCTCCCCGCAGCGGCGGCAGATTGGCCGGCGTCGGCGTCGCCTCGCCCAGCACGGCAAGGCCGCCGATGACCGCGCCGACAATGATGTGAACGACGATGCGGCCGAAATTCTCGCCGACGCTTTGCAGGATCCCCGCATGCGCCCGCAGCCATTGCGCGGCCTCCCGCTCCCAATCCTGCGCCGTGGCGGGAAGCATGTCCTGCGCCCAGGCGGGGAAATGGGTGCGCGCCGTCAGCACGATATCCGCCATTTTCTGCATCAGGATGACGACGTTGTCGGAACTGTCGGTGAAGAAGGCGGTGAGGCCCGCGACGCCAGAGGAGAGGATCAGGGTTGCGATGAAGGCGAGAAGCGCCAGAGCCACCGCCTTGCCTGTCCGGTGCGTGAGGCCCGGAATGTGGACATAGGGCGCCATCATGTGCACGAGTTCATAGACGAGCACGCCGGCGAGGAAGGCGGCGAGAAGCCCGAGATTGAGCACGGCATAGAGCGCCAGCCCCATGAGAGCGAGGGCCGCGATCTCTATCCTGCGGGTGCTGGCCAGCTCGAAGGCCGTCGGTGCAGTCATTCTGTTCCTTCTCGCCTGAGCGGTGTCTTGAGGCCCCTGTCCGGCGGCGAGCATATAACCGCCCGCGGCATCGGCCTACAGCCAAAGGGACGGGCCGGATGGCGAGGGCCGATTTGCCGCCCGTGGCGCGATCGGCTAGAAGAGGCCCGACATTCCCCAGACCGTCGAGAGCGAACCGCCTATGGCATCCTATCAATATGTCTACGTTATGGACCGCCTGTCCAAGACCTATCCGGGCGGCAAGCAGGTTCTGAAAGATATCCGCCTGTCCTTCCTGCCGGGCGTCAAGATCGGCGTCGTTGGTCTCAACGGCGCGGGTAAATCGACGCTGCTGCGGATCATGGCCGGGGTGGACAAGGATTACACCGGCGATGCCTGGGCGGCGGATGGCGCGAAGATCGGCTATCTCGCGCAGGAGCCGGAACTCGACCCGGCGAAAGACGTTTTCGGAAACGTGCTCGATGGCGTGAAGGAGAAGCGCGCGCTTCTCGACCGCTATAACGAGATCGCGGTCAATTATTCCGACGAGACCGCCGACGAGATGGCGAAGCTCCAGGACACGATCGACGCGCAGAACCTCTGGGATCTCGACAGCCAGATCGAAATGGCGATGGACGCGCTGCGCTGCCCGGCGGGCGATGCGGATGTGGCGAAGCTTTCGGGCGGCGAAAAGCGCCGCGTCGCGCTTTGCCGCCTGCTGCTCGAGGGGCCCGATCTCCTGCTTCTCGACGAGCCGACCAACCATCTCGACGCCGAATCGGTCGCCTGGCTTCAGAACTATCTGAAGGAGTACAAGGGCACGGTCATTCTCGTCACCCACGATCGCTATTTCCTCGACAATGTGACGGGCTGGATCCTCGAGCTCGATCGCGGCCAGGGCATCCCCTATGAGGGCAACTATTCCTCATGGCTCGAGCAGAAGCAGAAGCGGCTCGAACAGGAGGGCAGGCAGGACGAAGCGACGCAGCGCACGCTTGCGCGCGAACTCGAATGGATCAGGCAGAGCCCGAAGGCCCGGCAGGCCAAGAGCAAGGCGCGTATCCGCGCCTATGACGAGCTGCTCGCCGAGGCAGGCCGCCAGCAGGAAGGCAAGGCGCAGATCGTCATTCCCGCCGGTCCGCGCCTCGGCGGCGTGGTGGTGGAGGCGGAGAACCTCTCCAAGGCGTTCGGCGACCGTCTGCTCATCGACGATCTCTCCTTCAAGCTGCCGCCCGGCGGCATTGTCGGCGTCATCGGTCCCACCGGCGCCGGCAAGACGACGCTCTTCCGCATGCTGACGGGTCAGGAAAAGCCCGATAACGGCGCGCTCAAGGTCGGCGAGACGGTGGTGATGGGCTATGTGGACCAGAGCCGCGACGATCTCGATCCGAACAAGACGGTCTGGGAGGAAATCTCCGGCGGCACGGACATCGTCGAGCTTGGCAAGATCACCATGCCGAGCCGGGCCTATGTCGGCGCCTTCAACTTCAAGGGCGGCGACCAGCAGAAGAAGGTCGGCGTTCTCTCCGGCGGCGAGCGCAACCGCGTTCATCTGGCGAAGATGCTGAAATCGGGCGCCAATCTTCTTCTCCTCGACGAACCGACCAACGATCTCGACGTCGATACGCTGCGCGCGCTCGAAGACGCGCTCGTGGCCTTCGCGGGCTGCGCCATCGTCATCAGCCACGATCGCTGGTTCCTCGATCGCATCGCGACGCACATCCTTGCGTTCGAGGGCGACAGCCACGTCGAATGGTTCGAGGGCAATTATCAGGACTATGAGGAGGACAAGAAGCGCCGCCTCGGGCCGCAGGCGGAAATCCCGCACCGGATCAAATACAAGCGCTTCAGCCGCTGAGAAGGCGGGCAGGATCGGAGACGGAACGGCGCGGGGGGCTCCCGCGCCGTTTTCTTTTGCGCTTCTTCTGGTTCTGGCGTCAGCGCCGCGGCGCTTCGGGCATGTCGAGAGCGATATAGGCCGTGAGGATGCTCTTGAATTCGCGCGAGAGCGTGCCGAGCGCCGATTGCGGCACGCGCACGACCTCGATCACATAGGCATCGAGCATGATGGTGGCGATCCGCGCCAGCGTCGAAGCCCGGCGCTTCGCGATACCCATGGCTTCGAGAAGGCGGGTCAGTTGCCTTGCCACCTGCGCGTTGATGCGGTCGTCGAGCTTGCGAAGCTCGGGATCGGCCTTGAGCGCGTGCAGTATGATGGCGGTGACGGGCGCCGCGCGATAGGCTTGCGTGAGGTCGTCGATCAGCGTGTCGACAATGCCCTGCCAAGGCTCGCCCCGGTCCGCGCGCTCGATCAGCAGGTCGAGATCGCTCTTGCGGTGCCGGACGAAATGTCCGGTCAGTTCCGCGACGATCGCCCGCTTGTTGGCGAAGTAATGATAGAGCGAGGTGACGCTGATGCCTGCTTCCTCGGCGACGCGCGTCGTCGTCAGCGCGTCATAGCCTGCTTCCACCAGGAGCCGGGTGGCGGCCTCGAGGATCGCCTGGACGCGGATGCGGGCGCGCCCCTGGCGCGGCGTCGTTCTCTTCGCAAGTGTTGCGGACATGGATGCGGTTCTTGCTCGGGCGGATGGCTTCTGACCGGAATTTGAAAACTACACAAATTGTTTGACCGGGAACAGGGCGACCCCTTAGATTTCAAAAGTTGAATAGTATTCAAAATAAGGCATGGAGCCTTCACGCCATGACAAAGAGGGACCCCGCGATGAGCGACCGGCTGGCCAATCTGCCCGCGCCACTCGAGGCCGAGGGCATATGGAAGAACGTGTTTTCCTATCATCCGATGGATGTGGAGCTGGCGCGAGCGGAGGGGGTCCATCTCTTCGACACCAAGGGCAATCGCTATATCGATGCGTCGGGCGGGCCGATGGCCGTCAATCTGGGGCACAACGACCCCCGCATGCGTGCCGCCGTCGAGGCGCAGATGCGCGACTTCGCCTATGTCCATCCAGTGCTCGCCAACCGTCCGCGCGCGGCGCTCTGCAACGCCATTGCGGAGGTCGCGCCCGAGGGGCTCAATGCGACCTATCTCGTCTCCGGCGGTTCGGAGGCGGTGGAAACCGCCGTCAAGATCGCGCGGCAATATTGGGTCGGCGCGGGCAAGCCCGAAAAGCACAAGGTCATCGCCTGTTACGAGTCCTATCACGGCATGACGCTCGGCACGATGGCGCTGTCCGGCAATGCGGCGACGATGCGGCCCTTCGACCCGATGCTTCAGAAGTGGCCGCATGTCCGTCAGTATTCGGACCATCTGAAGCCCGCCCATCTCGACCGGGATGAGTGGGCGGTCGAATGTGCGCGCGATCTCGAGCGGCTCATCCATTGCGAGGGGGCGCATTCGGTCGCGGCCTTCATCGTGACGCCGCATGGCTGCGGCTCCGAATATGGCGTCGTTGCGCCCGCCCGCTATTGGGAGGAGGTGCGCCGCATCTGCGACGAATACGAGGTCCTGCTGATCGCGGATGAGGTCGTGACAGGCTTCGGCCGGACGGGCGAATGGTTCGGCATGCAGCATTTCGGCGTCGCGCCCGACATCATGACCATGGCCAAGGGCATTTCCTCATGCTTCCTGCCGCTCGGCGCCGTCACGGTGAGCGACGCGATCAACGAGGTCTTCCGCGCCGGTACGCCCTTCATTCACGGCTTCACCAATGGCGGCAACGCGCTTTCCTGCGCGGCGGGGCTTCAGGTCATCGACATCATCAAGGAGGACGGGCTCATCGCCCATTGCCGCAAGATGGGGGAGCGGCTCTTTGCCCAGAAGGAGCGGCTGCTTGCGCATCCGACGGTTGCCGATGCGCGCGGCTGGGGGCTCTTCATGGTTCTCGAAATGGTCGAGAGCAAGGCCAGCCGCGAATATTTCGCGCCCGAGAAGCAGGCGGAGCAGTTGTTCCAGAGCCTCGCGCTCAAGAACGGGCTCGTCTTCTATTCGACGCTCTATGGCGCGCGCCGGCGTCCGCTCTTCCGCCGCGGCCTGCCGCTCTGGGTGTCGCCGCCGCTCACCATTTCGGCAAGCGAGATCGACGAACTGGTCGAGCGGCTCGACCATACGCTCGGCGAATGGGAGCGGATGCTGGGCGTCGCGGGCGCCTGAACGGCCGGAGCCTCGAAATGCGAACGCCCCCGGATTTTGTCCGGGGGCGTTCTCAATTCGATGGAAGGCGTCTCAGGGCGCGGTGCTTGCCGAGCCTGTGGTCGGGAGCTTGCCTGCATCGGCATCTGCGATCTGGTGGCGCAGGTGGTCGAGCAGGGCGTTGAAGTCGCCATTGTGATTGTTGATCACCGAGGTGAAGGCTGAGCGCTGCTCCTGGGCCAGCCACACGCCGACGACGTTGACGTCGAAGATCTTGTAGCCATTGTCCTTCTTCAGGAGCCACCAGGTGACTTCGACGGGCTGGCGTCCGTTCGTGAAATTGATCTGGCTCTGGACGATAGCCTGGTTCGTGCCCTTGAGCTGCGAGCCGGTCACCGCCAGCTTCTCGTCATGATAGTCGGAGAGGCGCGTCACATAGACCTTCACGACGAAATTGTCGAAGAGCTTGAGGTACTCGTCGCGCTGCTCGGCCGTCGGCATGCGGAGGAACTGTCCGAGGCAGAAGGCGGCGATCTTCTGCATGTCCGCATTCTCGGTCAGGAGCTTGTTGAAGGCGGCTTCGCGCGCCGCCTTGTCGAGGCTCTTGTCGCTGATGATCTGGATCGCCTTCGCGGAGATGTCCGAAACCCATGCCTCGGCCGCCGGATCGGCACTCGCGGCCCTTGCGGGCGTGCCTGACATCGCGACCGCGCCGAGAAGGGCGAGCGCGAGCGCAAGCGGTGCGAGGGCGGGACGCATGAACTTGAGCGTAATCATTGCCTGTCTCCTTCAGACGTACACGTCGAAGCGGCCGATCATGGCTTCGGAGGGAACCGAAACTGTCGCTCCTACTTCTCGGGAGCGATAGTCTGGGGTTCGTTTGTGTCGAAATTCAGATTGTCGATATCCGGCAGGTTCTGCGTATTTGTCTTGCCGTTCGCAATCTCGTTGGCGCGGGTCTGTCGATAGAGGCTGCGCACGGTTGCGTAGTAATCGACGGATGTCCGCTCGATCTGGTCCAGCGTCGCGAGGTTCCGCGAGCGCACGTCGATGCCGTTCACGACGAAGCGCGTGACGGGAACCGTGTACGGACCACCCCAGTAGATATAGGTGAGCGGATCGAAGAAAAGCTCATCGACGGCGAAGCCGGCGAGATCGCGAGGCGGCGAGGGGCCCAGCACCGGCAGGAAGATGTAGGGGCCTTCAGGCGTGTCCCAGGTCGCGAGCGTCTGGCCGAAATCCTCCCTGTGCTGAGGGTAGCCCCAGCCGGTTGCCGGATCGAAGAGGCCGAGGACGCCGACCGTCGTATTGATGCCGAAGCGCGAGGCCGTGGTGCCGGCGCGCGACCACTCGCCCTGCAGCGCATCGTTGGCAAGGACGGTGGGAGCGGCCAGATTGTCGAGGAAATGCCGGATGCTGTTGCGCGCCGGGTCGGGAACGACGCCCTGATACCATGTCGCGACGGGCTTCAGCAGGATGATGTCGAAGAAGCGGTTGAGCTCGAAGAAATAGCGGTTCAGTGGCTCGACCGGATCGTTCGCCTCTTCATAGGCCTGAACGGCCGCCTTGTTCGACGGATCGGGGCGAGTGGCACAGGCCGCAAGCGTGATCATGAGTGCAATGCAGGCTGCGCGTGCCCCGAAATTCGCTGTCCTGGCCAGTAAATCCATCGTTCCCCACACCCAGCGCCGCCATGACCGTGAACCGGTCCGGACCAAGGCGCCCGCCTCGCAATACAAGGCTCCGATCGGGAATTCCCGTCGGAGCCCCAGTTCCTGCCGTGAGCGCCGCATCCAGAATTCGTCAACTTGCTTAATAGGCGGTAAATGCCGCCAGAATGTGGCGCATTCCCTGCCGTCAAGCCAGCGGGCTCAAGCGACAAGTTGGTATCACAGCCCCCCGCCGTTAACCAGCGGAGCGGGCGGCTCTGCTATGCCGATGTGGCTCGGGTGTTGCCCGATTGCTGCAGCGAAACGGCTAGAATCTGCTTGAATTTGAACATAAAGATATGTTTATGTTTGATCGAAGCGGAAATCTGGTGAGCGGGAATGGAAGAGCTGTTGACAGGGCTGAGAGCGGCGGGCGAGCCAACGCGCCTCAGGCTGCTTGCCATCCTGATGAAGAGTGAACTCACCGTAACCGAGCTCACCCAGATCCTCCGTCAGAGCCAGCCCCGGGTCAGCCGCCATCTGAAGCTCATGTGCGAGGCGGGGTTGCTCGACCGCTTCCGCGAGGGAAGCTGGGTTTTCTACAGGCGTGCCCAGCAGGGCGCCGGTGCGAGGCTCGCGGCCCTGCTGACCGGCCTCATCCCGGCGGGCGATCCCACCATCGCGCGCGATCTGGAGCGGCTGGAGGCCGTGCGCGCGGCCCGCGCGGAACGCGCCTCCGAATTCTTCCGCGCCAACGCCGAGCAATGGCGCCGCATCCGCTCGCTCTATGTGCCGGAAGCGAAGGTCGAGGAGGCGCTGCTCGATCTCGGCGCGCGCCAGCGGATCGGGACGCTCGTCGATCTCGGCACCGGCACGGGACGCATTCTCGAACTCATCGGCGCGCGGGCGGAAACGGCGATCGGCATCGACCTCAGCCCGGAAATGCTTGCCTTTGCGCGCGCCTATCTCGAACAGTCGGGCGTCGAAAGCTGCTCGGTCCGGCAGGGCGATCTCTATGATCTGCCACTTCAGGACGAAATGGCCGATCTCGTAACGCTGCACCAGGTGCTGCATTATCTGGACGATCCGGCGGCGGCCGTCGGCGAGGCCGCGCGCGTCCTCAAGACCGGCGGGCGGCTTCTCATTGCCGATTTCGCGCCGCATGACCTCGATTTTCTCCGGGACGAACAGGCGCATCGCCGCCTCGGCTTCTCGGAAGAGGAAGTCAGGAGCTGGCTCGATCAGGCCGGGCTTGAACTCAGGGAGCTTCGCCGTCTGCCGCCCGAGGGCGGGGACGAGGCGAAGCTGACGGTTGTGATCTATGCCGCCGACAAGCCGCGCGCCGCGCTTGCGCATGCGGCAGGCCGCGCGGAGCGTGGAAGCGAACTCGAGGGAGTCGAAGGATGAGCGGAGAGCCCATGAACAAGGCGCAGGCGACGCGCGTCTCCTTCGAATTCTTTCCGCCGAGGACACCGGAAATGGAAGAGACGCTGTGGCGCTCGATCCGGCGGCTCGAGTCGCTCCGGCCGGAATTCGTTTCCGTGACCTATGGCGCGGGCGGATCGACGCGCGAGCGCACGCATGCGACGGTGAAGCGGATCGTGCAGGAAACGGCGCTCACGCCGGCCGCGCATCTCACCTGTGTCGGCGCGAGCCGCGAGGAGGTGAACGAGGTCATCCGCAGCTATTGGGAGGCGGGCGTGCGCCACATCGTGGCGCTGCGCGGCGACATGCCGGAACTCGGAGCGCCCTATCATCCGCATCCGCAGGGCTACCAGTCGACGCCGGAACTGATCGAGGGCATCAGGAAGATCGCCGACTTCGAGGTCAGCGTCAGCGCCTATCCGGAAGGCCATCCCGAATCCGCCTCCATCGAGGCCGACATCGAACTGCTGAAAAGAAAGGTGGCGGCCGGCGCCACGCGCGCAATCACGCAATTCGCATTCGACACGGAATGCCATGCGCGCTTTCTGGAGCGCGTGCGGCGCGCGGGCATCACCGTGCCGATCGTTCCGGGCATCATGCCGACGACGAATTTCAGGGGCACGAAGCGGATGGCCGAACGCTGCGGGGCGAGCATCCCCAAATGGCTCGCCGACTATTACATCGGGCTCGACGACGATCTCGAAACGCGCAAGCTGATCGCGGCCTATGTCGCCGCCGAGCAGGTGAACCGCCTGCGCGCCTATGGATTCGATCGCATCCATTTCTATACACTCAATCAGGCCGATCTCACTTTCGCGATCTGCCATGTGATCGGGCTTCGGCCCGAGCATGTGCCCGTTCCCGCGCAGTGAGAGAAAGGATCATCATGACCAGAGACGAACGCATCGCGAAGCTCAAGGAACTCGTCAAGGAGCGCGTCCTCGTGCTCGACGGAGCCATGGGTACGATGATCCAGGGCTACAAGCTCACGGAAGCCGATTTTCGCGGCGAGCGGTTCAAGGATCATCCGGTCGATCTCAAGGGCGACAATGAGCTCATTTCGCTGACAAGGCCCGACATTCTGCGCGACATCCATCTCGCCTATTACCGGGCAGGCGCGGATTTCGCCGAGACGAACACCTTCAGCGCCACCGTAATCGCGCAGGCCGACTACAAGCTCGAGGCTGTCGCCTATGAGATGAATGTCGAGAGCGCGCGGATCGCGCGCGAGGCCGCCGACATCGCGGAGAGCGAGACGCCGGGCCGCGTCTGCTTCGTCGCGGGCGTGCTCGGGCCGACGAACCGCACGGCGTCGATCTCGCCCAAGGTGAACGATCCGGGCTTTCGCAACGTGACGTTCGACGAACTGCGCGAGGCTTATAAAAGCGCCACGCGCGGCCTCATCGAAGGCGGGGCGGACACGATCCTTGTCGAGACGGTTTTCGACACGCTGAACGCCAAGGCGGCTCTCTTCGCCATTGACGAGGTTTACGAAGAACTCGGGGTCGAACTGCCGATCATGATCTCCGGAACGATCACGGACATGTCGGGCCGGCTTCTTTCGGGCCAGACGCCGGAGGCGTTCTGGAATTCGGTGCAGCATGCGAAGCCGTTTTCGATCGGCCTCAACTGCGCGCTCGGCGCCAAGGAGATGCGCCAGCACATCGACACGCTGTCGCGCATCGCCGAAACCAATGTCAGCGCGCATCCGAATGCGGGCCTTCCGAACGAGATGGGAGAATATGACGAGAGCCCGGAGCACATGGCGCGGCTCGTCGGCGAGTTCGCCGCCTCGGGGCTTGTCAATGTCGTCGGCGGATGCTGCGGCACGACGCCCGCCCATATCAAGGCGATAGCCGAGGCCGTCAAGAGCAGGTCGCCGCGTCCGCTTCCCCATATCGAGCCGCGTCTGCGCCTCTCGGGCCTCGAAGCCTTCACCGCCCCGTGAGGCGGCGGCCGAACATCAGCATGCGCTCAAGACGAAACAAGGCGCAGGAAGAAAAGTAAAATGACCAATGCCTCCGCGAATTTCATCAATATCGGCGAACGGACGAACGTCACGGGCTCGGCGCGCTTCCGAAAACTGATCGTCGAGGGCAATTTCGACGAAGCGCTTTCCGTGGCGCGCCAGCAGGTCGAGAACGGTGCACAGGTGCTCGACGTCAACATGGACGAGGGCATGCTCGACAGCAAGCAGGCCATGGTGACGTTCCTCAACCTCCTCGCCGCCGAGCCCGACATCGCCCGCGTGCCGATCATGATCGACTCGTCCAAATGGGAGATCATCGAAGCCGGACTCAAATGCGTGCAGGGCAAGGCGATCGTGAATTCGATCAGCCTCAAGGAAGGCGAGGCGCAGTTCCTCGAGCAGGCGCGAAAGATCCGCCGCTATGGCGCGGCCACCGTCGTCATGGCCTTCGACGAGGAAGGCCAGGCGGATACGGCGGCGCGCAAATTCGCCATCTGCGAGCGCTCCTACAATCTTCTTGTCGAGAAGGTGGGATTTCCGCCGGAAGATATCATCTTCGATCCGAACATCTTTGCCGTCGCGACCGGCATCGAGGAGCACAACAATTACGGCGTCGAGTTCATCGAGGCGACGAAGCGCATCCGGCAATGCCTGCCTTACGCGCATGTGTCGGGCGGCGTCTCCAACGTCTCGTTCTCGTTCCGCGGCAATGAGCGCGTGCGCGAGGCGATGCATTCCGTGTTCCTCTATCACGCCATTCAGGCGGGCATGGACATGGGCATCGTCAATGCCGGGCAGCTCGCCATCTATGACGAGATTGAGCCGGAACTTCGCGAATGCGTGGAGGATGTGATCCTCAATCGCCGGCCGGACGCGACGGAGCGGCTGCTCGAGATCGCCGAGCGCTACAAGGGCGATGCGGGCAAGAAGAAGGAGGAGGATCTCTCCTGGCGCGAACTGCCCGTGAAGGAGCGGCTCACCCATGCGCTCGTGAAGGGTATCAACGCCTTCATCGAGGAGGATACCGAAGCCGCGCGGAAGGAAGCGGCGCGGCCGCTCGATGTCATCGAGGGTCCGCTGATGGACGGCATGAACGTCGTCGGCGATCTCTTCGGCGCGGGCAAGATGTTCCTGCCGCAGGTCGTGAAGTCCGCGCGCGTGATGAAGCAGGCGGTCGCCTATCTGCTCCCCTTCATGGAGGAGGAGAAGAGGCGCACGGGCGCGACGCAGAAGGAAGCCGCGGCCAGGATCCTCATGGCAACCGTCAAGGGCGACGTCCACGATATTGGCAAGAACATCGTGAGCGTCGTGCTCCAGTGCAACAATTTCGAGGTGATCGATCTCGGCGTCATGGTTCCGGCGCAGACGATTCTCGAAACGGCGCGCAAGGAAAAGGTCGATGTGATCGGGCTTTCGGGCCTCATCACGCCGAGCCTCGACGAGATGTGCCATGTCGCCGCCGAGATGGAGCGCGAGGGCTTCGACATTCCGCTGCTCATCGGCGGGGCGACGACGAGCCGCATCCACACTGCCGTCAAGGTTCATCCCAACTACAAGCGCGGTCAGGCGATTTATGTCACCGATGCGAGCCGGGCGGTCGGCGTCGTCTCGAGCCTCGTTTCGGAAGGAGCGAGGGACAAGTACATCGCCGATACGCGCGACGAATATGCGAAGCTCGCGACCGCCCACGCGAATGCCCGCAGCGCCAAGGATCGCCAGACGCTCACCGCCGCGCGTAAGAACCGGACGAAGATAGACTGGACGAATTACAAGCCGACGCGGCCGAGCTTCCTCGGCACGAAGGTCTTTACCGACTATCCGATCGAAAACCTGGTTCCCTATATCGACTGGACGCCCTTCTTCGCGACCTGGGAGCTGGCGGGGCAATATCCGCAGATCCTGAAAGACGACAAGATGGGCGAGGCGGCGCGCACCCTCTATGCCGATGCGCGCGAAATGCTCCAGCAGATGGTCGAGGAAAAGTGGCTCAGGGCCTCGGCGGTCATCGGCTTCTGGCCGGCGAACGAGATCGGCGGGGACGATATCGAGCTTTACACAGACGACAGCCGCAAGGAGCGTCTCACCGTGCTCCATACGCTGCGCCAGCAGATGATGCGGCGCAACTCCGATCGCCCGAACATGGCCATCGCCGATTTCATCGCGCCGAAGGAAACGGGCATTGCCGATTACGTCGGCGGCTTCGCCGTGACCGCCGGGCATGGCGAAGACGAGGTGGCGAGCCGCTTCCAGAGCGCCAACGACGATTACAAGGCGATCCTGTCGAAGGCCCTTGCCGATCGTCTGGCGGAAGCGTTCGCCGAGCATATGCATGAGCGGGTGCGGCGCGAATTCTGGGGCTATGCGAAGGATGAGCGGCTCTCGAACGAGGAGCTGATCGCCGAGAAGTATCAGGGCATTCGCCCTGCGCCCGGCTATCCGGCCCAGCCCGACCACACGGAAAAGCGCACGCTCTTCGATCTGCTCGATGCGGAGAAGCAGGCGGGCATCAAGCTCACCGAGAGCTTCGCCATGTGGCCGGGGGCTGCCGTCAGCGGTCTATATATAAGTCATCCGCAGTCGGAATATTTCGGCGTCGGCCGGATCGAGCGCGATCAGGTGAAGGACTATGCGGCGCGCAAGGGCATGACGCTTTCCGAGTGCGAACGCTGGCTCGCGCCGATCCTCAACTACACGCCAGGGTCGGCGGAGGAAGCGGCCTGAGCCTTGCGATCGGCGTCAGAAGACGCCGATCGTGATCGCGCCGACAAAGATGAATGCGAGACAGGTGGCTAGGTAACCGACTTTTGCGGACAAGGTCATTGCACTGGCCTCCCGAAGTGGTTGCCGCCGGGCTGCACCCGACCGTTCACGGCGCAAAGTTTCGCAAGGCTGCCGCGCCACGCAAGCGGAATTGAAGGCGCGGTTTGCAGGCAACATTGTGGCGCGATTGCAAGAGCCGGGAAGGGCGGAATTCGGCCATCCGGGGCCCGGCTGTGCCCTGGAGGCCATGTCCCGTTTCGCGCCACCGGGCGGGCTCAGGCTCCCACCGACTCGAAAGAGTTACATTTCACGTCGCAGGCTCGCCAAATCCCCCGCCGCCTGGCGTCCTTATGACGATGGTGTCGCCCGCATCGAGTTCCACCTGATCAGAACCCGCTAGCGTTTCGATGCGTCCATCCGCGCGGCGAATGAGATTTTCTCCGGTCGCTGCCGCTTCGCCGCCATCGAGGCCGAAAGGCGGAACGATGCGATGCGTCGAAAGGATCGAGGCCGTCATTTTCTCGCGGAAGCGGATGGCGCGCACAGCGCCATCGCCGCCCTTGTGCCGGCCTTTGCCGCCCGAGCCTTGCCGGATCGAAAATTCCTCGAGGATGACGGGAAAGCGCCACTCGAGAACTTCAGGATCGGTGAGGCGTGAATTCGTCATATGTGTGTGGACGGCATCCGCGCCGTCGAAGTCCGCGCCCGCGCCCGCGCCGCCGCAGATCGTTTCGTAATATTGGTGCCGCGCATTGCCGAAGGTGAGGTTGTTCATCGTGCCCTGCGCGGACGCCATGACGCCGAAGGCACCGAAGAGCGCATCCGTCACCGCCTGGCTCGTCTCCACATTGCCGCCGACGACGGCCGCGGGATAGCGGGGCGCGAGCATCGAGCCCTCGGGAATGACGATCTCGAGCGGCTTGAGGCAGCCTTCATTGAGCGGAATATCGTCATCCACCATGCAGCGGAAGACATAAAGCACGGCTGCCCGCGCCACGGCGGAGGGCGCATTGAGATTGGTGGCGAGCGTCGGGCTCGTGCCGGTGAAGTCGATCTTCGCCGAGCGCGTTCTGGCATCGACCGTCACGCAAACCTTTATGAGCGAGCCGTCATCCATCATCTGCTCGAAGGTCGCGTCCTTCAGCCGGCCGATCACGCGGCGGACGCTTTCCTCGGCATTGTCCTGCACATGCCGCATATAGGCTTCGACCACGCCAAGGCCGAATTGCGCCACCATCCGGCGCAGTTCCTGCGCGCCTTTCTCGCAGGCCGCAATCTGGGCGCGGAGATCGGCGATGTTCTGGTCCGGGTTGCGGGCGGGCCAGCGGCCTGAAGCGAGCAGGGCGCGCATCTCCGCCTCGCGGAAGCGGCCGCGCTCGACGAGCCGAAAGTTGTCGATGAGGACGCCTTCTTCCTCCACGCTGCGCGAATGGGCAGGCATGGAACCCGGCGAGATGCCGCCAATGTCGGCGTGGTGGCCGCGCGCCGCGACATAGAAAAGCCGTTCGCTGCCCGCCTCGTCATAGACCGGCGCGACGACCGTGACATCGGGCAGATGCGTGCCGCCATTATAGGGCGCGTTGAGCACGAAGACGTCGCCGGGCCCCATATCCGGGTTCTGCTCGATCACGGCGCGCACGCTGGCGCCCATCGAGCCAAGATGCACGGGCATGTGCGGCGCATTGGCGACGAGCCCGCCCGCGCGGTCGAAAACGGCGCAGGAGAAATCGAGGCGTTCCTTGATGTTGACGGAATAGGCGGTCTTTTCGAGCGTGAAGCCCATCTGCTCGGCGATGGACATGAAGAGATTGTTGAAAATCTCGAGCATGACCGGGTCGGCGTCGGTGCCGATGGCATGCTCGCGCGCCTTCTTTTTGCGGCGAGTCAGAACGATGTGATCGAGCGGCGTCACTTCGGCGCGCCAGCCGGCCTCGACGATGATGGTCTGATGCGGTTCGACGATGATGGCCGGGCCTTCCAGGGCGTCACCTGCCGCCAGCGCCTCGCGCAGATAGACCGGCGCCTCGTGCCACAAGCCTTCGCTGAAGAAGCGCGTCTCGCGGTCCGGGCGCGCGGCGCCGTCGCTGCGCGGAGTCTGCCGTGTTTCCGAGGCTTCCGCGTCGCGGCCGACCGCCTCCACGGAAACGGCCTCGATGACGATGGGCTTTTCCGTGGCGACGAAGCCGAAGCGCTTGTGATGCGCGCTCTCGAAGCGCGCGCGGAGTTCATCGAGCGAACCATGCTCCACGATGAGCGCCGTATCGGTGCCGGCATAGCGAAGATGGAGGCGGGGGAGGATGGCGATGCGCGCCGCGGGGACGCCTTGTCCGACCACTTCTTCTTGCGTCTCCTGCCCGAGTTCGCGGATCGCCGTGGCGAGCGCGGCGAGGCTTCCCTCCGCTAGCGGTTCCTCGACCGCGCGCTGGCGGCTTGCGCGAATGTCGGCGAGCCCCATGCCATAGGCGGAGAGCACGCCGGAGAGCGGATGGAAAAAGACCTTTGTCATGCCTAGCGCGTCGGCGACGAGGCAGGCGTGCTGGCCGCCCGCGCCGCCATAGCAGGCGAGCGCATAGGCGCTGACATCGTGGCCCCGCTGCACGGAGATCTTCTTGATCGCCTGCGCCATGTTCTCGACGGCGATGCGGATGAAGCCGTCGGCCGTTTCCTCCGGGCTGCGGCCGATCTCGCGGGCGAGCGCCGCGAACTTCTCGCGCACGATTTCAGCATCGAGCGGCAGATCGCCCCCGGGACCGAAAATATGCGGGAAGAAATCGGGAAGGAGCTTGCCCACCATGACATTCGCATCGGTCACGGTGAGGGGGCCGCCATGCCGATAGGCGGCGGGGCCGGGCTCGGCGCCTGCGGAATCCGGCCCGGCGCGAAGCCGCGCGCCGTCATAATGGAGGATGGAGCCGCCGCCCGCCGCGACGGTGTGAATCTGCATCATGGGCGCGCGCATGCGCACGCCTGCCACCTCTGTCTCGAAGCTGCGCTCGAACTCGCCGTCATAGTGGCTGACATCGGTCGAAGTGCCACCCATGTCGAAGCCGATGATGCGCGCGAAGCCGGCGAGCCTGCTCGTCTCGACCGCGCCCACCACGCCCCCGGCGGGCCCGGAAAGGATCGCGTCCTTGCCTTCAAAGAGGCTCGCATCGGTGAGCCCGCCCGAAGACTGCATGAAAAAGAGGCGTCTGCCCGCCTCCGCGCCGAGGACCGCCGCCACGCGGTCGACATAGCGCCGGAGGATCGGCGAGAGATAGGCATCGACGACGGTGGTGTCGCCGCGCGAGACGAACTTCATCAGCGGGCTTACATGATGGCTCGCCGAGATTTGCGTGAAACCGGCCTCGCGCGCCATTCGCGCGGCGGCCTGTTCATGTTCGGGATAGCGATAGCCATGCATGAAGCAGATGGCGACGGCGCGAAAGCCGGCGGCATGGGCATCCTCGAGGATGTGGCGCGTCCCGTCCTCGTCGAGGGGCGTCAGCACCTCTCCCTCGGCGGTCAGGCGCTCGTCGACCTCGGCCACCCGCTCGAAGAGCATGGAGGGCTTTTCGATCCTGAGCCTGAAAAGGTGGGGCCGGTTCTGATACCCGATGCGAAGCGCATCCGCGAAGCCGCGCGTCGTGAGGAAGAGCGTGCGCTCCCCCTTGCGCTCGAGCAGCGCATTGGTGGCGACCGTCGTGCCCATCTTGACGGCGCCGATCCGCGCCTGTGGCAGCGGTTCGGCGGCGGGCACGCCCAGAATGTCGCGAATGCCCTGAAGCGCGGCATCCTCGTAGCGGTCGGGATTTTCGGAGAGGAGCTTGCGGGCGATGAGGCGTCCGTCCGGCGCGCGGGCGACAATGTCCGTGAACGTCCCGCCTCGATCGATCCAGAAGTCCCAGCGGGTTGTCATGTCGGAAACTCTGCTGCGTGTCGTTGCGGAAGGAGCGGGAAGGCGCGCGGGTGTCGACACGCTTCAGGCGATTAGACCCATCGCGGGAACAAAATCAACCCATGCGGGCGCAGCGGCCTGGCAACGCCTGGATGCGCATTGCATGACGATTTCGTGACATCTGCGTCATGAAGCGCCTTCACAAAGCGTCATGCAGATTTGCGAAGTGCGGGTCTGGCTGAATCGTCTTACTCTTGGCCAATGTCAATCTGGGGAAAAATAGCAGGCGCAGGTGTCGGTCTTGCCGTGGGCGGGCCGTTCGGCGCGCTTGTCGGGGCGGTCGCCGGCCACCTCGTGATCGACCGCGCGCTCGAAGACAATGACGTCGTGTTCACAATCGCGCTGATCGCGCTTTCGGCCAAAATGGCGAGGGCGGACGGGCAGGTGACGGATGCCGAGATCCGCGCCTTCGAGGAGGTGCTGAAGGTACCCGAATCCGAACGGGCGAACGTCAAGCGGCTCTACCGGATCGCCCAGCAGGACGTTGCGGGTTTCGAGAGCTATGCGGCGCAGGTGGCGCGGATCTATCGCGACAAGCCCGCCGTGCTCGAGGACGTGCTCGACGCGCTTTTCCACATTGCCATGGCCGACAAGGTCGTCCATCCGGCGGAGGTGGAGTATCTGCGGACGGTCGCGGATATTTTCGGCTTTTCGGAAGTGGAGTTCGCACGCATCCGCGCGAGCCATCTCGGCACGCCCCGGCTCGATCCCTATCTCGTGCTCGGCATCACGCCCGACATTTCCAACGAGGATCTGAAAAAGGCCTATCGGCGGCTCGTGCGGGAGAACCATCCCGATACGCTCATCGCGCGCGGCGTGCCGGAGGAACTGGTGCAGATCGCCAATGACAAGCTCGCGGCCATCAACGTCGCCTATCAGAAGATCCTGAAGGCGAGGGGGCTCGAGAGCGCCTCCTGACGGGACCAGCCCGGCCGGTGGCCGAGGGGGCGACTGGCGCCTGAAATGAAAGTCGGGCGCTTTTCGATGTTGCCGCTGGCGGCGCATTCGGGCCTGGGCTAACAAGGGCGGGCGCCCCGCCGTTCCGCCCCGCCGTTCCGCCCCGCCGTTCCGCCTCGCCGTTCCGTACCGTCAGCCCGTCCGACATGACCCCCCAGCACCTCGCGTTCATGATGCTCATCAACCTCATCTGGGGGTTCGCGCTGGTCGCGGCCAAGGTGAGCCTTGAGCATTTCCCGCCGATGATGTTCACGGCGCTGCGCTTCACGCTCATCGTCATGGTGCTCTTTCCGTTCCTGCGCATCCATGAGGGGCGCATGAAGGAAGTGCTCATCATCGCCCTTTGCGCGGGGCCGATCGGGTTCGGCTTCTTCTTCGCCGGGGTCGCCCTTTCAAATCCGTCCGTCGTCGCCATTGTCGGCCAGCTCGGCGTGCCCTTTTCGACCATCATGTCGGTCATCTTCCTGAAGGAGAAGGTTTACTGGCGCCGCTGGTCCGGCATTGCCCTCTCCTTTGCCGGGGTCATGGTCATCAGCTTCGACCCGACCGTCTTCCATTTCATCTGGGGCCTCGTCTTCATCGTCGCTTCCTCGCTCGTGGGGTCGGTCGGCACGATCTATCAGCGCCAGATCAAGCGCGTGGGCGTCTTCGAGCTTCAGGCCTGGATCGCGGTGGTCGCCGCGCCGGTCATGCTGGTCGGCTCGCTTCTTTTCGAGCGCGACCAGATCGAACTCATGACATCCGCGACCATGCTGCAATGGTCGGGGGTCTTCTATGTCGCCTTCGCCTCGAGCCTCGTCGGCCATGCCGGCATCTACTATCTGCTGCAGCGCTATGAGGTGTCGCAGACGGCGCCATTGACCTTGCTTTCGCCCATTTTCACGATCATTTTCAGCGTGGCGCTACTTGGCGACGTGCTGACGACACGCATGATCGTCGGCACGCTGATCGCGCTGACGGGCGTGCTCATCGTGTCCCTGCGGCAGAAACAGATCGTCCGGACGGACCCCTGAATGACCCTTGTCACCCAAGAACGGCTGTCACCCAATTTCAACGACCGGCCCGAGCCCGTCCGCATCGACATGCTCGTCCTCCATTACACGGGCATGGCCTCCACGGCGGATGCCGTCGATCTCCTTTGCAGTCCCGAGGCAAGGGTTTCGGCCCATTACGTCGTCGATGAGGAAGGGCAGGTGCTCTGCCTCGTGCCCGAGGAGAAACGCGCCTGGCATGCCGGGGTTTCGAGCTGGGCCGGGGTGAGCGACATCAACGGCCATTCGATCGGGATCGAGATCGGCAATGGCGGGCATGATTTCGGTACGCCGCCCTTTCCGGAAGCGCAGATGAAGGCGGTCGAGACGCTCTGCCGCGAGATACTGGCGCGCCATCCGATCCCGCCGCGCCATGTGCTCGGCCATTCCGACATCGCGCCGGAGCGGAAATCCGATCCCGGCGAACGGTTCGACTGGGCGCGGCTCGCGCGGGCGGGCATCGGGGTCTGGGTCGAGCCGTTCCCGATCGTCGAAGGGCCCTCGCTCATGCCCGGCGATCGCGGCGACACGGTCGCCGAATTGCAATTCCGGCTCGCCACCTATGGCTATGGCGTCGAGGTGCTTGGCGTCTATGACGCGAAGACCGAGGCGGTCGTGCGCGCCTTCCAGCGTCATTTCCGCCCGGAGCGGGTGGATGGGGTGGCCGATCTTTCGACCGTCGCCACCCTTCACCGTCTTCTCGAAGCGGTCTGATCCTCAGGGGATCAGCAGCACGCGGCCGACAGCCTTGCGGCTCTCGATATATTCATGCGCGGCGGCGGCCTCCCTCAGCGGGAAGCTCCGGTCGAGCACGACCTTGAGGCCGCCCGCCGCCACGTCGTCGATGAGGCGCTGAATATTGGCGCGCACCCGCTCCGTGCCGATCTCCGCGCCGAGAAAGACGCCGGACATCGACTGGTTGCCGCCCATCATGGTCTGCACATCGACCGTCATGGGCTCGCGGCCCGCGCGGCCCACAAAGGACACGCGCCCGCGATAGGCGAGCGAGAGGATCGACTTCTGGAGCGTTGAGCCGCCGACCGGATCGACGGCCAGATTGACGCCCTTGTTGTCGGTGAGGCGCCTGACCTCGGCGACGAGATCCTGGGTGCGGTAGTTGATGCCGTGATCGAGCCCCAGATCCTTCAGTCGGGCGAGGCGCTCGTCGCTCGACGCAGTGGCGATCACCGTCGCGCCCGCGCGCTTGGCGAGCTGGATCGCCGCAAGGCCGACAGCGCCCGCGCCAGCCTGCACGAGCACGGTTTCGCCTGCCTTGAGACGCCCGAACTCGAAGAGGCAGTCATCGGCGGTGCCGAAGGGAACGGGGATCGCCGCCGCCTCCCTGATGTCGAGATTGTCCGGCACCGGCCAGGCGGTGAGCGCCGGCACCGCGCGATATTCCGCATGGCTTCCATAGGCGTTGACGGTCGTGACCTTCTGGCCGGGCCTGAGGTTCTCCACCTCGGCGCCGACCTCGACGATGGTTCCGGCCGCCTGGTAGCCGACGATATGTGGCTTCGAGGCAAGCGCGCCGCCAGCCCGGTTGAGCGTATCGCCGCCCTCGATGCTCACGGCCTCGACCTTGATCAGAACCTCGTGCGGCGCGCATTTCGGGTCGGGCACGTCCTCATATCTGAAGACGCTGGGCGGCCCATTTTCATAATAGACGGCGGCCTTCATCGGCATTTCCCCCTGTTCATGTCCTGACGGATGGCTATGGACGCAATGTCGGCGCTCGATTGCCCGCCTGCAAGCCCCTCGCGCCGCTTGCCTTCGCCTGGAAAGGCCCCTATCTCCAAAGGGTCAGATGGCCGGATGGCCGCTGTCCTCAGGGGCAGAGGAAAGTCCGGGCTCCACGGAAGCACGGTGCCGGCTAACGGCCGGCGGGGGCGACCCCAGGGAAAGTGCCACAGAGAACAGACCGCCTGAAGCGGGCTTCGGCCCTCAGGTAAGGGTGAAACGGTGCGGTAAGAGCGCACCGCGCTGCCGGTAACGGGAGCGGCACGGCAAACCCCACCGGGAGCAAGACCAAATAGGGGCGGCAGGTCCCGGCTTCGGCCGGGCGGGCCTGTTTCCGGGTTGCCGCCCGGGTTGGTTGCACGAGGCGTCCGGCAACGGGCGTCCCAGATGAATGGTCATCGCCCGCAAGGGTACAGAACCCGGCTTACAGGCCATCTGACATTGCTTTCCCGCAT
>NZ_JBATUH010000119.1:0-27178 GCF_049671045.1 Parvibaculum sp. | reverse complement strand
AAGTGTTTTTCTAACGCTGGAGGACGCTGGCAAACGAGTGTCGCGGGGCGCCCGAACGGACCAAAAATGGGTGGAACGGCAGCCGCCGAATCTCCTCATTCAACTGTCGCGCAGACTACCAGTTCCGTCCCGAAACGGCAACATGAAACACACCGAGGGTCGCCCAATAACCCATTGTAAAGAAACGACAATTTGGAACAGACGATGTGGACCCCGGAGGCCGCGCGGCGGCGCCTCGAAATGAACGGCGGCGAGCCCCTTTTGCCAGGCTTCGGACACGAGATCGCAGAGGCTCAGCGAGCCCGCAATCAGACGCGCACGAGCGCAGCCGCCGCCCGCCAGAAGACCGTCACCGGCTCCATGAGCGCACATTTTCAGATTCGTACTAAGTCGACGGCGCGGGGATCGCGACCGGGTGTCAGGCAGCCATCCTCCGTGTTCTGACGATCACGCGCGGGCCACGGCGGAGGATATGGACCACACCCTCCGCAGGGATGCCCGGCCGCTATGCGCGCCTCAGAAGGGAATCTCGTCGTCGAGATCCTGCGAGAAGCTGCCCCTGGAGCCGCCCGAGCTCCTGCCGCCGCCGAAATCCTCGTCGCCATAGTCGCCGCCGCCGCCCGACGAGCCGCCACCACCGCTCCTGCCGTCCAGCATGGTCAGCACGGAATTGAAGCCCTGCAGCACCACCTCCGTCGAATAGCGTTCCTGGCCGGACTGGTCGGTCCATTTGCGGGTCTGAAGCGCGCCCTCGATGTAAACCTTGGAGCCCTTCTTCAGATACTGCTCGGCGACGCGGCAGAGCCCCTCGCTGAAGATCACGACGCGGTGCCACTCCGTCTTTTCGCGGCGCTCGCCCGTGTTCTTGTCGCGCCAGCTTTCAGAGGTGGCGACGCGCAGATTGGCGATCGGCCGGCCGTCCTGCGTCCGGCGGATTTCCGGATCGGCGCCCAGATTGCCCACCAGAATGACCTTGTTGACGCTGCCTGCCATGAGTTCGCTCCAAATCTCCGCATCGGCGCCTGGCGCCCATGCCGCTTCCAAATCACTATACCGCGCAACATAGCCCGGCCGGACGGGATTCGCTGTTCGCGTATGCCCGTGGCGGCCGAATATCCACAGATAAAGCATCCTGGGGAGCGCGTCTGCCATCGCGGCGTTTGTTCTATTTTCGTTCTAGACATGGCGCCCGCCAATGTCAAAATACGAATCGCGCTTTGGCTCGCCGTCTGCCGTCTCGCCCCGAAAGCCGTGGAACCGGCAACGCAGACTGCTTGTCTGCCGCGCGCGATAACATACATTGCAGGTCGAATGCCTTCCCCTCGCAAGTCAACGAGAACACGCTCAATGGCCGAAGCGGCGCGTCCGGTTTCCCCGGCGTCTTCAAAGGTGCTCGCCGTGCGCGGCGCGCGCGAGCACAACCTGAAAAACATCTCGCTCGAACTCCCGCGCGACAAGCTCATCGTCATCACGGGGCTTTCGGGCTCGGGCAAGTCCTCGCTCGCTTTCGACACGATCTATGCCGAGGGGCAGCGGCGCTATGTCGAAAGCCTCTCGGCCTATGCGCGCCAGTTCCTCGAAATGATGCAGAAGCCGGATGTCGACCAGATCGACGGCCTCTCGCCCGCCATTTCGATCGAGCAGAAGACGACCTCGCGCAATCCGCGCTCGACGGTCGGCACCGTCACCGAGATTTACGACTATATGCGCCTTCTCTGGGCGCGCATCGGCGTGCCCTATTCGCCCGCGACGGGGCTGCCGATCGAGAGCCAGACCGTGACGCAAATGGTCGATCGCGTCATGGCCCTGCCGGAAGGCACGCGGCTCTACCTCCTCGCGCCCATCGTGCGCGGCCGCAAGGGCGAATATCGCAAGGAATTCGCCGAGCTGCAGCGCAAGGGCTTCCAGCGCGTGAAGGTCGATGGCGAGTTCCACGAGATCGACGGCGTGCCGGCGCTCAACAAGAAGCTCAAACACGACATCGACGTCGTCGTCGACCGCATCGTCGTGCGCGACGATCTCGGCAACCGCCTCGCGGACAGCTTCGAGATCGCGCTCGGTCTTGCGGACGGCATCGCCGTGATCGAATTCGCCGATCAGAAAAAGGGCGCGGAGCCCGAGCGCATCATCTTCTCGTCGCGCTTCGCCTGTCCCGTATCCGGTTTCACTATCGACGAGATCGAGCCCCGGCTCTTTTCGTTCAACAATCCCTTCGGCGCCTGCCCGGCCTGCGACGGGCTCGGCACCCAGCATTACATGGACCCCGAACTCGTGGTCCCGGACCATGGGCTTTCGCTCCGCGACGGCGCGGTGGCGCCCTGGGCGAAGTCGACCTCGCCCTACTACACGCAGACGCTGGACAGCCTCGCCAAGACTTACAAATTCTCCGTCACTGTGCCCTGGTCGCAGCTTCCGAAAAAGGCCCGCGACATCATTCTCTATGGCACGGGCGACGAGCCGGTGACGTTCTCCTATGACGACGGCCTGCGTTCCTACAAGACGACCAAGCCGTTCGAAGGCGTGATCCCCAATCTCGAGCGGCGCTGGCGTGAGACGGATTCCTCCTGGGCGCGCGAGGAGATCGAGCGGTTCCAGGGCATCACGCGCTGCGAGGATTGCGGCGGCTATCGCCTGAAGCCCGAGGCGCTGGCGGTCAAGATCAACAAGCTGCATATCGGCGAGGTCGCGGAGATGTCGATCCGCGAGGCCGACCGCTGGTTCTCGGAACTCACGCCGCATCTGACCGCGAAGCAGAACGAAATCGCCGGCCGCGTGCTCAAGGAAATCCGCGAGCGGCTCCATTTCCTCAACAATGTCGGGCTCGACTATCTGACGCTCGCGCGCAATTCGGGCACGCTGTCGGGTGGCGAGAGCCAGCGCATCCGCCTCGCCTCGCAGATCGGCTCGGGCCTCACCGGCGTTCTCTATGTGCTCGACGAGCCATCGATCGGCCTTCATCAGCGCGACAATGACCGCTTGCTCGAAACGCTGCGGCGTCTGCGCGATCTGGGCAATACCGTGATCGTGGTCGAACATGACGAGGATGCGATCCGTACCGCCGATCATGTGGTGGATATCGGCCCCGGCGCCGGCGTTCATGGCGGCGAGGTCGTCGCGGAAGGCACGCCCGATGAGGTGATGGCGAACCCGAAGAGCCTCACCGGCCAGTATCTGACCGGCATGCTCCAGATCGACATTCCGGCCGAGCGCCGCGAGGGCAACGGCAAATGGCTGAAGATCACCGGCGCGCGTGAGAACAATCTGAAGAATGTGACGGCGCAGATTCCGCTCGGCACCTTCACCTGCGTCACCGGCGTTTCCGGCGGCGGCAAGTCGACGCTGCTCATCGAGACGATCTACAAGGCCGTCGCGCGCCGCCTCACCGACACGCGCGAGCACCCCGGCGAGTTCGACGAGATTTTCGGCCTCGAACATCTCGACAAGATCATCGACATCGACCAATCGCCGATCGGGCGCACGCCGCGCTCGAACCCGGCCACCTATACGGGCGCCTTCACCTTCATCCGCGACTGGTTCGCAGAGCTGCCGGAAAGCCGCGCGCGCGGCTACAAGCCGGGCCGCTTCTCCTTCAACGTCAAGGGCGGACGCTGCGAGACCTGCCAGGGCGACGGCGTCATCAAGATCGAGATGCACTTCCTCCCCGACGTCTATGTCGAATGCGACGCGTGCCACGGGCACCGCTACAATCGCGAGACGCTGGAGGTGAAGTTCAAGGGCAAGTCCATCGCCGACGTGCTCGACATGACGGTCGACGAGGCGGCGGAATTCTTCAAGGCTGTTCCCGCCGTCCGCGAGAAGATGGAAGTCCTCCAGCGCGTCGGCCTCGGCTACATCAAGGTCGGCCAGCAGGCCACCACGCTTTCGGGCGGCGAGGCGCAGCGCGTGAAACTCTCGAAGGAGCTGTCTCGCCGCTCCACGGGCCGCACGATCTACATTCTCGACGAGCCGACGACGGGCCTGCATTTCCACGATGTGGCGAAGCTGCTCGACGTGCTTCACGAACTCGTCGCGCAGGGCAATACGGTCGTCGTCATCGAGCACAATCTCGAAGTCATCAAGACGGCCGACTGGATCATTGACCTCGGGCCCGAGGGCGGCGATGGCGGCGGCGAGATCGTCGCCGCGGGCACGCCCGAGCATGTGGCCGCCGAGCCGCGCAGCTATACGGGCCGCTATCTCGCGGAACTCTTCAAGCGCCGGCCGGGCCGGACGGGCGCGGCCGCAGCGCCGAAGGCTCCGAAGAAGGCGGCACGGGGGAAGTAACCGCCCGCGCTTCCAGGGCAGGCGTCCCCGACCGCCCATTGCGGCGAATGCGGATCAATGATCCGGCATCGGGATGCGCCACGGGCTGCGAAGCCGGTTCCGCGCCCCTCTCAAACCCCCTATAAAGGCCGGGCCGATCACTGCGCCGTGCCTGAGGGGGGCCTCCATGTCCGGGTTTGACCGCCGCGAATTCCTGAAGCTTTTTGCCGCGACGGCGGGCTGCTTCGCGATCAGCGCCTCGCCGCTCCCCTTCGCCTCCCGCCTCAATCGCGCCCATGCCGAGCCGGGCCGCTATCATTTCCCTCAAGGCCTCGCCTCCGGCGATCCGCAGCCCAATGCCGTCATGCTCTGGACGCGCGTCGAGCCGCTTGCGGGCGGAACCGATGGCCCCACGCCTTCGGCGCGCGACAGCATCGACCTATTCGTTCAGGTTTCGGAGGATGAGGCATTCTCGCGGCTCGTGGTCGAGCGGGCGCTTCGCGCCAGCCCCGAGGCGGATCACACGGTGCGCGTTCTCGTCGATGGTCTTCGTCCGGACACGATCTATTTTTACCGCTTCTTCGCGGGCGGCGACACTCTGCCCTTCATCGGCCGCACGCGCACCGCGCCGCCGCGCGACGCAAGGCGGCCGGTCCGTTTCGCCTTTCTCTGCTGCCAGAACTACGAACAGGGCTATTACGGCGCCTATCGCCGCCTCGTGAACGACGACATCGCCGCAAGACCGGAAGACCGGATCGAGTTCGTTCTGCATCTCGGCGACTTCATTTACGAGCACACGGGCGACGTGCCGGAGGATGAGACGCCCGCGCGCCTCGTCGGCCCGCTGCCCGATGGCTCGACGCCCTGGGAGCCCGATGGCACGCATCCCTGGTGGCAGCGCGGCGGGCAGATACCGCTGACGCTCGCCGACTACCGCCACCTCTACAAGACCTATCTGACGGACCCGGACCTTCAGGCCGCCCGTGCGCGCTTTCCCTTCATCCATACCTGGGACGATCACGAATTCACCAATGACGCCTGGCAGGCGCACGACACCTATTTCGGCGACGGCGCGCCTGCGCAGACGAGAAAGCTCGCGGCGAACCAGGCCTGGTTCGAATTCGTGCCCGCCCTGCTCTCGGACGCGCCGGACCTTGGCGGCATCAAGTCCGAGGCGGCGGACTTCAGGCCCACGCGGATCTCGGACACGCCCTTCGGCGAGCCGGATGAAAACCATCTCTTTCAGGGCGCAGACAATCTGAAGGCGCTACGGAGCATGACGATCTATCGGGCCTTTTCCTGGGGCTCCATGCTCGATCTCGTCATCACCGATCTCCGCAGCTATCGCAGCCCGCCCGTGATGACCGAAGAGATAAAGGCGCTCACCAAGGGTGCGCCCGTGCCGCCGGTGCGCATCGTGAAGCTGCTCGATCAGGGCCGCACGGCCGCCAATGGCGCGCCGCCCGAGAAGCTCGCCTATGGCGACCGCGAGATCGCAAATCCGCGCCGCAATGCGCCGCATGGCACGCATATGGGCGGCCCGCAGAAAGCGTGGTTCAAGGCGGCGATGAAGGCATCGAAGGCGCGCTGGCGCATCTGGGCGAACAGCGTGCCCGCGCTCGCCATGCGGCTCGATTTCTCGAGCCTCCCCTTTGCCGGCCTTGAGGACGGCTATGTCGGCACGGATGGCTGGCAGGGCTACCCCGGCGAGCTCCGTGAGCTGATGGATTTCCTGAAGAGCGAAAAGATCGGCAATGTCGTCTCCTGCTCCGGCGACTACCATGCCCATATTGCCGGGCGACTTCCCGTCGATCCCGACGCGGAGGCTCGCTCCTACGCCGCCATCGAATTCGTCACCGCGGGCATAAGTTCCGGCGCGATGTTTGGCGGCGCGGAGCGCAGTTCGAGGCAGAGCGCCTTCTTCCGCCGTGCGGTCATCATCGAGGAAAACGGAAAGACGCTCGAGAATTTCAATAACACGGTCGTGAACGGGCTGCGTACCGGGCTCATCGCCAACTACACCAATTCGGTGAAGATCGGCGCCATGTTCCGCAACGAGCGCGCGAGTCCCGGACTTTCCTTCCTCGATTCCAACGCGCATGGTTTCGGCATCGCGTCGCTGATGGCGGAGGAAATGCGCGTGGAACTCGTCAATGTGGGCGACGTGTCGCGCGATCCGGGCCTCGAGGGCGCGCCCGCTCTCCGCCGCATCCGCTTCCGCGTGCCGGGCTGGCAGGGCGGCGAAGACCCGACCCTTCAGGGGCCCGAATTCGAGGGCGAGCCCTCCTTCCCCTACCGGCCGGAGAGCGTCTGAAGCCTGAAGCTCCCTTTGCGTTACCCTCGCCTCCCGTCCTAAGCTTTCAGCCATGCGGGCCGCAAGGAGGCCGCGCACCGGCATGGAGGCTTCGGGGTGGGGATTTCGGAATATGCGTCCTTCGATGGATTGGGGCTCGCGGCGCTTGTGAAGTCGGGCGAGGTCTCGCCCGCCGAGCTGGCCGAGGAGGCGATCTCCCGCATCGAGAAACACAATCCGGCGCTCAACGCGGTCGTGACCCCGATGTATGAGCAGGGGCGCGCCGCCGCCCGGGCGCCCGCCGACGGTCCCTTTCAGGGCGTGCCTTTCCTTCTGAAGGACATCATGGGCGATTATGAGGGCGTGCCGACGCAATCGGGCTCGCGCTTCATGAGCGGCCTTCCCGCCCTGCGCGACAGCACGCTCACCGCACGCTTCAAGAAGGCGGGCGTCGTCATCCTCGGCAAGACCAACGTGCCCGAATTCGGCCTTCTGCCGACGACCGAGTCCGCCTTTTATGGCCCCGCGCGCAATCCGTGGAACACGGATTATTCGACCGGCGGCTCGAGCGGCGGCTCGGCGGCTGCGGTCGCGGCCGGTATCGTGCCGATCGCTCATGCCAATGATGGCGGCGGCTCCATCCGCATTCCTGCCGCCTGTTGCGGGCTTGTCGGCCTCAAGCCCACGCGCGGGCGCAACCCGCTCGGCCCCGATCTCGGCGACATGATGGGTGGCCTCATCCACGAGCATATCGTTTCGCGCACGGTGCGCGACACGGCCGCGATGCTCGATTGCACGCATGGGCACGAGACCGGCGATCCCTATTACGCGCCGCCCGTCGAGCGCCCCTTCCTCGACGAGATCGCGCGGAAGCCCGCGCGGCTCCGCATTGCCTACAGCGTCACCAATCTCGATGGCCGCAAGCTCGATCCCGAATGTGTGAAGGGCGTCGAGGCGACGGCGAAACTCTTGCGCGATCTCGGCCACGAGGTCGAGGAAGCCGCGCCGCAACTGCCGATGGAGATGCTGTCCGGCGCCTTCATGGGCCTCTGGGCCGCGGGCCTCGCGCTTCAGATCGACGCGCACGCCATGATGACCGGCCGCACGCCCAACGACAACGAGATGGAGGGCCTCACCTGGGGCCTTTATCGCGCTGGCAAGGAGATCACCGCCGTCCAGTACCAGATGGCGATCGCCCAGATACAGATCATGTCGCGCCAGGTCGCCCGCTTCATGGAAAGCTACGACGCCTGGCTCACGCCCACGCTCGGCGCGCCGCCCCTGAAGCTCGGAACCATCGACATTCACGAGCGCGATCCGCAAAAGGCATTCGCGCCGATCATCGACTATGTGCCCTTCACCGCGCTCGAGAACGCGACGGGGCAGCCCGCCATCTCGCTGCCGCTGCACTGGTCGGCGGACGGGCTGCCGGTCGGCATGATGTTCGCCGGCCGGTTCGGCGAGGAGGCGACGCTGCTCAGGCTCGCGGCGCAGTTGGAAGAAGCTCAGCCCTGGAAGGATCGGCACCCGAAAATCTGGAATTGAGGAGCAGGCGATGGGGATAGCGGAATACGCAAGCCATGACGGCCTCGGCCTCGCCGGCCTCGTCGCGAAAGGCGAGGTCACGGCGACGGAACTCGTCGACGAAGCGATCTCCCGCATCGAGAAGTTCAATCCCGCGCTGAACGCGATCGTCTACAAAGCCTATGACGAGGCGCGCGCCGCCTCGAAAGGCCCGCTGCCCAACGGCCCGTTCAAGGGCGTACCCTTCCTCATCAAGGATCTCGGCTCCGAGGTCGCCGGCTGGCCGCGCACCAGCGGCAGCCGCTTCGTCGCCGACACGGTCGATCATACGGACAGCGAGCTTGTGCGCCGCTTCCGGGCGAGCGGCGTCGTCCTTGTCGGCAAGACGAACACCCCGGAATACGGCATCACCGGCAC
Organism: Parvibaculum sp.; assembly: GCF_049671045.1. Lineage (GTDB taxonomy): Bacteria > Pseudomonadota > Alphaproteobacteria > Parvibaculales > Parvibaculaceae > Parvibaculum. The sequence continues at coordinate 18,681 of NZ_JBATUH010000119.1, read as the reverse complement.
GACCGAATCCGCGCTTCTCGGCCCCTGCCGCTCGCCCTGGAACACGAACCACATAGCCGGCGGCTCCTCGGGCGGCGCCGCATCGGCCGTCGCGGCGGGCATCGTTCCGCTCGCCCATGCGAGCGACGGGCTCGGTTCCATTCGCATTCCCGCCGCTTGCTGCGGCCTTGTCGGCCTCAAGGTCACGCGCGACCGCAATCCGAACGGACCTGGCGACTTCGACCGCGCCATCGGCTTCAGCGTCGATCATGTCGTAAGCCGCACGGTGCGCGACAGCGCCGCCATGCTCGACGCAACGGGCTATCCCGAGCCCGCATCGCCCTATGCGCCGCCGCCCAAGGCGCGGCCCTATATGGACGAAATCGCCCGGAGCCCTGGCAGGCTCAGGATCGCGTGGTCGAGCGAAACGCCGAGCGGCCGCGCCATCGACCCGGAAGTTCAGGCCGCGCTCGAACGCACGGTCGAATTGCTGAAGGGCCTCGGCCATGAGCTTGTCCCGCGCGGGCTCGGCATCGACTACCGCACGCTCTATCGCGCGCAGGGTTGCGTGTCGGCCGCCAATTTCGCCGCCGCCATGGGCCGCCGCATTGCCGAAAAGGGCCGCGAGCCCGAACCCCATGAACTCGAGCCGCTGACCTGGGCCGCGCTCAAATCCGGCCGCAAGCTCACCGGCGATCAGGTCATGTGGGGCTGGCAGACTCTGCGCCTCCTGAACCGTGAGATCCTCTCGACCTTCGAGGAGTTCGACATCTATCTCTCGCCGGTCATGGGAACGCCACCGCCCGAGATCGGCTATGTCGATCCGGTGAACCTCGAGCCGAAGGAAGTGAACAGGCGGCAGGGCATCGTGTTTCCTTTCACGCCGCCCTTCAATTTCACCGGCCAGCCCTCCATGTCGCTGCCGCTCTGGCAGAGCGCGGGCGGACTTCCCATCGGCATGATGTTCACCGGGCGTTATGCCGACGAGGCGACGCTTTTCCGACTTGCGGCGCAACTCGAAAAGGAATGTCCCTGGAAGGACCGGCGGCCCGCCCTCTGGGCCTGACAGGGATCACGTCCCGGCGGGGCTGACGGGGACCGGCCGTTCGTGCTATCCCCTCGGCCATGAAGGAAGCCCTGAAATCCGCCCCTCTGAAACCCGTCCATGTCATCGGCGCCGGCATGGCCGGCTCCGAAGCCGCCTGGCAGATCGCCCAGGCAGGCGTGCCCGTGGTGCTGCATGAAATGCGCCCTGTGGTCAAAACCGACGCGCATCAGACCGACGGCTTTGCCGAACTCGTATGCTCCAATTCCTTCCGCTCCGACGATGCCGAGCAGAACGCGGTTGGATTGCTGCATGAGGAAATGCGCCGCGCGGGCTCGCTCGTCATGGCCGCTGCCTCCGTCGCCAAGGTGCCGGCAGGTGGCGCGCTCGCCGTCGACCGCGACATATTTTCAGACCATGTGACGGCGGCTCTCACCGCCCACCCGCTCGTCAGCGTCGAGCGCGGCGAGGTCGCGGGCCTTCCGCCCGCCGAATGGGACAATGTGATCGTCGCGACCGGGCCGCTGACTTCCGCCGCGCTCAGCGAGGCCATCGCCTCCCTCACCGGCGCGGAGGAGCTCGCCTTCTTCGATGCCATCGCACCCATCATCTACCGCGAGACGATCGACATGTCGGTCTGCTGGTTCCAGTCGCGCTACGACAAGGCGGGCCCCGGCGGCACCGGCAAGGACTACATCAACTGCCCGCTCACGCGCGAGCAGTACGAGACATTCATTCGTATGCTGATCGAAGGAGAGAAGACCGACTTCAAGGAGTGGGAGCGCAACACGCCCTATTTCGAAGGCTGCCTGCCAATCGAGATCATGGCGGAGCGCGGGCCCGAAACGCTGCGCTACGGCCCCATGAAGCCGGTCGGCCTCACCAACCCTCACATGCCGGACGTCCGGCCCTATGCCGTCATCCAGCTTCGCCAGGACAATGCGCTGGGCACGCTCTACAACATGGTCGGCTTCCAGACCAAGCTGAAGCATGGCGAGCAGACGCGCATCTTCCGCACGATACCCGGGCTCGAGCGCGCCGAGTTCGCGCGGCTTGGCGGCCTGCACCGCAACACCTTCCTCAACAGCCCGAAGCTGCTCGACCGGCTGATGCGGCTGAAGAAGGAGCCGCGCCTGCGCTTCGCCGGACAGGTGACCGGTGTCGAAGGCTATGTCGAAAGCGCCGCCATGGGCCTTCTCGCGGGCCGCTTCGCGGCGGCGGAGCGCATGGGCCGCGAGCCCTCGGCGCCGCCGCGCACGACGGCACTCGGCGCCCTCCTCGCGCATATCACCGGCGATGCCGTGGCCGAGACCTTCCAGCCCATGAACGTGAATTTCGGCCTTTTCCCGCCGGTCGAAATCGGGCTCGATGAGAACGGCAAGCGCCCGCGCGGAAAAGCGAAAGGCCCGGCCCGCAAGCGTGCCTACACATCGCGCGCGCTTCGCGATCTCGCCGGCTGGCTCGCTCCGCAGGCTGAAGCGGCGGAATAGTCTCCGCGCCTCAGAAGCGGCCGAGCAGCTTTCTCGTCGTAAGCCTCGACTGGTGGATCAGCGCCGGAACTTCCGTCGAATGATGGAAAGCGTCGAAGTCCGCCGCTTCCATGATCGAGAGATAGCGGTCGCAAAGCGCCGCCGGCAGAAGCGCAGGCAGCAGCGCGCGATCGACAAGCGCCGCATGACGGCGCGCCTCGCCGAGATGCGCCCGCGCGCGCCCGGTGATTTCCTTCATGGCGGCGCGCAGGCCCTCCGACATTTCGCCCGCGAATATCCGGTGCGGATCTATCTCATGGGTCCGCATGAGATCGAGCGGCAGATAGAGCCGCCCCTGCGATGCATGGAGCGGCAAGGCCCGCATGAGGCCCGTCAAGGCATAGGCGACGCCCGCCGGGCGAATGGCCGCCAGCGCCTTCGCGGCGCGGGGGCCCGCGAGCGCGAAGCCCGCAAGCAGCATCAGCGTTGCCGAGGTCGCATCGGCATAGGCTTCGAGCGCGTTCATATCGACGAAGGGCTCATCGTCGAGATCGCGCTCGCGCGCGTCGATGAGCGCCACCAGCTTTTCGCCATGAAGCTCCGCCGCCGCGAAGGTCTCGCCGAGCGCGACTGCGGCCTCATGCCCCGCCGCCTCGCCCCGCGCAATCGCCTCGATGGCCTCACGCCACCATTGCAGCCTGATCTGCCCGAGCATCGGCTCGCTCACTGCCTCGCGCACGCGCGCGATCTCGGCATTGAAGGCATAGAGCGCGATGAGCCGCGCGCGCTTCGCCGCGGGCACGAAGATCAGCGTCAGAAAGCGGTCATGGTCGAGCCGGCGCACATTCTCCAGGCACGCATGAAGACTCTCGCTCGCAGAGATCGCGTTCATCGCAACCGCCTCAAATGAAAACGGGGCCGCGTGCGGCGGCCCCGTCCCCAAAACCGCGCCCGGCGCGGTCCATGTCTTAGTAGATGTTCTGCGCCGAAACCATGGCGAAAAGCATCGGAACCGAAAGCATCGTATTCACGCGCGAGAACAGCATGGCCGAGCGGCCTGCCTTGGGTTTCGCATCGGCCGGGGCATCGACGATGCCAAGCGCGATCTTCTGGTTCGGCCAGATGATGAACCACACGTTGAACCACATGATCGTGCCGAGCCACATGCCGATGCCGATGGCGATGTTCTTGTGAACCGAGAAGCCCTCGGCCGCCCCCAGCGTGTAGGCGTCAAGCAGATAGCCGTTCTGCCAGGCGAGAATGATGCCGAAGAAGATCGTCGACATGGCACCCCAGCGGAACCAGAAAAGCGCTGCCGGCGCAATGACTTTGCTCACTGCCGGCTTCTGATCGTCCGGGATGCTGGGCATGTTCGGTATCTGGACGAAGTTGAAATACCAGAGCAGGCCGATCCACATGACACCGCTGATCACATGGAGCCAGCGCACCAGGAACGCGCAGAAATTGTAGTCGAGCGTACCGCCCCAGTTCAGGAACATGAGGATCAGGATGATCGAGAGCACGAAGCCCGCGATCACCGTATTTCGCAGAGACGTCAGAATGGCCGCCATGGGTAATACCTCCAAGATTTCCCCGTATGCCCATTGCCGCGACCGCCACCCATCGAGCACCGGTAGCGACAATGAGTCGCGGCCCCTGCGCAAAGCTAGGAGTTTCAGTGGGAAATGCCAAGCGTTCCTGTGAATTCGTCCGTCAGGCCACGGCAATCAGCAAGGCGGCGACCCGGCGGTCCTCCGCTCGCAGAACGTTATAGGTCCGGCAGGCGGCACCCGTATCCATCTGATCCGGGGTGATTCGCAACGAGCGGAGGAAATCAGCGGATGCCGGAGGAAGGCGCCCGAAGCTCCGGCCGCAGCCGATCAGGAGAAAATCGATTTCCCCGGCGCATTCGGCGACCGATTGAAGCGAGCCCGGCGTGACCTCGCCAATCTCCGCCGCCGGCAAGGGATAGAGGCCGTGCGGCGTGACAATGATCGAGCCCTCGAAGCGTTGCTCGCCGAGGCGGAAACCGAAATCGCCGTACGCGTCGATCAGCGGCTGCCCTCCGAAGCGCGGACGCACCGCCTCAGGCCTTGTTCTGGGCGCTCGATTCGCTCTTGCTGCGCCCCAGACCGCCCGCGCCCCAGTCGCGCTTGATGCCGATCCAGATCAGCACCGGCGCCGCGACATAGATCGAGGAATAGGTGCCGACCACGATGCCGAAGATCATGGCGAAGGTGAAACTGCGAATGACTTCGCCGCCGAAGATGAAGAGGGCAAGCAGCGCGAGCAGCGTCGTCACCGAGGTCATGATCGTGCGAGAGAGCGTCTCGTTGATCGAAAGGTCGATCAGATCGCCGAGATCCATCTTCTTGTACTTGCGCAGATTCTCGCGGATGCGGTCGAAGACGACGACCGTGTCGTTCATCGAATAGCCGACGATGGTGAGAAGCGCGGCGATGGTGGTCAGGTTGAATTCGAGCTGGAAGAACGAGAAGACGGCGACCGTCGCCAGCACGTCGTGGAAAATCGAAAGCACCGCGCCGACGCCGAACTGCCACTCATAGCGGAACCAGATATAGGCGAACATCATCGCGATCGAGACGAGGACCGCGAGCACCGCCGAATGGATAAGCTCGCCCGAGACCTGCGGCCCGACGCTTTCGACGCGCCGGTATTCGACCGTCGACCCCAATGCTGCCTTGATCTTCCGCACCACCGTCTGCCCCGCCTCGTCGGTGGAGATGGTGGAATCATGCGCCGCCCCGACGCGGATCAGCACGTTGTTATCCTGGCCGAAGCGCTGAAGCTGCACGTCGCCAAGCTCGAGACTGCCGAGCTTCGACCTGAGGCCCGCAATGTCCGCCGGTCCATGAGTCTCGATTTCGATGACGGTGCCGCCCTCGAAATCGATGCCGAAATTGAGCCCGTGCGTGAAGAGCAGCACGAAGGCGAGCACCATGATGACGGTCGACATGCCGATCGCCAGGTGGCGATATTTGGTGAAAGGCAGCGACGTGTTGTCGGGAACGAGCTTCAGTCGTTTCATGGATCTCATTCCCTCACAGCACGAGCGTCTTCGGGCGGCGGCGGCGCACCCATGTCGAAACGATCAGGCGGTTTACCGTGAAGCCGGTGAAGACCGAGGTCACGACGCCGATGGCGAGTGTCACGGCGAAGCCGCGAACGGGGCCGGACCCAAGCTCGAACAGAACGGCGGCCGCAATGAAATGGGTGATATTGGCATCGAGAATGGTGGCGAGCGCCCGGTGATACCCCGCCTCGATCGAGGCGATCACCGATTTGCCCGTCCGCAACTCTTCGCGGATGCGCTCATAGACGAGCACGTTGGCGTCGACCGCGGTGCCGATGGTGAGCACGATGCCCGCGATGCCTGGCAGCGTCAGCGTTGCCTGCAGCAGCGACAGCGCGCCCATGATGAGCGCGATGTTCACGATGAGCGCGATATTGGCGAAGACGCCGAAGAGGCCATATGACGCGACCATGTAGATGATGACCGCGACCGAGCCGATGATGGAGGCGATGGCGCCCGCGCGCACCGAGTCGGCGCCGAGGCCCGGCCCGACGGTCCGCTCTTCGAGCACGTTGAGCGGCGCTGGCAGCGCGCCCGCGCGCAGCAGGATCGCAAGGTCGTTTGCCTGCTGCACGGTGAAATTGCCGCTGATCTGCCCCGAACCACCGAGAATGGGCTCGCGGATGACCGGCGCGCTGATGACCTTGTTGTCGAGCACGATGGCAAAGGGCTTGCCGACATTCTCGCGCGTGACTTCGCCGAAGAGGCGGGCGCCGGTCGAATCGAAGCGGAAGCTGACGATGGGCTCGTTCGTGCGCTGATCGAAGCCCGGCTGCGCGTCGATGAGGCTGTCGCCGCCCACCATGACGCGCCGCTGCACGAGCAGCGGCATGGACGGATTTTCCGTCATGTAGAGGACTTCCGAACCGGCCGGAACATTATGCGTCGCGAGCGCCTGCTGCGCCGTGGTCGAAACATCGACGAGGCGGAAATTGAGCTTCGCGGTCTGACCGAGCAGCGCTTTCAGGCGCTGCGGATCGTCAAGACCCGGCACCTGAACGAGGATGCGGTCGGAGCCCTGCTGCTGGATCACGGGTTCGGTCGTGCCAAGCTCGTCGATACGGCGCCGCACGATCTCCATCGACTGCTGAACCGCCGATTGGGCGCGCGCCATCTTGGCCGAATCCGTGACCGAAACGGTGATGAGGTTGCCCGACGTGCTGACCGAGAGGTCCCGCTCGGGCAGGCCGCCGGAGAGGAGGTTCGACGTCACCACCGACGAAAGATCGCGAACGGCCTTGGCCGCCTTGGCCATGTCTTCCGGCCGGGTGATGCGGACGGTGACGTTGTCGCCGCTGATGCCGAGGCCCGTATAGAGCACCTCGGCGCTGCGCAGCGCCCGGCGAACGTCGTTGATGAGCTGCTGCAGCCGGTCGCGATTGACCGTGGCCGTATCCACCTCAAGAAGCAGATAGGAACCGCCGCGTAGATCGAGACCAAGATTGATCTGCTTGTGAGGAACGATGGCCGGCAGGCCTTCAAGCGTCGACTTGGGCAGGAAGTTCGGCGCGGTATAGAGGAAGCCCGCAAGCGTCACCAGCAGGATGAGCGTGATCTTCCAGCGTTCAAATTGCAGCATGTCGACTCGTCCCCCGCTGCCCCGGTCTCAGATCCGGCCGGCGGCAGCCATACGCTTGTGGTTCACGAAGGCGTATTTGCGTTGGCGGGCACCGGCTCGGACTTTGAGCGGACCTCGGCCAGCGTGCTCTTCACGACGCGGATTTTGACGCCCTCGGCGATTTCGACCTGAACCTCGGTGTCGTCCACCTTCGAAACCTTGCCGATGATGCCGCCCGAGGTAACGACCATGTCGCCCCGGCGGACATTCGCCACCATGTTCTGGTGTTCCTTGACCCGCCGCTGCTGGGGCCGGAGAACGAGGAAATACATGATTGCGAAGAGTGCGATGAAGGGAAACAGCGAGATCAGAAAATCGCTGCTGCCGCCGGTCTGGCCAAACATTAAACGTCTCCAATGGCAGTATGGGCACCGGGCCCGCCTGCGGACCTGAGCGTGAATGCGCGCGAATATACCGGCAGGGTAAGCATTTGCAAACCGGCCTGGACGGCCTTTTTCGCGCTTAACCTTTGTCCCCGCGAGCATTTTCTGGGATGGTTCGCCCGTGCCGGGGTCCGCCCCTCGCCTGCCTGGAGTTACTGCCCCCATGCCACAGAACGGAACCGACTCAGAGCTTTTGCGCCGAATTGCCGAAGCCCTGGAGCGTCTCTCGCCCGCCCCCGCCCGCACCGCCCGGCTCGACGAGGCGGACGCCTTTACCTGGAATGCGGAAAAAGCGGCTCTGGAGCCGGTCGCCGAAGTGGCGCGGGTCGATCTCTCCCTTATCAAGGGCGTCGACCATGTCCGCGACCTCCTCCTCGACAATACGCGCCGCTTTGCGCAAGGGCTTCCCGCCAACAATGCGCTGCTCTGGGGGGCGCGCGGCATGGGCAAAAGCTCGCTCGTCAAGGCGGCTCACGCGGCCATAAACGCGGAGAAGCCGGGAAGCCTCGCCCTCATCGAGATCCACCGGGAGGACATCGAAAGCCTGCCGCGCCTCATGGCGCTGCTTCGCGCCGAGCCCCGCCGCGCCCTCATTTTCTGCGACGATCTCTCCTTCGACCATGACGACACGAGCTACAAGTCGCTCAAGGCGGTGCTCGAGGGCGGCATAGAGGGGCGCCCCCGCAACGTCATTTTCTACGCGACATCGAACCGCCGGCACCTCATGCCCCGCGACATGATGGAGAATGAGCGCTCCACGGCGATCAATCCTTCCGAGGCCGTGGAGGAGAAAGTCTCGCTTTCCGACCGTTTCGGCCTCTGGCTCGGCTTCCATAATTGCAGCCAGGCCGAGTTCCTCGCCATGGTCGAGGGCTATGCGAGCCATTACGGCCTGAAGGTCGATCGGGAAACGCTTCACGCCGAGGCCATCGAATGGTCCGCCACACGCGGCAGCCGCTCGGGCCGCGTCGCCTGGCAATTCATTCAGGATCTTGCCGGACGCCTTGGCCAAAGGCTCGACTAGCCGGCCAGGGCCTCGGTGAGCGGCAGCCAGCGCCGAGTCGCGTCGGCGAGATAGCGCCGCGCTTCGTGGATGCCGAAAGGCTCGTTGCCGTTCCCATGCACGAGCACGATGCTCCCGGGCTTTGGCTTTTGCAGCTTGGCGAGCCATGCATCCGCGCCGAGCGGCACGAGGCCGAGACGGCGAAGCGCGGCCATGAGGCGCGCATCGGACACGAGGCCCGGAAAGCGGAAGAAGACGGAAGGCGTCAGGCCCCGCGCGATGAGAAGCTGCTCGGTCCTCAGCACCTCCTGCTCGAAATCCGTATGCGGCAGAAGCAGGAAATTCTCGCGATCCGGCACGCCCCGCACATAGCGATGCGCATAGGAGTGGTTGACCCATGAGATGTCGAGCTGGCCCAGCCGCTGCCGCTCGATGAGCGAGGCGAATTCGGCCGCGTGATCGAGCGCCCAATATCCGCTGATCGAAATGGCGACCGGCATCGCCCGGCCGTCGCGCGCGGCCCGCGCCGCCAGCGCCGCGAAGAACCTCGCCTCGAAGGGCTTCGACGAGGGGCACATGTCGACGGTGAGAAAGAAGCCCTCGGCCGCAGCCCTTGCATGGGTGAGCCCCGCATTCTCGACCGGGTGGGGCGGCCCCGACAGCGCATCGAGCAAGGCTGCGTAGGATGCGGCCACGTCCGCGCTCCGCTCCCACGAAATCCATTCTTCCGGCCTGATCCTGGTTCGAAAATCCGGAATTTCGACCGTCAGCACATGCGGCTTGCCCGCAAGCAGGAACCGCCTGATGACGACGAGCGCGCGGCCATCTTCCGTGCGGGCTGGCGCGAAAACCGGGCGATAATCGCCAAGCCCCGCCTCCGCCGCGACAGCGGGCAGCGCGGCAAGCGGCAGCGCTGCCATCCACTTCAAGAGCCGCCGCCTTTCGGGCTGCCTCGGCGAACCGCAATCAGCGCACATGGCCCTGATCTTATCCGCTGATGACGCTTCGCGGATCGACGGCCTTCGCTCCCTTTCTGATTTCAAAATGCACCTGCGGCGAGGTCACGCTGCCCGTGCTGCCGGAAAGCGAAATCGTCTGCCCCTTCGTCACCGTGTCGCCGCGCTTCACCAGCAGCTTGCTGTTATGCGCATAGGCCGTCATCCAGCCATTGGCATGGCGCACGAGCAGAAGATTGCCATAGCCCTTGAGCTCGTTGCCTGCATAGGCGACGACGCCGCTCTGTGCGGCCCGCACGGGCGTTCCGGCCGGTACGGCGATGTTGACGCCATCATTGTGAAGGCCGTTTTCCTTCGCGCCGAAGGAGGAAATGATCTTGACCGTCGATGTCGGCCAGATGAATTCGCCGGAAGGCACGGGCGGCGCCGGCAGGGCCTGCTTCGGCTGCGTGGATATGGGCTGAGGGCTCGGCTGGGCGGCGCTGCCTGCCGGCTCCGGACGGCGCATCGGCACGACCGGGCTCGTGCTCTCCGTCTCGGCCGAGGCAACCTGCCTGTTCACCTGCGAGGGAAGCTGCAATCGCTCGCCCACCCTGATCTTGTAGGGCGGCGCGATGTGATTGGCGCTTGTCAGCGTCGCCATGTCGACGCCATAGCTGCGCGAGATGCTGTAAACCGTGTCGCCCCTCTGGACCACATGGTAACGCGCCGTGGGAATGACGAGCCGCTGCCCGGATTTCAGCGCATAAGGCGGTTCGAGATTGTTGGCGTCGATGAGAGAGCGGAGCGGAATGTTCTGCTCGCGCGAGACCTTGTAGAGCGTGTCGCCGGGCCGGACGATATAGGTTCCGCCTCTCCCCGGCGGCGAAAGGGGCGTCGTTTCGATCTGCCGGGCTTGCCCCGGACCGCCTTCCCACCAGGGCTTTTCGGATGCACAGGCCGCAAGCGTCAGCGCAAGCGTCAGACCGGCGATCAGCCGCGCCGCGTCTCTCCCCGCTCGATGCCGCATCCTCTGTCGCATGGACCTCGCTTGCCGCCCTCGCCCGGTGCCCGCCGAGAGCCCTCCCATCGGGTCAGGATTCCCGCGCCACGCCTTCGACCAGCGGAACGAATCGCACCGGCATGAGTTCCTCCCGCTGCACACCTTCCTCTGTCCGCTCGATCCGCACAAGGTTCTGCTCGCCCCGCCCGCCCGGCGCGCCGACAGGCACGATCATCAGCCCGCCCACCTTCAATTGCTCGACGAGCTTCAGCGGAACGGAGGGCGCCGCCGCCGTCACGATGATTCGGTCGAAGGGCGCCTGTTCCGTCCAGCCCTCCGCGCCGTCCCCGACCTTGGCGGTGATGTTGTGGAGGTGAAGTTCCTCGAAGCGCTTCACCGCATCCCTGAGCAGTGTGCGGTAGCGCTCGATCGTATAGACGCGCCGGCAGAGCCTGGAGAGCACCGCCGCCTGATAGCCCGAACCCGTGCCGACTTCGAGAACCTTCATCCGGTCGGTCACATGAAGCTGCTCGGTCATATAGGCGACGATGAAGGGCTGGCTGATCGTCTGCCCGCATTCGATCGGCAGCGCGTGGTCCTCATAGGCCTGCTTGCGGAAAGAGGCGTTGATGAAGCCCTCGCGCGGAATGCGCTCGATCGCGTTGAGCACGCGCTTGTCGCGGATGCCCTGCCGCCTCAGCGACATGATGAGTTCGATCTTCGCCTGATCGATCTCATCCATGGGTGCCTCATCGCTCATGCGCCACCCATCTGTCCCTCAGAGCTTTCCAAGCGCGGCGACGAGCGCGCTGCGCGTGCGCGCATGCGTCAGGTTCATGTGGAGCGGGCTCACCGAGATCATGCCGTTGTAAATGGCATGAAGGTCCGTTCCCTCGGACGGATTGCTCAGTATGCGTTCAAAACCGAGCCAGTAATAAGGATTGGCGCGCGCGTCGATGCGCTCCTCGACACGGACGAGCGACTGGTCGCGCTTTCCCTGCGCCGTAACCTGGATGCCCTTGACGGCCTGTGGCAGCACATCCGGGAAGTTGATGTTGATGAGGACGTCCTTCGGCCATCCCGCGGCGACGAGCTTGCGGATGATGTCCGGCGCGTGATGCTCGGCCGTCGACCACTTGACGGCGCGGTTCTCGCCGAAGCCGAAAGCCTGGCTAAGCGCGATCGAGGGAATGCCGAGCAGCGTGCCCTCCATCGCCGCCGCGATGGTGCCCGAATAGGTCACGTCGTCGGCGACGTTCTGGCCGCGATTGACGCCGGAGAGAATGAGGTCCGGCGCGCCGTCCTTCATGATGTGCCGCACAGCCATCAGCACGCTGTCGGAAGGCGTTCCCTTGACCGCAAATTTGCGCGGGCTCAGACGGCGGACGCGAATGGGATTGGAAAGCGAGAGCGAATGGGCTGAGCCGCTCTGTTCCTCTTCCGGCGAGGCGACCCACACATCGTTGGAAAGCTGCTGCGCGATCCGCGTCAGCACCTGAAGGCCCGGCGCGTTGATGCCGTCGTCATTGGTGACGAGAATGCGCATGCCCGGTTTCGCGCGCGAAGCTCTGGAACCCGCCTTGACCTTAGCCATTTGCAGCGATCACTTCCTGTCCGCCCATATAGGGCTTGAGCGCGGCTGGAATGGCAACGGAGCCATCCGCCTGCTGATAATTTTCGAGAATGGCGATGAGCGTGCGGCCGACCGCAAGCCCCGAGCCGTTGAGCGTGTTGACGAAGCGCGTGGTCTTGCTTCCAGAGGGCTTGTACCGGGCCTGCATGCGCCGCGCCTGAAAATCGCCACAGACGGAGCATGACGAGATTTCGCGGAAGGCGCCCTGCCCCGGCAGCCAGACCTCGATGTCATAGGTCTTGCGGGACGAAAAGCCCATGTCGCCGGTCGAGAGCGTCACGACGCGATAGTGAAGATCGAGCGCCTTCAGCACGCCCTCGGCGCAGGCGAGCATCCGCTCGTGCTCCTCATCCGCCTGTTCGGGCGTCGTGACCGAGACAAGCTCGACCTTGGAGAACTGGTGCATCCGGATCATGCCGCGCGTATCGCGGCCCGCCGATCCCGCTTCGGCGCGGAAGCAGGGCGTCCAGGCGGTCAGGCGGAGCGGCAGTTCCTCTTCCGACAGGATGCTCTCGCGCACGAGGTTGGTGAGCGAGACTTCGGCGGTCGGAATGAGCCAGTATTTGTCCTGCTCGGAAATGCTCTGTCCCTTATAGACCGCGAACTGATCGTCGGCGAATTTCGGCAGTTGCGCCGTGCCGAACATGGTCTGGTCCTTGACCAGCAAGGGCGGGTTCACTTCCGTATAGCCGAATTCGCGCGTATGGAGATCGAGCATGAAATTGGCGATCGCCCGCTCGAGCCGCGCGAGCAGGCCCTTGAGCACGACGAAGCGCGCGCCGGAAAGCTTTGCCGCTGTCTCGAAATCCATGAGGCCGAGCGCTTCGCCGAGATCGAAATGCTCCCTGGGCGCGAAATTCATCGCCCGCGGGCTGCCGTGCCGGCGATATTCCACATTGGCCGTTTCGTCGGGGCCGACCGGCACCGTCTCATAGGGAATGTTCGGGATCGCGGCGAGTTCGGTTTCAAGCTCGGCGGTGACGGCGCGCTCGTCTTCCTCGCCCGCCTGGATCTTCGCCTTCAGATGCGCGACCTCGTCCATGAGCTTCTGGGCAAGGGCCTCGTCCTTCTTCGCCTTGGCGGCGCCGATCTGCTTGGAGGCATCGTTGCGCGCCGCCTGCATCTCCTGCAAGGACGCGATGATCTTGCGGCGGCGCTCGTCGATGGCGATCAGCCTTGCCGCCTGCGGTTCGATTCCGCGCTTTGCGAGTCCCGCATCGAAGGCTTCGGGGTCGTCGCGGATGATCTTGATGTCGTGCATGGGAGTCCGGCGGATTGGGGATTGCGGCGGCTCCTGTATACGCGGAAGGCCCCGTACCGTCCAGACGAGGGCTCAGATGCCGCCCGGCGCCTCCGCGCCGCCAGCGCCATCGTCGGCTTCCGCCGTGGCCCGCCTCGCGCGCTCCACGAGAACGACCGCCCAGATGGACAGTTCGTAGAGGAAGACGATGGGAATGCCGAGGCTGATCTGGCTCAGGAGATCGGGCGGCGTGAGCACGGCCGCGACCGAAAACGCGATGACGATCGCATAGCGCCGGCCCTTGCGAAGCTGCTGCGAAGACAGAATTCCCACACGGGCAAGAAGCGTCAGGATCACCGGAAGCTGGAAGCAGATGCCGAAGGCGAAGATGAGCCCCATGATGAGGCTCAGATATTCGCTGACGCGCGGCAGAAGCTCGATCGTGGCCTGCCCCTCGCCGCCCGCCTGCTGCATCCCCAAGAAGAAATGAAGCGCCATTGGCATCACGGCGAAATAGACGAGCGCCGCGCCGATCAGGAACAGGATGGGGGTTGCGATCAGATAGGGCAGGAATGCCCTGCGCTCGTTCTTGTAGAGGCCCGGCGCGACGAACATGTAGATCTGCGCCGCGATGATCGGAAAGGCGATGAACAAGGCGCCGAACATGGCGAGCTTCATCTGCGTGATGAAAAACTCCTGCGGCGCCGTGTAGATGAGCTTGGCGGCCGAGCCCGTCCCCGCCGCGATCTCATAGGGACGCAGCAGGATGTTGAATATCTGCTTGGCGAAGGTGAAGCAGACGCCAAAGGCGATCACGATCGCGACGATCGACTTGATGAGGCGCGAACGAAGCTCGATCAGGTGATCGAGCAATGGCGCGCGAGAGGATTCGATATCATCGTCGCTCATCCGCGTCCCGCCTCGGTCTTGCTCTCGCCGGCCTCGATCTCCTCCGCCTCGCGGATGGCATCGGCTATGCCCGGCGCAATGTCGTCAGGAAGCCGCCCGGAAAGCCGCGGCTCGCCCGCGGGCTCCGCGCCCGCCTCTCCGGCCGCCGCCTGCGCGGACGGCTCGGCCCGGTCGAGATCGACTTCGACCGACTGGCGGATTTCGCCGAGCGGCGCCAGGGTCTGGCTGCGAAGATCGGCCACTTCCTTGCGCAGTTCCTCCAGTTCGCTTTCCCGCGCAAGATCCTCGAAGGATTGCTGGAACTCGCGGGCCATGGCGCGCATCCGGGCGACATACTGCCCCGCCACGCGCATAACGCGCGGCAAGTCCTTTGGGCCCACAAATACGATTGCAAGCACCGCGATGAGGAGGAGTTCGGACCAGCCGATATCGAACATGACGGTACCCGGATTACGTCAGGCGCGGCCCTTCGGGCGCGCCCCGAAGGCTTCAGCCGTTCGCCGTCTTGTCCTTGGCGGCCGAGCCGCTGTCCTGCGTGGCCACGCCTTCGATGACCTTCGGGTCGCTCTTGGCCGGGGCCTCGTCCTCTTCCTTCAGTCCCTTCTTGAAGGCGTTGATGCCCTTCGCCACATCGCCCATCAGGCTCGAAACCTTGCCCGTTCCGAAGAGCAGCACAACGAGGGCGACGACGAGAAGGATATGGGTCCAGCTCAGCATCTCATTCTCCCAATAGGGCCAGGCCCGCTGGCCGAACTCGAGCGCCGCGACTGCGGGCCGAAGCACAATTTATCACCGCTGGGGCGAATATGGGCGCTCCGATCGGCGTTTACGACCTCTCGCCAGCATTTATCCCGCCGGCCGCCCCTCCTACAATCACAATAAGTTGAGGGAAACGGGGCGGCGCTGAACGCGCCAATGGCGCCCGCGCGGTCACTCGGAGGTCGCCTCGTCCTCGCCCATATGCGCGAGGTGATCGTCGAGCGCCGCGCCATATTCCTCCGGCGCCTCGTCGTCGAACTCGCCATCGCCCTCGCCGCCGCTCTCGCTCGGCGTCGGCACCTCGAAGCCGGGCGGCAGCCTGCCATCGAGAAGCCCCGCCGCCTTGAGATCGTCGAGCCCCGGCAGATCGCCGATATTCTCGAGCCCGAAATGCAGGAGGAAGGCTTCCGTGGTGCCATAGGTGACGGGCCGCCCCGGCGTGCGCCTGCGGCCGCGCAGCCGCACCCAGCCCGTTTCCATCAGCACGTCGATCGTGCCCTTGGACACGGAGACGCCGCGAATTTCCTCGATCTCGGCGCGCGTGACCGGCTGGTGATAGGCGATGATCGCCAGCGTCTCCATGGCCGCGCGCGAGAGCTTCTTCTGCTCGACCGCCTCGCGCTCCATGAGGAAGGAGAGATCATCCGCCGTACGGAAAATCCATTTATTTGCGATTCGAACGAGGTTTACACCGCGTTTTTCATAAAATTTATGAAGATCCTCGATGACCGCGCCGACATCCGTGCCTGCAGGCAGGCGCGCCGCAAGACTGTCGATGTCGAGCGGCTCGGCGGCGGCGAAAAGCAGGGCCTCCGCCATGCGCATCAGCTCGGCGTGATCGGTCGCGTTGGCCGGAAACCGAACGACATTGGCGTTCCCGTCCGGCGTCGCGTCATCATCCGCCGATCCGGAATCGTCGTCGGAGTCGGAATCGGCGTCAGCGTCGCCTTCATCCTCGGCCTCAGGTTCAAGTTCATCCTCAACTTCAACCGGGGCTTCGGCTTCCGGCTCGGCTTCCTCTCCGTCAGCGCCGCCTTCATCCTCGGTGGCAAGGGGTTCGCCATCGCCAGGCGCGGAGACGGCATCCTCGCCCTCAGCCTCAGGGCGCGCATCATCGGGGGCCGCCTCGGCGGCTTCGCCCGCTTCGGTGGCTTCAATCGGCTCGGCTTCCGCCTCTGGCTGCGTTTCTTCGGTCATTCTTCTATCTGCTGGTCGTCAGTATCATCTGCCGGCATGGGGGCTGATCCCTCGCCGGGCCTCTTTCGGCGCACGAAGAGCGGCTGATAAGCCCCTGCCTGTGCAATCTCGATCTCACCATCCTTGGCGAGCACGAGCGCCGCGCTGAGCGTGCTTGCGAGCGCCGAGCGCCGGAGTTCGCCGGTCATGAAGTCGGCGGGCAGAAGCGCGTCGATCCGCCCCCAGTCGAACATCATGCCGAGCATATTCTCGAGCCGCTTGCGGGCGATTTCGATCGCAAGGATCGGCAGGCGCTTCGGCTCCCACCGCGTCTCGCGTCCTTTGAGCCTCTGTTCCGAATATGCCTTGAGAAGTTCAAAGAGAGAGCCCTGATACTCGCTTGTTTTTACAATGCGAATACCCTCCGGCATGCCTCGCTGGAAGACATGGATGCCGAGCCGCTGACGGGCGAAAAGCGCCTGTGACGCATTCCGCATGCTCTCAAGCCGTTGAAGCTGGAAGGCAAGCCGCGCCGCCATCTCCGCGCCGCTCGGCCCCTCTTCCTCCTCCGGCGGGGGCAGCAGCAGCCGCGACTTCAGATAGGCGAGCCATGACGCCATGACCAGATAGTCGGCCGCAAGATCGAGCTCCATCCGATGGGCGCGATTGATGAAATCGAGATACTGCTCGGCAAGCTGGAGGATCGAGATCCGGGTGAGATCGACCTTCTGGTTGCGCGCGAGGGTCAGCAGGACGTCGAGCGGACCCTCGAAGCCGTCGAGATCGACGATCAGCGATTCCTGATCCGCCTCGGCCTCGGGCGCGGCGATCGGACGGCCCTCCTCGAAGCTCTCGCCGGACACAGGCGCGCCTTCCGCCGATCCGCCTTCCGGATGCGCCACAAGCCCCGCGGCCGGTGCTCCGGCCTCCGCCTCATTGTGTGAGGGCGCCTCGTTCATGCCCGCCTATGTCGTTGATCTCAAACGGCCCCGCGTCAGTCTGCAAATAAGGACACGAGCGGATGTGCCCTTATACCCCGCAGCCTGCCGGCACGGTACCCTGCATTCGCAATTATCCCCAGCCACGAACGGGCCTCAGGCGAGAGGCCCCATGAGGGCCCGGAAGCGCGCCAGCGCGGCTTCCTCGTCGAAGGCTTCGGGCGCCTTGAGACGCGCCAGCGCCGCGTCGGCGCGCCGCGCCGCATCGCCGCCGAGCGCCGGCACCTCCTCGGCGATGGCCCGCATTTCGTCCATCCGGCCGTTACAGTGGAGAACGAGGTCGCAGCCCGCATCGAGGCTCGCCTTCGCCCTCTCGCCGAGCGAGCCCGCCAGCGCCTCCATCGAAAGATCGTCCGACATGAGGCAGCCGTCGAAGCCGATTTCACCGCGTATGGTGCCGCCGATCACCCGCGCCGAAGTGGTGGCGGGCCTGTCGGCATCGAGCGCGGAATAGACGACGTGCGCCGTCATGGCGAGCGGCAGGTCAGCCAGCTCCCTGAAGGGGGCGAAGTCCGTCCTCGCGAGCACGTCCGCGTCCGTATCGACGACGGGAAGGCTCAGATGGCTGTCCACGCCCGCGCGCCCATGCCCCGGAATATGCTTGATGACGGGCAGGACGCCCCCGGCGAGCAGCCCCTCGGCGGCGGCGCGGCCGAGTGCGATCACGGGCTCGGGCGTCGCGCCATAGGCACGGTCGCCGATAACATCATGCGCCCCCGCGACCGGTACATCGAGCACGGGCAGACAATCCACATTGATGCCGAGAGCGGCGAGTTCCGCCGCCATGAGCCGCGCGCCGAGCCAGGTTGCTTCGGCCCCGTCATCGCGCGAGCGGGCATAAAGCTCGCCATAATGCCGCCCCGGCGGATAAGCCCGCCAATGCGGCGGTCGCAAGCGGGCGACGCGCCCGCCCTCCTGATCGATCAGGACAGGAGCATCCTGCCCGGCGGCTTCGCGCAACTCTCCGACGAGGCGGCGCAACTGATCCGGCGCCTCGATGTTTCGCGCAAAGACGATGAAGCCCCAGGGCCGCGTCTCGCGAAAGAAGCGCCGCTCCTCGCCGGTGAGCGAGAGCCCCGCGCAGCCATAGATAACGGCGCCCTGTCCCATCAGGCCACCGTCAGCGCGGCTTGACGAGGCAGGCCTGCCCCTGAGCCTTCAGCGTTCGGCAAAGCTCGCCGGCCTTCGCCTTGTCCATGTAACCCGCGCGCAGGCGGTAATAGATGCCCTTGGCGCCGAGATCGGCCCGCTGAATATCGGCCTGAAGACCGGCCAGCGCGGAATGCTTCTTCTTCAGCTTCTCGAATTCGGCTCGCGCCGTCGGCTCATCGCGAAAGGCGGCAAGCTGCACGACATAGCTGCCCGCTGCCGTGGCCGTGGCGGCGGGTGCTGCCTGCGCCGTAGCGGCCGGAGCTTGCGCGGCGGGAGGTGCCGCAA
>NZ_JBATUH010000118.1:0-28840 GCF_049671045.1 Parvibaculum sp. | reverse complement strand
GCAAGGGCCGCTCCAATCAGGAGATCGCGCAGGTTCTCGGCATATCGGTCGCGACGGTGAAGCTGCACGTCAATGCGATCCTGCATGCGCTCGGCGTGCGCAATCGCACGGAGGCCGCCATCATCGCGCTCAGCGCGCCGGCGCCCGTATCCGAAGACTGACAAGGTCAGATCATGTCGTCCGCGGCGCGGATCGCGATCAGCGGCTTCTTTCTTCTGCTGTCATTCGTTCCGGCTGCCTCCGCCTGCAAGCCCGGGCGGGGCGAGACGGTCGCCATTGCCGGGATCGAGATCGCGGGGACCACCGGCGCGGCGGAGCTTCGCCTTGCCGATGGGCGCACGCTCCTGCTCTCCGGTATCGAGATGCCGCGTCCAGCCTCCGCCGGAGGCAAGGGCGCGAAGCATGCCGATGACGCGCGCCGGTTTCTCTCCGAACTTGTCGCCCGGGGACCCGTCGCGCTCAATGCCGGCAAGCTCAAGCACGATCGCCATGGCCGCGCCATCGGCTTTCTCGTGCTTGCCGATGGCGGCACGGCGCAGGAGCGGATGGTCGAGGCGGGGTTCGCCCGTGTGAGGAGCGCGCCGGACAGGCGCGTCTGCGTCCGCCATCTTCTCGAAGTCGAGGCGCGCGCCCGCGCCCTTTCGCGCGGCATCTGGGCCGATCCCGTTTACGAGATACGCGATGCGGAGAGCGTCGAGGCGCTGTCGCGGCTCGAAGGCAGCTTTCAGATCGTCGAGGGCCGGGTCGCGCGCGTCTCGACCATCGCCAGGCGCGTCTATCTCAATTTCGCAGAGGACTGGCGGCGGGACTTCACGGTGACAGTCGAACCCGCCGACGTTAAGCTTTTCGCAGCCGGTGTGGATTCGGTCGGAGATTTGTCGGCATTGGAGGGGCGGGAGATTCGCGTCCGCGGCTTCATCGAGCGCTTCAACGGGCCGGCAGTGACGATCACCCATCCCGAGCAGATCGAGATTCTGGACGCCGGGCGAGGTGCGGGGCATGCAGGCAAGACGGACGGAAAGACGCGCGGGAACTGAGATGTTGCGCCGTTCCGGCTTTTCACTTGCGCTCGGGGCGCTCCTGTTTCTCGCAGGCTGCACGACGAATCCTGCCACGGGGCGCACGCATATCGCGCCGCTCATGTCGCCCGAGCAGGAAGAGCGGGCGGGCGCGGAGGCCCATCCGAAAATCATCGAGACCTATGGCGGCGTCTATGGGGACGAGCGTGTCGGCGCCTATGTCGCCAGGGTCACCTCGCGGATCGCCAAGGGCTCGGACCGGCCGGATATCGCCTATCGGGTCACGGTTCTCGACAGCCCTATCGTCAACGCCTTCGCGCTTCCGGGCGGCTATGTCTATGTGACGCGCGGTCTGCTCTCGCTCGTCGATGACGAGGCGGAGCTTGCAGGCGTGCTCGGCCATGAGATCGGCCATGTCGTCGCGCGGCACAGCGCGCAGCGCCAGACGGCGGCGCTCGGCGCCTCGGTCGTGGGCGCCGTGCTCGGCGCGGTCGTCGGCTCCGGCATGGTGAACCAGGCCGTCAGCATGGGCGGGCAGGGGCTTCTCGCCAGCTACTCGCGCGATCAGGAATTCGAGGCGGATTCGATCGGCGTGCGCTATCTCGCGCGGGCGGGTTACGACCCTTATGCGGAGGCCGATTTCCTGCAAACCATGGATGCGCAGGAGCAGCTCAGCGCGCTTATCAGCCGCCAGAAGCAGAGCGGCTCGGGCATGGACTGGCTTGCGAGCCATCCGGCAACGCCCGATCGTGTGGCCGCGGCGCGTGCCCATGCCGATGAGACGGGAGTGCAGCCGGGCACGGGCGACCGCCAGCGCGAAAGCTTCATGCGCGCCATTGACGGGCTCGTCTATGGCGACAGTCCTGATAACGGCATCGTCCGTGAGCAGACATTCATGCATCCGAAGCTTCGCATCGCCTTCTCGGTGCCGAAGGATTTCGTCATGACGAACACGGCCAAGGCCGTCATCGCGCAGGGGCCGGGAAAGACGGTGGTCAAGTTCGACGCAGCGCAGAAGGCGCCGGGCACCGATATCGCCAGCTATCTCACATCGGTCTGGGCCAAGGGCGTCGAGCTCCAGGGGCTTCAGCGTCTGACGATCAACGGCATGAATGCGGCGGCATCGACGGCCGTCGTCGGGGAGTACAACGCGCAGCTCGTCGCCATCGAGGCGGAGCCGGGCACGGTCTATCGCTTCCTCATGGGAACGAAGCCCGAGGCCGGCACGCGCTACAATGCGGCGCTGAGAGGTGTGGCCATGAGTTTCCGGCGTCTTTCGGAGGCGGAGGCCCGCGCGGTGAAGCCGCTGCGCATCCGGATCGCGACCGTGCAGCCGGGAGACACGGTGGCGACACTCGCGGCGCGCATGGCCTTTTCCGATTACAAGGTCGAGCGCTTCCGCGTCCTGAACGGGCTCGGGCAGGACAGGCAGCTCAAGCCCGGCATGCTGGTGAAGATCGTCACTGACTAGACGGGCGGGACATTGCCGCCAAAGAAAAGGCCCGGCGCGAGGCCGGGCCCTTAAATCCTGTCAGCGCCGCGAGCAGGCTCAGGCGGCTTCGGTCTCATCCTCGGACTCGGCCTCGGGCGCGGCCTTGCTGCCCTTCTCGCCGCGTCCGGAGCCGCCCTGAAGCGCTGCTTCCACGCGCAGGATAGCGGCATCCTCGCCGATCCGCTCCACGGCGGCCACTTCGCGCGCCATGCGGTCGAGCGCGGCCTCATAGAGCTGGCGCTCCGAATAGGACTGTTCCGGCTGGCGCTCGGAGCGGTAGAGATCGCGGACCACTTCGGCGATCGAGATGAGGTCGCCGGAATTGATCTTCGCCTCATATTCCTGCGCCCGGCGGCTCCACATGGTGCGCTTGATGCGGGCGCGGCCGCGCAGCGTCTCGAGGGCGGAATCGACCACATTCGAGTCCGAGAGCTTCCTCATGCCGACGGCCTGGGCCTTGTTGGTCGGAACGCGGAGCGTCATCTTCTCCTTGTCGAAGTTGATGACGAAAAGCTCGAGCTTGTAGCCGGCGACTTCCTGCTCCTCGATGTCGAGGATCTGGCCGACGCCATGGGCCGGATAGACCACGAATTCCTTGGCCTTGAAGGCGGGCTTCGCGGGCGCTTTCTTTTCGTCCTTGGCGGCCTCGGCCTTGGGGGCGGCAGCCTTCGGCGCGGCGGCCTTCGCCTCCGGCTTGTGGGCTTCCAGCTTCTGGTGCTTCGCCGCCTCGATCTTGGCCTTCACGGCGGGCGCGGTCGCCTTCGCCGCGGCCTTGGTTTCAGCCTTGGCCTCGGGCTTCACGGCCTTGGCGGGCGCGGGCTTCTTCTCCGCCGTCTTTGCAGTGGCCGGCTTCGCCTTGGCGGCGGCGGGCTTCGCGGCGGCCTTGGGCGCCGGCGCGGCGGATTTCGATGGCGTCGGTTTCGTGCTTCGGCTCGGTTTCACGGATGCGCTGGCAGCCTTGGCCTTGACCCGCGCGGGTTTGGCCGGCGTTTTGGCTGCACCGGATTTCGCCTTGCCGGCCGAGCCGGCGATGGACTTGGAAGCCTTCTGCGCTTTGGTCGTCATAGGATTTCCTAACCCATAGGACTAAGCCTGAAGATGTCCTTCCGGCCGGTCCTGTCCATGTCTGCGAAACGAAACTGCTCCGTCAAAAAGCCTGACCTGCCCCTGACGCCTTGAAACGCCACGGGATCTGGCCGATCTTGACCTTGTGCTTTTCACGCAGGGCCGCCGGCGAACTCGCTTGGCCGAAACGTCCTCTGCCGCTATCCGGAGACCGTTCCGGCTCCAGATCGCTGTACCAAAGACCTAAACTAAAAAGTTTAAGTCTTGATTGTCGGGCTTTCTTGCTCAGTTCGCGTTTGTCTCGCGAAATTTCAAACTTGAGACAACATACCACGAACGCCGCCTAAAGGGAAGGCGGGCCTCGCAAAACCCTTTTGCGGGCATGGACATAGGCAGGAGCGGACCTGCCTCTTTATGCGTCATGCGGGCGGAGCGCCTGGAGGCGCCGCCCCCGCGTCAGTCGCCCTGGCCGGGCTCGGCCGAGAAATACTTGTCGAATTTTCCTTCCACGCCCTGCCAGTCATCGGCATCGGAGGGCGGCTCGCGCTTCACCGTGATGTTCGGCCATTTCGACGCATATTCGGCATTGACCTCCAGCCACTGCTCGAGCCCCGGCTCGGTGTCGGGCTTGATGGCCTCGGCGGGGCATTCCGGCTCGCAAACGCCGCAATCGATGCACTCGTCGGGATGGATGACGAGCATGTTGTCGCCTTCGTAGAAGCAATCGACGGGGCACACTTCCACGCAATCCATGTATTTGCAGCGGATGCAGGCTTCGGTCACAACGTAAGTCATCTCAATCTCCATCGCGTCCGCCATCCCGCCGGCGGGCGCTTCTTCGTCCGTTCGGACCCGTCAGGACCGAGGTTCCATGCCGAGCCGGGCGAGCACTCGCTGGCGCGCCTGACCTGAATCTCGGTCGGGAACGTATATCAGGCCGGCGACACGCCGCAACAGGTTGGCTTCATAGTCGTCGAGTTCGCCATCGGCGTAGACGACCTCCCACATTTTTTCAATGAGTGCGATGCGCTCCTCGTCGCCATAAGCGCGCTTGATCGTTTGCGCCCAGCGGAAAAGGTCCATCGTCTCGGCTTCCTCGCCCTCGGCGGCGGCGATCAGCCGGTCGAGTTCTTGCGGCGAAAGGCGAAACGCGGCGGCAGCGATGCGGCGGATCGTTTCGCGTTCGTCGCTCGTGAATTTCGCGTCCGTCGTCGCGGCGCGAATGAGAAGCGCCACCACGGCGACCTGGAGATGGTCGAAGCCGTGCCCTACCTCGGGCGCGCCGCCACCCGTCAGGAAATCCTTGATCCGGTCGAACATGCCATTCGCCATGGAGACGCTTCCTTACGACAAGCGGGTGCGCATCAGGATCCGTCCTTCAGCGCGTCGGTGCGGCGGCGATCCTTCTTCGTCGGCCTGCCGCTTCCTGGTTCACGCGCGGCGATGGATGTTTCCGTCGCAGCAGGCGGCGCGGGCGGCGCGAGGTCGGCATAGAGCCCGCGCGCCTCGGCGGCGGGGCCGCGCCTTGTACCGGACGCGACAACCTCGATCACGCGGATATGAGGGCCGAGCGGAAAGGTCAGCACGTCACCCGGCCGCACGAGCCGGCTCGCCTTGACGACGCGCTCGCCATTGACGCGCATCTTGCCCGAGGCGACAAGCGCGGCTGCAAGCGTGCGGCTCTTCAGGAAGCGCGCAAACCAGAGCCAGCGATCGATGCGCTGTCCGCTGACGGGCTCGACCGAACCGCTCATCCGCCCCTTCAGTCGCCGCGCACGCGCTCTTTGAGCACGGCGAGGGCCGCGAAGGGCGAATCGGGATCGATCTCGCGTTCGCGGCGCGGGGGCTTGGCCGAATATTCGCGCCGCTCGGGCCCTTTGCCGGGCTTGCCGTGGCGCTCATCGCGGCGATCCTTGCCGCGCCGGTCTCTGTCCTTATCCCGATTCTTGTCGCGCGGCTGGCCGCGTCCTTCGGCGGGTTTCCTGTCGCCGCCTGCTTTCGCCTCGCGCGATTTATCGCCGCGATGGCGGCCGTGGCGCTCCTGCGCCTCGCCTGCTTCCGGGCCTTCGGCCCTGCGGGGGTGGCGTTCGCGCGCCGCGGGCTTGTTCCGCCGCACGGGACGCCAGATCTCAAGCTCGACGAGTTCTTCCCCGGCTTCGGCCGCGCCCGCCTCATTGTCGGTCGTTGCGGCTTCGACTGAAGAGGCTTCGGCAGGGGCTGCTTCGGCCGGGCTGGCTTCGGCCGGGCTGGCTTCGGCTTCCGGCGCGGGCTCCGCCACGGTCTCAGGCACGGCCTCGGTTTCCGGCTCCGCCGTGGCCGTTTCCACCGTCGCGGGGGTCACGGGCTCTTCGGCTGCCGCTTCCGGTGCCGCCGCCTCTTCGCTCGCAGCCGTCGCTTCCGCGGCGGCGGCCTGCGCGCTGATCGGCGCGGTCGGCGCGATCGGCTTTTCCGCTTCGGGCTTCGGCGGCTTCACCTTCTCGAGCCGCGGGCGATAGCCGAGACCTTTCAGGAGATTCGCGAATTCCTCGCCCGAGCAGCCGACGAGCGACATCATCGCGGGCGTCACGATGAAGCCGCCATTATAGCTGCGTGCCGCGATGATCGGGCGGATGAGGTCGGCGATGCGCTCCAGCATGTCGAGCCGCACGGCGCGGCCGCCGCAGAGGCGGAAGCCGAGCGCCTCATAGAAGCCCTGGGGCGCGGCCGCATCGCCGGGCACGGAGGTGAGGCCGGGCGCGGGCGGTTGCGGCAGTTCGGCGAAGGGATCGGCAACGTCCTTGCGCGCCAGCGCCCAGAGCGTCAGCAGCAGCCGCGCGGGCGCGGGCTTGAGCAGCGCGGGCATGAAAATCGAATAGGCGCCGAAACGCACGCCATATTTGCGCAGCTGGCCGCGCGCGTCCTGATCGAGCGCGCGAATGTCGTCGGCGACCTTCTCGCGGCGGAGCGAGCCGAAGCTCTCGACGAGACGGAAGGCGATGCCGCGCGCCAGGCCCGCCACATCTTCCGCATCGCGCAGCGCGACGAGCGGCGCGAGCACGCTGTCGACATGGGATTTGAGCCAGGCTTCGAGCCGCGCCGCCACGCTTTCGCGCGAGGCGCCATGCAGCTCGTCACCGGCGATGAGTTCGATGCGCGGCTCGAGCGGCTTGTCGCTCGCCCTGATCTCGGCGACGGGGGCGCCGTCCCAGATCAGCCGTCCGTGTTCGGACAGATGGATCTCGCCATCAGGCGCGGCGGCAAGCCTTGCGGCGCGCGCAGCGATCTCGAGCGCGATCACCGGCTCGGAGGCCGCGCGCAAGACCGTGCCATGCACGCCCTCCGCCTTCAGATCGGGCACGAATACAAATCCCTGGAGGCGGCCGACATACTCACCCTCCACCAGAACTTCACCGTCGCTCGTTACCGCCGCCATAAGATCCTCGTTCTGGCGCAGACGCTTCATCAGGAGGCTGGTCCGGCGGTCTATGAACCGCTGTGTCAGGCGCTCATGCAAAGCGTCGGAAAGTCTATCCTCTATCGCACGCGCGCGCTCCTGCCAATGCACAGGATTCCGGAGCCAGTCCGCGCGGTTCGACACATAGGTCCAGGTCCGCACATGGGCAATGCGGGTGGCGAGCGTATCGATGTCGCCATCCGTGCGGTCCACGCGCTGAAGCTGGCCGGAAAGCCAGTCTTCCGGAATCTTTCCGGAATCCCCCATGAGAAAGAGGTAGATGCGCGTCAGAAGGCCCGCATGTTCGCTTGCCATCGTCTTTCTGAAGTCGGGAACCTGCGCCACGTCCCAGAGCCTGCGGATGGCGGCCGGCGCGCGGGCGATGCGCGCCACCTCCTCGTCGGCGGCCATTCGCGTCAGGGCCTCGAGGTCTTCGGCGGCGGGGGCACGCGTCAGGCCGGGCCGGTCGGGCACGCGTTCGAGGCTGCGGATCAGCGCCGCGACGCTCGAGAATTCAAGCTCCGGGTTGCGCCATTGCAACACATGTTCGGCATCGAAATGGTGGTTTTCGATGCGTTCGATCGTTTCTTCGGAGAGCGGGGCGGCATCGCCGGTCACGCCGAAGGTGCCGTTGTTCATATGCCGCCCGGCGCGTCCGGCGATCTGGGCGAGTTCGGAAACCCTGAGCGGGCGATGGCCACGGCCGTCGAATTTGGAGGTCGCGGCGAAGGCCACATGGTCCACATCCATGTTGAGGCCCATGCCGATCGCGTCGGTGGCGACGAGAAAATCGACATCGCCCGACTGGTAGAGCGCGACCTGCGCGTTGCGCGTGCGGGGCGAGAGCGCGCCCATGACGACGGCGGCGCCGCCGCGCTGGCGGCGCATGAGTTCGGCGATGGCATAGACCTGATCGGCGGAGAAGGCGACGACGGCGGAACGGCGCGGCAGCCTTGTCAGCTTTTTCGAGCCGGTCCAGGCAAGCTCGGAAAATCGCGGCCGGCTGACGAAGATCGTATCGGGCAGAAGCTTCTGGATGAGGCCGCGCACGGTTTCGGAGCCGAGCATCATCGTCTCGGAAAGGCCGCGCACATTGAGCAGCCGGTCGGTGAAGGTGTGGCCGCGCTCGCGGTCGGCGGCGAGCTGGATTTCATCGACGGCCAGGAATTCGACCGGACGGTCGAGAGGCATCGCCTCGACGGTGCAGATGAAATAGCGCGCGGTGGAAGGAAGGATCTTCTCTTCGCCGGTGATGAGCGCGACGGCGGCCGGGCCCTTCACGCGGACGACACGGTCATAGACCTCGCGCGCGAGAAGCCGGAGCGGAAGGCCGATCATGCCCGTCTGGTGCGCCATCATGCGCTCGATGGCGAGGTGGGTCTTGCCGGTATTGGTGGGGCCGAGCACGGCCGTGATCCGGCCGGGGCGGCCGGCGGCTGGGGGCAGGTTCTGCGGGGGGCGGGTGCTCATCTCGTGATCTTGCCTCAAGGCGGGCACCTTCCCCGCAAAGCGCGGTTCGCGCAAGCGTATTGGCGCCCGTCCGGGGCTTAATCAGGCTTTCGTTAAGGTCCGGAATATTGGGCGAACGAACCATGTCCGAATCGCTGACCGCGCCGTTTTCGGCATTCGTTCACGGCTAAGTCTTGTGGTTCGGCAATGGGTTAAGCGCATTTTCCGTTAACGCAGGGGCAAGTGTCGGCGGGCTTTCGCCGGCTGTACCGCAGTCTATAGTGATCGCATTCGCAATCTCGAAAACGAGGCAAACGGCAGGGAGGACCGCCACATGGATTTTACGATCCCCAGGGAGATCACCGACTATCTGAAGGTGCTCGACGCCTTCATCGAAGCGGAGATCAAGCCGCTTCAGGCGCAGGACGACAATGAGCGCTTTTTCGATCATCGCCGCGAGCATGCCCGCACCGACTGGGACAATCAGGGCCTGCCGCGCCATGAATGGGAGGCGCTGCTCGGCGAGATGCGCCGTCGCGCCGACAAGGCGGGGCATCTGCGCTATGCGCTGCCGAAGGAATATGGCGGCAAGGACGGCACCAATCTCGGCATGGCCGTGATCCGCGAGCATCTGGCGGCAAAGGGCCTCGGCCTTCACAATGACCTTCAGAACGAAAGCTCGATTGTCGGCAATTTCCCGACCGTGCTCATGTTCCGCGATTTCGGCACGGCGGCGCAGAAAGCGAAGTTCATTCCCGGATCGCTCGACGGTTCGATCCGCGTTGCCTTCGGCCTCACCGAGCCCGAGCATGGCTCGGACGCGACATGGATGGAGACGCGGGCGCGGCGCGAAACGCGCGACGGCGTGGCGGGCTGGCTCATCAATGGCCAGAAGATGTGGAACACCGGCATGCATGTCGCCACACATGACTTCGTTTTTGCGCGCACGAGCGGCAAGGATGGCGATGCGCTCGGCATCACGTGCTTCATCGTGCCGACGGATGCACCGGGCGTGAAGGTCGAGGAATATCTCTGGACCTTCAACATGCCGACGGACCATCCGCGCGTTTCCTTCACCAATGTCTGGGTGCCGGAGAGCGAAATCCTCGGCGATCCGGAGCGCGGGCTCGAGCTTGCACAGCATTTCGTGCATGAAAACCGCATCCGCCAGGCGGCGTCGAGCGTCGGCGCGGCGCAGTTCTGCATCAATGAGAGCGTCAAGTACGCCAAGCAGAGAAAGCCCTTCGGCAAGCCGCTCTCGGCCAATCAGGCGATCCAGTTTCCGCTCGTCGAGGCTCATACGGAAGCCGAAATGATCCGTACACTGATTCACAAGACGGCGTGGCAGATGGACCAGATGCCGAAGCCCGATGTCGCGCGCTATCTGTCGGACAAGGTTTCGATGTGCAATTACCGCGCGAACAGGCTTGTCTGTCAGGCGGCTGATCTCGCCATTCAGGTGCATGGCGGCATCGGCTATTCGCGCCACAAGCCCTTCGAGCACATCTATCGCCACCACCGCCGCTATCGCATCACCGAGGGTTCGGAAGAGATCCAGATGCGCAAGGTGGGCGGCCACCTCTTCGGCATGATCGGCGCCGGAGCGAAGAAGCAGGCGGCCGAGTAGTCATGAGCGAGTGCGGGTGCGGCGGCATCGCCGCATCCGCCGGCTCACGCGCTTGCTGCCTCGGCTCGGCCGGCGGGGCAGAGCCGGGTCGCGGGCAGCGTCAGCCGCGCCGTCGTGCCCTTGCCCAGCACGCTTTCGAGGCGGAAGGTTCCGCCATGCATTTCCACCAATGACTTCGTGATCGGCAGGCCGAGGCCCGTGCCGCCATAATGGCGCGCGGTTGAATCGTCGACCTGGGCGAAGGGCTCGAGAACCTGCTCGAGCTTGTCCTCGGGGATGCCGATGCCCGTGTCACTGACCGAGATTTCCAGATCGCCGTCCCTGGCGATGACCGCGCCCACATGGATATTGCCATAATCGGGCGTGAACTTTCCGGCATTGGACAGAAGGTTGAGCATGATCTGGCGCATGGCGCGCAGGTCGGCGCGGAGCGGGGGCAGTTCGCTCGCGATCGAGAGATGCACGGTCTGGCCCTTCTCGTTGGCGCGGGGCCTGATGATCTCGATCGACCAGCGCAGCACTTCGCCGATGTCGATCTCCTCTTCCTCGAGCGGATAGCGGCCGGCCTCGATCTTGGAAATGTCGAGGATATCGTCGATGACGCTCAGCAGATGCGCGCCGCTGTCGCGGATGTCTCTGGCATATTCGACATAGCGCGGCGAGCCCAGCACGCCGAACAGCCCTTTGTGCATGATCTCGGAGAAGCCGATGATCGCGTTGAGCGGCGTTCTCAGCTCGTGGCTCATATTGGCGAGGAATTTCGACTTGGCGCGGTTCGCAAGCTCGGCCGTTTCCATGGCCTTGCGCAGTTCTTCCTCGGCGCGGCGGCGGTCGACGGCGATGCCGGCGAGATGGGCGGTGCTGAGGAGATAGGCCGATTCCCACGCATTGGGCTCGCGCGGCTCCTTGAAGTGCACCGCGATGCCGCCGATGCCGCCTCTGCCTTCGCGCGACAGGATGTTCTGCAGCCAGAAGCCGCGCGTGCCATGGGCGCGGGCGAACTCCAGGAGCGCGGGATCGCCTTCCACGGCCAGAATATCGGGGATGACGAGGCGCTCGCGCGCGGTGACGACGGCAGCCCCGAAATTGCCGGTCTTGTTGTCGTCCCAGAATTTCTCGATCGCAGCGCGGAACTGCGGCGGAAAGCTCTGCGTGGCGCAGATGGTGAGATTGCGTTCCCTGTCGATCAGATAGACGGCGGCATCGGCGCCGGGGTTTGCCTCCTCCACGCCCTTGGCCACAAGCGTCATCACCTCTTCGAGCGGCATACCGGCAGCGACCGCCTCGAGCACCGCGAAATGACCGGCCATCTCGCGCTCGCTGCGCTTGCGTTCGGTGATGTCGCGCAGATTGACGACATAGCCGCCGATGATCGGGTCGGAGCGCAGGTCGGTGATGGAGGCTTCAAACCATTGCTGGCGGCCATCGGCGCCTTCGGCGAAAAACTCGACGCGCTGGACGGCGTCCTTGTGCTGAAGGCTCGTCGCGAACAGTTCCCTGAGCCGCGAGGCTTCTCTCGCCGGCAGCAGGGTGGGCGCCACGCGCCCGATCATGTCCCCCGGTTGCAGGCCGACCGACCGGACCGAAGGCGACACATAGGTGATGGTGTTTTCGGCATCGGTCACAATGATGGCGTCGAAGGCATTCTCGACCAGCGCGCGGAAGCGCTCCTCGCGGCGGCTGAGTTCGGCATTGGCCTCCTCGGCCCGGCGGCGCGCCGCATCGGACGCATCGCGCGCCGCGGCGAGATCGCGGATGAGATCCGAATTGTCGTAGCGCAGCTTCAGCGCATCTTCCGCCTGAAGGCGCTGCACTCTGGCCATGCGGCCGAGATAGGCATAGGTCAGCACGAAGCCGAGGCCGAGCGCCTCGAAGAGCGGCGTACCCGCGAAGAAGCAGCCTAGCGTCGCGGCGATCGCGCTCGGTCCGGACACGGCATAAAAGATCGTGCGGCGCGAGGCGCCGGTAAATGTCGTCACGACGACATGGATGACCTGCACCAGCACGAGGCTCAGATTCTGCATCTCGCTGTCGGGCTGCCAGAAGAGCGGCACGGATGCGACCCAGACGCCATTGATCGCCCAGTAGCGCAAGGCGCATTGGCGGGTTGCGGCAAGGGCGTCGATATATCCCTTCGTCGCGAAGAAGCGGCGCTGGAAGAAGGCGTATTCAAGCCCGAGCAGCGACAGGGCGAGCCACCAGACAAAGATCAGGCCGACGTCATATTCGCTTTGGAGGAAAAAGGAAAAGGCGCCGGAAATGGCCGGATAGAAGAGAGGAATGGAGCGATAGCTCCGCATCGGGCCGCGAAGAAGCTCGAGGCCGATTTCGTTCAGGCGCGCATCGGTGACGCTCATCGGGTCCTCTCCCCCGGCCTGGCTCATCAGGGCGGGCATGGGGATGCCGCAAAACCCTGCCGGAGACACGGCGGTGCGGCCGGGCCCGTTTCAGGCCCGACCGTCACAAACCTGCATCCGAAAGACCAGTTTGGTTCAGGAGAGTAAAATTTTCTTGAACCGGAAAAGGCGGCACCCGCGAGCGGGCGCCCGCCGGGTCAGTAGCCGCCCGCGCCTACCCCGTCGGGGCTTTTCGGCAGATAGGGATCGACATTGGGGCGCATCCTCTTTACGCGGACGCGGCAGGTCGCGGCCGTCTCGGCATTGAGGGCGTCTGTCGGCTGCCAGTATTTGGGCGTGAAGGCGTTGGCGCGATGGTCGGCGGCCGCGTTCTCCTGCGCGGTGAGCCTGCCGCTGAGCGTTTCGGCCACCGAGCGGTCGGGCTGCACGCCGAGCGAGAGCAGCGCGGGATTGCGAAGATAGAGCTTGTTCCAGGTCGCGGCCTCGACATTGTCCTGAGCCACGAGCTTGCCGTTCGCATAGACCTGGGCCAGGCG
This sequence comes from Parvibaculum sp., assembly GCF_049671045.1. GTDB lineage: Bacteria > Pseudomonadota > Alphaproteobacteria > Parvibaculales > Parvibaculaceae > Parvibaculum. The sequence goes on along the minus strand of NZ_JBATUH010000118.1, from coordinate 15,862 downwards.
CTTCTGTGCGTCGGCGCCGCCCGCCTCGGCGGCGCGGCGCAGCCATGTCAGGCCGTCCTGCGTACGGCCCGTGCGCAGCAGGCACTGGCCGAGCGCGGTCTGGGCGCCTTCATAGCCATGTCCGCGATAGGAAAAGCAGGTGAGCACGTTGATCGTGTCCGCCTCGCAATTTCCGCTTTCGGCCTGCGCGACGGTTTCCGCATAGAGCGTGCCTGCGGGATCGAGTTCTCTTGCCGTCGGCACGAGATTGCCATTCGCGTCGCGCTTGCGGGCTTCTCCCCCGCCGCAGGCGCCGAGCACCAGCATGGCGAGACAGGCCGAAACGAGCGCCGCAAGTCTTGCCGGACGATGGCTGATCATTGACGAGATTCCCCCTCGGTGTGCGGACACGCCTTCCGTGCGCGTGCCGGTAGAACGGTGAAGACGGTCAATGTCCGTCGCTTGGCCCGGCGCGGCCACATGAGCCCTCGGGGCCGGGCCGCAACCGGATGGGGTGCATGGTGTTGCGGTTTCGGCCGGATCGCAAGCGATCTTGCCCCTGCCGGCGTCATTCTTGACGCAGCGGTATTCCCGGCATTTGCCCACATGCGGCGTTCCGTTTGACCCATATGCGCGCTTCTTCGATACTCCGCGCGATTTTTGGGGCCGGGAGCCTCTTTTTGGGGCGATAGTCGCCCATGGTAGAGTGTTGCCAGCGGAAATTCGGGAGAGAGTTAAGTCGATGGCCGGAAAGAAGACCATAAAGGAGTGGGAAGCCTCGGTCGAAAAGCAGCTCAAGGGCAAGGGTCTGTCCTCCCTTGTCTGGCACACGCCCGAAGGGATCGACGTGAAGCCGCTCTACACGGCCGAGGATCTCGAGCGGGTCGCGGCCGAGGGCTATGACGCAAACACGCTTCCCGGTTTCGCGCCCTTCACGCGAGGGCCGCAGGCGACCATGTATGCGGGCCGCCCCTGGACCATCCGACAATATGCGGGCTTCTCCACGGCCGAAGAGTCGAACGCCTTCTATCGCCGCAATCTCGCGGCCGGCCAGAAGGGGCTTTCCGTCGCCTTCGATCTTGCGACCCATCGCGGCTATGACAGCGATCATCCCCGCGTCGTCGGCGATGTCGGCAAGGCGGGCGTCGCGATCGACTCGGTCGAGGACATGAAGGTTCTCTTCGACCAGATCCCGCTCGACGAAATGTCGGTGTCGATGACGATGAACGGCGCGGTGATCCCGATCCTCGCCAATTACATCGTCGCGGCCGAGGAGCAGGGCGTCGCCCAGGACAAGCTCTCCGGCACGATCCAGAACGACATTCTCAAGGAGTTCATGGTCCGCAACACCTATATCTATCCGCCCGAGCCCTCGATGCGGATCATTGCGGACATCATCGGCTATTGCTCGAAGCACATGCCGAAGTTCAACACGATCTCGATTTCCGGCTATCACATGCAGGAAGCGGGCGCGACGCAGCTTCAGGAGCTTGCCTTCACGCTCGCCGACGGGCGCGAATATGTGCGCGCCGCACTCAAGGCCGGTCTCGATGTCGACGAGTTCGCGCCGCGCCTCTCCTTCTTCTTCGCCATCGGCATGAACTTCTTCATGGAAGTGGCGAAGCTGCGCGCCGCGCGGCTCCTCTGGTCGCGCATCATGTCGGAGTTCGGCGCGAAGGATCCGAAGTCGCTGATGCTGCGCACGCATTGCCAGACATCGGGCGTATCGCTCACGGAGCAGGACCCCTATAACAACGTCATCCGCACGACGATCGAGGCGCTCGCCGCCGTGCTTGGCGGCACCCAGTCGCTTCACACCAATGCGCTCGACGAGGCGATCGCGCTGCCGACCGACTTTTCGGCCCGCATCGCGCGCAACACGCAGCTCGTCATCCAGCACGAGACGGGCGTCACCAATGTCATCGATCCGCTCGGCGGCTCCTATTACATCGAGAGCCTGACGCATGCGCTGGCGAGCGAGGCGTGGAAGCTCATCGAGGAGGTCGAGGAGATGGGCGGCATGACGAAGGCGGTGGCCTCCGGCATGCCCAAGCTCAAGATCGAGGAAGCGGCGGCGCGCAAGCAGGCGCGCATCGACCGCGGCGAGGAAGTGATCGTCGGCGTCAACAAGTATCGTCCGCCCAAGGAAGACCCGATCGAGATTCTCGACATCGACAATGCCAAGGTGCGCGAGAGCCAGATCGCGCGGCTGAACCAGGTGCGCGGGACGCGCGACGAGACGCGTTGCAAGGCCGCGCTCGATGCGCTGACGGAAGGCGCGAAGGGCGAGGGCAATCTGCTTCAGCTCGCCGTCGAGGCGGCGCGCGCCCGGGCGACCGTCGGCGAAATCTCGGACGCGATGGAAAGGGTCTTCGGCCGCCATCGCGCCGAAATCCGGTCGATCTCCGGCGTTTACGGTCAGGCCTATGAAGGGGATGAGGGTTTCATGCATATCAAGCAGGAAATCGAGGACTTCGCCGAGGCGGAAGGCCGTCGCCCGCGCATGCTCGTCGTGAAGATGGGGCAGGACGGCCATGACCGCGGCGCCAAGGTGATCGCGACCGCTTTCGCCGATCTCGGCTTCGACGTCGATGTCGGTCCGCTCTTCCAGACGCCGGAAGAGGCGGCGCGCGACGCGATCGAGAATGACGTCCATGTGATCGGCATTTCGAGCCAGGCGGCGGGCCACAAGACGCTGGTGCCGGCGCTGGTCGAGGCGCTGAAGAAGGAAGGGGCCGGAGACATTCTGGTCGTCTGCGGCGGCGTCATTCCGCAGCAGGATTACGACTTCCTCAAGAAGGCCGGAGCCTCGGCGATTTTCGGTCCGGGTACGAATATTCCCGCGGCCGCGTCCGAAATTCTGGCGCTCATCCGGGAGAAGCGGCGCCAGGCGGCGTAATCCGCGCTGCCTGAAATCAGGCAGGGCACCGTCGTGCCTCGAAAACGTGCATCGGGTGCGGCAAAATTTCGCCGCTCCCGAGCGCGGGCTTGCACCTTTAATCCAAGTTATATAAACCCCGCGCCGAAAGCCGGCCGTTCGATGCCGGTGGGTTGACGGCGCGGGCGGCTCATCGGTCTCCGGGCGGCATTGGCGACCGGCAGCCGAAACAGGCGTATCCCGGAGAGATGGGCTCCGGGAGAGCGCGGCTGTCGCACAGACGAAAGAGAGAAAGCGAGATCTGATCGGCACCTTGGGTGGGGAGTGCCTCTGTGGACGCGCATTTGCGATGCGCGACGAGGCTATTTTGACGAAGGCTATCACTGCCCCAAACGCCAATTCGGCTTACTACAAGGATCTCGCCCGGCGCCTCGAGTCGCTGCTTGCCGAGATGGAGCATTCCTCGACATCTCCGGAGAGCGATCTCGTCCTGCGTCTGCGGCTGCTCCTCGACGAAGCGCGCGGCTATATCGCCGACTAGCGCCGCTATTGGCCGCCGTTTGCGCCCGGCGCGTTGGTGCTTTCGCTCAGATGCGTGAGTTCCATGACGGCGCCGCCGAGCGGCGTGCGTAGCTGCAGGCGGACGGGCAGGTAGACGCGCCCGCCGTCGAAAGGCGCGAACCAGACCTTGATGCTGTCGTTCCGGCTCAGCATTTCGGTGAATTTCCGTTTCTCGATCGGCGCCACGGGAACATAGCGGACATTGCAGACGATCACCTTGCGGGGCGAGGAGAGGCCGCGCGGCGTCATCTTCTTCTCGCTGTCATAGGTCAGCTTGAGATCGTAGCGGCGGCGCCCGTCGAAGACGGGGATGGTGCGGTCGCAAGGGCTCGCCTCGCCCGCGACCGGCACAAGCGCGGCGCTCACGGGGTCCTGCGTCCCGATCTGCTGATAGGGCGCCACATCGACGAGGTCGCCCGGCTCATAGGGCGGAACTGCCGTCATATGGGGCATGGCATCGCTGTCGTAATCGAGCGTGATCTTGCGCGCGCTGCTCTTTTCCCGTGAGTTCGAGACATAGCGGTCGGGCCTGACACGGCCGGATTCGAGCCGTCCTTCGCTCGAAAGCCTGAACTCGGCCTCGTAGAAGGCGCGCGGCAGACCTGCCGTCGTCAGTAGCGTGTTCAGGCGATACGTGTCGTCCGTGAAATCTGCCGTGAAATTGCCGACCGCGAACAGAAATCCGCCGAGATAGATCGTGAATTGGGCCTCGACCTTTTGCCGTGGCGCCTCCGGCAGGGGCGTGGGAGCCGTTGAGCCCGGCCGGGCGAGCGGAAGCGGCGGAAAGGCGGCCGCGCTGGCGCAATGGGCGGCAAGAAGCATGAGGGCGGCTCCGGCGAGCGCGGCGAGCCTCACATGATTTCGCAAATCCGGGTCCTCCGGGTGCCATCCATCGGGTCGCGAATCTCGCCTAGTATAGTCGCAAGGCTGCTTGCGTATCGTGCCGCCAGGGTCTTCCCAAGGGGGGGCCCGGCGGGTATGGAAGCCATTGAACCCCGCCGAATCTCCAGAAGGCCGGAAAGACGAAAGCCATGGACAAGAGAAGCGACAATCCGGCCACGCTCGCCGCGCGCATCAGGAAAGGCGAGCGGGTAGCTCTTGCACGGGGCATCACGCTCGTCGAATCCTCGCGCGCCGATCACCAGCAGGCCGCGCAGGCGCTGCTGACCGAACTCCTTCCCGATACCGGCCGGGCGATCAGGCTCGGCCTTTCCGGCCCGCCCGGCGCCGGCAAGTCGACCTTCACCGAAGCCTTCGGCACCTTCCTCACCGCGCGCGGCCTCAAGGTCGCGGTGCTCGCCATCGACCCGTCCTCGGCGCGCTCCGGCGGCTCGATCCTGGGCGACAAGACGCGCATGGAGATGCTGGCGCGCGATCCCAACGCCTTCATCAGGCCCTCGCCCGCGGGGCGGACGCTTGGCGGCGTCGCGCGGCGCACGCGCGAGGCCATGCTTCTCGTCGAGGCGGCCGGCTATGACGTGGTGCTGATCGAGACGGTCGGCGTCGGCCAGTCGGAAACATCGGTCGCCGATATGGTCGACATGTTCCTGCTGCTGCTTTCGCCGGGAGGGGGCGACGAGTTGCAGGGCATCAAGCGCGGCATCATGGAGCTTGCCGATCTCATCGTCGTCAACAAGGCCGATGGCGACCTCATTCCGGCGGCGAAGCGGACGGCGATGGAATATAAAACCGCCCTTCACCTGATGCGGCCCAAGAGCCCCTTCTGGAAGCCGGCGGTGAAACTCGCCTCGGCGCTCAGGCGCGAGGGGCTGGAGGCGATCTGGGAGGCGGTCGGCCAGCACCGCGAGGCCATGTCGGCGGGGGGCGAACTCGACCGGGTTCGGGCGGCGCAGGCCACATCCTGGATGTGGACGGAGGTGCGCGAGGGGCTTTTCGCGGCGCTGAAAGCGAACAGGGAAGCCGCAAGGCTCATACCGGCGCTGGAGGCGGATGTGGAATCGGGCCGCACGACGCCCACGGCGGCGGCCCGGCGGCTTCTGGCCGTGGTGCTGGGCGAGGCGCGGGACTGAGGCCTTTCCGGCGGCGGTTTTGCGCGGATTCTTGCCGTTTTCGCGCTGGCGGAAGGCGCGGGGCCTTGACGGGCGGGAGAGGGCCTTTTATACGTGCCCGCCTGTGACGGACGCGCCCTTGGTGGCTTGCGCCGTCAAAAACTTTCGAAACCTGAGGGAATCGGGTGCGGTCCGGAAAATATCGGGCCTCCTGTCCCCGAACTTGCAAGGAATGGTCCCATGTCGCGTCGTTGCGAACTCACCGGCAAGGCCGTGATGTCGGGCAATAATGTGAGCCACGCCAACCGCAAGACGCGGCGCCGGTTCCTGCCGAATCTCTGCAATGTCTCGCTCCTCAGCGACGCGCTTGGCCGCCAGTACAGCCTGCGCATCTCCGCCCATGCCCTGCGCTCGGTCGAGCACAATGGCGGGCTCGACGCTTTCCTCGTGAAGGCGCGCGATACCGACCTTTCGACCCGCGCCCAGAAGCTCAAGCGCGACATCGAGAAGGCGCGCGCGGCCGCGCAGGCCTGAACTGACGCGCCCGGACAGGGCTCCAAAACAGGTTAACGGGTGGCCTCGGCCGCCCGTTTTGCTTTTCAGATACATTTCCCGGCGGCTAGACTTCGTGCCGCAATTCGGGGGAATGCAATGCTGCTTGATAGCGGGGTTGAACGGCGCGCTCCGCCAAAGCGCGCAAGCCTCGTCGCGCGGGTGCTCGCGGCGATCGGGCACTCGATCGTGCCTGTGGCGGCGCTCATTGCCGTTCTGGCGCTTGCCTGGGCCTTTCGCGGCGATCCGGCGAGGGAGCTTCGCTTTCTCATCGCCTTCGATCCCTCTCTCGACCCTGCCCGGGGCGATTGGCTCAACCGGGGCGTGCTGCTTCTTCCGGCCGTCTTCTTCGTTCTCAACCTCACGAGCCGCCGCCACGGGCCCTCGATCGCGTTCGGCACGGCCGTCGCAAGCTGGGCGCTCATCGCCGGGGGCATCTTCTGGGCGCAATCCGAGGGCCTGATCGCCTCCTTCGTGGAGGAGGTCGCGCCCGTGCCTGTGGCCATCGCCTTCACGGGCTCGCTGCTTCTCGGCCAGATCGTCAATATCTATTTCTTCGACCGGCTGCGGGGCATTCCGTGGTGGGAGGCGCCCTTCGTCGCCGCGCTCATGGGCGGGCTCGTCTTCACGGCTTCCTTCCACACGGCGATGGGCGGCGAGTGGAACGAGGCGGCGCTGCCGAGGCTTGCCGTGCTCGGCGCTATTCAGCTTGTTTGGGCGCTGGGGCAGCTTGTGCCGACCCAGATGCTTCGCCGGTCGATTCGGCCGTGCCCTGGGTATGGTGGGGCATGACCGTTTCCGACTTGAGCCGGAACATGACGAGCAGTGTGCGCTGCAGCGGGTTCCGGTTGTCGTCCGACATCACATAGACCCAGACATTGCCCCGCTGGTCCTGACGGATCGACAGCCCTTCCATGTTGTCGACCGAACGCTCGCGTCCGGCCTCCAGCAGAACCTCGCCATCGACGATGGCATTGGGCTTGATGTCTTCCTTGCGAATCCGGCGGATCTGCATTCCCGCGCCGGCAAGGAGCGAAAACCGGCGCTCGAGCACCAGGAGGTCGCCATCGGGCAGGCGGGCGATGTCGGTCGGGTGGTAGGGATCGTGCAGGCGGAAGGACAGGCGCTTCACCGCGCGGCCCTCGGTGATGAAGGCGCGGACGTTGCCGCGCGGGTCGCGGGTGTTTTCGGTCACGAGGAGAAGGCGGGGCGGCTTGTTTGCTTCGGCCGGGCGCAGGATGGTCAGCGCCTCGATGCCGGCATTGGTGCTGAGCCGTCCGAATTGGCGCTGGGTCAGGATCTGTGCCGGGCGCGCGTCGAAGCCGTCCTTGTGAAGATCGTAGCGCCAAACGCGGTGGTGCCGCTCGAAGCTCACATAGGCGACGGATTTGAGCGGATTGGTGCCGTCCACGACGAGGCCTTCGGCGTCGGCGAGTTCCTTGCCCTCGATCGGCTTGCCGTCGCGACCGAGCATGGGCGCGATGCGCGCATCGCCCATGCCCGAGATCCGTCCCTTCTCGTCATAGAGAAGCTGCGCGGTCATCCATTTGCCGAGGTCGGAAATCGCCAGAAGCGTCGAGCCATCGGCGCTGATGGAAATGCCGGACCAGCCTCCGAAATCCTTGCTCGGTGATTTGATCTCGATCCCGCCGGCCCATTCGAGCTTTCCGGCATCGAAGTCGCTGCGGTCCTTCGGGTTCCACTGCACGGCTTGCGTCGAAAGCTCGATCCTGTCGCCTTCGGCGTCGGCTGCGTGGGGGAGGCCGGGAGAAGCGAGGAGAACGAAGGCGGCGAGCAGAGAGGCGGTCGTATGCCGCGCGAAGGCTCCAACCGGCAGGGAACGCCTGGACCAGCCCATCAATCTGTACTTTCTCTCAACCGGTCATGACCGGGCGGCGCATGACCTATCCGAACGTGCGGGCATCATATCGGGGCGGCGGCGATGCACAAGCGCCTGCCCCGTGCGACAAAGAAAAGCGCGAACAATATCTGTGGCGAAGCGCCGCGTGGCGGCTCAACGCATGGAACGGGCTGCGAGCTTCGATGCGCCGGCGCGCATGCGCGAGGCAGGGCCCGCGCGGCCTTGTCCGCTTTCTTCCTCGAACAGTTCGGCGAGTTTTTCGGTCATGGCGCCGCCGAGCTGTTCCGCATCGACGATGGTGACGGCGCGCTTGTAGTAGCGCGTCACGTCATGGCCGATACCGATGGCGATGAGTTCGACGGGCGAGCGGGTTTCGATCTGCTCGATCACGCTGCGTAGATGCCGCTCGAGATAATTTCCGGCGTTGACGGAGAGCGTCGAGTCGTCGACCGGCGCGCCGTCCGAAATGACCATGAGGATGCGGCGCTGCTCGGGACGCGCGAGAAGCCGGTTGTAGGCCCAGATCAGCGCCTCGCCATCGATGTTCTCCTTGAGGAGGCCCTCGCGCATCATCAGGCCGAGATTGCGGCGCGCGCGCCGCCAGGGGCTGTCCGCCGACTTGTAGATGATGTGGCGCAGGTCGTTGAGGCGGCCCGGCATGGCGGGCTTGCCCTCGGCGAGCCAGCGCTCGCGCGACTGTCCGCCCTTCCAGGCGCGGGTAGTGAAGCCGAGGATCTCGACCTTGACGCCGCAGCGCTCGAGCGTGCGGGCGAGAATGTCGGCGCACATCGCCGCGACCGTGATCGGCCGCCCGCGCATCGAACCCGAATTGTCGAGAAGCAGCGTCACCACCGTGTCGCGGAAATTCATGTCGTGCTCGACCTTGAAGGAGAGCGCGTGCAAGGGGTCTATGACGACGCGGGTGAGCCGCGATGCGTCGAGCAGGCCCTCTTCGAGATCGAATTCCCAGGTGCGGTTCTGCTTGGCGAGCAGGCGCCGCTGCAGGCGGTTGGCAAGGCGCGAGACGACGCCCTGCATCTGCTGGAGCTGCTGGTCGAGATACTGGCGAAGCCGCGACAGTTCCTCGATGTCGCAAAGGTCCTCGGCCGCGATGACCTCGTCATATTGCGAGGTATAGACCTTGTAGCTCGGCTCGCGTCCGCGCTCGTCGCCCTGTCCGTTGGGGCGCCAGGGCTGATGGCCCTCGCTCGTCTCGTCGGTATCGCCATCGGCGGGCATCTCGTCGCTTTCGACCTCGACGGTCTGCTCCTCGCCTTCCTCGCCTTCGCCTTCGGAATATTCGACCTTGTCGGCGGAGGCGCCTTCGGGCTGCTCGGCCTCGCCCGACTGGCTCTGCTCGGAGGACTGCTCGGAATCGCCTTCCTGCTGGTCGCTGTCCTCGGAGGACTGGTCCTGCGCCTGGCCAAGCTCGTCGCCCATGTCGAGATCGACGAGGATGTCGCGGGTCGCGCGGGCAAAGGCGGTCTGGTCCTCCATGAGCGCTTGAAGGCGCCCGAGGTCCTTGCCTGCCTTCTCCTCGATCCAGGGCCGCCAGAGATCGACGAGGGTTCTGGCTGAGGGAGGCGGCGCTTCGCCGGTGAGCTGCTCGCGCACAATCATGGCGACGGCCTCGGCGAGGGGAGCCTCTTCGCGCGTCTTGATGCGGTTATATCCGCGCGCCTGACAGCGCTGCTCGAGGGCGGCGGCGAGGTTCTGCGCCATGCCGGCCATGCGGTTCGCGCCGATCGACTCGCAGCGTGCCTGCTCGACGGCATCGAAGACGGCGAGCGCATTGCCGCCTTCGGGCTGAAGGCGGGCGTTGACCTTCTCGTCGTGATGGGCGAGGCGGAGCGCATAGGCGTCCGAAACGCCACGCACCTGCGCCACTTCCTCGGGCGGAAGCGTGCGGCTCGGCAGCGGCAGGCGCGCGCGAAGGCCGCGCAGACCCGGTGGCTCGGTGCCGAAGGTCACGCTCAGCTCGGGATTTTCCGCAATCGTGCGCATGGCAGTCGTCAGCGCACGCTTGAACGGTTCGACGGGCCCTTCCCTGGATGTCATGTGACCGGGCGCCGAAGCGCTCCCTTTCTCAATCTCACGCAACCATGACGTTGGCGGCCGAATCCGGCAGGTCTTCACCGAAGCAGCGCTGGTAGAACTCGGCAACGGTGGCCCGCTCGAGTTCGTCGCACTTGTTGAGGAAGGTCACGCGGAAGGCAAAGCCAAGATCGCCGCCGAAGATCTGCGCGTTCTCGGCCCAGGTGAGCACGGTGCGCGGGCTCATCACGGTCGAGATGTCGCCATTGATGAAGGCGGAGCGGGTGAGGTCGGCGACGCGCACCATGGCGGAGATCTTCTTGCGGCCTTCTTCGGTCTGATAGGCCTTGATCTTGGCGAGCATGATGTTCACTTCGGCGTCGTGCGACAGGTAGTTGAGCGTCGTCACGATGTTCCAGCGGTCCATCTGGCCCTGGTTGATCTGCTGCGTGCCGTGATAGAGGCCCGACGTGTCGCCGAGGCCGACCGTGTTCGCCGTGGCGAAGAGGCGGAAGGCCGAATGCGGGCGGATGACGCGGTTCTGATCGAGGAGCGTCAGCTTGCCGGAGACTTCGAGCACGCGCTGGATCACGAACATCACGTCCGGGCGGCCGGCGTCATATTCGTCGAAGACGAGCGCGACGGGGTGCTGCAGCGCCCAGGGCAGGATGCCCTCGCGGAACTCCGTCACCTGCTTGCCGTCGCGAAGGACGATCGCGTCCTTGCCGACGAGGTCGATGCGGCTGATATGGCTGTCGAGATTGATGCGGATGCACGGCCAGTTGAGGCGCGCGGCCACCTGCTCGATATGCGTCGATTTGCCGGTGCCGTGATAGCCCTGCACCATGACGCGGCGGTTGTAGGCGAAGCCGGCGAGAATGGCGAGCGTGGTGTCGCGGTCGAAGAGATAGTCCGGGTCGAAATCCGGCACATACTCGTTCGGCTGCGAAAATGCAGGAACCTGCATGTCCACATTGATATTGAACACCTCGCGAACCGAGACGGTCGTGTCCGGGAGGTTCTCAGACATGCTGCCTGTCACTTCTAAGCTCATCGTACCCTGCTTCCCACGTCGTGCCGTTTTTCTCGTTCTTGTCGGTCGGAAACCGCGTGCGGGATCCGATTCATGCTGCGGCCCGCGCCTCAAGCCAAGGCGCGCCGTCCCAGCCCTGCCTGCCACAGTTTAGCAGAAGCCGCTCTTTCGGAGGTAATCGTAGGCCTGGATTACCTTGCGCAGACGCTCTTCGGCCGATCTGTCGCCGCCATTGGCGTCCGGATGGTGCTTTTTCACAAGTTCCTTATACCGGGACTTGATCTCATTCAAGGTAGCCGTCTCGTCAAGCCCCAGTGTTTGCAAAGCCTGTCGCTCCAGCGTGCGCGGCTTGCGGCGGCTCGGCTGCGGCGGCTCTTCCGGCCTTGCCCCTGCGGCATCCTCGAAGAAGCCGAAAGCGTCATGGAAGGGGCGGCCCCGGCCCATGCGCCCGGCGCCTTGCCGCCGGCCGGCGCCATAACCGGGAGCGGCGTTGACGCCGAGCCCCCAGGTCGGCCGGTGGCCGGTGATCGCGTCGCGCTGGAAGGCGGCGATCTCGGCGTCGGTCATGTCCTGGAAAAAGTCGTAATTCTGGTTGAATTCGCGTATGTGCTCGCTGCAAAGCCAGCGATAGGGCTTGTCTTCCGAAACATTGGGCTGGCGCGCGGTCGCCTTGGGCGCGCGATGAAGGCCCGCGGCGCGGCAGCCCTCCCATTCGCAGCGCTGCGGCGCCGGCTCGCCGAATTTCTGGCGCGCGGAAGCGGCACCTTCCAGCCCCCGTTCCTTGCGGGGGGCGATGCGGATGGAATCGAAATATTTCGAGTTCAGGTTCACGATACAAATTATGGGTTGGCGGGCCCCGCAAAACAAGGAAGCATGGCGCGGCTTGCAGCAAGATTAATGAGGTGGCGTGTGTCGGTCGCGGAAATCATCAGGAAAAAACTCGAGGCCGCGCTCTCGCCCTCGCTGCTCGAGATCGTGGACGAATCCGACCGGCACAAGGGCCATGCGGGCCATCGCCCGGGCGTCGAGACACATTTCAGGATCACCGTCATATCGGCTGCTTTCGCCGGAAAGCCGCGTGTCGCGCGGCAGAGAATGGTGACGGCCGCGCTTGCCGAGGAGATGGGCAATCCCGTTCACGCGCTCTCCATGCGGACGCTGACGCCCGAGGAAGCGGCGGCCGAAACGGCCTAATCGGCGGCGCCGGACTTCGCGCGCACCGGGGTCACGCGGAGCACGGCGAGCTGGTTGCGCTGGCGGCGCAGGATCTCGAACTTGAACCCGTGAAAAGTGAAGGCCTGTCCGACTTCCGGGATCGCGCGCGCCTCATGGATGACGAGGCCGGCAATGGTCGTCGCCTCCTCGTCGGGCAGGTGCCAGTCGAGCTTGCGGTTGAGGTCGCGGATCGGCACGGCGCCCGAGACGATAACGGAGCCATCCGGCTGAAGGCGCACGCGCGAGCGCTCGATGTCGTGCTCGTCGGAGATGTCGCCGACGATTTCCTCCAGAATGTCCTCGAGCGTGATGAGGCCCATCAGCGCGCCATATTCGTCGACGACGAGGGCGAAATGCGTCTTGCGCCGCAAAAAGGCGTTGAGCTGGTTCTGAAGCGGCGTCGTATCCGGCACGAACCAGGGCTTGATGGTGATGGCGGCGATGTCGACCGCGCCGGGCTTCCAGCCGGCGCTCGAAAGCGCGCGCAGCAGGTCCTTCGCATGGAGGACACCGACAATGTTCTCCGGCTCGTCGCGCCACAGCGGAATGCGCGTATGGGGCGCGGCGAGAACCTGCGAGACGATCTCCTCGTTCGAGGCCGAGGCGTCGATCATGTTGATGTTCTTGCGGTGAACCATGATGTCGCCGACGGTGAGATCGCTGAGATCGAGAATAGCGCCCAGCATGTCGCGGTCGCTCTTGACCACTCCGCCCTCGCGGAGATGGAGATTGATCGCGCCGCGCAGTTCGTCATGCGGCGAGAGTACATTGGCCGTCTCGCTGACATCGACGCCGAAAATTCCGAGCGTGCCGCGAACGATGAAGCGCACGGCGACAGTGAGCGGCGCGAACACAAGAAGCACCATGCGCACGATCGGCGCGACGAAGAGCGCGAAGCGGTCCGTATTGGTGATGGCGATGGTCTTCGGCATCACCTCGGAAAAGATGACGACGAGCGCCGTCATGACGAGCGTTGCGTAGAGAACGCCCGCATCGCCGAAGATCGCCAGCAGAAGGCCGGTCGCGAGCGCCGATGAGAGGATGTTGACGAGATTGTTGCCGAGGAGAAGCGCGCCGATCAGGCGCTCGAGATCGTCGGTGAGGCGGAGGACGAGCTGAGCGCGCCAGTTCTTTTCCTCGGCAAGCCGCGTCATGCGGGCGCGCGAGGCGGCGGTGAGCGCCGTCTCCGAACCCGAGAAGAATGCCGACAGGCCGAGCAGGACGGCGATTGCCGCAATCGTCAGGCCGATGCCGAGCGAGGTCATCAGGCTGCCTCTCTCTCCCGCAGGAGCGTACGAAGGGCTGCGGGATCGACATCGCGGGTGATGAACGCCTCGCCTATGCCGCGGGCGAGAATGAAGGTGAGCTTGCCGTCGACAACCTTCTTGTCCTGCCCCATGAGCGAGATGAGTTCATCTGCATCGGGCAGCGCGCCCGGCACATCGGCAAGGCTCTTCGGCAGGCCCGCCTTTTCGAGATGGCGGCGGACGCGGATCACATCCTGGCCGCTGCAGAGGCCGAGCCGCGCGGAGAGATCGAAGGCGAGCGCCATGCCCACGGCGACGCCCTCGCCATGGACGAGGCGGTCGGAAAAGCCCGTCGCCGCTTCGAGCGCATGGCCGAAGGTGTGGCCGAGATTGAGGAGCGCGCGGACATTGCTCTCGCGCTCATCCGCCGCGACGATGGCGGCCTTGGCCTCGCAGCTTTTCACGATCGCATGGGTGCGCGCGGCGACATCGCCGGCCTTGATGCGTTCGACATTGGCTTCGAGCCAGTCGAAGAAGGGCCGGTCGTTGATGAGGCCGTATTTGACCACTTCGGCATAGCCGGCCAGCAGCTCGCGCATCGGCAGCGTTTCGAGCGCGCTCGTATCCGCGAGCACGACGCGCGGCTGGTAGAAGGCGCCGACGAGGTTCTTGCCCTGCGGCGTGTTGATGCCGGTCTTTCCGCCGACGGAGCTGTCCACCTGCGAAAGAAGCGTCGTCGGGATCTGCGCGAAATCGACACCGCGCCGGGTGATCGAGGCGGCGAAGCCCGTGAGATCGCCGATGACGCCGCCGCCAAGCGCGATGACGAGATCGCCGCGCTCGACGCCCTTTTCGAGCAGCCATTCGGTCAGATGCTGCAACTGGGCGAAGCATTTCGTGCCTTCGCCGGGCGGCAGCACGATCGCGTCATGGGCGATGCCCGCCGTATCGAGGCCTCGCACGAGCGCGGGGAGATGAAAGCGGGCGACCGTCTCGTCGGTCACGATGGCGACGCGAGCGCGCCGGAGCAGCGGCTTCAGGAACTCGCCCGCGCGCGCGATCAGCTTCGGGCCGACATGGATGTCATAGGCCCGCTCGCCGAGTGCGACGCGGACGGTCTTCACATCGTGGGCGCTTGCTTGTGTTGCGCTCATTTGACGGCCTCTTTTGCCCTTCCATTGTAGTTTTCGAGCTCCGCGATGACGTCGTCCACGACCGTCTCGAGCGGCCCTTCGCGGCTTTCGACCGTGATGTCGGCCTCGGCATAGACGGGATAGCGCTGGGCCATGAGTTTTTCCATCATCGCCTGCGGATCGCCCTGCTTGAGGAGCGGCCGGTTCGAGCGGCGGCCCACGCGGCGCATCAGCACGTCGAGATCGGCCTTGAGCCAGATGGAAATGCCGCGCGCGGCAATATTCGCGCGCGTCGTCGCGTCCATGAAGGCGCCGCCTCCCGTTGCGAGCACCTGGGGGCCCTGTTCGAGCAGGCGGGCGATGACACGCCGCTCGCCGTCGCGGAACACCGCCTCTCCATGGCGCTCGAAGATTTCCGGAATGGTCTCTCCGGCCGCGCGCTCGATCTCGGTATCAGCATCGACGAAGGGCAGGGCAAGCCGCTGGGCAAGCCGCCTTCCAACCGTGGTCTTGCCCGCTCCCATGAGACCGACAAGGACGATGGACCTGTCGCCGGGCCGCGCAGCCTCCGCGACCTCCGCCGCAGCGGACGAAGGATCGGAAAAGGGCGCGCTTCCTCTTGTCTCGGTCGTCATTTTTCCTTCAATCTATCCATAATACATGTGGGGGCGGGTCTTGCGGCCTGATGGGGCGGAAAGTGCCTCGTTCGTTCCCGGTCCAATCTAGCCGATCGCCCGCCCGCCTGCAGCCTGATGGCCGGCGCGGACGCCCATAGCCGGATGGACCGGACCCGGTCAGGCCAGATATAGCATCCGGTCGGAATCCGCGCCCAAATTTCGCCGCAAGACGGGCATAAAGGGGAAACTCAACGTCCGACCGGCGAAATGGTGGGGCTTTAGCCAGAGGACAATAAATGAGCAGTGCCATGCGTTTGCTTGCCGTATTCGCGGTTTTCGCGGTCATCATCCTGGGCGGCGTCATCTATCTCGGCCAATCGGCGGAGCCATCTGTCCAGAATGTGGAGAAGGTGCTGCCCGATGGCCAGTTTCCGCGTTAAGTCTTCCGGCGTGAGCCGCGGGCGGGCCGGGCTCGGCGCCCGGTTTTTCGCCGCGATGCTCCTTGCCTCGCTTCCGCTCGGGGCGGGGGCGGAGACGCTCGGCACCATACCGCAATCGCAGCTTCCCGCGCCCGCCGAGGAGACAGAGCCTGCCGACAGCGCGCCTCGCAGCATCGTGCCGCCGGGCTTCGGCGCGACCGCGCCGGAAAGCATATCGCCCGTCGAGCCCGCCGCCGCTTTTCCCGGCGCTCCCGTGGCGACCGGCGAGGCTTCCACGCGCACCTTGCAGGCGCTGCCGGGCCG
>NZ_JBATUH010000117.1:0-35040 GCF_049671045.1 Parvibaculum sp. | reverse complement strand
TATCTCGGCGGTCAGGCGAGCTGGTATATCAGCCTCGGCATTCAGTTCGTCATCTTTCCGTTTCTGGTGACGCAGGTGCTGCATGAACCGGCGGCGCGGCTCGGCATCGCGCAGATGTCGCTGATGGCGCCGTCGCTGCTTTTCATGCTGCTGGGCGGCACGGTGGCCGATCATGGCGATGTGCGGCGCATATTGGTGCGCATGCACTGGCTCGCGGCCATTCCGCCGCTGGTGCTGGCCATTGTCTATGTCAGCGGATATCTGAGCTATCCCTTCCTGATCGCCTATGCGCTGGCCATGGGCACGCTTGGCGCCTTCGCCATGCCTGCGCGCGATTCAGCGCTGACTCGCATCGCCGAAACGGACATTCAGCAGGCGGTGACGCTGACCATGGGCACGCAGATGGGTGGGCAACTCGCCGGCATGCTCATCGTCGCCTTTGCCGCCATCATCGGCGCGCCGGCGCTGCTCATCTTCCAGGCCGTGCTGCTGATCGCGGGCGGCTGGGCCACGACGAAGTTGCAACCCCTGCCGCCGACACAGACGGACACGGGCGAAGGACGGCTTGCGCAGATACTGGACGGCATCGCGACCGCGCGGGCGCACAGCATTGTCTTCGCGGTGATCGGCGTCAATTTCGCTGTCGGGCTTTTTTATGTCGGCAGCTTCATGGTGGTGCTGCCGTTGATGGTGCGCGACATCTATCACAGCACCGTCACGGAATTCGCGATCCGCTTCGCGCTCATCAATATCTGCTTCTGGGGCGGCACGATCTTCGCCACCATGGCGCTGCTTAAGATCGGACATATCGCAAGGCGCGGCCGCGTGATGATGGGCGCGATTACCAGCGGTCTCGTCATTCTGGCACTTCTTTCGCTGACCATTCCCTTTGCGGTGCTCTGCATACTCTGCTTCCTCTGGGGTATCGGCGCGGGCACGACGATGACGATGGGGCGCACCATCGTCCAGCTCGCCGCGCCCGACAGCCACAGGGCGCGCGTGCTCGCCTTCTATCAGCTCGGATTTTCGGGCGGCGCGCCCATCGGCTCCCTGCTCATGGGCTTTCTCGTCGGCGGCCTCGGCATTCATCAGGCCGTGCTGGTGCCCGCCTTCGTGATGGTCGGCGTCGTCGCCCTGCTCTTCATGTCGCCGCTCTGGCGCTACCACGCGCAGGAAGCCTGAGCGTGAGCCCGGACGACAACATGACAGGCGAAAAGCAGCCCTCCGACCTCGCCTGGTATATGAGCGGCATCTGGCTCTATTTCATTTCAACTGGCATTCAGGGCGTGATCTTTCCATGGATCATCGCCATCGTGCTCAACGAGAGTTCGGCTCGCGTCGGCATCGCACAAATGATGATGATGCTGCCGATGCTGATGTTCACGCTTTTCGGCGGCGCGCTCGCCGACAGGCTAGAACTGCGCAATCATTTGCGGCGGCTCCAGACCATACAGATGATCCCGCCGCTCGCCCTCGCCGCGCTCATCTATGCGGGCCATCTCACCTATGAGCTGATCCTCGGCTTCGGCGTCATCCTCGGCATTCTCGGCGCCTATGTCATGCCCGCGCGCGATGCGATGCTCACCCGCGTCGCCATCACGAGCCTCAAGGGCAATATTCAGCGCGGCGTCGCGCTCTCCATGAGCGGCCAGTTCCTCGGGCAGGTCGCGGGCTTCCTCATCGGCGGCACGGCCATGCTCGCCGGCGCGCCCGCGCTCTTCGTCCTTCAGAGCGCGCTCCTCGCAGGCGCCGCCTTCACCACGTCGCGGCTCACCCCCACGCCGCCCGCCACCACCAGCGGCCCGCGCCGCTCGCAACTGTCGGAGATCAAGGAAGGGCTCGTCGTGCTCTGGGAGAGCGAGCGGCTTCGCCCCGTTGTGCTGATGATGTTCATGTCGGGCATCCTCTTCATGGGCGTCTTCATGGTGCTCTTCCCGATCTTGGTGCGCGACGTCTATCAGGGCAGCTCGCCCGAACTCGCGCTCATCAACATGTGCTTCTTCGGCGGCATCGGCCTTTCGTCCTTCACGCTGAGCCGCCTTCGTCCCATCCGCAGGCAGGGACGCGCGATGATGCTCGCCATGTGCACGGGATCGTGCGTCATGGTGATCATGCATTTCGGCTTTTCGATCTATGTGGTCGATCTGCTGGCGCTTTGCTGGGGACTGGCGGCCGGCGTTTCGATGACCCAGTCGCGCGCCATCGTTCAGGAAACGGCAAGCCCGCATATGCGCGCGCGGCTCATCTCGGCCTTCCAGCTCGGCTCCATGGGCGGCGGGCCGCTCGGCGCGCTCTTCATGGGTTACATCATTAGCTGGCTGGGGCCGCTCGACGCGGTGCTCGTGCCGGTCGGGCTGATGGTCGTGCTCTGGCTCTCGATCTTCTTCTTCACATCGCTCTGGAATCTAGAAGCGCCGGCGCGCGGTCACGCGCCGGCTGCTTCAGCGCATGGCGATTAGCTGTATTTGCGCTCGTCCCACCAGGGGAAGAAGGACGGCATATCCGTCGAAACCCGGTTGGGATAGTTGGCCGGGCGCTTTTCGAGGAAGGACATGACGCCTTCCTTCGCGTCGGCGGCGGCGCCGCGCGCATAGATGGCGCGGCTGTCGATCTTGTGCGCTTCCATCGGATGATCGGCCGCGCCGATACGCCAGAGCATCTGGCGCGTGAGCGCGACGGAAACGGGCGCGGTGTTGTCGGCGATCTCGCGGGCGAGCGCGCGGGCGGCGGGCAGAAGCTCGTCGGGCTTGTAGAGCTTCTTGACGAGGCCGCCTTCAAGCGCTTCCTGCGCGCCGAAGACGCGGCCTGTATAGGTCCATTCCAGCGCCTGGCTGATGCCGACCACGCGCGGCAGGAACCAGCTCGAGCAGGCTTCCGGCACGATGCCGCGGCGGGCGAAGACGAAACCGAACTTCGCGTCTTCCGATGCAAGACGAATATCCATCGGGAGCTGCATGGTGACGCCGACGCCGACGGCGGGCCCGTTCACGGCCGCGATCACGGGCTTCAGGCTCTCGAAGATGCGCAGCGAAACGCGGCCGCCGCCATCGCGTACCGATTCATGGCTCCAGTCGATCTCGCCATTGGGCTTCACGGGCGTTCCGGTCTTTTCGGGGCGGTCTTCGCGGGCCGCATAGTCGAAGGTCTTGGCGCCCGCCGAGAGGTCGGCACCTGCGCAGAAGGCGCGGCCCGCGCCGGTGACGATGATGGCGCGCACATTGTCGTCGGCATCCGCCTTGTCGAAAGCGTCGATGATGTCGAACATCATCTGGCCGGTGAAGGCGTTGAGCTTGTCGGGGCGGTTGAGAGTGATCGTCAGAATCTGATCCTCAACCTCGTATTTGATCGTCTCATAGGCCATGTTTTCGCTCCCTGTTGCGGCTTGATGCCTGATCCGTCGCGGCGGGGCCGCCCTTCCGTTGCGTCAACATATGCGAGTTGACGCGGCGCTCGTCTTGCGCTCCCTTTCACGCAAAATGGGGCCCGCAGATCGGTCCGGCCCTGATATAACAACGGACCCGCAAAAAAGCGAAGTCCGGCCATTGCCTCTCCGGGAGACGAGTTGATGCACCCTTATATCCACGCTCAGAAGACGCCCACGAAACCCGCCTACATCATGGCAGCGACGGGCGAAACGGTGACCTACAAGGAACTCGACGAACGCTCGAACCAGACGGCGCATCTCTTCCGTGCAGCCGGTCTGAAGCCGGGCGACGCCATCGCCATCTTCATGGAAAACGATGCGCGCTACTTCGAGATCTGCTGGGGCGCGCAGCGCGCGGGCCTCTACTTCACCTGCATCTCGTCGCGGCTGACGGCCGGCGAAATCGCCTATGTCGCCGCCGATTGCGGCGCACGGATGTTCTTCGTCTCCCGATCGCTGGAGAATGTGGCGCGCGAACTCATCGACGGCAATCATCTGCCGAAGGTCGAGCGGCTCTTCTCCGTGGGCGGCGCGATCGCCGGCTACGAATCCTATGAAGACGCGCGGGCGAAGCTCCCCGTGACGCCCATCGCCGATCAGACGGCGGGCACCGACATGCTCTACTCCTCCGGCACGACGGGGCGGCCGAAGGGCGTCAAGCATCCGCTCACCGGCGGCGCCATCGACGAGCCGACCGGCCTCACCACGCTCGGCGCGCTCCTTTATGCGATGGACGAGAACTCGATCTACCTTTCGCCCGCGCCCCTCTATCACGCCGCGCCTCTGCGCTGGTGCATGACCGTGCAGCGCCTCGGCGGCACCGTCATCGTCATGGAGCATTTCGACGCGGAAGGCGCGCTCCAGCTCATCGAGAAGTACAAGGCCACTCACAGCCAGTGGGTGCCCACCATGTTCATCCGCATGCTGAAGCTTCCCGAGGAGGTGCGCCTGAAATATGACGTTTCCTCGCTCAAGGTCGCGATCCACGCCGCCGCCCCCTGCCCTATTCCCGTCAAGGAGCAGATGATCGAATGGTGGGGCCCCGTCATCTATGAATATTACGCGGGCTCGGAGGGCAACGGCTTCTGCGCGCTCAACTCGGAAGAGTGGCTGCAGCACAAGGGCTCGGTCGGCAGGGCGCTCAACGCCATCATTCACATCTGCGACGAAGAGGGCAACGAGCTTCCCGTCGGCGAGGCGGGCGTCATCTATTTCGAGAGCGAGGCCCAGTTCGAGTATCACAACGATCCGAAGAAGACCGCCGAATCGCGCCATCCGAAGGGCTGGACGACGCTTGGCGATATCGGCCGGGTCGACGAGGAGGGCTATCTCTACCTCACCGACCGCAAGGCCTTCATGATCATCTCCGGCGGCGTCAACATCTACCCGCAGGAGGCGGAGAACCTTCTCGTGCTGCATCCGAAGGTCGCGGACGTCGCGGTGATCGGCGTGCCCAACGAGGATTTCGGCGAAGAGGTGAAAGCGGTCGTTCAGCCCGTGGACTGGAAGGATGCCGGCCCCGCGCTCGAGGCCGAGCTTCTGGAGTTCTGCCGGAGCCAGCTTTCGGCCATCAAATGTCCGCGCTCGATCGATTTCGAGGAGCAGCTTCCGCGGCATGCGACCGGCAAGCTCTACAAGCGCCTCATCCGCGACCGCTACTGGGGCAACAAGGATTCCAAGATCGTCTGACGCATGGCGGCCGCCAGCGCGCGACTTGTGCTATTATGGAACCTGCGAATCTCGTGGGGGCTCATATGAAAATCGCACGTCTCGCGCTGGCCGCCACCGGCCTTGCCGCCGCATCCCTGTTCCTCGCGGCCGAAGTCACGCAAACGGCGCAAGCCGCGGAAGTCTCGACCTATGGCGGGCGCTGCCGCAACAATCCGGGCGCAGGCCGCGCCTTCACGCAGGACTACTACGTCTACTTCGACACCAATTCGAGCCGCATCAGGCCGGACGGGCATGAGCGCATCTCCTATGTGCACGGGCTCGCAAAGGGCAAGCAGGCCGGCCAGCTCTGCCTCTTCGGCAAGTCAAGCAAGACCGGCAATGCGGCGGCGAATGCCCGGCTGTCGCGCAAGCGCGCCGAAAACGTGGCTCACGCCTTCGAGGCGCTGGGCTGGCCAAGCAGCAAGATCGTGATCGTGACGGAAGGCGAAGCCTGGGGCTGGCTCGAAGAGGCGCTGACATCCGATTCAGAGGATGACCGCCGGGTCCGCATGCGGCTTTCCTTCTGAGCGCGGCCGGGCGCGCGCGCCGCGATCGGCGATCCCGATTACGGGTTGGCGCTCCCCTGTCCCACGGGCTAGTTTAACGGCCAAAGGCCCCTTGCCGGGCCTCCAGACTTCATCACTCCCAACGCACGACGGAGACTTGCGGATGCGCACTTTCAACACGGTTGCCGAATATGTTGCCGAAAAGGGCAAGGAAATCGGCGTCAGCGACTGGGTCCAGATCGATCAGGACCGGATCAACAAGTTTGCCGATGCGACGGGCGACCACCAGTGGATCCATATCGATCCGGAGCGGACGCAGAAGGAACTCGGCATGCCGACCATCGCGCATGGCTACCTCACGCTGTCGCTCCTGCCCTTCCTCATGGGCAAGGTGAGCACGATCAAGAGCGTGACGCGCGGTATCAACTACGGCTCGAACCAGGTGCGCTTCACCAACATGGTGCCCGTCGGCTCCAAGGTGCGCGCGCGCGTGAAGCTGAAGGACGCCCAGCCGAAGTCGGGCGGCTACCAGCTCACCAATGAAGTGACGATGGAAATCGAAGGCCAGGAGCGCCCGGCCATGGTCGCCGAGACGCTGAGCCTCGTTTTCGAATAAGACGGCTCTTTCCCCGCGCCTTCATCGTGCAGGCGCGGGGCTTCACCACAGGAGGCGGCTCATGTCCGAAACATCGCGCCCGAAAATTGTCAAAAGCGATGCGGAATGGCGCGCCGAACTGACGCCCGAGCAATACAGGGTCACGCGCCAGTGCGGAACTGAACGTGCCTTTACCGGGCCTTGGCTCGACGAGCACCGCAAGGGAACCTTCCATTGCGTCGCCTGCGGCGCCCCGCTCTTCCGCTCCGAAACCAAATACGAAAGCGGCTCCGGCTGGCCGAGCTTCTTCGCGCCGATCGAGGCAGGTCTGATCGAGGAGCGCGAGGACGTGTCGCACGGCATGCGCCGCGTCGAGGCGCTCTGCGCCACCTGCGAGGCGCATCTCGGCCACGTCTTTCCCGACGGACCGCGCCCGACGGGCCTGCGCTTCTGCATGAACGGCACCGCACTCGATTTCCGCCCGGACGACGAGCCGGAAGCTCCGTGACACCCGATCCATGAAACTGACACCTCCGGCGCAGGCGCCGAAAGCCGAACTGCGCCCGCAATCCGACACGCATCACGGCATCACGCGAACGGACGACTATGCCTGGCTTCGCGACCCCGACTGGCGCGAGGTGATGCGCGCGCCCGAAAAGCTGGCGCCCGACATCCGCTCCTATATCGAGGCCGAGAACGCCTATACGGACGAGGCGCTGGCGCCGCTCGCCGCGCTGCGCGAGACGCTCTTTGCGGAGATGAAGGGCCGCATCAAGGAAGAGGACAGCTCCGTTCCCGCGCCCGATGGCGCATACGCCTATTTCACCCGCTATGCGGAAGGCGCGCAGCAGCCGGTCTTTGCGCGGAGGCGGCCGGACGGCACGGAGGAAACGCTTCTCGACTGCAATGCCGAAGCCGAGGGCGAAGCCTATTTCCGCATCGGCGATGCCGATCATTCGCCCGATCACAAGCTCCTCGCCTGGTCGGCCGACCGCAAGGGCTCGGAATATTTCAGCCTGCGCCTGCGCGATCTTTCGACGGGCAAGGACCTCGCCGACGAGGTGCCCGACACATCGCCTGGCATCGCCTGGGATGCGGCGGGCCGAAGCTTCCTCTATGTGCATGTGGACGAGGAACACAGACCGCTCAAGGTCTTCCGCCACATCGTCGGCACGCCGGCGGCGGAAGACAGGCTCGTCTATGAGGAAACCGACATCGGCTTTTATGTCGGCGTCGGCAAGACGCAGAGCGGGCGCTATCTCATCATCGACGCGCATGACCACCAGACGAGCGAGCTTCGTCTCATCCCGGCTGACGCGCCGGACACGCCGCCTGAGCTGGTCAGCGCGCGGGAGCATGGCGTCGAATACGACATCGAGCATGACGAGGCGCGCGGGCGCTTCCTCATTCTCACCAATGCGGACGGCGCGGAGGACTTCAAAATCGTCGAAGCGCCCGTAGCGGCGCCGGGGCGGGCGAACTGGCACGATGTGGTGCCGCATCGGCCCGGAACGCTCGTGCTCTCGCATGTCGCCTATCGCGACCACCATGTGCGCATGGAACGGCGCGACGGGCTTCAGCGCATCGTCATCCGGCGCCTCGCCGATGGCAGCGAGCACGAGATCGCCTTCGACGAAGAAGCCTACGACCTCAATCTCTCGCCGGGATATGAATACGACACCGCAACGACGCGCTTTTCCTACAACTCCATGACGACGCCGTCGGAAGTTTACGACTACGACATGGAGACGCGGGCGCGCGCCTTGCGGAAACGGCAGGAAGTGCCCTCCGGCCACAACCCCGCCGACTATGTGACGCGGCGCATCTTCGCCACGGCGGCGGATGGCGAGCGGGTGCCGATCTCGCTTCTCTACGCCCGAACGACGAAGCTCGATGGCAGCGCGCCCTGCCTCCTCTATGGCTATGGCTCCTACGGCATCAGCATTCCGTCATCCTTCTCGGTCACGGCGCTTTCGCTTGTCGATCGCGGCTTCGTCTATGCGATCGCGCATATTCGCGGCGGGATGGAGAAGGGCTATCGCTGGTACACGGACGGAAAGCTGCTGAAGAAGCGCAACACCTTCGTCGACTTCATCGCCGCGGGCGAGCATCTCGCCAAGGAGGGCTTCACCGCGCGCGGCAGGATCGTCGGCCATGGCGGCAGCGCCGGCGGCATGCTCATGGGTGCGGTCGCCAACATGGCGCCCGATCTCTTCAACGGCATCGTCGCGGAAGTGCCCTTCGTCGATGTGCTGGCGACCATGCTCGATGCGTCGCTGCCGCTGACGCCGCCCGAATGGCACGAATGGGGCAATCCCATCGAGGACGAGGAAGCCTATCGCTACATGGCCTCCTACAGCCCCTACGACAATGTGCGGGCGCAAGCCTATCCGCACATTTTCGCGCTTGGCGGCCTCACCGATCCGCGCGTGACCTATTGGGAGCCCGCCAAATGGGCGGCTAAGCTCCGCGCGCTGCGCACCGATGCGCGGCTCACGCTGCTGCGCATCAACATGGAGGCGGGGCATGGCGGCGCGTCGGGCCGCTTCGACCGGCTGAAGGAAGTCGCGCTCGTCTATGCCTTCGCTCTCGGCATTTCCGAGCGCGCCTGATCGCGCCGCCCGCCTGCGCTCAGCCCTCGAAGGGCGCGCATGTCGCCTTCTTCCGCACTTCGTCGAGCGCGGGGAAGGCGTCAGCACTTTCCACGACGCGGCGGACGAGGACCAGCCCCTGCTCCGTCGGCGCCTCGATCACTTCGACACCGGCGGGCACGGAGGCGGGCTTCGCCGCGCCCGGCGCGACGACGATCGCATCGAGACCCCTGCCTTCGAGTTCGCGGTCGTTGCGGACGAAGTAATTGTCGGTCGCGGATGAATAGAAAGCGACCGAGGTGTAAGGCGCCGTCAGCGGCACATGCACGCGCACCGGCGTCTTCTGAAGGTCGAGCACGCAGATCGAATAGGCGAGATCGGGGCTCGGACGCACGACCGCCCGCGCGGTTGCGTCGGAAAGCGGCGGCTCGAGCATATGGTTTGCTTGCGCATTGCCCGCGATTTTCGTCATGGCCTTCGACATGATGAAGCGCGGCAGCCCCCGGACGGTGGCCACATGGACGGCCGCCGCAACCACAAGCGTCGCAAGCACGAAGATCGAAAGACGCTTCATTTGCAGCTCTCCTTCACGATGCGCGGCAGCTCGGCAGCAGCGGGATTGGCATAGACGGAGGCTTCCGGATTGTAGAAGCGCGCGGTGAGATCGAACTTCTCGCCCGCCTTCACGGGGAGCCAGTTGCCCTCCTGCTTCTCCGGCGAAACGCGGATGATGTAGCTTCCATCCGCTTCGCGCTTCACCGTCGTCATTGCATAGGAATAGATGTTCGCCTCATTGGGGATGAGGAAACTGTCCGGCCCATAGGCCGTGATGCTCCACCAGCGCGCGGCGAGATCCTTGCCCTCGACGCGGTAGGTGCAGCTTCCCGAAAGCTCGCCGCCATCGCTGTCGTGCAGCGCGGTGTAGTACATCGTCTCCTTCTTATCGAGCGCGAAGAGGCCGAAGAGCGCGACGCGGGCGCGCGTGTACATATCGGCCTCGGCGCTGCCGAAGCTCGTGCCCGTGCCCCAGGGCCCGACAGCGACGTTTCCGCTGAGAGCGCCATTTTTCAGTGTGTAGAAGGCTGAGCCGATGCCGAGCACGAGGCCCAGCACCAGAACGCCGCCCCAGAAGGCGATGGCTTTCATGTTCAACATTCTCCCCGGACGCGGCCGGATAGCGATCAACCTGCCGTAATTCCATGCCGGGCATCCGGCAGAATCGGCACCTGGCGCAAACCTAGCGCCCCTCGCCGCAGAGGCAGATCGAAACTTTAGGAAATTCCGTGATACGGAATTAGACTTCAGCCGACACGGAAAGGAACGATACGATGAACGGCAGCGCGACGGACAAGACCGCGATCGAACCCGTGATCCGCGCGCTGCGGCTTCTCGAAGCGCTGAACGGGGAAACGGTGATGCCGCTCGGCAGGCTCCATGAAGAGACGGGCCTGCCGAAGCCGACGCTGGTGCGGCTGCTCGATACGCTGATCGCGGCCGGCTATGTGCGCCGCGTGTCGCGGCGGGCGGGCTACAGCCTCGCCGAGCGCGTGCTGCGCCTTTCGGGCGGCTTCCGCCACACCGACAGGGTGGTCGAGGCCGCGCGCCCCTTCCTCTATGCGCTCACCGCGAGACACAAATGGCCGGTCGCGTTCGCCACATTCGATGGCGACGCCATGATCGTGCGCGCGGGCACGCGCCATGCGAGCCCCTTCAGCACCGATCCCGACTATCTCGACACAAGGCTTCCCATGCTCGTCTCGGCGCTGGGGCGGGCCTATCTCGCCTTCTGCCCCGAGGAGGAGCGGGAGACGATCCTCGCCATGCTGCGCGCCTCCCCCGCCCGCGCCGACCGGACGGCACGGGACGAGCGCGCGGTCATGCGCCTCCTTGCGACGATCCGTACACGGGGCTTCGCATCGACGGCGCCGCTGCGCGGCGATCCCGCCACGGGGCTCGCGGTTCCCGTCATGCAGGGGCCGAATGTGGTCGCCTGCATGACCATGCGCTATTTCGGCTCCGCCATGAGCGAGGAGGAAGCGGCACGGCGCTACCTCGCCTCGATGCGCGACGCGGCCGCCGCCATTGCCTCGACACTCGACGAAAAGCCCGCCTAGAGCCGCCTGATCGTGATCCCGACCTTGCCCGGCGCGTCCGCATGAACGAGCACGGACTGGCTCTCCTCGCGGCGCGTGGCCTCGCCGCCTTCGACCTCGATAGCAAAGCCGTTCGGATATTGGAGCTTCGGCACGAAGATTTCCGTCTCGCCCTCGCCCGTCGCCTCATAGACGAAGCGGAAGGCGCCCGTCTCGCGCTTGAACTTCATCTTGAGCGGGCGGCCCGCAATGGCGCGGGCATAGGGACGCACGAAACCTTCGAGCGCGCGGCCGCCGCTGTTGATGTCGTTCGAGTTGCCGCGCTGGTCGACGGAGTAGATGGAGAGATCCTCCTGGTTCCAGCCATCGCCGACTGCCTGATCGTTGCGGTTCGACGCCGTGTAGTTCCACTGGGTCGAGGAGATGAGCAGCGTGTCGAGCGCGTTGTACATGAGATCGAGCGCGGTCACGTGGCGCTCCCAGGGCTTCGCGCTGCAGTCGCCGGCCGCCCATGCCTTGTAGGCGGCGGCATGATCGAGATCGAAGGGGATGCCGAATTCGCCGATGAGGGTCGGCGCGCCGGTGCCGTCATTGAGCGTCTTCGCCGTTTCCTTGATGAAGCCGAGCTGGCGCGTATAGGCGCCCTCGATCGCTTCCGCCCCTTCGAGCGTACGGCCCGAATAGGGGTTCACCCAGACCGGGAAGTTGAATTCCTTGGTCGAGAGGGTGACGACGTCATACCAGTGGCTCGCATTGACGGTGCCGCGTGGCGCGTCCCCCGGAAAGCCATGGCCGACACGCGCCGCGTCGAGTTCGGCAAAGAGCAGCCAGTCGGGATCGATGGCGCGGATGCGCTCGGCGACGCGGTGGAAGAAGGGCGACATGAAATCATGCTCCATATCGACCTTGCGCCCGTTCCGCATGACGAAGAATTCCTCGTCCACGGCCTCGATACTGTCGCCCTGAATCCTGTAGGCGCCCGCGCGCTCGAAGGGGCACTCCCTGCCCTCGAGCCAGATCGGCACGCGCCCCTCGTTCACGCGCACATCGCCCGCGGGCACGACCTTCCCCTGCTCCCTGTCGACCTTGAGATCGGGAATGTCGCGTGTGAGGCCGCGCGCCACGGCGAGCCCGTCGAGCGCCGACCAGGCAAGGCCGGGGCGCGGGGGAAAGCGGTTGAGCTCGCTCGGCGCGACATGACGGTAGCTCAGGCGCTGTTCGACATAGCCCGAGCCCGGCTCGTTGAGCGAGTCGAAGCCCATGACATTGCTCATCCCCTTCAGGCGATGCGCCACGGCCTCCATCGCGCCGAGATAGTGCTCCTGCAGAAAGTCCTGCACGTTCCGCCCCTCGACCATGAAGTCGGGGCAGAAGGTCCGGCCGGCAAAGAAGAAGGTCCACATCAGCGCATTGGCCGGGTAGCGGTAGTTCTGCGACCAGGTCATGGTCGGATAGCGGTCTTCCTGCCTGCCGCCGCGTGCGAAATCATATTTGTACTGCATCACATGGGCGGCGCCCGCCGCGTGGAACTTCGTGAAGTCGAGGCCCACCGCCTCGAATAGCCAGGCCGGCGCGCCGTCGCCGCCCGTCATCCGGCTCCAGACGTCCTGATGGAAATCGACGAAGACGAACATTCCATGTTCGTCCGCCATGCGGCAGAGCGTGGCGAAATAGTCGAGATAGGCCTCGTCATATTGTCCGGGCCCGGCATGTTCCACGGCTTCCCAGGTGGTGAGCAGGCGAAGGCAGTTGAAACCCCAGGCTTTCAGCCGGGCGAAATGCTCCGCCGCCTCGTCGAGCGGAAAGGGGCGGCCGAGGAAGGAAACCGTGCGGTGGTCGGAGAAATCGGTGGGGAGGTTGGTGTGGCCGTTCGGCGTGAAAGGCACCTTGCAGTCGCCGCCCAGATTGACACCGCGCAGGATATGCGTCCGGCGATCCTCGCCCACGAACCATTCCCCGTCGATCTGCAATCTCGGCAACGCCATGTGATCCCTCCCCGGTTCCATCCATGCAGGATAGCCCGATGGGCTGCCAGCACAACGGGCGGGCGCCATGCCTGTCGGCCATGACCGGGGCGAAACTTATCCACAGGCGCGGCGGTGCGTCGATTCGGCCACCAACGGCAAAAATGTGCCGCAACGGTTCGACCTGGCGGGACGGCTGCACTAGACTGCGCCCCTCACCAATTTACGAGAGCGTATGAGCAGTCTTCCGCCGCTTCCGGCGCAGCCTTCGGGCACACCCTGGCCCACGGACGAATGGCCCATCGGCGATCTCCCCGCGAACGCCGACAGGGCGAAGCTCGCCCGGCTCACCGATCACGCCTTCGCCGCGACGCCGCCAGAGGACCTCGGCGAAACGCAGGCGCTCGTCATCGTCCAGCACGGCAGGCTCGTTCTGGAGCGCTACGGGGCCGGATACGGGCCCGATGTGACCTGCCATTCCTGGTCGATGGCCAAAAGCATCACACAGGCGCTGGTGGGCTTCCTCGTCGACGAGGGCAAGCTCGACATCATGCAACCTGCGGATGTGCGGGAATGGCGCGAAAGGGCCGGCGATCCGCGCCGGGAAATCACGCTCGACCTTTTGCTGCGCATGTCGAGCGGCCTTGCCTTTCTCGAGGATTACGCGCCGGACCACCCCTCCGACGTGATCGAAATGCTCTGGGGCAAGGGCAAGGACGATGTGGCCCATTTCGCCTCTTCCTTCCCGCTCGCTCATGCGCCGGGGAGCTTTTTTTCCTATTCCAGTGGCACGACGAACATCGTCAGCCGCTGCGCCTCGCAGGCTGCCGACGCTTTCGGGCCGGATTTCGAGGCTTTCATGCGCCGGCGGCTCCTCGATCCGCTCGGAATGAGGTCCGCGAGGCCCAAATTCGACAAGGCGGGCACTTTTATCGGCTCTTCCTTCTGTTTTGCGCCCCCCCGGGACTTCGCCCGCTTCGGCCTTCTCTACCTCAGAGGCGGGGTTTGGGAGGGAAAAAGGTTGCTTCCCGGCCGCTGGATCGACTATGCACGAACGCCCACCTGGCAGCAGCCGACGGAGGATGGGCCCTACGGTGCGCATTGGTGGCTCGGCCTGGCGGGTCCGGGTTCCTTTTCGGCGCAAGGCTACGACGGGCAATACATCGTCCTCGTGCCGCAACTCGACATGGTCCTTGTGCGTAACGGCAAGACACCCGCCGCGATGAAGAACAATGTCAAACGCTGGCTTGCCGACATCGCTGATTGTTTCCGAAACTAAACAAGTGAATTCGAATGATGGCAGAGAGTGAGTTTGAACGCGCATTGCAACGGCTGGACGAAGCGGCGCGCCATGTGGAAATTTCTCCCGACACGATGGAGCGGCTCCGGCTGCCGCGCGAGCTGTTGCAGGCTCGTCTCACCATCCGCATGGATGACGGCTCGCTGAAATCGTTCGAAGCCTGGCGCTGCCGCTACGACGATTCCTGCGGCCCGACCAAGGGCGGCATTCGCTTTCATCACCACTCCACAGCCGACGAGGTCGAGGCGCTTGCCTTCTGGATGACCGTCAAATGCGCCGTGGCCGGACTTCCCTATGGCGGCGGCAAGGGCGCCGTCCGGGTCGATCCGCACGAGCTTTCGGTGACGGAACTCGAACGCCTGTCGCGCGCCTATATCCGCGCCTTCGCCCGCTTCATCGGGCCGGATCGCGACATTCCGGCGCCGGACGTGGCGACGAATGCGACGATCATGGGCTGGATGGCCGATGAATATAACCAGATCGTCGGCCAGGTCGTGCCCGGCGTCATCACCGGCAAGCCGCTCGCGCTTGGCGGCTCGCTCGGCCGCGACGATGCGACGGCCCGCGGCGGCTTCAACCTTCTGGAGCATCTTTGCGGCCGCCTCGACCTCGACAATGGTCCGCGCCGCGCGGTCATCCAGGGCTTCGGCAATGCGGGCGCGCATATGGCGCGGCTGCTCGTCGACAGCGGCTGGACCATCGTCGCCGCCAGCGATTCGGGCGGCGCGGTCTTCAATCCGCAGGGCCTCGATGTCGCGGCGCTGGAGAAGATCAAGGCGGCCGGCATGTCCGTCCGCAATGGCGCGACCGGCGCGACGCGCCAGATCGATCCCGACGAGATGCTGGGCGTCGATTGCGAGCTGCTGGTGCCCGCGGCCTTCCAGGATCTCATCCATGAGGGCAATGCCGAACGCATCCGCGCGAAGGTCGTTCTCGAACTCGCCAACGGCCCGGTCACGCCGGAAGCCGACGCGCTTCTGCACAAGGCAGGCGTCACCGTCATTCCGGACATTCTCGCCAATTCCGGCGGTGTCACCGTTTCCTATTTCGAGTGGGTGCAGAACCGCCAGGGCGAGCGCTGGACGCTGGAGCGCGTGCACCGCGAACTGGAAAGCCGGATGAACGCCCAGGGCGACATCGTCTGGAAGGTGGCGGAAACGCGCAAGGTGCCGCTCCGCACGGCCGCCTATATCGTCGGCCTCGGCCGCCTGACCTCCGCCATCGAGGCGACGACGGCGGTGATCTCGCCGGTCGCCGAGGCGGCCGGCCGCCGCGCTGCCGTCTGAATGGATTTGGCCGGGGAGATGTGAGGTTGGACAACGTCCTCCCCTTCCCGGCCGATCTCGTGACCGAGCACGACCGCCGCAGGCTCATGGCCGCGGCGGACGGCTCTCCCCTCGATCTCGAATTTCGCCATGACGCGGCGCATGGGCTCAGCGTGCTCGTGCTGCGTTGCGGGCAGTTCACCCCCTGCTACCGGCTGAAAAAGACGAGCGAGGGCTGGGAGGCAATCGACCTTGCGCCCGGCGCGGGCGAGGCAACCGCCTTCGAGGCAAGGCGGCCGGACGACCTTCTCCGCCTCATCGCCGGGAGCCGATAGCGCGGCCTCCGTCCGCGCCCGGCAATTCCCGCAGGCAGTTTTTCCAAATCCGCCCTATGCTTTCTCCGCCATATGCGCAGGAGGAATGCCGATGAACGTCGCCGCGAAGATCGCCCGGCCGGAAGATGTGGGACTGAGTTCCGCGCGCCTTGCCGCCATTCCCGATTATTTCGGCTCCTATGTCGCCAGGGGAAAGGTCGCCGGCGTCTCGACGCTCGTCGCGCGCCATGGCGAGATCGCGCATTTCGAAACGGTCGGGCAGCGCGACAGCGAAAGCGGGCTTCCGCTCGAACGCGACTCGATCTTCCGCATCTATTCGATGACGAAGCCGATCACGAGCCTCGCGCTGATGATGCTCTATGAGGAAGGGCATTTTCAGCTCAACCATGCCGTCTCGCGCTACATCCCCGAATTCAAGGGCCTGCGCGTCTGGGCGGGCGGCACGCACGAGAAATACGAGACAAAGCCCGCGGAGCGCGAGATGACGATCCGCGATCTCCTCACCCACACCTCGGGCCTCACCTATGGCTTCATGCCCGGGCATCCGGTGGCGAAGCTCTATCGCCAGCGCGGCATCGACGGCGCGGCGACGGGCGACATCACGCTCAAGGAAATGGTCGCGCGGCTTTCCGAACTGCCGCTTCTCTTCTCGCCCGGCGAAAAGTGGAACTATTCCGTCTCGACCGATGTCTGCGGCTATCTGGTCGAAGTCCTGTCCGGCCGCCCGCTCGACGAACTTCTCGCAAGCCGCATTTTCGCGCCGCTCGGCATGAACGATACAGGCTTCCATGTGCCGGCGGAAAAGCTCGGCCGCTTCACCACCAATTACGAGAAGGATTTGAGGACGCGCGCCGTCCGCGCGATCGACCGCGGCGACGAGACGAGCATCTATGCGCGCCCGCGCAAGTTCCTCTCCGGCGGCGGCGGCCTCGTCTCGACGATGACGGATTATTGGCGCTTCTGTCAGATGATCCTCGATGGTGGCGTCTTCGAGGGCACGCGGCTCGTCTCGCCCAAGACCATCGAATTCATGTCGCTCAACCACCTTCCCGGCGGCAGGACGATGAAGGAGATGTCGACAGCGGCCTTCAGCGAGCTTGCGGGCGACGGCGCGGGCTTCGGGCTCGGATTTCAGGTGATCCTCGATCCCGCCGAGGCACAGGCCGTGGGCTCCGCCGGCAATCTTTCATGGGGCGGCGCCGCCTCCACCTATTTCTGGATCGACCCGGAAGAGGATCTCGTCGCCATTCTGATGACGCAGCTCATGCCGTCGAGCACCTATCCGCTGCGGCCGCAGCTTCAGCAACTCGTCTATGCGGCGATAGAGGCGTAAGGGCGCATCGCTCGTCCCAGTCTCTTACCGTCACCCCGAGCCTTCCCGCCATGCCGCTCTGGATACCGCTTACCATCGCCGCCGCCTTTCTGCAGAACCTGCGCTCGACGCTGCAGAAGCAACTGACGGGCGAGCTTTCCGCCATTGCCGCGACCTATGTGCGCTTCGCCTTCGGGCTCCCCATTGCGGTCGTCTATCTCTGGAGCCTTGTGGCGATCACAGGGCATGAGCTGCCCGCGGCCAACTGGACCTTCCTCTTCTATTGCGTCGTCGGCGGGCTCGGGCAGATCTGGGGCACGGCGCTTCTCGTCGGGCTTTTCGCCCATCGCAATTTCGCCGTCGGCACGACCTACTCGAAAACAGAGACGGTGCAGGCCGCGCTTTTCGGCGTCATCGTGCTGGGCGACCGGCCGAGCCTCGGCGCAACCGCGGCGATCCTTGTGAGCCTTGCCGGCGTCATCGCCATCTCTATGGCAAAGTCGCATCTCACGCTTGCGAATTTCATGCGTACACTGAGCGATCGCACGACACTCATGGGCATCGGCTCGGGCGCAGGCTTCGGCATCGCGGCCGTCGCCTATCGCGCCGCGTCACTCTCGCTCGGGCGCTCCGATTTTCTGATACCGGCAGGCTTCACGCTCGTCACCGTGCTCGTCATCCAGACCATCGTCATGACGATCTGGCTCGGCTGGCGCGAGCCCGCGCAACTCGCCGGCACGATGCGGAACTGGAAGGTCAGTTCCGGCGTCGGCATTGCGGGCTCTCTCGCCTCGATCGGATGGTTCACGGCGATGACCATCGAGAACGCCGCTTATGTGCGCGCGCTCGGCCAGATCGAACTCGTCTTCACCTTCGCCTCCTCGCATTTTCTCTTTCGCGAGAAGACGGCCCGCCTCGAGCTTGCGGGCATCGCGCTGGTGATCGGCGGGCTGCTTCTGTTGCTCTTCCTGCGCTGAAGGCGTGCCCGGTCAGACGGGCCGCTCGCCCGCAACCGTCGTGCGGTGCATGACGCGCAGATGTCCGTCATAGCCGCCATCGGCGTAATGCAGCGTGCAGCGATTGTCCCACATGGTGAGCATGTTCTCGCGCCATTTGTGGCGATAGACGAATTCGTCCTTCGTCATATGCGTGTAGAGATAGCCGAGAATGGCGGCGGATTCCTCCCGCGTCATGCCCGCGATGCCGAGCGTATAGACGGGACTCACATAGAGCGCCTTGCGGCCCGTCACCGGATGGGTGCGCACCAGCGGATGCGGAAAGGTCTTCTCCGCCTCCTTGCTCACGACGATCTCCATCGTGCGCTTTTCCTTTTCATGCGCGAAAATGCCATCGGTGCCATAGGGCAGCGCCGCCGAATGGATCGCAGTGAGCGTGCCGAGCACGCGCTTCATTTCGTCCGAAAGCGCGTCATAGGCGCGGTAGCAATCGGCATAGAGCGTGTCGCCGCCGACGGGCGGCACGACCTTGGAATGAAGGATGGTCGCCGCGGGCGGCGTTTCCTGAAAGCTCCAGTCCGAATGCCAGCCGGCGCCGAAATTGCGCGCCTTCTCGTCGGGCTCGCGGCGCAATTCCAGAATATGCGGACGGCCTTCCATCGGCTTGATGAAAGGATCGTAGCCGAAGGGACCGATCTGAAGCGTGAACGCCTCAAGCTCGTCATGGGAGAGCGGCTGGTCCGGAAACCACACGACGGAATGGCGTGCCCAGGCATCCTTCACCTCGGCGAGCACATTCGGAGCCAGGGGTTTCGAGAGATCGAGCCCCGTGATCGCCGCGCCAAAGCCGTTCTCGTTCGGCGTGACCGTGATCGCCGCTTTTCCAGCCGTCGCTGCCGTCATGACGTTCTCCCTCATGGCCCTTCCTTGCGGGCTTTTGCTGTTGGGCCGCAGTCTGCCATGTACGGAGGCGAAGGCAAGCCTGTGAAGGCTCAGCCGAGCGGCACGCCGCCAATGGTGATGCGGTGCAGAAGCCTCTTGCTGCCGTGATAGTCGTTCGCGGCGTAATGCCATGTCGCGCGATTGTCCCAGAAGGCGACCGAACCCTCGCGCCACTGGAAGCGGCAGGTGAATTCCGGGCGGACCGCATGGGCGTAAAGGAAATCGAGAAGCGGCCTGCTTTCGAGCGGCGTCCAGCCCTCGAAATGCGTGGTGAAGGCCGGGTTCACGTAAAGCGCCTTACGGCCGCTCAGCGGATGCGTGATGACGACGGGATGCACCGCCTGGCCGATGAGGCTCTCGCCCTTGAAGGCCGCGCCCTGATCGCTGTTCTTGTAAAAGCCGGCCGCGCCGAAGGCCATCGCATTGGAGTGCACGGCCTTGAGGCGCGAAAGCGTTTCTTTCAGGCCGTCGGACAGCGCCTCATAGGCGGCATACATGTTGGAGAAGAGCGTGTCGCCGCCCTCCTCCGGCAGTTCGCGCGCGACGAGGATCGAGCCCATGGCGGGCGAAGGATCGTAGGAATGATCCGTGTGCCACGCACCGCCGATATTCGTCTTCTGCTCCTTCTCCTTCCGCACCTCGGCGATTTCCGGATACTCGCCATTGGCCGGGAAGAACTTGTTGATGTCGATCTCGCCCCAGCGGCGCGCGAAGGCGATGTGATCCTCCGGCGTGAGATGCTGG
The DNA here is from genome assembly GCF_049671045.1 of Parvibaculum sp. Classification (GTDB taxonomy): domain Bacteria; phylum Pseudomonadota; class Alphaproteobacteria; order Parvibaculales; family Parvibaculaceae; genus Parvibaculum. The sequence continues at coordinate 15,303 of NZ_JBATUH010000117.1, read as the reverse complement.
TCGCGGAAGAAGATGACGCCGTAATCGCGATAGGCGCCGCGGATGATTTCCATATCGCTGTTGCTCGGCTTTCTGAGGTCCACCCCCAGCACCTCCGCGCCACAGCCCGCACTGAGCTTCCTTATCGTCGGCGTATGGAACGACATCTTCCCGTCTCCTCCCGAATGTAACTCTCGACCGGCTTGAGGTTAGCCCCGAAGCGGGCGAAGATTGTCACCTCGGTAACATTCTTGAATTGCCATGCCCCGGTCAGGAAACCCGCAAGACCGCATCGCCGCCTCCCTCGCCCGCAATGGCTGGTTCCGCCGCCGCCCGGCCGAGCTTCGCCACCGGCTCATCGAACATATGCAGGTCTCGAGCGTCGAGACGGGACGCTGGCTTTACGACACGGGCGATGAAGCGCACGGGCTTTACGGCGTGCTCAGCGGCTCGGTGACCACCTATGTCTGGCTCGACAATGGCGAGAATGTTCCCGTCAATATTTCGGGGCCGGGCAGCATTTTCGGCTATGCCGCGCAGGTTCTGGGCGGGCGGCGCGTGACGACAGCGGTGGCGCGGGAACGCTCGGAAATCCTCTTCATCCCGCAGCAGGCGCTAGCCGCCATCGCCCGCGAGCAGCCCTCGCTCTGGCTTCATTTCGCGGAGCTTGCCACGGAGCAGCTCACAGCGGCCGTGAGGATCAACGCGGAGCGCGCACGCCTCTCGCCCCATGCGCGGCTCGCCTCAAGACTTCATGCCTATGCGACTGTATGGGACAATGGGAGCGACATGGCGGTGTTGCCGCTGCGGCAGGATGAGCTTGCCGAACTCACCGGGCTCTCGCGCAAGACCGTCAACGGCATCCTGCGCGATTTCGAGAAGCACGGCATTGTCGCGCTTGGCTACAGGGAGATCACCGTTCGCGATGCGGATGGCCTCGCCCGCGTGGTGAAGACGGATGCCGGATCGGGTCCGGCATGACAGACGGTGTGTCGGGAGCAAGGCATTCCCCATTCACATGCGTCACCCCGCGCTCGACGCGGGGTCCATCTTTTTTGGCGCTCAATGGAAGAAAGATGGATCCCGGGACGAGCCCGGGATGACAGGCAGAGGTGGGGGCAAGACACGTCCCCCCATTCCCTCGCCGTCACCCCGGACCTGATCCCGGGTCCGAACTCGGCGTTCGTGCTTACTCGGCCGCGCGGGCGACGGAGATGCCGGCCATGCGGTTGAGCCTCGAGGCGATGATCTGCTCCGCCTCGGCGACGATGCGCGTGACGAGGTCCTTCACGGTCGGAATGTCATGGATGAGGCCCTGCACCATGCCCGCCGACCAGATGCCGTATTCGGGATCACCCTGCTCATAGACGACGCGGCCGCGCGCCCCGGCGACGAGGTGCGCGACGTCCTCGATCTTGGCGCCGCCCTTCTTCTCGATGGCGACGACTTCCTGGCTGACCACGTTCTTCGCGACGCGCGCCGTATTGTGCAGCGTACGGAAGATGAGGTCGGTCGAGCGTTCGTCATTGGCCACGATCTGCTCCTTCACCTTCTGGTGAATGGGGCTCTCGACCGTGCACATGAAGCGCGTGCCCATATTGATGCCTTCGGCACCGAGCGCCAGCGCCGCCACCAGGCCGCGCGCATCGCCGAAGCCGCCAGACGCGATCATCGGGATCTTCACCTTGTCGGCGGCAGCCGGAATGAGGATGAGGCCCGGAATGTCGTCCTCGCCGGGATGCCCCGCGCACTCGAAACCGTCGATCGAGATCGCGTCGACGCCCATGCGCTCGGCCGAAAGCGCATGACGGACCGCCGTGCACTTGTGAATGACCTTGATGCCGTGCTTCTTGAAATCGTCGACATGCTCCTGCGGCTTGTAGCCCGCCGTCTCGACGATCTTGACGCCCGACTCGATGATCGCGGCGCGATATTCGGCATAGGGCGGCGGCTTCAGCGCCGGAAGGATCGTCAGGTTCACGCCGAACGTCTTGTCGGTCATCTCGCGGCAGCGCTTGATTTCCTTCGCCAGATCCTCGGGCGTCGGCTGCGTCAGCGCGGTGATGAAGCCGAGCGCGCCTGCATTGGCGACGGCGGCCACGAGTTCGGCACGGCCGACCCACTGCATGCCGCCCTGCACGATCGGATGTTCAACGCCGAACAGTTCCGTAAATCTTGTCTTGAGCACGTTGTTTCTCCCTCAGATGGCCCGATGGCCCAATGATTTAGATGGCTCTCTTTCTAGCAGAATGACAGATCGAACGGCACCCTGCTTTCGCGGGCGCGCCCTCCCGCTCCCATTCCCCAGCGTCAGTGCGGGATTGCTTGAAATCCCCGGCGGACGGGTTCATCTTTCCTCGCAAACAGACAACGGGATGTTCAGCGATGAACAAAGACGGTGCCCTCGCGGGCGGCTGGGACGCCTATCGCATCTTCCTCGCAGTCGCAGAGACGCAGAGCCTTTCCGGCGCCGGCCGCAAGCTTAGGCTCAGCCATGCGACGGTGGGGCGCCACATCGCCGCGCTCGAAAAGGAGCTTGGCACCAAGCTCTTCGTGCGCGAGCCGGCGGGCTATGCGCTGACGGCGGCGGGCGAGCGGCTGCGCACCGAGGTCGAGCCCATGGCGATGGCCGCAGAACGCGCCGTCCGCGCCGCCACGGCGGATGACGGCGAGCCGCGCGGCACGGTTCGCATCTCCACCGCCCCCGGCATTGCGGGGCATTGGCTGGTGCCGCATCTGCCCGCCTTCCGCGCGCAATATCCCGGCATCGAACTCGAATTCGTGACCGAGTCCTGGCCCGCGAGCGTGCGCCGCCGCGAGGCCGATATCGTCATCAGGCTTTATGGGCCGGGCGAGGAAAATCTCGTCGGCCGCAAGATCGGGCGGCTCGGCGTCGCCTTCTACGCCTCGAAGGATTATGCCGAAAAGCACGGCCTGCCCGCGCGGCGCGAGGAATGGGCCGATCATGTCATCCTCGGCTTTGCGGGATCGGCCGCGAACCAGGAGCTGGCGCGCTGGAGCCAGCATGTAACGCGCAGCGCGCCGACGCATCTGCGCTTTTCCTCGCAGCTCGACACGGCCTATGCGGCGCTGGCGGGCGTTGGCATTTCAGCGCTCACCTGCCTCACCGGCGACAGCTTTCCGCAGCTTGTCCGCATCTCGCCGGAGAAGCTCTACAGCGCAACGGACATATGGCTGCTCACGCATCCCGATCTCAAGGACACGCCGCCCGTGCGGGCAGCGGTCGATTTCATTGCCGCGAGAGCCAAGGCCGACCGGGCGCTTCTCGCCGGTCGATGATCATATGTGAACAGGCGCCTCGACATTTCTTGTGCGGACAGGCCAGGCGGCCCTGCCTAGTCTCTTGTCATCATTTTTACCAGGGATGAGGACTTCCCATGTCGCTGCCATCGCTTCTCAAGAACCGGCTGGAGCTTCCGGTGATCGGCTCGCCGCTCTTCATCGTCTCCGGTCCCGAACTCGTCATCGCCCAGTGCAAGGCGGGCATCGTCGGCTCGTTCCCCGCGCTCAACGCGCGCCCCGCGCATGTGCTCGAAGAATGGATCAGGCGGATCAAGGGCGAACTCGGCGAGTATCAGGCGAAGCACCCGGAGAAGAAGGTCGCGCCCTTCGCCGTCAACCAGATCTGCCACGCCTCCAATGACCGCCTCGCGCATGACGTCGAGGTCTGCACCAAGCTCGAAGTGCCGATCATCATCACCTCGCTCCGCCCGCCTGCGGAAGTCGTCGAGGCGGCGCATTCCTATGGCGGCCTCGTCTTCCACGACGTCATCAACGTGAAGCATGCGCGCAAGGCGGCCGAACAGGGCGTCGACGGGCTCATCCTCGTTTGCGCCGGCGCGGGCGGTCACGCGGGCACGCTGTCGCCCTTCGCGCTGGTGCGCGAGGTGAAGCAGTGGTTCAACGGAACGGTGCTGGTCTCTGGCTCGATCTCGGATGGATGGGGCATCGCCTCCGCCCTCGCGCTCGGCGCCGACCTCGCCTATATGGGCACGCGCTTCATCGCCACGCAGGAAGCCAATGCCGACGCCACCTACAAGGAGGCGCTGATCGCGCATACGGCCGAGGACATCGTCTATTCCAACCTCTTCACGGGCGTCCATGGCAACTATCTCGCGCCGTCGATCGCAGCGGCCGGCCTCGACCCGCACAACCTTCCTGCCGCAGACAAGTCGAAGATGAATTTCGGCTCGGGCGGCAACATGAAGTCGAAGGCCTGGAAGGATATCTGGGGCTCGGGCCAGGGTATCGGCCAGATCTCGGACGCACCGCCCGTGGGCGAACTCGTGGCGCGGATGAAGAGCGAATATGTGCAGGCGTGCCGCGAGTTCGCCGAGCGCATGCCGCGCGAGGCGCTTGCGGGGCTCAAGACCGCGGCGGAATGATCCCCGCACACAAGACCAAATGCGAAAGCGGCGGGAGCGATCCCGCCGCTCTTTCATATGCGCATACGCGCTTGCCGGCACATGCGCTTGCCAGGCCCACTCGCCCCGCCCATCAATAGAGCCATGACAGGCGCTCCGACCGTTTCCGCCCTTCGCATCTCGCGCGAAGTGCTGGGCCAGATCGTCCGGATGATCGGCTCGGCCGGATCGCTTGTCGGCGCCGTGCCCATCGGCAATACCGGACGGGCGAATGTCAGCGCCATCAAGCCGATGCCGATCCCGTCGGATCTCGCCCTCTATTTCGAGCGCGTCAGGCGAGATGGTGCCGCGCCGTCTCCTGCGGAAAATCGAGCGCATGGATCGTGAGCGCGGCGCTGGCCGTGAACATCGCGACATAGGTGACGATGACGGACATGACGAGCGCGACCATGATGCGCTCGGCGCGATGGCGGATGGAAAACGGCATTTTCATCAGAGCCTCCCTTGAAGGCGCGGGGCGGAAAGGCCCGCGGCGCGCGGCTGGACATCGAGACAACCAAGACCTTTGAGCGTGACGCGCAGCGCCTGTTCGGCGGGCGTGTGGGGCTCCTCGCCGAGAAAGGCGACGAGTTTTCCATTGTCGAGCCGGAGGGGGCGCTTCCAGAGATAGCGCATCTCCAGCATCTCGCGGAATGTCTCGACGAAGGGCGAGGCGAGCCAGACCGCAAGCCACGGAAAGCGGCGGATCGGCGCATCGGGGACGCCCGCCGCGCGGCGCGCCGCCTCGGCGATCTCGACGCCCCGCTCGAACCAGTGGCCGCCGAAATGGAAGACCTCGAAGCCGCCGAGATCCTTTTCGCGCTCGACGAGGCGCACGATCGTTTCGGCGAGATCGGGAAGAAACGCCCAGTTGTGTCCCACCTCGCGCCGCCCCGGATAGGTGATCGAGCGGAACGGCTTTCCCGCCTTCACGAGCCCCTGCCCGAACCAGTTGTTGCCGCCACGCGGCCCGAAGAAATCACCGGCACGAACGATCAGTACACGGAGCCCATGGGCGGAGGCTTCCCTGAGCCGCGTCTCCATCGCCACGCGGATCGCGCCCTTGCGGGTTCTCGGGCGCTGCGGCGCGCGCTCGTCGATGCGAGGGAAAGTCTCGGGACCGAAATTGTAGACCGTGCCGGGAAAGACGATCCGTGCATTCGCCTCCATCGCCGCGGCGATGGAGCTTTCGAGCATGGGGAGCGCCGTTCCCTTCCAGTTGCGATAGCCGGGCGGGTTGGCGCCATGGACGAGAAGGTTCACCCCCCGTGCGGCGGCGACCACATCGGCCACGTTCATCGCATCGCCCTTCACCCATTCGACCGGGCCGAGCCAGGCGAAATCGCGGGCGGCTTTCTGGGGATTGCGGTTGAGGGCGCGGATGCGCCAGCCCCGCGCGGCAAGGGCAAGCGCCGTTTCGCTGCCTATGCCGCCCGTGGCGCCGATGATGAGAGCTGTTCGGGTCATGTCCGATCTCCGGTTGAATTCGACAACCGGACGATCTCTCATTCATATTTGAATATGAATTGCCTTTTATCGACGAGCGGATATACGTTTTCGTATGACAAAATCACAGCCCGGCTGGGAGCTTTACCGCACCTTTCTCGCCGTCATGCGGGAGGGGAGCCTTTCCGGGGCGGCCCGCGCCCTCAACCTCACCCAGCCCACAGTCGGGCGCCATGTGGACGCGCTGGAAGAGGCGTTGGGCCTTGCGCTCTTCACCCGCTCGCAGACGGGCCTCAACGCCACGGAGGGCGCGCTTGCCCTCGTGCCCCATGCCGAGGCGATGGCCAGCGCGGCCGAGGCGCTCCAGCGCGCGGCATCGGGCGAAGCGGAGGAAGATCGCGGCACCATCCGCGTCACGGCGAGTGAAATCGTCGGCACGGAGGTGCTGCCGCCCATCCTTGCCGCCTTCCGCGAGGCGCATCCGCGCATCGCCATTGAACTCCTGCTCTCGAACCGCGCGGAAGACCTGCTGCGGCGCGAGGCCGACATTGCGATCCGCATGGTGCGGCCGACACAGAGCGCGCTCGTCGCGCGCAAGATCGGCACCATTCATCTCGGTCTTCATGCGCATCCGCGCTATGTGGAGGCGCATGGCAAGCCAGCGACGCTGGAGGAAATCGAGGCCCATCCGATTATCGGTTTCGACCGCGAACCCTCGATGCGCCGCCTCGACGGGCTCGGCTTCACGCCCTCGCGCGAACTCTTCGCCTTTCGCTGCGACAGCGACGTGGCGCAATATGCAGCGCTCCGCGCGGGCTTCGGGCTCGGCATCTGCCAGAACGCGCTCGCCCGGCGCGACGGGCTTCTTCCCGTCCTTCCCGGGACCATCGGCTTCAAGCTCGAGGTCTGGGTCGTGATGCATGAGGACCTGAAGACGAGCCGGCGCGCCCGGCTCATGTTCGACCACCTGGCGGAACATCTGGCTGCCCACATCGCCTCGGAAGGACACTGATCTTGCGCATACTGAGTGTCGCCAGGCCAAATGCCTTCTGCTATATGAGCCCAAACCCTAGGATTACGCGAGGTCAAGTTGCATGTCTGAATCGAGTACCAAGCCCGCCGCTGGCGCCAATCCCCCGCTCCCTCCCTTCAACTGGCAGGACCCCCTGCTGATCGAGGAACAGCTCACCGAGGAAGAGCGGATGGTGCGCGACGCCGCCCGCGCCTTTGCCGAGGAGCGGCTCTTCACGCGCGTGAAGGAGGCCAACCGGCACGAGATCTTCCATCGCGAGATCATGAACGAGATGGGCGCGCAGGGTCTGCTCGGCTCCACCCTGCCGGAGAAGTATGGCTGCGCGGGTCTCTCCTATGTCTGCTACGGCCTCGCCGCGCGCGAGATCGAGCGCGTCGACAGCGGCTATCGCTCGGCGATGAGCGTGCAGTCCTCGCTGGTGATGCACCCCATCAATGCCTATGGCACCGAGGCGCAGCGCGAGAAATATCTGCCGAAACTCGCAAGCGGCGAATGGGTCGGCTGCTTCGGCCTGACGGAGCCCGATCATGGCAGCGATCCGGGGTCGATGAAGACGCGCGCGAAGAAGGTCGATGGCGGCTACATCCTCAACGGCGCCAAGATGTGGATCACCAATGCGCCCATCGCCGATCTCGCCGTCGTCTGGGCGAAGACGGATGATGACGTCATTCGCGGCTTCGTCGTCGAGCGCAGCTTCAAGGGCTTCTCGACACCCAAGATCGAGGGCAAGTTCTCGCTGCGCGCCTCGGTGACGGGCGAAATCTCGTTGCAGGACGTCTTCGTGCCGGACGAGAACCTGCTGCCGAATGTGCGCGGCCTCGCCGGCCCCTTCGGCTGCCTCAACCGCGCGCGCTACGGCATCGCCTGGGGCGCGCTCGGCGCCGCCGAGTTCTGCTGGCACGCCGCCCGCCAGTACACGCTCGACCGCAAGCAGTTCGGCCGTCCGCTGGCGGCGAACCAGCTCATCCAGAAGAAGCTCGCCGACATGCAGACCGAAATCACGCTCGGGCTTCAGGGCTGCCTCCAGCTCGGCCGCCTCTTCGATGCCGGCAAGGCCGCGCCTGCCGCCATTTCGCTGATGAAGCGCAATAATTGCGGCAAGGCTCTTGATATCGCCCGCACGGCGCGCGACATGCATGGCGGCAATGGCGTCTCCGACGAGTATCACGTCATTCGCCACGTCATGAACCTTGAGGCCGTCAACACCTATGAAGGGACGCACGACGTGCACGCCCTGATCCTCGGCCGCGAGATCACAGGCATTCAGGCCTTCTCCTGAGGCGCGGTGCCGCAACGGAAAGATGTCGTTGCGGCAGGATGCGCTCCGGATTTTTCGAGACAGGGCATGAGTTGATCTGGAAAATCGCTCCTTTCCGGCTCATGCTCCGGGAGCCTTGCGCTCCAGGGAGAGCATCTTGACCGAGACGACATCCTCCGCTTCCGCCCCTTCGGCAACGAACACCACATTCACCGTGCTCGCGGCCATCAGCTTCTGCCATCTGCTCAATGACATGATGCAGTCGCTGCTGCCCGCGATTTACCCGATGCTGAAGGAAAATTACGGTCTCGATTTCGGGCAGGTGGGTCTGATCACGCTCACCTATCAGCTCACCGCCTCGCTCCTCCAGCCGCTTGTCGGCTACTACACCGACAGGCGCTCGAGCCCGTGGTCGCTCGCCATCGGCATGGGCTTCACGCTGGTGGGGCTGCTGCTGCTGTCATCGGCGGCGCATTTCCTGCTGCTGCTGCTCGCCGCCGCGCTCATCGGCACAGGCTCGTCCGTCTTCCACCCGGAATCCTCGCGCGTCGCGCGCATGGCATCGGGCGGGCGGCACGGGCTTGCGCAATCGCTCTTTCAGGTCGGGGGCAATGCGGGCTCGGCCATCGGCCCGCTCGTCGCCGCCTTCATCGTCATCCAGAGGGGCCAGGGCAGCGTCGCCTGGTTCTCCATCGCGGCGATGATCGGCATCGTGCTGCTGTGGCATGTCGGCGTCTGGTACAAGCGCAACGCGATGCCGCCCGTGACGGGGGCCGCAAGGCCCGGCGCCATCCGCACGACCACCGTTTCGCCCGAACGCGCGCGCATGGCCATCGCCATTCTGCTGGTGCTGATCTTCTCCAAATATTTCTATCTCGCCAGCATCACGAGCTATTACACCTTCTACCTCATCGACAAATTCCATGTGTCGATCGAGAGCGCGCAGGTGCACCTCTTCATATTCCTTGGCGCGGTAGCAGCCGGCACGATCATCGGTGGTCCGCTCGGCGACCGCTTCGGGCGCAAATATGTGATCTGGGCCTCGATCCTCGGCGTGCTTCCCTTCACGCTCATCCTGCCGCATGTCGGCCTTTTCTGGACGAGCCTTCTCAGCATCCCGATCGGCCTCATTCTCGCCTCGGCCTTCCCCGCGATCATCGTCTATGCGCAGGAGCTGATGCCGGGCCGCGTCGGAACGGTCGCGGGCCTTTTCTTCGGCTTTGCATTCGGAATGGGCGGCATCGGCGCCGCGGTGCTGGGCGAGCTTGCCGATTTCACGAGCATCGAGTTCGTGTATCAGGTCTGCGCCTTCCTGCCGCTGCTCGGCCTGTTCACAGGCTTCCTGCCGAATATCGAGCGCGCACCCACGCCTGCCCGCTGAGAGGCGGGCGACGCAACTACAGTCGGGGCTCACGCCTCGTGCTTCGGCCCCCATTGGCGCACGCGCCCGACATCGACATGCACGAAATCCGATGCCGGATAATAGCCGACGCCGCCGCGTCGGAGCGCCAGCGCCGCCTTGTGCACGCGGGCGAGATCGCGCCCCGGCACGCGAATGTCGATTGCTTCGCCGACCATGTGAAGGCTGCGCTTGGCGACGCCGTGGCTCGCCCGGGCGAGAACGCTGTTCGTCTTCGGTGAGCGATAACCGGAAATGACGTGATAGGGCTCGTGCGTGTCGAGCTTGTGGCGCAGCTCCGACAGGAGATCGAGCAGCCGCACGTCGATGTGATGTTCGTCGTCCGAGCGGTGATCGCGAAGAAGCTTCTTCACGTCGCGCAACGCATCGGGAATGTAGACGCCATCGGCCCAATAGGTCGTGGAAAGGCTCTCGCCCGTATGCGTGTTGTAGAATTTGAGCATGCGCGGCCTCGCCACCGATGCGATCGAAGGCCGCGGCAGAATGACGGAAGCTGCCGCAGTCGCACCGAGAGCCAATACGCCTCTGCGTGTGATCACCGACCTCACATCCACCTCTTGAGTTCGACGTGAAGCCCACCCGCCCGCTCCCCGTATAGGGTTTCGGGCCCGATGCGTCAAACGCAATGACGTGATTGCCGTTATGGAAAACGCGCGTCGCGCCTCACGCGCCGCATGCCTTCGCGGCGGCTGCGCTCGCTCCCGCTTGCGCAAAACGGTGCTGCCTCAGCGCATCGAGCAGCCTCTCATCGCGGCCATATATGTCATCGCGAAACTCGACCGTTCCGCCCTGATCGACGAAGCTCGTCCAGTAGACGATGACGATCGGAACTTCATCCGTGAGCGGAATACGCTGCGTCTTTCCATCCGCGATCATGCCTTCGATGCGTTCGCGCGGCCATCCCGTGTCGTTGCCCAGCAGATGCTCGGCAAGGGCGAGCGGCTTTTCGAGGCGGACACAGCCATGGCTTCGCGCGCGATCGTCACGCGCGAAGAGACGTCGCGCGGGCGTGTCGTGCAGATAGACATCGAAGGAGCTCGATAGCTCGAACTTTATGCGGCCGAGCGAGTTTCTTTCGCCAGGCGCCTGCACGATCTGATTGTCGCGCCAGTACATGTCGTTCTTTTCGAGATAGTCGGGTTCGCGCGTCAGCGCCGGCAGGATTTCCTTGCGCATGATCGACGAGGGGACGACCCAGGGCGGATTGACGACGATGGAATTTATGACGCTGCGCAGGATCGGCGTCGGCGTTTTCTTCTTGCCGACCACGGCGCGCATTTCGAGCACGGGAGCGCCCCCGACGATGAGCTTCGCGGTCGCGGCGGCTGCGTTGACCTCGACGCGCGTCGGCGGGATCGCGCCAGACAGCATGCGCCAGCGCTCGAGATTGACCGCAATCTGCCCGGCGCGGGCGGACGCCGCGACATTGAGCGCTTCGAGCGTCTTCCGCCCGAGAACACCATCGGCGCTCAGGCCGTGGCGGGCCTGAAAGCGCTTGAGCGCCGCGACGAGCGCTGCATCGAGACGTTTGCCCGAGGCGGAAGCCTCCGCCGCGCCGAAATCGCCCTCGGCCGCGAGCCTCTGCCGCAGGGCAGGCACGAGCGGGCTCGCCTCCCCCGGCTTCACCGCCTTTGCGGGCGCGGCGAGCATCGCCCATCCGCCCTTTGCCGCCATGTCGACATAACGCGCATAGGCGGCGACGAGGCGTGCATATTCCGGTTGGGATGGCGGCAGCGAAGCAAGCCAGTGAGCGAGCGAATGTGTGGCGAAGGCATCGCGCAGCCCCGCGACGGGATCGGTGAGGGGCCGGGGAAAGTCGATATCGCTCTCGATGCTTTCAAGCTCAAGGCGGCCGTTCCGCATGTCGCGCGCATATCGGATGGCGGCATCCGTCAGCAGGAGATCGCGGGCGCGCGCATCCCTGACGGCATCTCCGCCCTTCAGTTCGGCAAGATGAAAATCGCGCGGCTCGAGCCCTTGGCTCCCGGCGGCACTCAGGGCCTCGATGAGCGTGGCTGCATCCGCCGCCGACCAGACGCAGGCGCCGCCCGATCCTCCATAGAAACGGCGAAGCGAATTGAAATCGAGCGTCGCGCTTGCTGAGCCGGGCAGCGCCGCGATCGCCGACAGCGGGTCGGAGCAGGCTGCGGCTTGCGCGGAAGGCGCGCCCGCGACGCAGGCAAGCGCAACCGCCAGAGTGCCGGCGAACATTCGGAAATGACGCCAGGCGGCGAAGGAGTGCCCCTTAGAACGGGGCTTCGGATTGGAACGCAACACCTGAACGAAACCCTGCTTTCAATATCGAGCCGCCCGGTTGTGCGATGCCCGATTGCGCCGTAGATGACAGGATACACCGAAACGGGTCGGCCTTGTGGGCCGATCGGCCGGGACCAGGCGTCGCATCGAAGTCTTGCGACGGAATTCGCCGTCCAGCCTTCGCTTTCGAGGCTGACGGCGAGCGGGACTTCGATCATCATCGCCCTGCCCCGCCGGCACGGCCGGATTGCCGCGCGACACGAAAGAACGAGAGACCGGGAATGACGATGCCCCTGCCCGACGGGATCTGGATTTCAAACGAGACCCCGGAGCGGCGCGAGGGCGCGGCCGCGCTCTTCCTCGATCGCGATGGCGTCATCGTGCGGGAGGTCGATTATCTCTCCCGCCCCGAGGATGTCGTTCTCGAGCGCGGCGCGGCGAAGCTCATAGGCTGGGCGCATTCGCAGGGGCTCGCCGTCGCCGCTGTCACCAATCAGGCGGGCATCGCGCGGGGGCGTTTCGGCTGGCCGGACTTCGAGGCGGTGGAGGCGGAGATCGCGCGGCAGCTCCGCGCCGCAGGCGTCGCGCTCGATCTCATCGTCGCCTGCGCCTATCACCCCGACCACACGGATGGCTATGGCGACAACCATGCGCGCTGGCGCAAGCCCGGCCCGGCCATGATCGAGCTTGCCGCCGAAAGGCTCGGCATCGACCGCAGCCGGAGCTTCATGATCGGCGACAAGGCGAGCGACATGGAAGCGGCGAGAAATGCGGGCCTTGCGGGCGCCATCCATGTGCTGACCGGCCATGGGCGCGAGGAGCGCGAGGCCGCGATGATGCTGGCGCGGCCGGGCTTCGAGGTCATCGCCGCCGCCGATCCCGAGGAAGCGCTGGCGCTTCTCAGCGCCCGGCGCTTCGGGGCCGCCCGATAGGCATCCCCGCCCCTTGCGCGCAAGGCAGGGGGCCTGTTCAATGGCCGCACGATTCCACCGCTGCCCCGGACATCAACCCATGAGCGTTCCCTATTACGAGCCCACTCTCGCCGGCCGCGAGAGAGAATATCTGGACGAGGTCCTGTCAGCGAAGCAGCTTGCGGGGGACGGGAAATTCACCAAGGCCTGTCACGCATGGCTTGAGGAGAAGACGGGCGCGGTGCGCGCGCTCCTTACCCATTCGGGCACGGGCGCGCTCGACATGATCGGCCTGCTGCTCGAAATCGAGCCGGGCGACGAAGTCATCATGCCCTCCTACACTTTCGTCAGCACCGCCAACGCGATCGCGCTGCGAGGCGGCGTCCCCGTCTTCGTCGACATTCGCGCCGACACGCTCAACATCGACGAAAACCTGATCGAGCAGGCCATCACACCGAGAACGCGCGCCATCATGCCGGTGCATTACGCGGGCGTCGGCTGCGAGATGGACGCGATCATGACGCTTGCGGCGAAGCACGGGCTCGCCGTCGCCGAAGATGCGGCGCAGGGTTTCGGCGCCTTCTATCGCGGCAAGGCGCTCGGCACTTTCGGCGCGCTCTCCGCGCTGAGCTTCCATGCCAGCAAGAATGTCGTGGCGGGCGAAGGCGGCGCGCTGCTCGTCAACGATCCCGCGTACCGGCTTCGCGCGGAAATCGTCCGCGAAAAGGGCACGAACCGCAGCCAGTTCTTTCGTGGCGAGGTGGACAAATACACCTGGGTCGATCTCGGCTCCTCCTTCCTGCCAAGCGAGATCACGGCGGCGCTGCTGCTCGCCCAGCTCGAACAGGCCGAGGCGATCAACCAGCGCCGCGTCGCGCTGTGGGGCCGCTATCACGAGGCGCTTCGCCCGCTCGAAGCCCGCGGCCTCGCGCGCCGCGCGGAGATACCGCAGCATTGCGCGCATAACGGCCATATCTATTGGCTCGTTTTTGAAAGCGGCGAACTCCGCGCAAGGGCGCGCGATCTTCTCGTCGCTCAGGGCATCATGGCCTCGGCGCATTACGCGCCGCTGCACAGCTCGCCTGCGGGCCAGCGCCTCGGCCGCGCGGCAAGCGCCATGAAGGTTGCCGATCATGTCGGCGAGGGACTGCTGCGCATGCCGCTCTATGCACATATGCCGGACGATGTGATCGAGCGCACTGCCGCCGCGCTCGCCGCGCTCTGAGGGCCGGCGCCTGCCGCGTCAGGCGGTCTGCACGACCCGCTTTCCATCCGGGAGCACGAAGCGCGCCTCGATGCCGAGACGCCGGACGATCGCTTGCGTGTCATCGAGCGGCATCAGCGAAAAGGCGGTCGAGAGCGCATCCGCCGTCGTGGCGCTCGGCGCCAACACCGAAACGCCGAGATAGCGCCTCGCCGTCAGCCCCGTCCGCGGATCGAAGATGTGGTTGCTGCGCCCCGCCGGATCGAAGGCCGTGCCATAGCCGCCCGAGGTCGCAATGGCGAGACTGGCGAGTTCGACCGTTTCGGCGATGTGCTCCGGCTTTCGCGGGTCCTCGATGCCGACGCGCCACGGCTCGCCGGAAGGGCTCTCGCCCAGCGCGCGGATTTCACCCATGTCGACAAGCGCGCGCTCTATCCCCGAGGCGAGCAGAAGCTCCGTCACGCGGTCCGTTATGTAGCCTTGCGCGATGCCGTTGAAGGTGAGCCCCATGCCGGGACGCATGAATTCCACTCGCGACGCATCGAAGGCGATGGCGTCATGGCCGACCGATGCGATGGCGCGCGCGCGTTCTTGCGCCGATGGCCCGTTCAGATCCGCGCCGGGTGTCGAGAAATGATCTGCATAGAGGCGCCAGAGCGGCTGCACCGTGATGTCGAAAGCGCCGCCCGTCATGCGCGCATAGTTTTCGCTTTCGCTCAGAAGCCGCAGAAAATCGGCGGGCGGTTCATCTATGCGGCCCTGCCGGTTGAGAAGCGAGATCGCGGTGTCGGGCGCATAGAGACTGAAGATCCGTTCCAGACGCCGCACCTCGCCGATGGAGCGCTCGATGAGACGATCCGCCACCGCCGGGTCGGGATGGTTGATGCGGAGCGTCGCATCGGCGCCGAGCGCCACGCCGCGCCAGCTTCTGAGGTTCGCCTGCCCGGCCTGCGCCGCTGCGCCCGGCACGCGCGGCAGGAGAGCAAATCCGGCGGCCGCAGCCGTGATGGTGATGAATCGCCTGCGCGTCACGCTCATCTCCGATCCTCCTTGTCCGTGGCGTCAGCGGATGCGGGCTCCGCGCCGGGGAAGATGTAATCGTCAGGCATGTCACTGAAGCCGAACACCCTGCCGCCTGCCTTGGCCGCAAACTCATCCGCCTGCTGACGTTCTCCGAAGGGAATGGCCTCATCCGCCTCCATGCCGCCGCGCCTGCTGCTGCCGATGACGTACCAGGCCTTGCGTGCGTCGATCCATGTTCCGGGCTCGGGCTGGTTCCAGTTCTTCGCCTTGCCCATGTCGTTGACATAGATCGCGGTGACGTTCTTCGGCTCCTCCGCCAGACGCATGAAGGCGAAAAGCTGCCGCACGG
>NZ_JBATUH010000116.1:0-32979 GCF_049671045.1 Parvibaculum sp. | reverse complement strand
GCCAGCGCCCGGGCGCCTGCCTCGCCGTTCGAGAGCGCAGCCTGCACCGCATGCTCGATCGCCGCGCCACCCTTCGGCGCACCGGCGCCAGCGCCCGCGAAATAGAGCGCCTTCGTGTTCGGATTGACGACCATGACCGGCACGAGGAAGGCGGAGGCGAGGCCCCTGACCGGGTCCTGCGGCGAAGCGGCGAAGACGACCCCCGTCCCCTCTGCCGTGCGCGCCGCGCCGAAAAGCCCGTTCATTGTGACGGCGCAGGCAACCGCGCTGCCCTGTCCGTCCACCACGGCAAAGGAGGTCGATCCGAAATCGCGTTCGAGCGCCGCGCCGCCGGGAGCGCCGAGGCCGATCGCCGTGCGCTCCGCCGCCTGGGCGAGCGCATCGGCGCCCGCGGCGCCCTGAATATTGTTCCAGAGGGCGGCCGAGAACGCCCCCGCGCCGAGCCCGGCTTGCGGCAGGAAGACCGAAGCGTCACCCGATGCGACCGGCTGCGCGGGCCCCGTTTCGGGCCGGTAGCTCTCGAGGTCCTGAACCGTGAGCGTGCCGCCCTTGGCCTGCGCCTCCGAAGCGAGATGCGTCGCCGTCGTGCCCATGTAGAAGCCGTTCACGCCGCCGGAGCGGATGCGCGCCAGCGTCGATGCGAGCTGCACCTGCGTGAGTGAATCAAGCTCGCGGAAGGTCCGCGCGCCTTCGACCGTATAGATGCGCTGCAGATCCGGCGCGTTGACGATGGCGAAGCCCGCATCGGCGAGCTGGCGCCCCAGCGCCCGCGATACGGGGAAGCCGGAAGCCGCGAGCCTTTCGGCGGGCGAAACCAGCAGCGACCAGCTCTTCGAGCCGTATTTGGCGTGGAGCAGCGCGAAGCCGCGCACATTGCCCGGAATGGCGAAGGGCCCGCCGGCGGCGGGGCGGCGCGGAAGGAAGGCGATGCTCTCCGCGCCCGGCTTCTTCGCCTCATGCACGAGGCAGACGCCGCCGCCGCCAAGGCCCGCCGCCGCTGGATAGGTCACGGAAAGCGCGAAATAGAGCGCGGTCGCCGCGTCGGCCGCGTTGCCGCCCTGCTCCAGTACGTTCCGCGCGACGAGCGCCGCAGTCGGTTCGTCGGCGACGAGCGCGCCCGCGAACGATGAATCGGACGGGTCGAGCCGCTCCTTCCTGGCGATGACATCGTCACGCTGATATTTCGTCTCGACACCGCCGCCGGACACGGTCGCGCCGAGCGGGGCATCGCTGCCACCCGAGCATGCCGACAGCGATGCGGCAAGCGCGGCCATGGCGAGGAAGGAGAGATGACGGGCCGGTTTCGATTGCGTCTCGTTCAACCAAGTCTTCCGCAAGTTCTTCTCCCCCGATGAGCCGCTGGCAGGCTGTTCACAATTTGGCCTCAATCCCCCTCTTTCTTGCACCCCGAGCGAGGGAGCGGGCGATCCGGCACGTTTGGTTATCAGTCTCTGGTGGTCGATTGACGGGTTACGCAGGCACCCCTACCGTTTAGTCGGCTCGCGTTATGGTTTCAATGCGGATTTCCCGGCATGGGGCTTCAGTCTGGTGCGACAGGATCGGCAATTTACCATGCGTCCGCTTCCCCGAAAAACCGGCGCGGGGACCAAGAATGTCGGATAATGAATCAGCCTGCACCGTCAAAATGAATCGGCATCGTCCCGGCCGCCCGGCGGCGGGAAGCCAGCCCGGAAACCCGATGGAACATAAGCGCATGCATTTCAGAACTGCCGGTAAAAAAGCGAGCGCCTTCTTCCTGGCCGCCCTGCTCGCCTTCTCGAGCGGCATCCAGCCTGCCCTGGCGGCGGGCATTTCGCTCGTTCGCGATGCCGAGACCGAGAACATGATCCGCGAGTTCTCGACGCCGATCTGGCGGGCCGCCGGCCTCCTGCCCTCCTCGGTGCGCGTCTATCTCGTGCAGGACAACAGGATCAACGCCTTCGTCACGGCGGGCCAGAGAATGTTCCTCAATACCGGCCTCATCACCCAGGCCGACACGCCGCTCGAAGTCATCGGCGTCATCGCGCATGAAACCGGACACATGGCCGGCGGCCATCTCGTCCGCGGCCAGGAAGCGATGAGCAAGATGAGCCTGCCGATGATCGCCTCCATGGTGCTCGGCATCGGCGCGATGGCGGCCGGCGCGGGCGATGCGGGCATGGCCATCATCGCGGGCGGCAGCCATATCGCCCAGCGCTCCGTGCTCGCCTATAGCCGCCAGCAGGAAGGCGCCGCCGACCAGGCGGGCGCGACCTATCTCCAGCGCGCAGGCATGTCGGGCAAGGGCATGCTCGATCTCTTCTCCAAGTTCCGCGATCAGGAAGCCCTGTCCACGACCCAGCAGGACCCCTTCATCCAGAGCCACCCGATTTCGGAAGATCGTCTCGCCTCGCTCGAGGAGCGCGTTAACGCCTCGCCCTATTTCGACCAGACGGACACGCCCGAGCGCATCCACCAGTTCAAGATGGTGCAGGCGAAGCTCTTCGGCTTCGTGGACGAGCCTTCGGTGACGATGCGCCGCTTCCCGCAATCCGATCAGAGCGATTATGCGCGCTATGCCCGCGCCATCGCCTATCACAAGCTCGGCCAGAACGAGCAGTCGCTGGCGGAGATCGACGCGCTTCTCAAGAAGGAAGCCGACAATCCCTATGTCTGGGAGCTGAAAGGACAAGTGCTCTTCGAAAGCGGACGCGCGGCGGAAGCGGTGGGTCCCTATCACAGGGCGCTTTCACTCAAGCAGGGCGAGCCGCAGTTGCAGCTCGGCCTCGCGCAGGCCCTGCTCGCCATCGAGAATTCGGGGCTCGGCGGATCAGGTGCCGCGGCGGGCACGCCCATCGCTTCGGCCGCCGCGCCGCTATCGCCGTCGATCTCCGACAAGCCGCAGCTTCTTGCGAAGCTCGACCAGACCGAAATCGCCCGCATCGCGCTCGGCTATCTGCAAACCTCGTCGAAGACCGACCCTGAGAATCCGACGACGTTCTTCCAGCTCGCCATCGCTCATGGCCGCCTGAACAATATCGGCATGGCGGAATTGTCCACGGCCGAGTATTACGAGGCGATCGGCGCGATGCGCGACGCGCGCGGCCACGCCGCAACCGCCCAGCGCCATTTCAAGGAAGGTTCGCCTGAGTGGCTCAGGGCGCAGGACATCATGCAGGAAGAGGGTTGAGTATGCGACGGACGGGCCTCGCGGCCATTTTCGCTCTGGTGGCGCTTGCCATCTGTGTCACCGGCGTTTCCGAACGCGCTCTGGCCGGAAGCCCGGCGACGCAGTCGAAAGGCTTCAGCACCGCGCAGGAACGCGAGATCGAGAAGATCGTGCGCGACTATCTCGTCCGTCATCCCGAAGTGCTGCTCGAGGCGATGCAGGCGCTGGACGACAAGCAGGCGGCGGAAGAAAAGCGGGTTCTGGACAAGGCCATCGCCGACAATCGCGCGGCGATCTATGACGACCCGGATTCCTTCGTCGCCGGCAACCCGAAGGGCGACATCACCATCGTCGAGTTCTTCGATTACCAGTGCGGCTATTGCAAGCGCAGCTTCGGCCCGCTCATGGACACGGTCACGAAGGATGGGAATATCCGCCTCATCCTGAAAGAATTCCCGGTTCTCGGACCTGAATCGCTCACCGCGTCGCATGCGGCCATCGCGGCCATGCGCCAGGGCAAGTATTTCGAGTTCCATCAGGCGCTCTTCCACCACAAGGGAGAGCTGCCGGACGAGAAGATCATGTCCATCGCGGCGAGTGTCGGCCTCGACACGGCGCGCCTGAAGCGCGACATGGCCGACCCGAAGATTGCCAAGCAGATCGACCGCAATTACGAACTCGCTCACGCCCTCGCCATCAAGGGCACGCCCGCATTCATCATCGGCGGACGGATGCAGCCCGGCGCGCTGTCGGCGGAGGAATTCGTCGCGGCGATCAAGGATGCGCGCGCCAGTTGCGGCACGAGCTGCTGAGACGGGCGCGGACGGCGCTCAGATCAATCCGGCAAGCGGCGAGGACGGGTCGGCGTATTTCCGCTTCGGCATGCGCCCCGCGAGATAGGCGAGCCTGCCCGCCTCCACCGCGAGCTTCATCGCCTTCGCCATGAGGATCGGGTCCTTCGCCTCCGCGATGGCGGTGTTCATGAGCACGCCGTCGCAGCCAAGCTCCATCGCGATCGCGGCGTCGGAAGCCGTGCCGACGCCCGCATCGACGAGCACAGGCACCTTCGCCTGCTCGATGATGAGGCGGATATTGACCGGGTTCTGGATACCGAGGCCTGAGCCGATGGGGGCCGCGAGCGGCATGATCGCGCAGCAGCCGAGATCTTCGAGCTTCTTCGCCATGATCGGATCGTCGCTGCAATAGACCATGACGTCGAAGCCGTCTTTCAGCAGCGCCTCGGCTGCGCGCAGCGTCTCGACCATGTCGGGATAGAGCGTCTTCTGGTCGCCGAGCACCTCGAGCTTCACCAGGTTCCAGCCGCCCGCCTCGCGCGCGAGCCGCAGCGTTCGCACAGCATCCTCGGCCGTGTAGCATCCGGCCGTGTTCGGAAGATAGGTCACCTTCTTCGGGTCGATGTAATCGACGAGCATCGGCTCCTTGGGGTTCGTCACATTGACGCGCCGAACGGCGACCGTGACGATCTCCGCGCCTGCCGCCTCGACGGCGGCGGCGTTCTGCGCGAGATCCTTGTATTTTCCGGTGCCGACAATGAGACGCGAGCGATAGGTCTTGCCCGCTATGCTGAAACCGTCCTCCCGCGCCGTCTGCTGCGTCGCCGGATCGATTGTTGCTGCTTCCGCCACCTGATTTCTCCTTCCCGGCGGCTTCGTCAGCCACCGCCTACGAAATGCACGATCTCCAGTCGGTCGCCCTCGCTGAGGAAGGTCGCGCCATAGGTCGAGCGCGGCACAATCTCCAGATTGCGCTCAATGGCGACCTTGTGCGCCTCGAATCCGAAACGCTCGATCAGGCCGAGGATGGAAATCGGTCCCTCGACCTCATGAATTTCGCCATTAACCGTGAGTAGCATATCGGCTCAGGATCCTCGGGAGCGGCGCTGGGGGTTGCCGCAAGGGCAACAGGCGGCGCTCCGGCTAGGCGGATAATGGGGGAGGAGGCGGTCCAATTCAAGCTGTCCGGACACAAGGTTAAAGCCTTTCGCCGCCTTTGGGACTTGCGTATAACTGAACCGCCTCGATTCTGGACGCGGGAGGGTCGGGGCACAGGGCTCAAGCCGAACGCGATCGCGCCCTTCCACGACCCATCAGGCCCGCCAGACGCAGTTCCAGAACGAACATGGCCAAACAGACTTCCAGATCGAATGCCAAGCCGATCTATGTGCTGAACGGCCCCAATCTGAATCTGCTCGGGCAGAGAGAGCCGCATATCTACGGCACGACGACGCTCGCCGACATCGAAGCCATGGTCGCCAAGCACGCCAAGGCGCGGAGCGCCTCCGTGACGTGCCGCCAGAGCAACCACGAAGGCGAACTCGTCGACTGGATTCACGAAGCACGGACGAAAGGCAGCGGCGTCATTCTGAACGCGGGCGCCTACACGCATACATCGATCGCGCTTCACGATGCATTGGCGACGCTCGACATTCCCGTCATCGAGGTGCATATCTCGAACGTCTACAAGCGGGAGAGCTTCCGGCATCATTCCTACATTTCACCTGTCGCCAAGGGCGTCATTTGCGGCCTCGGCGTGCAGGGCTACACACTTGCCCTCGATGCCATCCTCGCGGACATTGTCTGAGAGGACGAGACCTTGGGCACAACAGGAACGAGACATTGGCCTCACCCCGCCACCCGGCACCAAAATCAGGAAATAGCGCAAGCGAGATGAGCAAGGCAGGCGTCGATCAGGAGTTGATCCGGAAGCTGGCGGCACTCCTCAAGGAGACCGATCTCAGCGAAATTGAAATCGAGACGGACGATCTCAAGCTGCGCGTGGCGCGGCAGATCACGCAAGTCTCCATGCCCGTCGCGGCGGCTCCTACCGCGCCCGCGGCTGCCGCGCCGGCGGCAGCGCCCGCAAGCGATGCATCGCATCCCGGCGCGCTCACTTCGCCCATGGTCGGCACGGCCTATCTCGCGCCCGAACCCGGCGCCGCGCCCTTCGTGACGGTGGGCAGCAAGGTGACAGCGGGCCAGACGGTGCTCATCGTCGAGGCGATGAAGACCATGAACCATATTCCGGCGCATCGCGCGGGCACGGTGACGAAGATCCTTGTCGAAGACGGCCAGCCGGTCGAATTCGGCGAACCGCTCGTCATCATCGAATAGGCCGGAACGGCCATGTTCGAAAAAGTCCTCATTGCAAATCGTGGCGAGATTGCGCTCCGCATCCATCGCGCCTGCCGCGAGATGGGAATCAAGACGGTCGCGGTTCATTCGACCGCCGACGCCGACGCCATGCATGTGCGCCTCGCCAATGAGAGCGTCTGCATCGGCCCTGCCCCCGCCTCGGAAAGCTATCTCAACATTCCGGCGATCATTTCCGCCTGCGAGATCACCGGCGCGGATGCGGTTCATCCGGGCTATGGCTTCCTTTCGGAGAATGCGCGCTTCGCCGACATTCTCGAGGCGCATGGCATCACCTTCATCGGTCCGACGGCCGAGCATATCCGCCTCATGGGCGACAAGATCCAGGCGAAGGTGACGGCAAAGTCGCTCGGCATCCCGTGCGTTCCGGGCTCCGACGGCGCCATCACGAGCGACGAAGAGGCTTACAAGGTCGCCGAGGAGACGGGCTATCCCGTTCTCGTCAAGGCGGCGGCCGGAGGTGGCGGCCGTGGCATGAAGGTCGCCCTCTCGCGCGAGGAACTCTCCTCCGCTCTCGCCACGGCGCGCTCCGAGGCGAAGGCCGCCTTCGGCGACGACTCGCTCTACATGGAGAAATATCTCGGCCAGCCGCGCCACATCGAGATGCAGATCATCGCCGACAGCCACGGCAATGTCGCTCATCTGGGCGAACGCGACTGCTCGCTTCAGCGCCGCCACCAGAAGGTGCTGGAGGAGTGCCCCTCGCCCGCGCTCAACGAGGAGCAGCGCGCGAAGATCGGCGAGATCGTCCGCAACGCGATCGCCAAGCTCGGCTATCTCGGCGTCGGCACCATCGAGTTCCTCTATGAGGATGGCGAGTTCTATTTCATCGAGATGAACACGCGCCTTCAGGTCGAGCATCCGATCACCGAAGCCGTGACGGGCATCGACATCGTCCGTGAACAGATCAGGATAGCGGCGGGGCTGGAAATGAGTTTCCGGCAGGAGGACGTGACCTTCTCGGGCCATGCGATCGAGTGCCGCATCAATGCCGAGGACCCGAGGACGTTCACGCCCTCGCCCGGCAAGATCCACGACTTCCACACGCCGGGCGGACTCGGGGTTCGCGTCGATTCAGCCGCCTATTCCGGCTATCGCATTCCGCCCTATTACGACAGCCTGATCGGCAAGCTCATCGTTCATGGGCGCAACCGCAATGAATGTCTCATGCGCCTGCGCCGCTCGCTTCATGAGTTCGTGATAGATGGGATCAAGACCACGATCCCGCTGTTCCAGGACCTTGTGAACGAGCCGGACTTCATGAATGGCGATTATCACATTCACTGGCTTGAGACTTATCTCAAGAACAAGGGCTGAAGACCGAAGCCACCGTCGTTTCTCACAGGTTCGTCCTCGCGCCGCATGGCGCGGGACACGATGAAAGCGGGACGATAGCGCCCTCCCATGAGCAACATTGACAGCGATGTGCTCCTGCGCGCCTACGCCTTCGGAGTTTTCCCGATGGCGGAGGCGCGTGACGACCCTCAGCTCTACTGGATCGACCCGGAGCGGCGCGGCGTCCTGCCGCTCGATCGGTTCCACTTGCCGCGGCGTTTGCGGCGGACGGTGCGTGCGGGCAATTTTCAGGTCAGGATCGACACGGCCTTCCGCGAGGTGATGCTGGGCTGCGCCCAGGCCGGCCCGAACCGCGAGGGGACATGGATCAATGACCGCATCCTCGAACTCTATGGCGAGCTTTTCGCGCGCGGCCACGCCCATTCCGTCGAGACATGGCAGGGCGCGCGGCTCGTCGGCGGCCTTTACGGCGTCTCGCTGGGCGGCGCTTTTTTCGGCGAGAGCATGTTCAGCCGCGAAACCGACGCGAGCAAGGTGGCGCTCGTCTATCTTGTCGCAAGGCTGATCGCGGGCGGCTACAAGCTGCTCGACACGCAATTCGTCACGGCGCATCTCGCGCAATTCGGCACGATCGAGATTTCACGCGATGAATATCGCCTGCGCCTGCAGGAAGCGACGGCGGCATGTGCGGATTTCTACCGGCTGCCGCCTGATGCGGCGCCCGACGCCGTCTTGCAGGTGTTGAGCCACACGTCATAGACGGGATGTTCGAGCGCGTTGAGGCCGGGGCTCTCCGCGAACATCCAGCCCTTGAAGATCGGCTGCGGATCGACCTGCCCGTTCTCCTCGTTGATCTGCCGGATCTCGACATAGGCGGCCGTCTGCGGCGGCTCCTCAGGGGGCTTCTTGTCGCAAGCCCGCACCGTGATCTCGAGATTGCCGAAGCGCGCGGGCCTGTCCACCGTCGCGTCGAACTTCGTCACCCGCGCCGTCACCTTGTCGAGGCCGCTGAAGGCGGCGACGGGAAACGGGTCGGCATGCGCGTGGCCGCTCGCAAGGAGCGCGAGAAGCGCGCCTGCGGCCATCGAGCGATGAAGAGGGTTCCGCAAGGCCGGGGCTCCGTTACGGAGCGTGCGCGGGAGCGGGAGCCGAAGCGGGCGCGGCCGTGCCGGACTTGCCCTCGCCCTTCGCGCCGCCGGTCGAGAAGAGCGCCTGCCCCACAAGCCCCATCAGATCCACGGAGCCTTGCGTGAACATGATCTCGCCGCCGTCCTTGAGGTAGTCGGTGCTGCCGCCCGGCGCGAGCGAGATGTAGTTCGAGCCAAGCAGGCCCTCGCTCGTGATCTTGGCGCTGCTGTCGTCCGGGATCTTCACGTCCTGCGCGAGGCTGAGCGTGACCACGGCCTGATAGGTCTGCTGGTCGATCCGCTGCTCGACCACAGTGCCGACCTTGATACCCGAGAGGCGCACGTCAGACCCGTTGGCCAGTCCGTCGACGCGATCGAAGGCCGCCGTCACGTGATAGCCGGCGGTGCTCCGCATGCCCGATGTCGAATAGCCGTAATAGAGAAACACGCCCGCTATCACCACGACGAGGGCGCCGATCAGCGTTTCGACGAGATTGCTTTGCATGCCTGTCCTCGATGGCTCTTGAAGCGCGGCGGGTGTGCCCGGGCGGGCCCTGGTCAGATGATCCCCGATCGAAAATTCACTGCGGGCGCCACGGCTCGTAATCGCCGGTCGCCTTCGGCCTCTGCCCGCCGCGCATGATGCTGCCCTTCGGCCGGTAGGCGAGGCGCGTGCCCGTCATGTTGGGGAGATGCGGCCGCTGCCAGGGGCGCGGCTGATAGGCTTCCTGCGTCGGCGGCAGTTCCACCGTGTTGTGGAGCCAGCCATGCCACTCGGGCGGCACGCGGGAGGCTTCCGCGAGGCCGTTATAGAGGACCCAGCGGCGCGGATAGCCGCCGACCGTGTCGCCGTGCTTGGCCTCGAAATAGCGGTTGCCCTGTCCGTCCGTGCCGACGAGGCGTCCCTTGCGCCAGGTGTAGAAGCGCGTGCCCATCGTCTGGCCTTGCCACCAGATGAAGATTTCGGAGAACAAGCCCATGAAATCACCGTTACAGGACCCCGGGCTCGCACCCGCGATCAGTCATCGTCCTGCCCCGTAATCCGGGGCGATTCAGCCTTGGGTCAAGGCGGGCCGAATATGACACCGGGGGGCCGGATGGTCCAGAGGCCGTAAGCCTTTGAGAGAATCGGCCCGGAGGCCGGAATTCGGCGCGTCAGTCCACCGACCACACGTCCGACGAGCGCCGCCTCATCCGGGAGCGATTGGCCTGGCCTTGCGGGGCGATGCGCATTTCCTGGCGGTAGATGTCGCCAACGCGCACGAAATTGCGGTCGTCCTCCAGCACCCAGACGATGCGCTGGAGAAGATTGGCCGGCGTCACGGGCTTCACGAGGAGTTGCGTCGCGCCGGCGTCGAATGCCTCCTCGATGATCTGGCGCGAGGCATGCGCCGTCAGCACCACGATCGGAATGAAGCAAAAGGGTTCATGGCCGATGCGGCGCACCGCGCGCATGAAGTCGCGGCCGTTCATCGGCTCCATCTCCCAGTCGGAGATGATGAGCGAGGGCATGAGCCGCTCGATCTCGGCAAGCCCCGCCGTGCCGTCCCTTGCGTGACGGATGTTCAACGGCCTGAAGCTGCGCAGGATCGTGCGCAGCAACTGGCGCATGCCGGCGTTGTCGTCGACGATGAGAATGTCGAGGTCTCTGATCTCAAGACCAAACGCCGTGCTGGTCAGCCTTGCCATGGGCCCTCTCAGAACTTCCGTCTGTCCTCCCCTCTTATCGACATACCACCCAACCCTTGCCGGTTTGATAACTGCCGATTCGAAAGTAGTAATCCGAATGCGGCAGGTGCCAAGCACTATATTTCGTGCCCATTTCCAGTGCTTCCACCAGTTATGGTTGACGTTCTGACCGACTGCGATAGGATTTCCTTGTCGAGTGGCGGCGCAGGGGCCGAAAACCGGGACATAAACGCAGAATTTTCCAGGCGACCGGAAGCTTTTGGAATCAGGCAACATTTCAGCCTGTGAAAAAAGTGCCCGGCGTTGCCGGGGAAGCCTTGCCTGATGCCCGGCGGAGGATCACCCCCTCCCCGCCAGATGCGAGCAAGGACGGGCGCCGGAGCCACGGCGTACCTACAGCACAAAGTCGGGGGCCAAATGCGTATCCAGCGTTGTTTCACCGTCGAGGGCCGGTCGCCCTACGAAGGACTCTCCTTCCGGACCGCCACGAGCGAGATCCGAAATCCCGACGGCTCGCTGGTTTTCCGATTGGACGACATCAACGTTCCGGCTGACTGGAGCCAGGTCGCCTGCGACATCCTCGCTCAGAAATATTTCCGCAAGGCGGGCGTTCCGGCCGCGCTTCGGCGCGTGCCCGAGGAAGGCGTGCCCGAATGGCTGTGGCGCGCGGCGCCGGACGACGAGGCGCTGGAGGCGCTGCCGGCGGGCGAGCGCTTCGGCCCGGAGCGCGACGCTCGGCAGGTCTTCGACCGCCTCGCCGGCACCTGGACCTATTGGGGCTGGAAGGGCGGCTATTTCGACAGCGAGGCGGACGCCCTCGCCTTCCGCGACGAGCTTGCCTATATGCTCGCCGCCCAGATCACCGCGCCCAATTCGCCGCAATGGTTCAATACCGGCCTCCACTGGGCCTATGGCATCGACGGCCCGGCGCAGGGTCACTTCTATGTCGATCACCTGACCGGCCAGACCGTCGGCGCGACGAGCGCTTATGAGCGGCCGCAGCCCCATGCCTGCTTCATCCAGAGCGTGAACGACGATCTCGTCAACGAGAACGGCATCATGGACCTCTGGGTGCGCGAGGCGCGCCTCTTCAAATATGGCTCCGGCACGGGCTCCAACTTCTCGAGCCTTCGCGGCGAGAATGAAAGGCTGTCCGGCGGCGGCAAGTCCTCGGGCCTGATGAGCTTCCTCAAGATCGGTGACCGCGCGGCGGGCGCCATCAAGTCGGGCGGCACGACCCGGCGCGCGGCGAAGATGGTCATTGTCGATGCCGATCACCCGGACATCGAGGCCTTCATCGACTGGAAGGTGATCGAGGAGCAGAAAGTCGCCGCCCTCGTCACCGGCTCGCGGATCAACCAGAAGCATCTCAGCGCCATCATGCGCGCCTGCGTGAATTGCGAGGGCCATGGCGACGACTGCTTCGACCCGAAGAAGAACCCTGCCCTGAAGCGCGAGATCATCGCCGCGCGGCGGATGCAGGTACCGGAGAACTACATTCAGCGCGTGATCCAGTTCGCGCGACAGGGCTACACCGATATCGACTTCCGCACCTATGACACGGACTGGGATTCGGAAGCCTATCTCACTGTCTCCGGCCAGAACTCCAACAACACCGTCCGCGTGACCGACGAATTCCTGCGCGCCGTGGAGACGGATGGCGACTGGCAGCTCGTCGCCCGCACAGACGGACGGGTGACGAAGACCCTTCGCGCGGCCGAATTGTGGGAATCGATCGCACATGCCGCATGGGCGTCGGCCGATCCCGGCATCCAGTTCCACACCACGATTAATGACTGGCACACCTGCGCCGCCTCGGGCGAAATCCGCGCCAGTAATCCGTGCTCGGAATATATGTTCCTCGACGACACGGCGTGCAATCTCGCCTCGCTGAATCTCATGACCTTCCGCGAGCAGGATGGCCGCTTCGACGTCGAGGCGTTCGAGCATGCGGTGAAGCTCTGGACGATCGTGCTCGAAGTCTCGGTCCTGATGGCCCAGTTCCCGAGCCGGGAGATCGCGGAGCGGTCCTATCGCTATCGCACGCTCGGCCTCGGCTTCGCCAATATTGGCGGGCTTCTGATGTCGTCGGGCCTCGCATATGATTCCGACGAGGCGCGCGCGCTCTGCGCCGCGATCAGCGCCATCATGACGGGCGTCGCCTATGCGACCTCCGCCCAGATGGCGAAGGAACTCGGCGCCTTCGAAGGCTACGCCGAGAACCGCGAGCACATGCTGCGCGTCATGCGCAACCATGCCCGCGCGGCGCATGGCGCCACCACGGGCTATGAGCAGCTGAGCACGCTCCCCGTCCCGCTCGATCATGCGAGCTGCCCGCAGGCCGATCTCGTCGATCATGCGCGCGCGGCCTGGGACCTCGCCGTCTCCATGGGCGAGCGCTATGGCTTCCGCAACGCCCAGGCCACCGTCATCGCGCCCACGGGCACGATCGGCCTCGTCATGGATTGCGACACGACGGGCATCGAGCCCGACTTCGCGCTGGTGAAGTTCAAGAAGCTCGCGGGCGGCGGCTATTTCAAGATCATCAACCGCGCCGTTCCGCAGGCGCTGCGCACGCTCGGCTATTCGGAGCACGCAATCGAGGAGATCGTGAACTATGCCGTCGGCCACGGCACGCTCGAGCGCGCGCCCGGCGTCAATCACGAGACGCTGAAGGCCAAGGGCTTCACGGCCGAGAAGATCGACGCCATCGAGAGCGCGCTCGCGACGGCCTTCGATATCCGCTTCGCCTTCAACAAATGGTCGCTTGGCGAGGATTTCTGCACCGGGACGCTTGGACTAGATGCCGAGGCGATGGACGATCTCGACTTCGACCTGCTCGCCGCAATCGGCTTCAGCAAGGCGGAGATCGACGCGGCCAATATCCATGTCTGCGGTTCGATGACGGTCGAGGGCGCGCCGCATCTCAAGGACGAGCATCTGCCCGTCTTCGACTGCGCCAATCCCTGCGGGCGCATCGGTACGCGCTTCCTTTCGGTCGAGAGCCACATCCGCATGATGGCGGCGGCGCAGCCCTTCATCTCGGGCGCGATCTCCAAGACGATCAACATGCCCAACGTGGCGACCGTCGAGGATTGCAAGGCGAGCTACATGCTCTCCTGGAAGCTCGCGCTCAAGGCCAACGCGCTTTATCGCGACGGCTCCAAGCTCTCCCAGCCGCTCAATTCGCAGCTTCTCGACGACGAAACCATCGAGGAGGAAGCGAGCGTCGCGGAGAAGATCGTATCGCAGCCCGCGCAGGAGCGCGCGCGCATCGTCGCCGAGAAGGTTGTCGAGCGCGTGATCGAGCGGGCCAAGGAGCGCGCGCGCCTTCCCGACCGCCGCAAGGGCTACACCCAGAAGGCGCTGGTCGGCGGCCACAAGGTCTATCTGCGCACCGGCGAGTATGATGACGGCCGGCTTGGCGAGATCTTCATCGACATGCACAAGGAAGGCGCCGCCTTCCGCAGCCTGATGAACAATTTCGCCATCGCGATCTCGCTCGGCCTTCAGTACGGCGTGCCGCTGGAGGAATATGTCGACGCCTTCACCTTCACGCGCTTCGAGCCGGCCGGCCTCGTGCAGGGCAATGACCGGATCAAGAACGCGACGTCGATCCTCGACTACGTGTTCCGCGAACTCGCGGTCTCCTATCTCGGCCGGTCCGATCTCGGCCATGTCGATCCCAAGGATATCGGCTTCGACGCGATGGGAAGCGGCGCCGACGAAGGCAAGCTTCCGGCGGCGAGCGTGGTGAGCCCCGGCTTCACCCGCAATCCGCAGATGGCGAACCTCTATATCGTGCGGGGCGGAGCCGCGACCATGCGCGCGCAGATTGCGGGCGCGACGGCGACCAAGGCCATTCTCGACGCCTCCGAACATGCCGAGGAAATGGTCGTGACGGCGACGCTCCGCAGCGAAGGCACGACCGTCTCCCTCTCGCGCATCGCGGAAGCGCGCATGAAGGGCTATGAGGGCGAATCCTGCTCCGAATGCGGCAACTTCACCATGGTGCGCAACGGCACATGCCTCAAATGCGACACCTGCGGCTCGACGAGCGGCTGCAGCTGAGTCGGGCGCGGCCGGAACAGTTCCGGCACGGACAACTTCTTGCTTTCGATATGGGAGGGCGTTCCGCGCCCTCCCATTTTCTTTGGGCGCTGTCAGCCACCGCATACGGATGATGGCGCGTGAAAACCGGCATGCGGTGTCGCCCGATGCCGTCCGGGCTTCGGGCCCCCTGCCCCGTCTCTATCCTCCCCCGCCTCCATACTGCATCGGCGCTTTCACTTTCCATCCTGCGCCAATTTGCCGTCTCAATTCGGCCCAGATGCATGCTTACGGTAAAAAGGTTAGGCTAGTGCCGACCCTTTTCCCTCAAGCCGGAGGTACCCCATGACTCATATCGGCTCCAGGTTGAAAACCCTGCTCGCGGCGGCCGCGCTGACGGCGCTGGCCGGCGCGCCCGCATTCGCCGCCGGAAGCATCTATGACAAGCTGAGCGCGGACCCGCAATTCTCCACG
The DNA here is from genome assembly GCF_049671045.1 of Parvibaculum sp. Lineage (GTDB taxonomy): Bacteria > Pseudomonadota > Alphaproteobacteria > Parvibaculales > Parvibaculaceae > Parvibaculum. The sequence goes on along the minus strand of NZ_JBATUH010000116.1, from coordinate 18,025 downwards.
CTGGTCAAGGTGATCGAGGCGAGCGGCGTCAAATATCAGTACACGGCCAAAAGCCCGCGCACCGTCTTCGCGCCGACCAATTCGGCCTTCGATGCGATCAAGGGCGGCTATGACGATATGGTTTCGCCGACGAACCCGAGCGACAAGCAGAACGTCCAGGCGCTGCTCCTCTATGAGATCGTGCCGGGCATTCACAAGCCGGAAAGCCTCGAAGGCAAGTCGGTGACGGTGAATACGTTCCAGAAGGACCCGGTGACCATTTCGGGCTCGGGCGGCAATCTGCGCTACGGCGGCGAGTTTGGCGCCAGCCAGTCCGGACCGGCCATCGAGGCGTCGAATGGCATCATCATCCCCGTCGACCGGCTGCCGGTCCCTGTCTTCTCCCAGAGCGAGGAGACATCGGAGAGCGCGCCCGCCATGGCCCCGGCCGGCGGCACGATGACCGCGCCCGCGCAGTAAGCGGACGACAGCGACCTGCGCCCCTCCCGATAGCTGCCCGGGAGGGGCCGCCCGTCAGGACCAGACTTCCGTCGTCAGATAGGTATGGAGTTCCGTCGGCGAGAGCCGCGTCAGATCCTTGGCAAGCTCGGTCTTGACGCATGCCCTGGTGCGCTCGTCCATGGCCGCCCGCAGATCGCCCATCATCTTCGGCGGCACGATCAGGACCAGCTCGTCGAACACATTCTCCCGCGCCTTCGTCTTCAGCAGATCGGCGATTTCGGCAGCGAATTTCCGCTTCACTTCGCGATGAAGATCCGTGCGCGGCTCAACGCCATGATGCGCCTCGCCGAAGCTTTCATAGACCCGGCCCGGCCGGTCCGTACCCTGCTCTCGCGCCGGGGGATTGGGCGCCCGGAACTCGAATGGCAGCGCCGGCTCGAGACGCGCCGTGCGTCCCTCGGCAAGATAGAAGCGGGCGATCTCGCCATCCGCGACGAGAATCCAGATACGAGGCGGTTTCATTGAGCACCTTTCGACGGGTGAACGAACGGGCGTCCGCGCTTACTTGGCGTCGAGCATAAATGTCAGCTTCGCATTGATACGATAGCCCGTAATCTTGTTGTCCTTCACCGTCGCTTCCATGTTCTCGATATAGATCGATTTGATGTTGTGAACGGTCTTCGCCGCCGTCTTCACGGCATTGGCGGCCGCGTCTTCCCAGCTCTTGTCGGATTCCGCGAGAACTTCGATGACCTTCAGCATGATCGGCTCCTGCTTCGACCCAGAATGTGAAAACGCCAGAACACGAAAACAGAACACGAAAACAGATGTGCCCCACCACCTTCCGGCAGAAGGCACGATGGCACGTTTTCACACCCGGCATGTTGATCAGGATCAAACGAGCGCGCGTTTCACCGAACCGGCCGCAGCCAGTCATAGATGAGGTAGAAGACGTAGGTGTAGGCGAAATAGACGATGGTGAAGCCGATATCGGCGATGATCGCCACCCACCAGCCCATGCCGCTCATATAGGCGATAATCGGCACGGCGAAGAACGAGATCGTGACCTCGTAAAGCCCCGCATGGAGAATGCGCAGCGCCACCGTTTTCTGATGCGCGAGCCGCCCGCTCCAGCGCAGCATCAGCCGGTCGAAAATGGCGTTGTAGGTCGGCGCCCAGACGATGACGATGCCGGAAATGAGCGCCATGGTGACGAAGGAGTTTCCGAGCGGCAGGCCCATGGCGTAGCCATAGGCCGGCGTCAGGATCGCCAGGCCGATCGCCTCGTATAGCACCGCCTGCAGCAGGCGCTCGCGGGGGCTGCGCAACATTCCTTCTTCCACGGCTCGCTCCCTTGTCCGATCCGGCGCCGGCATGAAAAGGCCGGAGCGTCGTTGACAACGCTCCGGCCGAATTCGCCTCGCCTGTCGCCCGGGCTTCAGCCCTTCTTTTCGAGCGGCGGCACGACGCGGATATGGAGTTCCTTGAGCTGGCGCGGCTCGACTTCCGAGGGCGCCTGCATCAGCAGATCCTGGGCCTGCTGATTCATGGGGAACATGGTCACTTCGCGCAGGTTCTCGACGCCCGCGAGCAGCATCACCATGCGGTCGATGCCGGGCGCAAGGCCGCCATGCGGGGGCGCGCCGAATTTGAACGCATTCAGCATGCCGCCGAATTTCGATTCCACCGTCGCCTTGTCATAGCCTGCGATGGCGAAGGCCTTGTACATGATTTCCGGCTTGTGGTTGCGGATGGCGCCGGAGGAAAGCTCCACGCCATTGCAGACGATGTCGTACTGGTAGGCGTTGATCGTCAGCGGGTCCTGCGTCTCGAGCGCCTCGAGCCCGCCCTGCGGCATGGAGAACGGGTTGTGCGAGAAATCGACCTTCTTCTCGTCCTCGTTCCACTCGAACATCGGGAAGTCGACGATCCAGCAGAACTTGAAGACGCCTTCCTCGATGAGGTTCAGCTCCTTGCCGATGCGCGTGCGGGCAAGCCCGGCAAAGGCAGCGAAGTTCTTCGGCAGCCCGGCCACGAAGAAGACCGCGTCGCCCTCCTTGAGGCCGAGTTCGCTGCGCAGCTGCTCGGTCCGCTCCGGGCCGATATTCTTCGCCAGCGGTCCTGCGCCTTCCAGCACGCCGTTTTCGGAGCGGTAGAAGATATATCCGAGGCCCGGCTGGCCCTCGCCCTGCGCCCAGCCGTTCATCCGGTCGCAGAAGGCGCGGTTGCCGCCGCCCGGAGCCGGGATCGCCCAGACCTCGACCTTCGGGTCCTTCTCGATCATGCCGGCGAAGACCTTGAAGCCCGAGCCGCGGAAGATATGCGTGGCATCCGACATCTCGATGGGGTTGCGCAGATCCGGCTTGTCATTGCCGTATTTGCGCATCGAGGTCGCGTAAGGGATGCGCGGGAAGGGATATGGCGAGACCTTGCGGCCATCCGCGAATTCTTCGAACAGCCCATGAAGGACGGGCTCTATCGCAGCAAAAACATCATCTTGCTCGACAAAGCTCATTTCCACGTCGAGCTGGTAGAACTCGCCGGGGCTCCGGTCGGCGCGCGCATCCTCGTCGCGGAAACAGGGCGCGATCTGGAAATAGCGGTCGAAGCCCGCCACCATGATGAGCTGCTTGAACTGCTGCGGCGCCTGCGGCAGCGCGTAGAACTTGCCGGGATGGACGCGCGAGGGAACGAGGAAGTCGCGGGCGCCTTCCGGGCTCGACGCCGTGAGGATGGGCGTCTGGAATTCGTTGAAACCGGCCTCCGTCATACGGCGGCGGACCGAGGCTATGATCTTCGAGCGCAGCAGTATGTTGCGGTGAAGCGTCTCGCGGCGCAGATCGAGGAAGCGGTAGGTGAGCCGCGTTTCCTCCGGATAGTCCGGTTCGCCGAAGACCGGCAGCGGCAGGTCCTGCGCCTCGGAGAGCACCTCGACCTCGGAGACGGCGATCTCCACCTCGCCCGTGGCGAGGTTGGCGTTCACCGTTTCGTCCGAGCGGGCCACCACCTTGCCCTCGATCTTGATCACCCATTCGGAGCGGACCTTCTCGGCCAGCGCGAAAGCCTCGGGCCGGTCCGGGTCGAAGACGAGCTGCGTCAGCCCGTAATTGTCGCGCAGGTCGATAAAGAGAAGACCGCCATGGTCGCGCTTGCGATGGACCCAGCCCGAAAGGCGGATCGTCTCGCCGACATGAGACTTACGGAGCTCGCCACAATTGTGGCTGCGATAGGTGTTCATCGCTGCAAGGCCTTGATAATCAAGAACGAATCATCGCAGCGTAACGGAATGCTACGCCCGGATCGGGCGAAAGTGCATGGAAGGGGCCGACTTGTCAAAGGGCCGGCAGCGCCCTGCCGGCATCCATCCGTCCAACCCCCTGATCGAAAAGGCCGATATTCGGCCGGGCCCGCTCACGCGCCGCGACAGGGCCGCAACGATGAGTTATAGAGACGCCCGATGAACATCATTACGAACACTGACGCGCTCGCGGCCACATGCGCACGCCTTGCCGATGCCGGCTATGTCACGGTCGACACCGAATTCATGCGCGACTCGACCTTCTGGCCGAAGCTCTGCCTCATCCAGCTTGCCAGCCCCGGCGAGGCATTCATCGTCGACCCGCAGGCGCCTGGCATCGACCTTGCCCCCTTCTATGAGCTCATGCGCAACAAGCAGGTGGTCAAGGTTTTCCATGCCGCGCGGCAGGATATCGAGATCTTCTGGCACGAGGCGGAAACGATCCCCGACCCGCTTTTCGACACCCAGGTCGCGGCCATGGTGTGCGGCTTCGGCGAGTCGGTGGGCTATGAGACGCTGGTGCGCAAGCTGACCGGCGGCAGCGTGGACAAATCCTCCCGCTTCACCGACTGGTCGCGCCGCCCGCTCTCCGACAAGCAGCTTCAATATGCCTGTGGCGACGTCACCCATCTGAGGAAGATTTACGAGGTGCTGGCGCGCCGGCTCACACAGACCGGCCGCGCGCGCTGGGTCGCCGAGGAAATGGCGATCCTCCAGGACCCTGAGACTTATGCCCAGCGCCCCGAAGATGCGTGGAAGCGCATCAAGATGCGCTTCAAGGGTCAGCGTGGCCTTGCCGTGCTTGTCGAGATCGCCGCCTGGCGCGAGCGGCAGGCGCAGGAGCGCGACCTGCCCCGCTCCCGCATCCTCAAGGACGATGCGCTGGCCGAGATCGCGACGCAGATCCCCCGCGTACCGGAGGATCTCGACCGCCTGCGCGCTGTGCCCAAGGGCTTCGCCAACAGCCGGACGGCCGCGAGCATCATGGAGGCCGTCGAGCGCGGCCTCTCCATGCCGGAAGACCGCATACCCGTCGTCAAGGATTCCGAGCCGCTGCCGCCGGGCATTGGCCCCCTCGTCGAATTGCTGAAGGTTCTGCTCTCGCTCCGCAGCGAGGAGCATGAGGTCGCGCAGAAGCTCGTCGCCCGAACGTCCGATCTCGAACTCATCGCCGCGCATGACGAGCCGGACGTTCCGGCCCTCAAGGGCTGGCGGCGCGAAATCTTCGGCGCCGACGCCCAGCGTCTCAAGCGCGGAGAACTGGCGCTGAGCGCGCGGGGCAAGAAAATCCTTCTGCTGGAAACAGCGAAGGGCGCGCGCTGAGCCTCAGCGGCCGACGCGCATCTCGCCCTTGCGGTCGATCGTGCGCGCGAGCGCCGATAGCCTGCGCTGCACCACTTCGCCGAGCAGCGTCTGGTAGCGCCGGGGCACAACGAGCGTCACCGTCGATCGGGAAATTTCAAGCCGCGTCCTCGGCAGCACGCCCGTCGTCGCCGCGCAAAGCGTGAAGGCGAGTCGCTGCGCGAGCCCCAGCACCAATGCGCGGTGGTTCTCGACCGGCGTCAGAATGCCGGCGAGATTGCCGATGAACTCCGGCTCGCCCTTGCCCTCATGCCGGTGATAGCCGACGCGGGCGAGAAAGAGCCTGCCCGGATGATCGACGCCGGAGAACGGCGCAAGCAATATCTGCGTCAGCGTGTGATGCGCGCGGTAGTCCGGATGCACATACCAGCCGATGTCGGCAAGGATGCAGGCCGCGCGCCGCAGCCGCGCCGCAGCCGGTGTTTCGCCGAGCACGTCGTCGGCGAAAAGCGGCGCCGTCCAGCGCGTCAGTTCCTCGCCATGCTCCGGGAAGCGCGCCAGCCGCTTCGCCAGATCATGGCACCCCTCGATCAGCGGATCCTTCGCCTGCTCGCGCTTGCCCAGATGGTCGAAGAGAATGCCCTCGCGCAGCCCATAGGCGGAGACGACCACTTCCTTCGCCTTCATCGCGCCGATGAGCCTGTCGAGCACCAGAGCGCCGAAGGGAAGCGTGTCGATGCGACGTTCGGAAATGTCGGGTATCTGCGCCAGCGTTTTCGGCCCGAGCTTCTCGATCACCTTGGCGATGTCGGCTGCGTCGCGCGCCGGGATCACATATTCGTGCAGAACGTGGATCGGGTAATTGCGCTGCGCCATGTGGATGCGGGCGAGATTTCGCCAGACGCCGCCGACGACATAGAGTTTGCGGCCCTGCGTCTGCTTGAGAAGGTCGACGCCCTTCAGCGCCTTGTCGACGATCGCTTCCGCCGCCGCGGGATTGTTCTTCGATTGATCCATGATGCGCAGCGGGCCGATCGGCAGCGTCGATCCCTCGCCGATGAGCTTGCCTCCGCCGACATTCACAAGTTCGAGGCTCGCGCCACCCAGATCGCCGACAATGCCCTCCGCATCGGGAATGCCGGAGAGAACCCCCTGCGCCGCAAGCCGCGCTTCCTCGGGGCCGGAGACGAGCCTGATCCTGAAGCCGCAAATCTCTTCCGCCTGCGCCAGAAACTCGGGCCCGTCCGTCGCGTCGCGCACGGCCGCCGTCGCGGCGACGATGAGATGGTCGATGCCGATCTGCTCGCGCAGCGCGATGAAGCGCCGCAGCGCGTCGAAGGCCCGCTCGATCCCCTGCGGATCGAGCCGGCCCGTGCTCGCCAGCGTGCGCCCGAGGCCGCAAAGCACCTTTTCGTTGAAAACGAGCACCGGGCTGCGGACAGCGGCGGCGTAGACGACCAAGCGGACAGAGTTCGAGCCCAGATCGACGATGCCAAACCGGCCGGCGCTCTTCCTGCCGCTCAAATCAGCTCCTCAGCCCCTTATTCTCCGGGCTTGCCGCTTCCCGCTTTGACACCGCCGGATTTGACTTCACCAGCCCTGATATCGAACGTCGGCGGCAGCTTGTCACGCAAGGATTTTCCGCGGCCGGAGAGGCTTGCATTGTTCATGAAATAGGAATGCGCGTTGAAGGGCGCACCCCCCTCCGGAACGGTCATGCGCTCATAGGTGCCGTCCGCCCGGAGCGACCAACTTTGCTGGTTGTCCTTCAGATTCGCAACCATGATCTGATCGAGCACCTGCTCGTGAACCGTGGGGTTCAGAATGGGAACGAGCACCTCGACGCGGCGGTCGAGATTGCGCGGCATCCAGTCGGCGGAGGAAATATAGACCTTGGCCTTCTCGGAAGGCAGGCCATAGCCATTGCCGAAGCAGACGATGCGCGAGTGTTCGAGGAAGCGCCCGACAATGCTCTTTACACGGATGTTGTCCGATAGGCCCGGAACGCCCGGCCTCAGGCAGCAGATGCCGCGCACCACCATCTCGATCTGAACGCCCGCCCTGCTCGCCTCATAGAGCGCGTCGATGATTTCGGGATCGACGAGCGCGTTGAGCTTCACCCAGATGGCGGCGGGGCGGCCTGCCTTCGCATGCGCGATCTCGTCCTCAATATTGGCGAGCAGGCGCGCGCGCAGATTGACCGGCGAGACGGCGAGCAGGTTCAGATGCTTCGGCTCGGCATAGCCGGTGATGAAATTGAAGATCTGCGACACATCGGCGGCAAGCAGCGGGTCGCAGGTGAACATCGAGAGATCGGTATAGATCTTCGCCGTCACCGGGTGGTAATTGCCCGTGCCGAAATGCACATAGGAGCGCAATGCACCGCCCTCGCGCCGCACGACGAGCGAGAGCTTCGCATGGGTCTTGAGTTCGATGAAACCGAACACGACCTGCACGCCCGCGCGTTCGAGATTGCGCGCCCAGACGATATTCGCCGCCTCGTCGAATCGCGCCTTGAGCTCGACAAGCGCCGTCACCGATTTCCCCGCCTCCGCGGCCTCGATCAGCGCCTGGACGATGGGGCTGTCCTTCGAGGTGCGATAGAGCGTCTGCTTGATCGCGACGACATCGGGGTCGGCTGCCGCCTGCCGGATGAACTGCACCACCACGTCGAAGGACTCGTAAGGATGGTGGACGATGATGTCCTTCGAGCGAATGGCCGCGAGGCAGTCGCCGCCGTGATCGCGGATGCGCTCGGGGAAGCGCGCATTATAGGGCGGGAATTTGAGGTCGGGCCTCTCGTCGACGATGAGCTGGCTCGTCTGGGCGAGGCCGAGAAGGCCGTCGACCATCACGAATTCCTTGTCGGTCACGCCGAGTTCGCTCACCACGAGATCGCGCAGCGAGGCGGGCGTTGAGGCCTGCATCTTGAGCCGGATCACGCTGCCGCGGCGCCGGCGCTTCAGCGCGGATTCGAAGAAGCGCACGAGGTCTTCCGCTTCTTCCTCGATTTCGATGTCGCTGTCGCGCAGAAGCCGGAAGCCGCCCTGCCCGATCACCCTGTATCCGGGGAAGAGCCGGTCGAGGAAAAGCCCGATCATGTCCTCGAGCGAGACGAAGCGGATCTGCGAGGCGCCGTCGCCCGTCTCGCGCGCGGGCAGGCGGATGAAGCGCTCGACCTGCGTCGGGATCGGCAGCAACGCGTTCATGAGCTTGCCGTCGGTCTGGCGCTGAAGCTGCAGCGCGAGCGCGAAGCCGAGATTGGGAATGAAAGGGAAAGGATGCGCCGGGTCGATGGCGAGCGGCGTCAGCACGGGGAAGACCTGTTCGAGAAAACGGTTCTCGATCCAGGCGAACTCTTCCTTCGTGACCTCGCTCGCCGCGAGCACGTTGATGCCGGCCTCGCGAAGCTCCTTCCTGATCGACACCCATTGCCGCTGCTGTTCCTGCATCAGCTCATAGGCGGCCGCGTTCACGCGGTCGAGCTGCTGCGCGGGCGTGAGGCCGTCCTGGCTCAGTGTATCGACGCCCGCCCTGATCTGGCCGCGCAGGCCCGCCACGCGCACCATGAAGAATTCGTCGAGATTGGACGCGGAAATGGAAAGAAAGCGCAGCCGCTCGAGAAGCGGATGGTTCAGGTTCGCCGTTTCCTCGAGCACGCGCGTATTGAAGGCGAGCCAGGACAGCTCGCGATTGATGAAGCGATCGGGCGGGCTCACATCGATCGAAGGAACGAGCTTGCTCTCCCCCGTCCGGTCCGGCTGCCGCGATGCGGGCGCCTCCGACGAGAGTTCGGACTTGCGATTGAGCGGCGGCAAAGGGGTCACCGTCTTCTGCTCCTGGGAAACAGGCTGTGGCGCGGCATTCCTCGTTCCGGCCCGGCGGCCTCGCCTCACGCGGCCGGAGACGTTCTTCTCACCGAAGATTACGTCAAACCTGTGACTGAGTCATGACCGGGCGCTCAGCCACGTCCGAGGCTCTGCAGCACCTCGGCCGCGAGCGGCACGGTAATGGGCCGTTTACCGGAAAGCGAGGCGCGGTCGAGCGCCTCCACCACATCGCGCAGCACCGAGATCGAGCGTTCGATCCGCGAGGTGAGATAGGCGATCAGGGGCTCCGCCACGCGGAGCTGGCGGTCGTCGAAGAGCTTGACGAGCACGCCCGCGAGAAGCGCATCGTCCGGGGCGCCGAGTTCGGCATGCGGCAGCGCGCGCAGCCGCGAGGCGAGGTCCGGCAGCCGCACCTCGATATGCCCCGGCGCCGCGCGCGAGGTGAGAAGGAGCGCCGCGCCCTCCTCCCTGACGAGATTGAGGAGATGAAAAAGCGCCCTCTCCTCCCGGTCGCTCAGCCTCGCCAGATCCTCGAGGATGATCGCGCGCTGCGCGACGAGTGCCGGCAGGTCGGCCTCACCAAGCGCGCTCAGGTCGAGCCGCACCGCGCCCGCTGCCGCGCGCCAGACTTCCGCGAGATGCGTCTTGCCGCTCCCGGCCGGGCCTGAAAGCGCGGCCGTGGGTCCCAGCCAGTTCGGCCAGGCGTCGATCATCGCGACCGCCGCTTCGTTGGAGGGGCCGACCAGGAAATCCTCGCGCCCGAAGGCCGGGCGGTGGCCGAGTTCAAAGATGAGCTGCCGCGACATCAAACGTCCGTATCCGGCTTGTCATCGGCCGACCGGCGCGAGCCCGACAAGCCCCAATAGAGCTGGCTGCCCTCATAGCGCGAGACGCCGAAGCGCGCGAGCACGCCGATTGCCGCCGCCACGGGAAGCGCAATCAGCGCGCCGACGAAGCCGAACAGCGCACCGAACGCGAAAAGGGAAAACATCACCCACACGGGATGAAGCCGGACCTTGTCGCCTACGAGCTTCGGCGCGAGGAAATTGCCCTCGATGAACTGGCCGACGACGAAGATCGCGACGATCACGCCGATGCTCGCGTAGTCCGGCCAGAACTGGAAGCAGGCAAGCGCCGTCGAGACGACGAAGCCCGAAATGGTGCCGAGATAGGGAATGAAACTCAGTATGCCCGTCATGATGCCGACGACGAGGCCGAATTTGAGTCCCGCGACGGAAAGCCCGACGGCATAGAAAACGCCGAGGAAAAGACAGACCAGCACCTGCCCGCGAACGAACCCCTCCAGCACCTCGTTGATCTCGCGGGCGAGCGCGCGGATCGTCTCGGCGTGATCGCGCGGCAGAAGCTCGTCGATCCGCGCCACCATGCGGTCCCAGTCGAGCAGCATGTAGAAGGCGACGACGGGGGTGACGACCACGAGCGAAATGAGGCCGACAAGCGCGAGGCCCTGCGAGCCGATTGAAGGCAGGAGGCTCAAGAGCCACGAAAGGCCGCCCGCCGCCACTTCCCGAACCGCCTTCTGAATATCGGCATTGTTGCCGAGCAGATGGGCGAGCTTTCCGTGGCTCGCATCGTTGAGGAAGCTGCGTGCGCCGGTAATGATGTTGGGCAGGATCTCAACGAAAGCGACCGTCTGCTGGTAGAGCAAGGGCAGCAGGATGACCGCCACCGCGATGGCGAGCATCGTGAAGAAGACCGAGATGAGCGCGGTCGCGGCGAGCCGCGAAAGGCCGCGCTTTTCCAGCTTGTCAGCAAAGGGATCGAGGAAATAGGCAACGGCGAGCCCGGCGACGAAGGGCAGCAGAATGCTCTTCAGTAGCCAGAGCGCCAGGACGAAGCAGAGTATGCCCCCGATCCAGAACGCCGCCTGACGTTGCACGGTCATGGGGCGGCCCCTCTATCTCAGACGCAGCGACCAGCCATCGCCATCTTGCGTGAGCGCAATGTTCGACTGGGCGAGCGACAGGGCGAGCTTTTCCGGCGTGCCGCGATAGCTGATCTCGACCTCGGCGCCGGTCGCGGCGATGCCTTCAACCTGGAGCCCTTTGACCAGCGGCGCGGTCGAAAGCCCTCTGCGGATGGCTTCCCACTGTTCGAGCGTCGCGTAATGCGCCGAGGCGGTAAGCTGCGCCGCCTCGCCGTCGCGCACCACGATCGCGCGCTTCCAGTCCGCGCCAAGCGCGAGCAGAAGGTCCGTGGCGGCCCCTCGGGCCATGTCGGAGAAGGCATCGGGCCCTTGCGTCGTCGCCTGATAGCTCCGGCTGATGGGCGCTGCGGACTGCGCGCCATAGCGGGTGGCGGTCACGTCGATCTTCGTCCCTTCCGGGTTTGCGACCGCATGGGCGACGACGACCTCGTCGGTGCCGTAGCGCGCGGCCAGCGCGGCGAGCGCCGCCCGGTCGCCTGATATCGCCTGCTGCGGCGTCACCAGGGAGAATTCCTGAACATCGCCGAGCGGCATGATGAGCGGCGTCATCGAATCCGCAAGGTCGGACGCGGCCCAGGCATCGCGCCAGGGGTTCCTGTCCTCCCACAGCATGCGCGAGCCGCCCATATCGAGGACGGCGAGCAGCAGCGCGGGCTTTGCCTGCGTTTCGCCGAAGGGAATATTTCGGGCGCGCAGCAGCCGCTGCACGGCATCGGGCTGGAAGCTCACATTGAGGTCGGCGATATAGCGGGTGGAACTGGCCTTCTCGCTCGCCACCTGAAAGCCGCGAACGGCGTCCTGCGCCGTCCTGTCATCGACCTGCGGCAGGGCCGCCCAGTCCTCCGGCAGGGTGAGACGCTTCAGAAGCTGGACGAGCGCCTGCCGCTGGCCATTGGCCTGGGCAACGGTCCGGGCCGCCGCCGCGCTCTTCGCCGTCTCGTCCACATGGACGCCGCGAACGGTGTAGAGATCGGCCGCCCCAGCGCCCCCGCCAGCGAGGATCGCCCATGCAAAAGCCGCCGCCGCCATAAACCGAGATGCCGTTTTCATCCGATAGGCCCTTGATCCCAATCACTTTTGGCCCGGCAGGAAGACCCTGCCCGCGCCGCAGACTATAGTATCGCACGGGCGCCGCGAAGCGGGGACAGCCGCTTTTTCGGCCCGGCCGCTTTTCCCGCGCGAGTCCCTTGCTTATACGGGCGTTTTCGGGTGTTTTGTGGCCGAATTCGAATCCTCCCAACCCGGACCCGTTCATTCATGGCCGACAGCCCCAGCAAGGATCGCCCCAATCGCTACACCTACGCGCAGGCCGGTGTGGATATAGACGCGGGCAATGCCCTCGTCCGGGCCATCGCCCCGTTGGCCAAGTCGACCCGCCGTTCGGGCTCGAATGCGGAACTTGGCGGTTTCGGCGGCCTCTTCGACCTCAAGGCCACGGGCTACAAGGACCCCGTCCTCGTAGCCGCCAATGATGGCGTCGGCACCAAGCTCAAGGTTGCGATCGAGGCGGGCATTCACGATACGGTCGGCATCGACCTCGTCGCCATGTCGGTCAATGATCTCGTCGTGCAGGGCGCGGAGCCCCTTTTCTTCCTCGACTATTTCGCCACCGGCAAGCTCGACGTCGACGAGGCCACCGCCGTCATCTCCGGCATCGCCGAGGGTTGCCGGCAGGCCAATTGCGCCCTCATTGGCGGCGAGACGGCTGAGATGCCCGGCATGTACGCCAAGGGCGATTACGACCTTGCGGGCTTCGCCGTCGGCGCGGTCGAGCGCGACCAGATCCTTCCCCGCCGCGATGTCGGCGCGGGCGACGTGCTCATCGGCCTTGCCTCCACCGGCTTCCACTCCAACGGCTATTCGCTCGTCCGCCGCATCGTCGCCGATCACGGCCTCAGCTATGACGCGCCCTTCCCCCATGTCGAGGATGGCAGCGTCACCATCGGCGAGGCGCTGCTGACGCCGACGCGCATCTATGTCCGCAGCGTGCTGAAGGCGATCCGCGAGACGGGCGCCATCAAGGCGCTCGCCCACATCACCGGCGGCGGCTTCGTCGAGAACATTCCGCGCGTGCTGCCCGAGGGGCTCGCCGCCCAGATCGACGGCGCCTCATGGCGGATGCCGGATGTCTTCCGCTGGGTGATGAAGCTCGGCGGCGTCGAGGAAGCGGAAATGGGCCGCACCTTCAATTGCGGCATCGGCATGGTCGTGGTCGCGGCGGAGGATCGCGCGGCCGAAGTCGCGCGCGTGCTCGCCGCCGAGGGCGAAACCGTCTATCGCATCGGCACGCTGCGCGAGCGCAGGGACGAGGAACCGCGCGTCGTCATCGAAGGCGCGCTGGGCAGTCTGGCGTGAGGGTCGGCGTTCTCATCTCGGGGCGCGGCTCCAATCTCGCCTCGCTGATCGAGGCGACGAAGGTGGCTGATTTCCCCGCCGAGATCGTCACCGTCATTTCGAACAAGGCGGATGCCGGCGGCATCGCCATCGCGCGGAACGCGGGCATCCCGGCCGAGGTCATCAGCCACCGCGACTACCCTTCGCGCGAGGCCTTCGATGCCGAACTCGACGCCACGCTTCGCCGGGCCGGCGTTGATCTCGTCTGCAACGCGGGCTTCATGCGCATTCTGTCGGATGGTTTCGTCGATGCCTGGCGCGACCGGCAGCTCAACATTCATCCCTCGCTCCTCCCGGCCTTCAAGGGCCTGCATGTCCATGAGCGCGTGCTCGAGGCGGGATGCAGGATCACCGGCTGTACCGTGCATTTCGTGCGGCCGGCCATGGATGAGGGGCCGATCATCGCGCAGGCCGCCGTGCCCGTCATTCCCGGCGACACCGTGGATCGCCTCGCCGATCGCGTGCTTGCGGCCGAACACCGGCTCTACCCGATGGCGCTCCGCCTCGTCGCCGAGGGCCGCACACGGATCGTCGACGAGCGTGTGCTGATCGACGGCGAGGACGCAGGCGCGCAGGCGCCCCTCTTCGTTCCGGCGGGCCATTAGGCAAAGCTGGACCCCGGGGACAAAACAAAAAGCCCCGCCGTTTCCAGCGGGGCTTTCCGAATTCCGATAGTGCCGGATCAGCCGACGATCTCGATGCCCGAGAAGAAATAGGAGATCTCCTGAGCGGCCGTTTCCGGAGCGTCGGAGCCATGCACCGAATTCGCCTCGATCGACTCGGCGAAATCCTTGCGGATTGTGCCCTCGGCCGCGTTGGCCGGGTTGGTCGCGCCCATGATCTCGCGATTCTTCGCGATGGCATTCTCGCCTTCCAGAACCTGAACCACGACCGGGCCCGAGATCATGAAAGCGACGAGATCGTTGAAGAAGGGCCGCTCCTTGTGGACGGCGTAGAAGCCTTCGGCCTGGGCCTTGGAGAGCCAGAGGCGCTTCGAGGCGATGACGCGCAGGCCCGCGCTTTCGAACCGGTCGACGATCTTGCCGGTGAGGTTACGCCGGGTCGCGTCCGGCTTGATGATCGAGAGAGTCCGTTCCAGCGCCATGCGAGAGCTTCCTAATTCATGAGGTTCAGGGATTTCGCGCGGGGTTATAGCCGCCCTTAATGACGACGGCAACGGCCTGTGATAAGTAGCCGCGCATGCTGCATATCAACGATCTCACCTTCCGGATGGAGGGGCGCCTACTGCTCGACCGCGTGACGGCCGCCGTGCCTCCGGGGCAGAAGGTCGGCTTTGTGGGCCGCAACGGCACCGGCAAATCGACGCTGCTGAAGGTCATTACCGGCGAACTCCAGCCGGAAACCGGCGGCATCAGCTACCCGAAGAACTGGCGCGTCGGCATGGTCCGGCAGGAGGTTCTTGCCGGCCCGACCTCCCTCCTCGACACGGTTCTCGCGGCGGATGAGGAGCGCGCGGCCCTGCTCGCCGAGGCCGAACATGCGACGGATGCGCACAGGATCGCCGAGATCCACACGCGCCTTGCCGATATGGGCGCCCATGCGGCGCCGGCGCGGGCCGCCTCCATTCTTGCCGGCCTCGGCTTCGACGAGGCGGCGCAGGCGCGGCCCTGTTCCGATTTTTCCGGCGGCTGGCGCATGCGCGTCGCGCTCGCGGCCGTGCTCTTTTCCGAACCCGATCTGCTGCTGCTCGACGAGCCGACCAACTATCTCGACCTCGAAGGCACGATCTGGCTCGAGGACTATCTGCGCTCCTATCCCTTCACCGTGCTCATCGTCAGCCACGACCGCGACCTGCTGAACAATGTCGCGGAGAGCATCCTGCATCTCGAGAACAAGAAGCTCACGCTCTATAGCGGCAATTACGACCGCTTCGACCGCACGCGGCGCGAGAAGCTGGCGCTCCAGCTCGCCATGAAGAGGAAGCAGGAAGACCAGCGCCGGCACATGGAGAGCTTTGTCGAGCGCTTCCGCGCCAAGGCGTCGAAGGCGCGGCAGGCGCAAAGCCGCCTCAAGGCGCTGGCGAAGATGGAGCCCATCGCGGACATCCTGCAGGAGCGCGTGATGCCCTTCCGCTTCCCCGCGCCGGAAAAGCCGCTCGCCTCGCCCATCATCCGCCTCGAACATGCCGCCGTCGGCTACGAGCCGGAAAAGCCCGTGCTGAAAGGTCTCGATCTTCGCATCGATCAGGACGACCGCATCGCGCTTCTCGGCGCCAATGGCAATGGCAAGTCGACCTTTGCCAAGCTCCTTTGTGACCGGCTTCAGGTTTCCGGCGGCCACAAATACGTCTCGAAGAAGCTCCGCATCGCCTATTTCGCCCAGCACCAGCTCGACGAACTGAAGATGGGCGAGACGCCTTACGAACATTTCCGCGAGCTGATGCCCGATGCGACGCAGGCGCAGGTGCGCGCCATGGCGGGCTCCTACGGCTTCGGCGCCGACAAGGCTGACACAAGGGTCGAGAAGCTCTCCGGCGGCGAGAAGGCGCGGCTGCTTTTTGCCATCCAGACCTTTCACAAGCCGCATCTCATCATTCTCGACGAGCCGACGAACCATCTCGATGTGGACAGCCGCGAGGCGCTCGTCATGGCCATCAACGAATATGACGGCGCGATCATCCTCATCAGCCATGACCGGCATCTCGTCGAAACCTGCGCCGACAGGCTCTGGCTCGTGGCCGATGGCGCTGTCAGCTCCTATGACGGCGACCTCGACGATTATCGCCGCTGGCTTCTCGATCCCGCGCGCCGCGTGCGGCCGCTCACGGCCGATGCAGACGAGGAGAGCGAGGCATCCGCGCCGAAGCCCCAGATCGACAAGAAGGAAGCCCGCCGCCTCGCCGCGCAGAAGCGCGAGCAATTCGCGCCGCTGAAGAAAAAGATTCAGGCGAGCGAGCGCGAGATGGAGCGGCTTCAGGCCGAGGTCGCGCGGCTGGACGCGCAGCTTGCCGATCCCGGTACCTTCGATGGCAAACCCGACGAGGCCGCCCGCCTCGCCAAGCTCCGCGCCGACGCGCTGAAGGCACTCGCCCGCGCCGAGGAGGAGTGGCTCGACGCCAGCACCGCCTATGACGAGGCCATGACCGCGGACTGACGCACGTCCCCGCCCCCATCGCCCCGGCCTTCGTGCCGTGGTCCAGGGCGACAGGCAGGGCGCAAGTGGCTCTGCACCCAGGACTCGAACCCGGCTGCATCTTGGCCGCAAGCGAGGCAGGCGCGGCGACCATCACGCTTGAAGCACCTCGTACAAATCCTCCCAATACGGATTGACGGACAAAATCAGGTCAATTTTCCAAGCTCGTGGCCAGTTCTTGATCTTCTTCTCCCGATCAATCGCCGCCTCGATCTCCTCATGCCTTTCCATGTAGACGAGCCGTGAGAGGCCATAGCGCTTCGTGAATCCCGCGATCGCGCCCTGCCTGTGTTCAAAAGCGCGCCGCGCAATGTCTGAAGCCACGCCGACATAGAGCGTGCCGCGCGGCCTGTTGGTCATGATGTAAACCCAGCCGCCTCTTGCCCCCATCACACCTCCCCGTCGCCTGATCGGTCCGCGTCCAGACTTCAATCGCAATAGCGAAGGAAGATGGATGCCGGATCAAGTCCGGCATGACGAATGAGACAAGGACCGCGCCTCAAACGCTGCCGTCACCCCGGGCTCGACCCGGGGTCCATCTTGGCCGCTCCACACTCTCCGTCACCCCGGGCTTGTGTGGACGGGTTGTGTTTTACTTGGAGCATCAGCCGGGATGCGCATCCCGGCTGATGCAGGCAGGAGGCCGTTCTTTCGGGCTGGTTGTAACAGCCGAGGTCAAGCGAGGCCCTGCCTGCTCCCTTTGACCCCGAACGGTTGATCGGGCTTTTGCCCGCACCACAAGCCTGGGAGCAAGGCCATGATACACGACCCGTCCTTTGTCGGCATCGACGTTTCCAAGCACCACTTCGACATCCATATCCATCCGGCCGGGATAAGCTTCAGCTGTGGCTCGTCGTCGGACGAGGTCGCACAGCTCATTCGGCGCCTCGTTCAAGTGGGACCGGTGGCTGTCGGTCTCGAGGCCTCGGGCGGCTATGAAAGCAGGCTCGCCGACAGTCTCCATGCGGCGGGTTTGGAGGTTCATGTCGTTGCCCCCGCCCGTGTGCGCAGTTTTGCCCGCGGCATCGGCCAACTGGCCAAGACCGACAAGATCGACGCCGCCATGATCGCCCGTTATCTGATGATGGTGCGATCTTGCCTCACGCCTTATGCGCCTGATCCAGCCCGCCGCAAGCTGGGTGCGATCGCCGCCCATCGCCGGCGGCTGCTGGCCGAAAAGAGCGGGCTTGTCAGCCAATGCGACACCATTGACGAGCCGGTCGTGCGCTCCATGATCGAGACGCGCTTGCAGGCCATCGCACAGGACATCGCCACGCTCGAGACCGCGATCGCGGACCTGCTGGCGAAGACGCCAGGGTTGCGGCGGCGGCAAGCGCGGCTTTGCCGGGTCACCGGCGTCGGCCCGGTTCTGGCCACGGCCTTGCTGGCCGATATGCCCGAACTGGGAAAAGTCTCCGCCAAGGTCGCCGCGGCCCTTGTCGGCGTGGCACCCTATGCGCGTCAGTCAGGTGCATCCGGCCGCAACGGCCGATGTGCCGGCGGGCGAAAGCATCTGCGCGATATCGCCTACATGGCCGTCCTCAGCGCCATCAAGGTCAGGGATCCCGTTCTCGGCGGCTTCTATCAAAACCTCAGAACGCGTGGAAAACCCTTCAAGCTCGCCATGATCGCCACCGTGCGAAAGCTCATCACCATCCT